>JBAOHZ010000009.1:3210000-3810000 GCA_037045225.1 Nitrospira sp.
CAGGCGGAGGAGGCCTGAACTGATGTTAGTTGCAAATGGCTCGGATGAGCTGTGGGTAGGGGTGAAAGGCTAATCAAACTTCGTGATTGCTGGTTCTCCCCGAAATAACTAGAGGGTTAGCCTCGTTTCAGCCGTGACGGAGGTAGAGCACTGAATGAGCTAGGGGCGTTCCAACGCTACCGAACTCAATCAAACTCCGAATGCCGTTACTGGACGAACGGGAGTTAGACTACGAGTGCTAAGATCCGTGGTCAAAAGGGAAATAGCCCAGACCGTCAGCTAAGGTCCCTAATCGTGAGCTAAGTGGAAAAGGTTGTAAGATCGCTCAGACAGCCAGGAGGTTGGCTTAGAAGCAGCCATCCTTTAAAGAGTGCGTAATAGCTCACTGGTCGAGCGATTTTGCGCCGAAAATGTAACGGGGCTCAAGTTCACAACCGAAGCTACGGACTTGCATCGCAAGATGTGAGTGGTAGGGGAGCATTCTCTGTGCGGTGAAGGTTGACCGACAAGGACAACTGGAGCGCAGAGAAGAGATTATGCAGGCATAAGTAGCGATAAACGATGTGAGAATCATCGTCCCCGTAAGCCTAAGGTTTCCTGGCCTATGTTCGTCAGGTCAGGGTGAGTCGGATCCTAAGCCGAGGTCGACAGACGTAGGCGATGGCAAACAGGTCAATATTCCTGTACCACCGTATTGGCGTTATCAGCGAAGGGGGGACGCAGAAGGGTAGGCACCGCCGGGTCCCTGGAATACCCGGTCCAAGCAGGTAGGCGGGGGTTGTAGGCAAATCCGCAATCCCGTTAACGCCGAGATGTGATGGGGAGGCCGCAAGGCCATAAACGGGCTGATCCCACGCTGCCGAGAAAAGCCTCGTAGCGAGTCAATACGATGTCCGTACCGCAAACCGACACAGGTAGGTGGGTGGAATACACCAAGGGGCGTGAGAGAACACTCCCTAAGGAACTATGCAATTTAGCCCCGTAACTTCGGGAGAAGGGGTGCCACGAGTAGGTAAGTCTGTACAAGGCAAGCTGAACGTGGTTGCAATAAAGTGGCTCTAGCGACTGTTTACCAAAAACACAGGACTCTGCAAACACGATAGTGGATGTATAGGGTCTGACGCCTGCCCGGTGCTGGAAGGTTAACCGGA
This sequence comes from Nitrospira sp., assembly GCA_037045225.1. NCBI lineage: Bacteria > Pseudomonadati > Nitrospirota > Nitrospiria > Nitrospirales > Nitrospiraceae > Nitrospira > Nitrospira sp. The sequence goes on from JBAOHZ010000009.1 coordinate 3,211,152, forward strand.
GGAGTTAGCCGCAAGGCAAAGCTTTGAAGGGAAGCCCCAGTAAACGGCGGCCGTAACTATAACGGTCCTAAGGTAGCGAAATTCCTTGTCGGGTAAGTTCCGACCTGCATGAATGGCGTAACGACTGGAGCGCTGTCTCAGGGAGTGACTCAGCGAATTTGTTGTTCCGGTGAAGAAGCCGGGTGCCCGCAACTAGACGGAAAGACCCTGTGCACCTTTACTACACCTTGACATTGGGTGTTGGAAGGATCTGTGTAGGATAGGTGGGAGGCTGTGAGACTTGGCCGCTAGGTCAGGTGGAGCCGACGTTGAAATACCACCCTGATTGTTCTGATATTCTAACCTGGCCCTGTGATCCAGGGCAGAGACAGTGTCTGGCGGGTAGTTTGACTGGGGCGGTCGCCTCCCAAAAGGTAACGGAGGCGCCCAAAGGTTCCCTCAGGCTGGTCGGTAATCAGCCGTCGAGTGTAAAGGCAGAAGGGAGCTTGACTGCGAGAGCGACAGTTCGAGCAGAGACGAAAGTCGGGCTTAGTGATCCGGTGGTTCTGCGTGGAAGGGCCATCGCTCAACGGATAAAAGGTACGCCGGGGATAACAGGCTGATCTCCCCCAAGAGTTCACATCGACGGGGAGGTTTGGCACCTCGATGTCGACTCATCGCATCCTGGGGCTGAAGCTGGTCCCAAGGGTTAGGCTGTTCGCCTATTAAAGCGGTACGAGAGTTGGGTTCAGAACGTCGTGAGACAGTTCGGTCCCTATCTGTTGTGGGCGGAGGAGAGTTGAGAGGGGCGTTCACTAGTACGAGAGGACTGTGAAGGATGAACCTCTGGTGTGCCGGTTGTCGTGCCAACGGCAGTGCCGGGTAGCTATGTTCAGTTGGGATAACCGCTGAAAGCATCTAAGCGGGAAGCCTGCCTCAAGATAAGCTCTCCCGGGGCGCAAGCCCCCTAAAGGACACTTGTAGACTACGAGTTTGATAGGCTGGGTGTGGAAGGCTCGTAAGGGCTGTAGCTAACCAGTACTAATCGTCCGTGCGGCTTAACATCCTTTGCTCCTGATAGACGTGGTCTTAACAAGAACAAACGAATGGCGAGCTATGTTATCGTCGATCAGGGACTAGTCCCATATGATCACCTAGCATAGTCACTCAGAAGTTTGATTCTTCAGAAGTTCCCGGTGGCCTTGCCGGAGGGGTCACACCCGTTCCCATACCGAACACGGAAGTTAAGCCCTCCAAGGCCGATGATACTGCTGCCGTGAGGCAGTGGGACAGTAGGACGCTGCCGGGTTACAAAAAGAGCCTGCTCGAGAAATCGGGCAGGCTTTTTTATTTTTCACAGTCGTGAAGGTTGCCTCGCTGGTACTTCACTGATGTCCTGGCCTTAACTCCGTGGTTTTCTTAGATCGCTCAACGGCAGGCCTCGCAGGGTCTCGTTATTGAGGCCGAGCTCTCGATTTTCCGTTTGACGAATTGATCTGCGCGTCTTCTGTGGACTCTTGGTCTCGCGGATGAATCCGGTGCGCGTTCTCTGTGCCTTGCATAAACCTCTCTCGCCAATCCTTCTCCTCCGCTACCGTCACCCTGCGGTTTGAGGTTGTCTCAGCCCAATTCTCGCCACAAACGCTTCCTCTCATGGGGCCGTCTACCGTTCAATGGGTTGGATTGTGCTGCTGCCGAGCGTCATCTTCTCAGGCATCTTGAGCCCTGTCCCACGGGAACTCGACTTCAAGGGGAATAGGGTAACTCCGTCTACGCCAATGGTTTCGTCGCTGGTCAGTAGGCCCAAGTTAGCAGCGTGGTAAATACATTTTTATTATAGGCGTAGACAGGGATGTTTGATTGGTTAAAGACGGCTTGGTATTGGATTGCCCAGTTGAGGCGGTAGGGGAGCGGTTTGGATAGCTGGATAAACAGATCCTGTTCGATGTCCCGTCGCTGTGACAGGTTGCCGGCATTGTCGGCGAAGAGGGTTTGTGCCTGGTCATAGGCGCGCCAATGCACTTCATAGTCTAGGCGGAGACTCATGTCGTACCAAGGGAGGCTCGCTTGACCGCCCACTTGCAGTCGATTGCCGCTATACGAAAAGCTTGATCCCCTGGCTAATTCAATGTCGTGCTGGTACCCGACACGCAGGAGGTATCGATCCCGATGCAGACGGAATGCATGCATGAATCCGAGCATGTTGTTGTTCGCATCGCGTGATTCCGGGCCAAAGCGGGGATCATTGTTGCCAGGTTCGGTAAAAAATTCTTTCTCCTGAAACCGGTAAAGCAGTGTCGTCAGGTGATCAACGCGTCCGATAAACGGGATGTTGATTCCGGGCGGCACTATGGTCGCCGGGAGTGTGACGGAGTGTCGAGAGAGAAACCCTCTGAAGTCCAGCATCATGTAGTCGTAGGTGTATTGTCCGCCCAGTTCGTAGGGCACGGTTCCGATCGTCCCACGGTATGCGCCGGACAAACCACCGAGGTGGTTTTGAATATTGAAGGCTCCCACGCCGCTGCCGGTGTTGACCGTTTGGTAGTAGGAGTAGGTGATGGTCGATTCGATCGGACCGTTGCGGTACCAGGCGTAGTCGCCGCGTGCCGACGTGACGAATCCCGGCGATTGGGTTGAGCGTGACCGCAACGCTTCCGCTACGGGGTCGACACTTTTCCTGGGATTGACGGCCACATTGTCATCGTAGTAGCCGCCGATCGCGATTTGCGCATGTAGTCGTTGGGTGTCAGCCATGTGATGCGCGGAGGCCAAGGCTTCCTGGATGCGTACGGAGGCACCCGTGATCGGCGAAGCGGGCTGTATATGTTGGGCAGCGCTCAACTCGGTTTGGGCTTGCTCAGACAGCCCAAGCGTTCCCAGGGCCAATCCTCTATAAAACATGGCCAGTTGTCGGATGTCGGGGTCGGTGGAGCGATTTGCATCGAGCGCTTCGACCGTCCCTTCATAGTCTTTGCGCTGGTATCGTAAAAAACCGACGTAGTATCCGAGATTTTGCCGTTCGGGCTGTTGGCGAAAGACTTCTTCGAGCAGCGATCCGGCCTGCTCATACTGTCGTACCGCGAAGTAGGCAGCGCCGAGTTGGTATGACGCTTCCGGATAGGTCGGGCGAAGCAGGTGAAGTTTTGTGAATGGTTCGATGGACTGTTCTGCGTGTCCTCTCCCCAAATGGCATAGCCCAAGATAGTACAGCGCCCGCGCATGACCGGGAGCAAGCTCGGAGGCTTTGCTCAACAACGGAATTGCTTCGTCGTAGCGTTTGGCCTCGTAGTTCAAGATGGCTTCGGCCACGAGCACTTCGGCATCGGCTTCCTGGGCGGTGACGGTCGAGGCCCAGAGTAATCCCGTGCCGAACAGGAGGGCGAAGGCAGAAAGGAGGCGTGCAAGGGATGGACAACGGCGATGGTTCATGCGGGTTGGTGCGTGGGTGTGTCCGATCGGCGACGATATATAGAGACGTTCTATGAACCTATGGGCACCGGCTTGACCTTGATTCGATCCGTCTCCTACTATACGACAGTCTCGGCTCGTTTTCCGAGAGATGGTTGCTGAAAACTGGCTCCCAGTAAGACTTTTGAGGGATTCTTGTTTTTAGGGGCGGTCTTTTTTGAACACCGATAACTCGTAGGTGATCTATATGAAGCAGCTTGTCATACCCTTCCCGATTCTGTTGGTGATTGTGCTTTTCGTGTGTGGCAGAGGGCACCTGTTTGCAGCATCCGATGTTCCGATGCGTCCGGCCTCTCCCGATCACCCCATTACTGGCGTCGTCACTGCCGTGGATGGAGAGACGCGTGTCACCGGTCCGGCCGCGGACAGTTCGCGACTGTCGCTGAAGATCGGGGATGTCATCAATGTTGGGGAAGAAGTCCGGGTCGGCAAGGCGGGGGAAATTGATATTCTTTGGGACCATCGCGCGCTGGTGAGTCTTCAGGAGGACTCCAGTCTCAGTTTTCAGGAACCGCTCAGGGGCCAGACGTATGCCCGGTTGCAGCAGGGATCCGCACGTATCGCATTGTCCTATAGTGCCGGCCGGATGACGGATGTCTTCACGCTCGAAACACCGTTGGCGCACGTAGTCACGCGTGGAGGAATTGTCGAGGCCACGGTCGCCGGACGTGACGGTCAGTCCTTTCTGGCGCGATTGGTCGCCACCCCACCGCTTGCGATTGTCCGCGTTCTTGAGGGGCAGGCGCGCGTGGAGCCGATTATGGGCGAAGAGAAGCCTGTTTCTCTTAAGGCCGGAATGGAGATTCAACTCAAAGTCGGAGCTCGGGCCGTGGCGTCGGAGGCGGGCTCTCGTGAGCAGTCACGGCTAACGCTCCCTGTGCGGGACGAACATCGCGAACTGCCCACGCCGGTGTTCCGTCAGATCATCAGCGCCCAGATTGGTCAGGTACTCGACCTTGAAAAGGGGCTGTTCCAATCCGTGCAGACAGGGAACGAGACGGAGCAGGTTGCGGGAAGCATCAAAGGAACGATTCTCGCAACCAGCATCGGCATTCCCGTTGTAGCGGGAGCCGCAGCCTCCGGCTTGAATGTGCCGAGTTCAGCGGGGATCACTACCAGTCAGCCGGTGGTTATGGCCCCGCAGGTCGTCAGTGCGGGAAGTCTCGGGCCATCGCAATCCGGTGGTTTGAACACGAGTCAGTTGCTCCAGCAAATTGTCGATCGTGTGGATAATGGTGGAAGGGGCAAAGGAAACACCGGAAGCAACAGTGGGAGCAGATCCGTGAAGCGGTAAGGCATCGGCTCACCTGTTTCTGTGCTCGCTCGCATCCGGGCGGTAGGGTACTCTCCGGACCTCCATTTAAGCAGAAATTGTTGTGCTGAGCTGTTGTGCACTCAGGTTTCTTGCAGGTCTCAGCGGGAATGCTTTCAGGTCAAGAGAGGGGCGTGTCGGAGAAGTCGGTCCGTGTGCATGAAATACTCTGGTGAGCGTGAGGTCTCGTTGTATGTTGCCCCCCATCCCATCGGGCTGGAACCCGTTACTCATGAATCAGCTGCTAAGTCGGGCCTACCTGGATCTCGAATCTTTTCTGGATGCAGAAGTGGCGGGGGGCGAAACCATCCTGCCGCCGCCACAGGATATTTTTGCGGCGCTGCACGGGACGTCGTACGAACAGGTCCGGGTGCTGTTGCTTGGACAAGATCCCTATCATACGCCAGGTATGGCGCACGGACTGTGTTTTTCGGTGCCGCCTCACGTTCGGCCGATCCCACCGTCGCTGAGGAATGTGTATCGTGAACTACGGGACGATGTCGGATGTCGCATTCCGAACAACGGCTGCTTGGAGCCCTGGGCCAAGCAGGGAATTCTCATGCTCAATGCCGTGCTCACGGTTCGCGCCCATGCCGCCAATTCGCATCGGGGGCGTGGATGGGAAATTTTCACCGATCGTATTATCGAGCTTGTGAACGCGAAACCGACCCGAGTGGTATTCGTGCTGTGGGGCGGGGAAGCGAAGAAGAAGCGCGCGCTCGTGACGAACCCGCAGCATGTGGTGATTGCCTGCGCCCATCCTTCGCCGCTATCGGCGAGAAATTTTTTTGGTTCTCGTTGTTTCTCGCAGGTGAATCGAGCCCTCACCGAGCTGGGGCTTGCTCCCATCGACTGGCAGATTCCCGATATCTAGGCAGGAGTCGAGTCACGCGGCGGATCCAATCCCTGAGGCGTATGTATTGGATTTGACTCGCGGAACGTCATTGTTTATACTACACCGATTTTTCAATTCTTGCTCAAGCGTGTGCGTGGGGGAGTGGCTGTCGGGAATGAGGATTTGTCTGGGGTTGGGCCTGGGGTTCTGTACTCTGCTTGTGATGGGTACGTTGTGGGCGGCCGATGGAGATCTGGCAGCACTGCCGTCACCTGCGCCTATTAGCACGGCGCCCATCGCGTGGCAGTATGATGGTGATCAGGGGCCCTCGCACTGGGGAGAAATCGCTCCGACCACGGTGTCCTGTGAAAAGGGCACCCAGCAGTCGCCCATCAATATTCGCACGACGCCCCACCACCAGAGCCATGACGGGCTGTTAGTCCATTACACGGCCGCACCCGGTCACGTCGTCGCTTCTCATCACACCATTGAGGTGGATTTTCAATCAGGCGAGTCGCTTGAGGTCCTTGGGCGCACGTATACACTCAAGGACTTTCACTTCCATGCGCCAAGCGAGCATCAGCTCAACGGCCGCAGCTATCCGATGGAAGCGCATCTTGTGCATCGAGATGAGTCTGGCCATCTGGTTGTTTTGGCGGTGTTAATGGATCTGGGAACGGAATCGACTTCCCTAGCATCCGTCTGGGAACGGATCCCGAGCGGGAAGCAGGAAGAGGTGCGGGATCTGTTGATTAATCCGCAGGATCTGCTGCCGCGAGATTTACACCACTATGCCTATGATGGTTCGCTCACCACGCCGCCCTGCACGGAAGGTGTCCACTGGATTGTGCTGAAGGAACCGATCTCCATTACCCCTGGCCATATTGAACGGTTCGTCTCTCTGATTGGCCACAACGCCCGACCAGTTCAATCCTTAAATGAGCGCGAGATCGACGAAGACTAATCGTTTTCGTTCCGGCAACGCTCCAACTTTCAGACTTGCCGATTATTCGTGGGCCTTTCCCGCCATCACCAATCTCAGTTCCACTCCAACTGGCTCTCGATCAATTGCGGCCGGTCACGTGATTGTGTGCCGACCCGTCCGGCTACTTAGTGGCTGCCATTTTCCTGCGGAGGCTGAGGTCCTGCGACCATGCCTGCCAGGTCGGGATCTCCTTGACCGTGCAATCTGGGCACGTCGGGTTTTTGTTGCCGGCGGTGAGCCTCTTTCTGCATGCGGCGGTCACGTTGGGTCTGTTCTCGTTGCCGTTTTTTAGAAGACGTGTGGTTCATCGTCACCTCCGTGGTTCGCATAGGAGCAACGTACGTTAGGCGGGTGGCGCTTGAGGGGGCGTCGCCGCTGGCACGGCGCTCGATCTACCGGCTTTGATGAATCGATCTTCTGCCAGGACGCCATGCAGTTGTACCGTGATCGAGCGACGGTATGGTTCCTTCTGTCGGATCATGATCACGAGATTGTCGCCATCCACGAGGATGCTGAGATCGTCTTCGGTGACCAGTTCCCGGGACGAGCCACCGATGTTCAATCGGTACTGTGTTTTTCCATCGGGATTCCGACTCGGTCCGACCACGATCTCGGTTAATCCGTCGATGTGACCGTCATACCCCTTGTGCCGGTGCCTGACCTTGGTGCCGTTTGGAATACGTACCCATCGTGCCGCCGGGGATGCCTGATTGTCTTGCCCTTTGTTCATAACGGTTGTGTCTCCTTGTTATCGTACCTGTACGTAGACGCCGGGATTCCCATGGTTCCGCAGGCGTACAATCGCACTGCGGTACGCGCCTGGGCTGGCGAATGCGAATGTCAGAATGAGCCGAGCGGAGTATCGCGGACGGAAGGGCGGTTGAAGCGATCGTGCTGACCGACGGACTCGGAGTCGACAGCAAGTAGGAGCTGGGCGGCTGATGAATCAGCTATGCATTCACAGTGTATCACATTTGTTCCTGCCGCATCCCACGTCTTATCACGGAGGTGCGCAGTGGTCGATATGGAGTACGCGACATCGAATATGGCGCACAACGACGGATTGTTGATAATAAATATTGCCGCATAGAATCATGCTCTTGCAGTGCGAGTGACTCTCCGGCGCATTGACAGCACTCTCTCAGCCCTATAGGGTGAAGCTATGACGTACTGAGCCACGCCGGCTTTCTCCTTTCGCGCGCACGTTTCCTCTCTCACCTCACTCCTGGCGCGTGCGAGTCCCAAGTCTTCGCCGCTTCGCCGCCATAGAACAAGAGTCCAGCGATGGTAGGCCCGCAGTGATCGGTCATTGGCCGATCAGTCGATCTACTCAGGATGGAGTCTTTTGCTTACGGCAAGATTCGCCCAGCTAGGAGGTTGTCATGTATCAAATTTGGGCACTCATCGGAATTATGGTTTTCACGTGGCTTGTTGCAATGTGGGCTAGTTACACGGACGGCACAGTGTAGACAGACGATTCGAGTTACGAATGCGCTTGAGATCTCCTGCCAACCGGCAGGGATCTGATGTCAAATGGAGGATACCATGATGGCGCAGACAGTACAGTTCTGGGCCGCACGCAATCTGTTTACGGTCGCGACGGTCTGCTTCGGTGCAGCCATGCTGAGCGTTCTGTTGTACACCTACCTGCATGATTATGTGCTGGTGGCGAAGGGGCGCTAACCTGCTTCTGTAAGTTACACGGTTGCCTATTGGGGAGGTTTCATCCTATGCGTATTCATCGAACAAACACCGCGAGAGTATTGAGTCTTTTTCTGGCAACCGCTTGGTTGCTTGCCGTCTCACTGACCGTCCATGCCACGGACCAGAAACCCGTTGTGACCGTCGCGCCGGTCAAGTCCGTTGCGGTGGCTTCCGGTGCCGTCGAGGACACGCTGCCGATTTGCCTGACGAGAATTCCTCAGGGCGCGACACCCGGGCAACGGATGATTGCCGAGCAGAGTTGTCAGCGCGACGAATCCGATCGTGCATCCATGCGAGCCGTTCCTGGGCGCTAACCTGCTCGTCCCGTCATAGCCGTAGGCGAGTCGACTGAGTCGGGTGCGATGATGTGGCCGTGTGTCTGTATGGTGGGGCTCTGCTAATGGGGCTACTGCAAGAAGGATGACGATATGCGTATGGAACATCGTGTGCGTTCAAGGTCGGCCGGTAAGTCTCTTAGCATCGAGGCGCCCTTGGCGACTGAGAGAAGTGGGACCTCGTGGGCCGTCGGCCGGAATACTTCACTCGATATCAATAGCGCTCAAATTTCACAGCTCAAGTCGCTCACCGGAATCGGCGAGTTTTATGCGAAGAAGATTGTGGCTGGGCGCCCCTACCGGCATCGGGAGGAGCTGCTGACGAAAGAGATTTTACCTGAATACGTCTATGGCCGGATTATGGATCGATTGGTGGCCAGCCAGACGTAGTACGCCGGAGAAGGCCTCCCGGTTTCGAACGACCGGTGTTGCGTGGTCTCGTGAATGAGACGGCCGGCTCGAATCGTCGGGAGGAGTGACTGCATGATCGACAACAGTGGGGCAGCAGCGGTGGCACTATGGTGCGGGCTTCAAGCGAAACCTTGGCGAGGTCTGGTCGTTATGATCGCCACTACCATGCTGATGGGGCTCACGCAGACCACGACTGCTTGGTCCGAGCAGGGGCCTACCGAGACCGTGAAGGGGACCGTCTCGGAGTTGCTGTATCTCCTCAAGGAGCTCAAAGACCCGAGTCGCTCCGAGGCGCGGCGTGAGGAAATCGAACAGGTTATTCGGCATCATGTGGATTACGAGGACATGGCCAAACGGTCTCTGGGCGCATCTTGGGGGCAACTGAGCCATGTGGCACGGCGGGAATATGTCGGGCTTTTTGTGCAGTTGCTTCGCGACGCGCTCGCCAACCGGATGGTGGAGTATTCCGGTGAGCGAATCAGTTACCTCTCAGAGCAACGGAAGCACCCCTTCGCGGAAGTCAAAACACGGCTCGTCGGAGAGAAGGTCGACACCTTCATCGACTTCCGGCTGGTCAGTCAGGACGGACGCTGGTTGGTCTACGACGCGGTGATGGACGGAGGAAGTTTGGTTGCCAGCTATCATGCGCAGTTCGCGAGTATTATTCGCGATGCCTCTTGTGCGCAGTTGATGGAGCGCATTAAAGCGAAGACGCTGGTGGTGAAGTTATTCGAGAAGAGCGGGTCGTGAGGAGACGGCGAAAATGGCACGGTCGTGTGCGGTCATGTCCCCAGGAGAGAGCGCAATGAGATGTCCGCGTTGTTACGGTCCTATGATGATGATCAAGATGAAGGACATTGTCAGCGGCACGCTGGCCTATGGGTGGGGCTGCCGACAATGTGGTGCGGTCATCGATTCGCTGATTGATATCCATCGCCAGTGGCACCTGGAGCCTCGGGCGACCTGGGCACATTTGGCTGTGGCGTCCTGTTAGGTGCCGCGAACTCGGCTTCCGTTGTACAGGGTGGCGGTGGTCTCCAATGAGTGGAATATACGATAAGCGTTTGGAAGAGTGAGGACTAGGTCATGTTGCACGCCGCGTTGATTTCTCTCGTGCTTGGACTCGTGGTTTGGGGACTTAATTGGACTGGGCTCGCTGAGATGCCGACTCAGGTTTATTGGATCTTTACCGTGGGGGGAATGCTGTTGATGTTGATTCACGTTGCGACAAGGCGACCGGCCCGCGTGTGGTAAGGGAGTGCATCGGTATGCGACCGCTATGGATGCCCATCATGACCGTCGTGCTGGGAATTAGCACGGTATGCCTCAGTGATGCAGCTGCTGCGGAAGAACGGACGCCGCAAGAGGCGACGGCAATTCTCGCGCAGTCGTACGCACAATTGCTCATGCGATCGATGGGGAGAGAACCGGGTCCGTCACAGAAGAACGACCCGGATCACCAACGATATATTGTCCAGTCCGGTTATGCCGCACAGTTGGCAAAAGGGGAAAAGACGGTAAAGCAGGTCGTCGAAGCGATTGCCCTGTCATCGGAATTTAATGCCAAGTGGATTACACCCCACATGGGTACGGCGCAGGTCGGTTCGGCACCAGGCGTCCCACCCGTGGCGGATCCGGGAAAAGCCATCGACAATCTGTATTGCGCGTTATTAGGCCGGCGCGTGGACAGCGCGTCGTTGGCCAGTGCTCGCAAAGACCTGGTGAGTTCCGGTTTTGAACGGGTGATTCGTGACGTGATCGACGGGAAGGAATATCGTGACCGGTTCGGTGATACGAACGTGCCTCAATTGAGCAGTGAGAAGCAGACGACAATCGGTTGCCCACAAGCCGCTTTGTAACAGAGGTTCTCGCGCCGCAGCCTCAGGGGTTGTCAGCGTAAGTAACTTGAACGGGTGATCATAATATCATCGGGGGTAGGAGAGGCAGCGCATGAGTATGACGCCAGAAGAACGCATCACCAACATGACGAAAGCGATCAATCAAGCCATCAAGGTCATGGGAGATCGTTTCGGGTCGACAGAGGAAGATGTGGCGCGAGCCATTCAAGGCCTCAAGGCCTCCATGCAGACGGCCTTGCAGGAAAAGCCGGTGTCAGTCGGCAGCGCCACACAGGCCTAGGGGATTCGGTGAAGCCTCGCCGCGCGAACGGTGTGATCGGTGAGGGCGCCAGGTGGTTCGCGAGACTCCAACGACTCTCGTCGTTGGGCGCGTAGGTTTCATCTGTGCTCCGTGCCGTCTGCCGGCACGAATCACCCACGGACTGGGTCTCAATATCCCTTGACTCCGATGGCCATAGCGCTTAGCGTGACAGTATGACGTGCCAAGCCTCGTCGGCTGTTCTCTCCATCGCGCTTGTTTGTTCCTTCCTGCGCGACTGATTGTCCGGTCTCCGCCGCTTCTTACGCCAGAGTGTCCTGCACTCAATCCTGAGGGTGTGCTTCGCGAACGGAGCGATTGTCGTTTCCGGCAAAGCACGGTTCGTTTCTCGTGTCGTGTCATGACCACCAGCGGTTCATTTGATATAGCAGTCAGAAGGAGTGCCAACATGATTACCATTACAGCCATCGCAGAAGAAAAAATTCGAGAATTGATGCGTGAAGAAAAGGACACCCTGGGGTTGCGAGTCTATGTGAAGGGCGGGGGATGCCACGGTTATCAGTATGGGATGGCGTTCGAGTCCAAGATGAGCGACGACGATACGGTCATTGAAAAGGGCGACGTAAAAGTGATCATGGATTCACAAAGCGCTCCGCTGTTGAGTGGCTGCGAAGTCGACTACGTCGACAGCGTGCAGGGCTCGGGATTTGCAATCAAGAATCCACAAGCCAAGACGACCTGCGGATGCGGGAGCTCGTTCAGCGCTTAATTCCGGCGCGAGTCGCTGTCTCGGCACAAACGTCACTGTGACTGAAGGAGGTCCGCTATGGAACCCACATCCGTCATTGGAACCAAGAATAAAAAAGGCCAGGTCTTCACCGACCCCCGTATCATGATGCGGGAGGCGCCTCGTACGCCGTCGTTTTATACCGGCAGCGAAGTCATTAAAGAAGCCATCCGGCGCGCCAGCATTGACGTGATGATCGCCTATCCGATCACCCCACAAAGCGAAGCCGCTGCATTGATCGGCGAGCTGTTTGCCGAGGGCTACATCGGAGACTATTTCCGCGGGGAAAGCGAATTTGCCGTCATGTCGCAATGTGCAGGGGCCGCCTTCGGTGGGGCCCGTGTCTTCACGACGACGGCAGGACCCGGCACGATGCGGGCGATGGAAAACTTTCCCATGTGGGCGGGGGCCCGCTTGCCGATCCAATGCATCGTGACATGCCGGGGGATCAATTCCCCGCTGTCGATTCAACCGGACACCATCGAGATTTCCTATTTGATGCAGACAGGCATGCTCGTCTGGCATGCGGAGACGGCGCAAGACTTCTATGATTGGATTCTCATGGGCTACATGGTGTCGGAAGAGCCCGAAGTGCATTTGCCATTGGCACTCTGCTGCGACGGATTCTTTGTGACGCACACCAAAGACGTTGTCGATCTGACCCCGACGGATATGTGCCTGCCGCCTTACGACCCGTATCGCTCGCCGGTGCCCTGTATGGATATGGAATGTCCGCCGGTCCGGATGATGCGCGATCCGTTCATTATGAAAAGCAACTACATCAGTTATGCGACGCACGCGAGTTGGCAGCAGGAGGTCTGGGCTGCCGCAGAGCGGTCGCGAAAGCATACGATTGCCTGGTTGAACGGGTTGATCGAAACCGAAGACGTCGACGCCGACGTGCTCATTGTCACATCCGGCACCGCCGTGTCTCAGGGGCGCGAAGCGATTCGTCTCCTGGCGGATGAAGGCATTCGCGTGGGACTCGTCAAGATCAAAACGCTCCGGCCCTGGCCGGAAGAGGAAATTAAGGAAGCCACCAAGCACGCCACTCACATCATTGTGCCGGAATTCAATGTCATCGGGTGGATGGCGAAAGAGATCAAGGCGACCATTCCACGAAGTGAGCGTGTCATCGCCGGCCCGCGAGTGTGTGGCGGGATGACCATGCCGCCGGAGATCATCGTGGAAGAAATTAAGCGTGCGCTTGGGGTGCGTTCCGGCACGCTCGCGGGTCGCGGGTGACGCGCAGAGGGCCAGAGAATGGGAAAGGTTTCGGTACCGTAGGTAGCACATTGACGCTCAGCAGGGCTGAGAGGAGATAGATATGAGCAAAGAACGCATCAAGATTTCGCCGGACCTGTATGACATCATGCCGTCGGATTATCAGGACCTGGTCAGCAGCGCCACGTACGGCAAGGAAGACCGCGGGTGGAAGGACATCGGCACGTCCAAGGAACTGATCGAGCAGCATTCACTGTGTGCCGGATGTCCGGAATCCATGGCGTTTCGATATATTTTGGCGTCGCTCCCCAACCCCGAAGACACGGTCATGGTCGGCTCGACTGGCTGTACGAGTCTCGTGTTTCCAATGGTGGCCGTCCACAATATCCATTCCCTGTTCGGGAACCAGAATGCCATTGCTTCGGGGCTCAAGCGGGCCTTGAGTGTGCGCTTTCCGGATCGCGTGAAGGATGTGGTCGTGTTGGCGGGAGATGGCGCAACGGTGGACATCGGTCTGGACATGACCCTGCAGGCCTGGTTCAGGCAAGAAAAGTTCACGACCATTTGCTTTGATAACGAGCTCTACGCCAATACCGGCGGGCAGGAGAGCGGTCTTATGCAGAAGGGGTTCGTTGCCAAAATGGCGCCGGTCGGAAAACTGTTCGATAAAGTGCGTTTGCCTGAAATCGCCCGGGAGTCCGGCTGCCACTACGTCGTCAATTGCACAGTGAGCAAGCCGTCGCTGGTGGAGAAGGTCGTCCGCAACGCGGTGCTGATCGCGCGGGAAATCGGGCCGACCTATTTACAGCTCTATACGCCCTGCATTCTGGAGATCGGCAAGAACAGCATGGAGGGGCTGCAGGAAATGCGGGATTCCGAGAAGCCCACGGAACGGTTTGCCTTCAAGGAGTATATCAGCGAGCCGGCAAAACAGCTCCTGGCGGAGCGTGATGCCAAGGTCAAAGAAAAGAAAGCCGCTGCAAAACAACTGGTGTCGTAAGCGGCAGGAGTATCACCGCCGCTTTTGCGGCTCCAAGAGAGCGAGGTCTTAGATGAGTCTTGATTATGTAAAGTTCACACCCGGCTTTGAGCAGTTCATGCCGAAAGAATATCGGGATATGGTCGAGCATGGACCGTTCGGGAAAAAGACGACGGTGTCGCAGATGGGCAGCTTCAAGGAAATCCTGGAAGAGCATCCGATGTGTGCCGGCTGCGCGATGACTCTGTTCATTCGCTTGGCGATCATTGCGTTTCCGAATCCCGAAGACACCATTACCGTCGGGACGGCGGGTTGCGGAAGATTGGCGATTTCCCAGGCGGCGATTCCATTCGTGTACGGGAACTACGGCGACCAGAACGGCGTGGCCAGCGGTTTATCGCGGGGACTCCGGCTCCGGTTCGGCGATAAACCGAAAGATGTCGTGGTGATCGCGGGGGACGGTGGAACCGCCGACATTGGATTCCAGCAGGTGTTGCATTCCTGGTTCCGGAAGGAGCGCTTCACAACCATTATGTTGGACAACGAAGTGTACGGTAACACCGGCGGGCAGGAGAGCGGCATGACGACCAGAGGGGCCGTGCTGAAGATGGCTCCGCTCGGAAAGAAGTTTGAAAAGATGGATATGGTCACGATGGCCAAAGTTGCCGGATGCGCCTATATCGCTACGGTGGTGCCGAATAATCCGCGACGAGTGGAGAGCGTCATCAAGAAAGCCGTGCTGATTGCCCGGGACATCGGGCCGACGTATGTTCAGGCGTACACCTCGTGCAACATCGAGTATGCGATCCCGACTGACAAGGTCATGGAAGATGCCAAGACAGTCGAAGATGATCGGTACAAGTTCACCGAGTATGTCAGCGACGAAGCGAAGGCGTATCTCGCCGAGCGCTACGGGTATAAGGAATTCATGCCAAAGGCCGTGCCTGCTTCAGTCACGACGGCCTGAGCTCTATCACGCAAGAGGCTCCAACCGAGCGTGTCTCAGATCTCGAGGGGTTCTGACGGGTGGGGAGTGAACCTCCCTGCCCGTCAAACTCGTTCGGGTGGCAACCGGGAGTATGATGCGCCTCGCATTAAAGCGAAATCCGACTGCCTGGCTGAACTCGCCTCGCGTGCGCTCTAAAATAATTAAGTCGCTTGGAATCAAGGGCTTGGCCATTCCGCTCGTCTAGCCTCCGTTGACACAGCATGTTAGGCCCTGTAGGGTGGGCTATGACGTGTTGAGCCACGCCGACTGTCTCATCTTGCGCGCCTCCTTTCCTCCCTTGCGCGTCTGATTCCCCGGTCTTCGCTGCTTCTACGCCAGAGTTTCCATCTTAGGCCACCAGAGGTCTCGGCATGCGTCCGCGCGTGTCGGCCCTTACAACGGTGTGGCGCTGAGTTTGCCACCCATAAAGGAGAACGCGATGACACAGGAACAGTTTCAACAGTTCTGGCTACAATTGAAAGCTCCCCTTAAGGCCAAGTGGGAGAAGATTACGGAGAGTGATCTCGGCGAAATCCAGGGCAACCTGGTGTCGTTTGGGACAGTGCTTCAGAAGCGTTATGGTGAGGGACATAAGGACGAAGTCAGTCTGTGGGCCGATCGTCGGCATGCGCATTGGAGCGGAAATTACATCGGTTATAAAGATCCAAAGCCAACCGTCTAATTCCGTCTATGTGTTCAGGGGGTTGATGTCTCTCGTGGGGCCACCTCAGGCCTGTCATCGGCAACAGAAAGAGAGCACGTGTCATGCGAAAAATCGTCATCAATAAAAGTTACGATCAGTTCTGTCTGAGCCACAAAGCGTTCCTGCGTCTGCGTGAGTTAGGGCAGCCGGATGCGCTCAAGGAGACTGATCTTGGCGCCTACTGGCCTTCCGCGGCCGGCCCTCAGGAGCCGAGCCTCAATCAATGTGGCCTGCTGATTCCCCGCGACGACAAGCGACTGGTTCAGGTAGTGGAGGAACTGCAAGCTGCGGCTAACGGCCATTGTGCCGAGTTGAAGGTCGTGTCGATTCCGGATGACGTGTCATGGGTCATCGCGAAAGCGAATGGAAGCGAGCACGTGAGCGAACAGCATCGCACTTGGGCGTGAGGCTGTGAAGACGGGAGTGCAGGTGCTCGCCCTGGCGGGCTGAGCCTGCACTCGTGTGCATGGTTATTACCGATCTATGAGCAGGGTGTGTCATCTAGATGAGGCCGCCCTGCTCGCATCATGTCCGCCATCACTCTCCTCACTCCTCACTGCACGATGAGGCTGATGGCTCATCCATTCCGCCTCTTTCTTTCCGATAGCCTCCTCCGACGCACAGTCTCGCTCAGAATGAACGGCAGGCGTACGATCGAATTCGCATGACGGCGTCTTGGCGAAACCGGCGCTTGTATGTCTCGATAAGGTCGTGCACTGCCTGGTCTTTCTCCCGCGTTGCATCGTGTCCCAGTTGGAGTATGTAGGAGGCTTCCCGTCTCAGCGTTCCCGTGGAAGTTGTCCACTGTCCGGAAGCGGTCCAGGATGTGAGCCCTTCAGGAAAGTGGGGAGTGACCGCATCGCGAAGGAAGCTCTCCCATTCTTGGGAGGTGACGACTCCGCCGGGTCTCGCCGTACCGAAGTACAGTGAATCCAGCACCACCGGATGTTCTTGTGGGGGGCAGGTTGTCGGCTGTGTGGAGGTGCAACCGACGATGGCTGCCAGGAGGAGGGGCAACGGCTTTAATCGCATGATCATAGGTTATTGGAGCTCTGAATGCACGTTCGTGGCGAGTAGCGTCGCCCGTGCCGTTACCGTTGTGACTTGGTCGAGTTCTGAGAACTGGAAGTTTTGGGGGAGGTGTCAGTTCCCTTATCGTTGCCCGTCACCTGTTTGAACGTTTTGCTGATCGCCGGCCCGATTTTCGGGATCTCCTCTTCGATATTTTTCGCCGCACTCTTCAGTCCTCGTCTGACGTCGTCGAGGGTCAGATTCTGGTTAGACCCTGCCTTGTCCGTGCCCGAGGATTCCGATGCTGCACTTGAGGGTAGTGCAGCCGAATGGAGGTTGAGGAACAGCGTGAGGACGAACATCATGGCTCTCATCGGAGCCTCGCTTTCTAGATCGTAGTATAAGCCATTCTGGTTCCGCGGCAAGCCCCGCGTGGCCCGCCGATCGGGCAGGTGGGAGAGTGCTCGAACTCGCGGACCTGTTGACCGGTAGGGGCACCATGCGGTAGAGTGTGATCTACTGCAGCATTGTATCGGTCCACCAATGCTGTACCTCCTCAACGTGGACCGCGCGATCGCATCGCGACCAGGTCCAGTTTGGAGCTGACTCCTTCCGGATTCACCCTCCCCTCGGTTCTCTGATCCCGTCTTAATGCGATCCACAACGAAAGGATAGCTGCGTGCAGACGACTGCGTTTACGAGTTTTGACTCCCTTGGTGTGTCTCCTACCCTGTTGCGAAATCTGATCAAGGCTGGTTTTGCTGAACCGACGGCGATCCAGGCCCAAGCCATACCGCATGCGCTGGCCGGCCGGGATGTATTGGGATGCGCGCAGACCGGAACGGGAAAGACCGCGGCCTTTGTCATTCCGATGTTGGAGCGGCTGAGCGGCACGCCCAAAGGGCAGCCTCGCGCGCTGATCTTGGCGCCGACGCGCGAGCTGGCGATACAGATTCAAGCGACGATCGATACCCTGGGGCGCGATCTGCAATTGTTTGCCACCACGGTGGTCGGCGGGGCCGATATGCAGGCTCAGGTCAGGGGATTGCGACAACGCCCCGACATTATCGTGGCGACACCGGGGCGGTTACTCGACCACATGTGGAACGGAACGATCAGTTTGCTCGCGATGTCCATCCTGGTCCTCGATGAGGCTGATCGAATGTTGGATATGGGATTCGCTCAGCAGATCAATCAGATTCTGGATGCCATGCCGGAAGAACGGCAGACATTGCTATTTTCCGCAACAATGCCGAACGATCTCGCCAGATTGGCGCAGGCCAGCGTGAAGGATCCGGTGCGGGTCATGGTCACGAAATCGGCAACGACCGCCGACGGCGTGACTCAAGCCGTGCATCACACCACACATGACCGTAAGAACGGACTGTTGATGTCGTTGCTCCAGTCCGAGTCCGATACCGTGCTGGTGTTTGCCCGAACGAAACATCGTGCTGATCGACTGGGCAATTTGCTCGATTCGGCTGGTCACCGCGTGGCGGTACTTCATGGCGGAAGAACCCTCCCGCAACGCCGCGCGGCGTTGGAAGGGTTCCGACGAGGCACCTATCGGGTGTTGGTGGCAACAGATATTGCCGCGCGCGGCATTGATGTGGCAAATATTGCCCACGTGATTAATTACGATGTGCCGAATTGTCCGGAGGACTATGTGCACCGGATTGGGCGGACCGCCCGGATGAGAACGACCGGCCGCGCCACCACATTTGTGACGGCGGAGGACCAGGAGCAACTGCGGGCTATCGAGCGGTTGCTCGGACAGGCGGTGCCACGGGCTGAAGGGAGTCCTGCCTCAGCGAGTGCTTCTCCACGACCGGATGGCCACACGCCACGGAGCGACCCGGAGCGTCGACGGCGGCGTGGTAGCTCGTCCCAGGTATGGAGTCAGAGCGCCGACGGAGGTTCTCGGGAAGCCAATGGGGGAATCAAGAACGGGAGTGATCTTGGGCCGAACTCTTAATCAATTTGCGCGTATCTAGCAAGGGAGGAATGAAGGTGAGCGATCAGAATCAAGATGCGCCTCGGGCCGCCAGCCAGTGGGTTAGAATTCCGGACGGAACGATGGTGCAGCATCGGTTGGATGGGCAGAAGGGGCATATCGACGGATTGACCGAAATTGTAAACGGCCCCAGCCGCAATCCTGATGGCCGAACACAATATCGGATCAATGTTGGAAAGGGAGATCGAGTGTTGATCGCGGAAGAAGATCTCTTGATTTTGACGGATGCCGAGGGGCTGGTGAGAATGGCCAAAGAGAAGGGCGAATATCGCTCGCTGGTCAGCAAGCAACTCCGTGGTGTATTCGGCGAAGACCGCTTCGTCGTGAAGGTCTCCTAAGGAGACCAGAGTTCAGGACGTAGCCCCCAGAGCCCCTGTCAGTAGAGGGGGTCCTGGGGGCCCCATCGTAATCCCTCCAAGTCCGGATCTTCTTCTCCCATTGTCACGCTGCGTTCCGGTTTTTCGGCCTTGCGCTGGACGCGGCGGGCTTCCTTCTCGCGTTGCTTCACTTGTTTAGCTTTTTCTCGATCGCGTTTTGCGATGGTGGTTTTGCCTGCTCGTGCGATGGCTGCCTCCTTCTATTCGTCTTCCCTGATCGGTGATCGAATAGCCCTGTATTCTTATGATCCGGACGGTCGACGCGCGGCGCGGGGCGTACTGGTACGAGTGTGCGCGCGGGCAGGTCGTGCCTGGGTTTGCTCCGATCGGGCACGGGTTTCCGCCCCGAATCCTGAACTAGCCAAGGCCGTCACTTCACGACGGATCTCATCCATCGGCGTTTCCTGGGATGCCACGGAGGGGTCGACGAGCCCGAGCTGTGTCCAACGAATTCTGAGCTTCGGTACCGTGCGTTTTTTCTTGTTGCTAGGTTTGTTGCCACGCCAGACGGACGTAATTTTCATCGTACACTCCTTTCGGCGAACAACAGGATGGCGATGTCCAGGCCATCAAACTGGGTGCAGTGGGGCACGTATGCTCGGGACCCCCCTGCATTGCCCATTTCCTTGTCCGTTGAAATGGGAGGAAATGGGCCGTAGGAGGAGCGTAAGTTAGGAAAGCGATCGCGCAGTGAAATGACGGAGACGCGAAGCGTAGGATCTCGCTCGTAGCTCGTACGGTTCAGCAATTTATCACGCTTTCTATAGTTTGGTCAAATGAGTCGGGAACCAGAGGCCTGGCCTGCCAGGGGCTGGAGCGCGCGATGGGACTCTTCGCTGCTAACGGTAAACGTCAGGAGGAGATCATTCCACCATCAATCCAGCGATCTCGCTGGGTTAGGGGTGAGTGCTGGGTTCAGGCAAGATGGCGACCGGCCGTCGAAGGCCAAGTTTTCTAAGGCGGCTCCGCAGCGTTTCAGGGTTGAGCCCCAGTAGATGAGCGGCCCCTTGCTCGCCATAGATTCGCCATTTTGTCCTTTCCAGCACCTCGATGATGTGGTGACGCTCCATATCGCCCAAGCTTACCGGCTGATGGCTGGAAGGGCTGTGGGTGGCCTGCGCGACAGGGAGCAACATTTCGTCTACGGTGACTTGGGAGGAGCCGGACAGAATCACGGCGCGTTCGATCACATTTTGAAGCTCACGCACGTTGCCGGGCCAGTTGTAGGTGAGGAGCCGCGCCATCGATTGTGGCTCAAAGGCGAGATGTGTTCGTTTGAGCTTGCTTCCGATTTGCGCCAGGAAATGCTGCGCAAGCAGGGGGATGTCTTCCCGCCGATCCCGTAAGGGCGGCAAGGCGATGGGGAAAATATGAAGACGGTAGAACAGATCCGCGCGAAAGGTTCCCTGGCGAACGGCGGCCTGAAGGTCGGCGTTGGTGGCGGTGACCAGTCGGACGTCTACTGCGACGGGTTGGGTTCCCCCGATGCGATCGACTATGCCGTCCTGCAGAACCCGCAGCAGCTTCGCTTGGGTTTCCATCGGCATTTCACCGATCTCGTCCAAGAACAATGTGCCGGTGTGGGCCAGTTCAAATCGTCCGGCTCGTCGTAGTTGCGCTCCGGTAAATGCGCCCCGCTCATGACCAAACAACTCACTCTCAATGAGTCCCGACGGCAGCGCCGCACAGTTGACGCGAATAAAAGGCTTGTGACTGCGGAGGCTCATATCATGAAGAGCCTGAGCCAGTACTTCTTTCCCGGTTCCGGTTTCTCCAAGGAGGAGCACCGTCGTATCTGTCGGGGCGACCGCCTTCAGAAGATCGACGACCTTCCGGAAGGATGGAGCGGTTCCCACGACCAGGCGGAGATTCCGACTGGCTTTGACCTCCTCTGCGAGGTATTCATTCTCTCGGCGGAGCCGCTCGCTCAGTTGCTTGATCTGCTCGTAGGCCAACACATGGTCGATGGCGTATGCGATTTGCGTGGCGACTTGCTGGAGGAATTTACAATCGTTCTGGTCCAGGTGCCCGGCTTGCACGCTGCCGATGTTCAATGTCCCGAGACAATGATCCCGGACGAGCAAGGGCAGGTTGATCATGCGGCCCAACCCTTCCTGAACATAGTAGCGATCCTCCATAAAAACTTGTTCTTTTTGGAGATCTTCCCTGATATGCAGGCGACGGTTGTCATAGACCCAGCCGACTGCGCTGCCTTCGCGTGGAATCACGCTATCGTGCGCCAGGGCAGGAGTCGCCATGTTGGTGATGACGGCATAAAAGCGAAAGGAGTCGGTCTGTGATTCGTAGAGCGTGATCCCGGCCCTATCCCAAGGGATCACCTTTTGGATTTGGTCGGCAATGACGCGCCAGAGGCTCTCGATGTCCCGTTGCGAGTTGAGGGCGTTGGTCACTTCCAACAGCGTTTCAAAATTCAGTGTGGCGCGTTGCATGGTCGTCTAAAAATTCGTCCAGAGTTGCACAATGCCCCAGTCCTGGTCCGCAGCGGTACCGAGTTGGTGTTTGATGTAGGGGCCCGAGAAGAAGTGCCCGTAGATGGCTGCCAGCGAGACCTTTCCATCTGCAAACATATGGCTCCATGCGATGTCGAGTTCATCGCCGATGTGAGTGGTCTGGTTGTCGGCCCCGGAGAACATCAACGGTCCTTGTGATCCACGGTACCAATTGTCGCGGGCGCTTGCCAAGTACTTACGCAACGCCCAGAGTTCGACATGGTCACGAGTGGTCGGTCGAGCCTGGATATTCATCTGCGCCTGAACGCTGTTGCGCCAGGCGCCGTTGAGCATGTACCCGACGTGCAGGAAATTGGTCGGGAAAAAATTCTCGAATGTGTTGGCATTGCCGCCGCAACTGCGTGCGAGGTTGCCGCCGGGGGTGACACAGTTGCTGTCGCCGTCTCCGGAGGCGTAGTCGAATCCGATGGCGATCCGGGGCTTCCAATGATGGGTGTACCACGTATAGCCGAGCCACGTTCCGGAGGCCCAGGCATTGATCTGCAGATTACGTTGGTTATCGAAACCGAATCCATCGGCACTGCGGCCGAACTGATAGGCGGCTTCATGGGTAAAGTCCCAATTGCCGTGGCGGAACTCCAGGCGGAGGCCGACCATGTGCCGTAACTGAGAGGCCGATTTGGCCAGGTATTGACCGGGATTGGCTCGCTCCGGGAGGCGGTTCGAGTACAGGACATAGTAGGGCTCTACGATCACGCGGGGGATGATGCGGAGCTGATTGTAAAACACCACCATGTCTACGTCGCTGCCCGCATCGGTCGCATGTTGCGAAAGCGCCGGATTGCAGGTGGCCAAGGAATTGATCTCCGGGCTGCACGTCAAGAGGTTTGGCGTAAGGCTTCCACCCGGGCTCGCTTGCCCCAAGTCTGTTTCGGAATTCCGAAACCAGCCCAGCTTCGTATCGAAATCGGCGGTGGCATAACTCAGCATGACGCCGTCGTGCGAATAGCCGGTATTGGCCCAATCGAAATGGCCGAAGAGTCGTTGGTTGCCGAAGACAACATATTGTCGGCCGATCTTGGCGCTCAACCCCTCGATGCCGGCGAGGTTTCTGACCAGCATATATCCGGCGCGAATGCCTAAGCGGCATTGTCCTGCTTGCTGGCTCCCGCAGTTATGAGTGCTTGCGTCCCCTCCCTGACTCCTTCCGGTGGGATCGCCGCTCCCTCCCCATGTCGCGGAGTCCTGTAGCTCGACATAAAAATTGAGGTTGGGGGAAGGATCATAGCCCAGGCCGATGCGTGCCCACTGCTGGATGAAGAAATCGCTGGCATTGCCACCGCCATGGGCTCGAGTGCCGGACCCGAACTGATCGAGGCTGTTGCAGGCGCCGGCGATTGGAGGGCCGCCTCCGAAACAGACCCCGTTGCGCCATTCGGGTCTCACGCGGAGGTCGGCGCGCATCCAGAAATGCTGGAGGTCGAAGGCCGATCCGATGAGCGACGAGAGTGTCTCTGTCGTGTCGATCCTCAGGCGCATGGGTGATGACGACAAGTCTGGGGAGGCAGGTCCATATCCGACGCGGTCGCTCTCCGCCCACACCAGGGATGAGGCAACGATTGCGCTGGTGCTCTCAACCAGCAGGATGCACAGCAGGAGGAAGGTTCTCGTGAGCGTAGATCGTAACATCGAAGATCATAGAGCACCGGAATCCTCCGTGCGCTTGTGCGGGGGCGGCAGGCCGACGGCCTCACGCGGACTGTCGGCTCTGCCGTAGATTCCACAGATCGATGAAGCCAATCTTAGAAGGCCATTGACGCTCGTTCTTCCATGTCCCGCATAAATTCTTCGTGCTTCTGCACTTCGTCGGCCCCCTTTGCTCGGACATGGCGATCGCGAGCATGGTATTCATCCGGGGTGACGCGGTAGCAGAAGTCCCACAACGCGTCGGCGCTGTGCACATCGATTCCTCCCACCCTGGCTTCTAACATGACCATGAGCTGATTCACGCCATCGTAGGTGGCTCGCCGATTTCCCGTGCGGTACAGTTCACGCACTTTTCGCATCTGTTCGATATAGGCTTCAAACGTTCCCGGGATCAGGTTTTTCTCGGCCAGTGTTTGGTAGGTCACGACCTGGCCGAGCAGTTCCTCTGCCCAGGCGGGAGATTTTTGATTGTTGCTCCACGAGACCGGCGCGATGGTGTCCGTGGCTGCCTGGGTGGGAGCGGGTCCGAGTAACGCCCAGGCGCAAGCTAGGACAACGGTGGAATAGGTTGCGATGTGTCGATTCATGTTGTTCTCCTCCATGAGGTGTATCCGGACGCATATCGCCGGGTGAGTGATAGTGTATGGTCAGTTGGGCTGCATGGTTGGTAGGTACAGCAATAGCTGTGCCCTAATGGTTGATGGAGATACGATTCGCAACACGTTGAATTATCGATATAAGATAATTTTCGCACACAGGGCCGTTCTGGTAACCGTTTAGGTTAACGGTGATAGCGTGAAATGAGACGGTGCTGATCGTCTGCCTGAAGGGGCGCGGTGAGCAGGAATTGGGTGAAGATTGATGGCCGGTGATGTGGGTATCAATGAGACGAGTCGATCGGCCCACGGCAGATCGATGTCTAGAGCGGACATGCAGAATATGACAAAGGGTTTCGCAACAGCGGAGGTTTTCGATAGGGTAGGCTAAACGTAACCTCCGGTGAGGCTAGAGGAGAGGAAGCGTACGCGTCGATGTCGGCAAACAGGTTCGAGGCCACGCGGGTGTGAGGTTCTTCATGAAGTGTGACGTCCAAATGGAGGCCTATGGATAAGGTACTGTATCCCTATCTGTTGTTCTGGAGTATCGGCCTCCTGTGTTTTCTCATTGAGTGGCGATTTCCCGCACGTCCGATTCCCTACCGGTCTGTATTCTGGCGGGATCTGATCGCGTTGGGCTTCTACAATGTCTCGTTTCTCGTCGTGCTCCAGGTGACGGATCGGATTCCGATTCCGAATTACATGCCTGCTGCGCTGTACAATCTGCCGACGGTCGTCAAGTTGGTGCTCTTCTACATCGTCGAGGACTTCGGGCTCTATTGGGCGCATCGGCTCATGCATACCAAGCCGGTCTGGCCCATCCACCGATGGCACCATTTTCCGACCTCGCTGTACTGGCTTGCTGGAATCCGTGCCACGATGCCGCATATCGCCCTGTTCAACCTGACGTACATCATTGCGCTTCCCTTGCTGCACGAGGCGTCGGGATGGGCATTTCAGGTGATTATGGTCGAACACATTATTCGGAACAATTGGATGCATCTGAATGTGACTTGGAGATCCTCGTGGCTGGAATGGGTCTTCGTCACTCCGCGGTATCATCAGATTCATCACAGTTCAAACCCCGTCCATCAGATGACAAATCTCGGGGCGTTACTGACAGTTTGGGATCGCCTGTTCGGAACCTACTACAATCCGGATGATGTGAAAGGTGAGTTGTCCTTCGGTCTCGGCGAGCGAGTGTCTACGGCGAGGCTGATAATCGGAGTGTAGGAGGCTGAATATGGGTCTGTGCGCGCAGGCGCCTCTCGCTCGGGACGGGGGCCGCAACCGAGTGGTGTGGAAACGATGAGGTTTCTGAGCCAATCGTGCCGTGAGGGTAAGTTCGATTTCGTCTGGAAAGGAGTTCGTCTGCGTGTTTCTCCCCGGGCCTGAATTATCTATCATCGTCCCCACCTTCAATGAGCGGGATAATATTGTCCGTCTTGTAGACCTGCTTGAACAATGTCTTGGTGGGATGCAGTGGGAGCTGATTGTCGTTGACGATGATTCTCCGGATCGGACGGCCGAGGTTGTCCGTAATCTGGCTTGCGCCGATCATCGGGTGCGCTGTCTTCAGCGAATCGGGCGTCGAGGGTTATCGTCCGCCTGTATTGAGGGCATGCTTTCCAGCTCTGCGCCGTTCGTCGCGGTCATGGACGGGGATCTTCAGCATGACGAGCGAATCCTCCCCGAAATGCTTCGGTGGCTGAAGCAAGATGGCTACGACGTGGTAATCGGAAGCCGATACGTGGCCGGCGGCAGCCTGGGTGACTGGAATCGTCTTCGGGTATTGACCAGCAAATGGGCCACACGCGTCAGTCGTTCCCTGGTGCCGGCAGAGTTGACGGATCCGATGAGCGGGTTTTTTGCGTTGCGCCGCGAGGTGTTCGAACAGCTTGTGCGGCACACGTCCGGTCTTGGGTTCAAACTGCTGCTGGATTTCTTTGCGTCGTCTCCCCGCCCCTTGAGGTTCAAGGAGGTCCCCTATGAATTCCGAACGCGGCAGTTCGGCGAAAGCAAAGTCGATAGCCAGGTCGTGTGGGACTATTTCATGCTGCTCCTGGACAAGTCTATCGGGCGCTTCGTGCCGGTGAGGCTGGTGACTTTTGCGTTGGTCGGCGGTTCGGGCGTGGGTATCCACTTCGCCATGTTGCTGCTCGTCTATCGATGGTTGGCATGGCCGTTTGTCTGGGGACAGGGCATTGCAACATTGGTCGCCATGACGACCAATTTCATTTTGAACAATGTCATCACCTACCGAGACCAGCGGTTACGCGGGTGGCAGTGGGTACGGGGCTGGCTGACGTTTGTACTGGTCTGTAGTCTGGGCGCGGTCGGAAATGTCGGTGTGGCGTCCTATCTCTTCACCCAGAATTTCAACTGGGGGGTATCCGCACTCGTGGGGATTCTCGTCGGAACGGTGTGGAATTATGCGGCCACGTCGTCCATCACCTGGAAAGCAAAATCCCGGTAACGGCTCCGCCGAGCCTCTCGGTTCCTGGCGTGGCCGATTCCCTCCTGGGGGTGCGATAGAACTGAAACATCTCGCCTGATTCTGTGGCGGTAAAGGTCGCCGGGATGGTGCGCGCGAACCGATGTCCTTTTCGAACGACCACGAAATCATAGTCGGTTCCAATCTGGTCCCAGGGGAGCGGGCGCGATTGGGCTATGAACTCTTCCGCGGTCAGCATCTGGCGATAGGCCGTGGTTAACCGGACCGGCTGTTGGCCTGGGGCTGAAAAAAGGTTGGAGACGAACAACGATCGTCGAATGATACCCCAGCAGGTGAGGGCATTCATCGGCATCGGATCGGGCTCGCTGCCTTCCATGGCCGAATTGACATCGGGGCGAACCAGCCCGGAGAACAGACGACTTCCTTCCGGCACGTGATCCAGCGCCTCCAGAAATTGTCGATAGTGCCGATCCGTTTCTCGCCAGTGTTCCGTGATGACTCCCAGCCGGATCACAAACAGCGCGATGAGTGCCAGGGCAACTGGGATAAGCCAGCGGCGCCGTAGGGTAGACCAGTCTGACGCAGCTACCAGCAGGAGTAGAAACACGATCGGCATGCGAATCTCCGCGAGTCCGGTGGTGCCGATCGTCGACGGCATGGCTAATGCGACCGCCGCCGTCACGGCGAGCGGCAGGTACATGGACGGCAGAATGCGGCATTGTCGGAGCGCCAGTCCGGTTCCAACCAATCCGAATAACAGCACGGCAGTGACTCGATCCAAGTTTGTTTGTGGTGTACGAATCGTCCCTTTGAGCGCTTCAAGCCTGGTGTTGAGGGGGGCGAAGGTGATGCTAGGGCGAGGGGGCGCTCCTCTGAGCCAGTTTGGATAGTCGCTTGGAGTTGTGGGTCTGAATGTCGGAGAGAGTGTCAGGAGGAGGAGCGGGAGCGCGAGCGGTGGCACAACTTTCCAGAACAGATGGGCCTCATGCGGGGTCCCTGTTTGACGGTCTCTCCACCAGTGGTTGCCTTCGTAGCTGAGCACGATCATGGCCCATACGCCGAATGCGAACAGATGCGCAAAGAACAGGATGATCGTGATGCAGGAGAACAGTGGGATGACCAGTGCGGCAGGACGGTTGCGCAGGAGCAGCCACAAGGCGATGGCCGGCAACGCCAGGCTGAGGCCGAAGAGGTAGTTCAAAAACCCCCACAGGAAGACGCTGTTATAGAGAAAGAAGTATCCCAATAATGGCCATGGAGACCAGCGGCGGTGCAAGGCGTAGTGCAGTGCGATGGTGCCGCTCATCAAGCCGGCGAATAACCAGCCGATGAAGAGTCTCCCCGCCGATTCAGGCGACAGGATCGACAGCAGTGGAGGAACAATGAGGTCCATGGCGAGATTGGGCAGCAGATCCCAGTGGATCGCATAATATTCCCGCAGGAAGGGATTCTGCCCTCCGTCGGCCAAAATGTGCATACGTGCCATGTGGTTGGGATAGTCTGAGAGGGGAGGGATCTGCACGGAGAGGACCGGGATGAGGGCGAGTATCAGCAGTAGTGCTGCGCTGATGAGGATTGCTATTCGGTTCGGCATGGCAGTGGCGATGGCAATGGAGAGCGTCTCCGATCGATGGGAAGAAGGGAGGATCTCTGTCGCTGAATCCCCGGTTATTTAGATCCTGACTCGCCGATGGTGACAAACTGTTTGCGGAATCCCACGACTTTTGCCAGGTAGTCGCGAGTCTCCTGGTAGGGAAGTCCGCTGCGGAGGCGGTCGTAGAGGGCCGCCGGCTGTAGGGCATTGATCTGTTGCAAGGCGCCGCGCTGATCTTTGGAAAAGGTTTTGAATACGTTGCCGGCGCCGGTGTTGTAGGCGGAGATCACGCAGTATTCACGCGAGACTGGGTCAGTCACATCGTCCAATTGGGTGTACGTCAGCACGTTGAGATAGGCCGTTCCCAATTCGATGTTGTTGTCCGGATCGAAGAGGTAGTCGCGCGAGGGCGCCTTGTCCTCACCTTTGGCCTTTCGGTACGCGTCCCGTCCTCCGCTGGTGGGGACCAATTGCATCAACCCGTACGCCGGTGCAGAACTGACGGCAAAGGGGTTGAAGTTACTTTCGGTGCGGATGATGGCAAACACAAGGCTGGGACTGATTTGGAACCGCTCCGCAAACTGGCCGACGACCGTCCGATATTTCTCCGCTTGTTTGTGCGAGAAATTCGTCACCATAGAGATCGTGACCATGTGGGCGGTTCTCGATCCCCCTTCCTGGTCGATCTTGCGGGTGGTCGTGTTCTTCGCGAGGAGCGTGTCGGCAAACTGTTCCGCGTCCGCGGGTGTGCGCACCGGCTTTCCGGACTGATCCAACACGAGGCCCAGGAGGTACGGTTCTTTGTCGCTGGTCAGGGTGATTTCTTTATCCGTAAACAGATCGACGCTACGTGGGTCGTTGGGGGTGAGGAGGGTGGTCACGACCGCGTTTTTCAGGCTGGCCCGCGGATCCTTCTCGTCCAGCGTCTCGATCAGGATGGTACCTGCATCGAAATCCACAATGGCCCGACTGCGGTAGTTCTGGGTATACTTTACATACTTTTTCTGCTCGGGCAGTTTGACGTCCTTGGTGCCCCACTTCTTCCCGACCTCTCCCGTCAACGCCGCCATGAGCGTTTGAAAGTCTCGCTGGATCGATCGCAGATCCCGCAACAGGGCTTGGGGGTCCCGCCCGTAATTTTCGACGCGTCGTCGGGCGATTTCGGCCGGATCCTTGCCCCCGACGATATCGAGGACGGTGCGTCCCGTGCTGCTGCCGACGGCTCGTTCGGCGGCGCCGAGCATCTTGTCGGTTGTTTCACAGCCTGAAAAGAGAGCAGGAATGGAAAGACTCAGCAGCAGGAGAGGCATTCGTCGACGGGACATGGCGCGAGTATACCGAAGGTTCCCCAGAGAGGAAAATAAAATCTCTCAATGGGGCCGTCAGGGCCTGAGTAGTCGGCAGGTCGTACAGGTATATCCACGTGCTTGACGCTCGGTTTTGGCGGCCGGTACCATGAACGGTCATTGGCAGAGATTATTGGAAGGCAGAACGTATGAACGACAGATGTGTCAGCCTCAGGTATCCCCGTTCTTTGATTTTGACGTCCGTCCGGGGCCTGATGGTGTGCCTACTTGCTGTGATGTTGACGGCGGTCTCCGGCCATGCCACCGCTTCGTGGGCAGGACAGACGCCTACGGAGGCGGTCGAGCGCACGATGAAGGATATGTTGTATATCCTGACGGAGTTGAAGGATGTGAGCCGGTCGACTCAGCGCCAATGGGAAATTGAGCAGGTGGTTCGACGGGCGTTCAACTATGAAGAAATGGCCGAACGTTCCCTGGGGGAGACCGGGGTCAAGTCGAATGCTGCCGCACGACGGCAGTTTGTGCGACTGTTTGTGCAGGTGTTACGCGACGATTTGGCTGACCACCTGCGAGACTATTCTGTCGCCCAAGTAGCCTATCTTGCTGAGCGGGACGATGTCGGCGGGACGTATGTGGTGATCGCTCCGGCTGGAGCGCAGGTCGATACACGGATTGAAGTTCACGTCGTCCAGCGATCCGGGGCCTGGCTTGTCAACGACATCAGCATCGACGGTTCCAGCATTATGGCCAAATATCAGGCCCAGTTTACGCGTATCCTTCGCGAGGGATCCTTTTCCGATCTCATGGAATACCTCAAACAGAAAACCGTCGTTGCCTAGAGGATGGGCATCGCGATTTTTGGGGTGCCGGTTCCCGCCTTACTTGCTATCTACCCGGTTCATATCAGCTGGATGCTCCCTAGCCTTGTTCCCTGAGAGGACCATTCGCGCGGAGTGTGATGAGGCCGTAGTCATACGCTCGGATCAAGAGCTGTTGGCGGCTGCGCACCTCAAGTTTGCCGAAAATACTGGTGAGGTGATGGCGCACGGTCGTGCTGCAAATGCTGAGACGACAGGCGATGTCTTTGTTGGATAGGCCCTTTCCAATCAATCTGATGATGTCCTTCTCCCGTTTAGTGAGGTTCTCGGACCAATTCGACAGAACGGGGATCCGTTGGTAACTGTCGGTGGCTGAATCGGTGTTCTGCAACGGGCTTGGCTCGCAAGGATGACAGCGCGCTACCTTCGCCGGAAGCCGACCGAGGTACTCGATGGTGGCAAGCAGGACGGCCCAGGGTTGGATGGTCAGTACCATACCGTCCAGTCCCGATGACAAGGCGTCCGCCCCGCAGTGGCTATCTTCAATTCCATGCAGCGCGATGATTCGTATGGTCGGGAGAGAAGCCTTCACCTCTTGAACCAGCCGGATGATGTTCATGCCAGGCTCCGGCTCAATGATGAGCAACTGCGGTTTCTCTTGCGCGATGATTCTCATCGTCTGTAGCGTGTGTGTCGCTTCTCCGATCAGCCGGAGGTGCTGGTGCGGTGCGATGAGGGTTCGTAGGCCCAGCCGCAGGAGCTGATTCCGGCTGGCAATTGCGATGGTAATAAGTGGCGCGGCTGATTCTGGTTCGTGAATCAATCAGACCTCGGATTCGCAGACTTAGCTCGATGAGACGCCGGAGTGGTTCACCGTCTGCCGCCGGCAATACTCGTAACAGCTGGACAGCATGAAGTCGCCTGAAAGGCGAATCGTGCCACAGACTTGTCCCATAAGGAGTGCCCATTCGGCGACATGGGTGGCCAGCCGAGCCGGCTCCAGGCCTTGAGTTCTGAATAGATTCAGCGCAACCGTCGACAACACGATTTTGAGATAGGAGAGGGACGGACCATAGCTGAAGACGTATTCATGTTGCCCGGTGAACAACAACTGCATCCCGTCTCTGGCCCGCAATCCACGATGTCCGCAGTGTCCACAGTGGAGGCATTCCAGGCCGGTGCGTGCGTCATAGCCGGCGCGATAATCAGGTTCCATCAGTTGACCGCAATTGGCGATTGGGCAGAGCATCGTTCTGTTCTCCGTACAGAATCTGCTGTGTGCGGTCTTCTCATCGTTCTAAGCGTTACGCATGGGACGAGGTCGGGAGACGGCCGACTCCGTCCTGGCGCGCGCGCGTTGGTTCTGCGAGCGTCAATCGTTCGGCCTCCAGCCAGTCTTGACGGTCATACCCGTCCTGCCCCCCTCGTTGCTGGTAGAGCTCATAGGCCAGCGTTTGGATGCGTGTCCTGATTTCCTCGGTCGTCCTATCGCTGTCGACCTGCTGTGGCGACTGCTCAGGACCCGACCGCGCTTGTGCCGCCGTCTCCCGTCTCATCGGGGGCCGACTCGTTACCCGGTCGCTGTCTTCGATGGCCCGCATCCGTCGCTGTGTCATTTCGAATCCTCCCTGGTGAAGTCGAGTGAGTGCGTCGTGTTCCGATACGTGCGTGTCACGTCAGAGATGCGTATATGCATGGAATACCGAGCTGTGCGCGCAGCAGCTCCTCGACACGATGGTGCGCGAGCGGAGTCGGGAGACTTTGGCGAGCGTCTTGTGGTGGGGAGAGCGCAACCGCTGCGTCTCCCACCGGTTCGACGACCGTCAGTACCGGTGTCTGTGGCCAGAGATCGTTGAGTGCCCGAAGGCTGTCGAGTTCAGCGATGCGCTCTTGCTCATCGCCAGAGTCAACGCTCAACAGGATGGCCTCCGGCTGTATCTCCCTGAGCTCCGTGAGCATGGAGTGAAGGTCTCGAACGAGGACTGCGTGGTACCCGTTGGTAGCTAGGCAATCGGCCAGTTTGAGGCCGAACTGGAATTCAGAATCGACGATCATGACACGGGATCTTCCGGTCTGCTTGGTGTTGTGGATGGTAGCGCTCATGTGTCGACCTCCTTTTCATCTCCCGTACGAACCGTTGGTACTCCGTCGATTCTCCGCTGCACGCCTGCCGGGATCGAATGGGTGCCAGGTTTGTGTGTGGACAGACGCGAGGGAGACCAGGTATTGGCAACGAGCGCGAGGGTGAAGGGTGATCGTTCCTTCCCGCGACAGGACATCCACCGCCATAAACACCTGGTTCCAGCTACAGGTGGGGAGCCGATAGGCCAGCGTATCCAGTGTGCAGGGGCCCTGTTGTTCCAGCTCTTGGATCATGAGGGCCGCTGTCTCATAGAGCCTGGTCATGTCATCCCCTCTGCCCGGTCAGCGTCTGAGTTGTAGGGAGAGATCAGCTTCACCATGCCGCCTGAGTCTCTCGTGCGATCAATGGTGCGTTTTGCCTTTAAAAGCAGCACGCCGCGACGTGGTTATCTCTACCGGAAGAAGGTTCCGGGAAGCATAGCCCTTTACGCAATTTACGCGTCGCCGTTTTGTTGGCGGCGTGTGTCGACGTTTATGTGACGCAGGGAGTGTGTGGCGCGGGCACGGAGAGGCAATTACGAGAGGATGAAGGCCTTCACTTGACGAGCCGGTTTACGAGACGATGTGCGATCGCGTAATGCGTCAATTCGGTGTTGTTCTTCAGTTGCATTTTTTCGAGAATGCGTGCCCGGTAGGTATTGATAGTGCTGATGCCGACGCACAAATCATCCGCGATGTCTTTCAAGTGCTTTCCCACCGCGATTAAACACATGACCTGGTACTCGCGATCAGACAATTGCTCGTGCAGAGGTTTCTCCCAATCACTCTCCAGATTTTGCGCGAGGAGTTCCGCCACTGCCGTGCTCACGAATTTGCCGCCGCCCAGGATCTTTCGAAGCGCTTGCACGAGTTCGTTCGGCGCACTGTCTTTCGACAGGTAGCCGGCCGCGCCCGCTTTCAGCATCCGTAGCGCCAGTTGGTCTTCCGGATAGCCGCTCAGGACGAGGACCGGGAGTTTCGGCCGGGCCAGCTTGAGCTCCTTGAGCGCGTCGAGTCCACTCTTTCCGGGCATGCCGACATCGAGAATCACAATATCCCAACTGTGCTTCCCCACCTGCGCGATCATCTCTTCCGCGTTGTCCGCTTCGCCGAGGATCGCTCCATGGAACTGTTCGCTGAGAATTTGTTTGACACCCTGTCGGACGACGGCGTGATCGTCCACGACGAGAATTCTTGTCACGGCACATTTCTCCTTCCGATAGTTCGACTGAGCGGGGAGGCGCGCAGTACTCTGTGTCGCTCCTCGGCGACGGACCGACTACGGCTGATCAAGAGGAATCCGGACTCTTACCGTCGTGCCTCTGCCGGGACTCCATGAAAAGAGGGTTTCACCTCCCAGCAGCAAGGCTCGCTCCCGCATTCCTACTAAGCCCAGGGAACGTGGGTCGGACAATTCAGCATCGGTGACACCACGTCCGTTGTCACGCACCTCCAGGACAAGGCTGCCGGCCTGCTCTTGAAGGGTGATATGGACGACGGACGCTTGAGCATGGCGAGCCACATTGGTGAGGATCTCCTGGAAAATCCTGAACATGGCCGTCGAGCCGGCATGAGACAACGTGACCGCGCGAAGGCAGACGTCGAGTGTGCATTGGATCCCGGTGCGTGTTTGAAATTCATGGGCCTGCCATTCGATGGCAGGAATGAGGCCGAGTTGGTCGAGGACCACAGGGCGTAATTCTGTGGCGATGCGTCGGACCGACTGGATCGTGCCGTCGACCAGCGTGGAAATCGACTCCAGTCTTGGTAGCATCGCAGGAGAGACGTCGGAGATCTGGTCGCGTAACAGGCAGAGTTCGAGTTTCACGCCGGTCAACGCTTGCCCCAATTCGTCATGGATCTCACGGGCAATGAAAATACGTTCCTCCTCCCGTACCGATTCCAGCCGGGCGCTCAGCTTTCTGAGTTGATCGTGCGAGAAGGTCAGTTGTTGCTCGGCCCGTTTGCGTGCGGTGATGTCAAGAAACACCACCACGGCCCCTGTGATACGGTTCTGCTCCAGGACAGGGAAGGAGGAGTATTCGATCTGAAAGGCCGTCCCGTCCTTGCGCCAGTAGACTTCATCATCGACCTTCTGGCCTTTCCCGTATTCGAGCGTCTCCTCGATGCGACAGTCCGAATGGGGATATGCCCTGCCATCCTGGAACGAGTGATGGATGCGCTCATGCATATCTTGGCCGAGGAGCTCGTCCGGGAGATATCCCAGCATGCGCGCCGCGGCTGAATTGATGAATGTGCAGCGACCTTGTCGGTCGATGCCATAAATCCCTTCCCCGGTGGATTCCAGCAACAGCAACCAATCCTTGGCGAGCCGTTGTCGGGCTTCTTCGGCTCGCTGTCGGTCCGTAATATCGGTTGCGATGCCGCACAAAGCGTAGCAGTGATTCTGGACATTGCGCAGGGGAAACTTGACGACGATGCTGGTGTGGAGGCCGTCGTCATGGAGCGCCGATTCTTCGAATCGCATGGGTTCTCCGGTCTCGAAGACCTTGCGGTCGTTGCCGCGAAATGCGGCGGCTTGTTCAGGAGGGAAGATTTCCTCGTCGGTTTTGCCGACGAGATTCTCTGGGGACAGATGGGAAATGGTTTCAAATTGTCGGTTTGCCTGGAGATAGCGTCCGGCGAGGTCTTTGATGAAAATCAGGGCTGGGCTATGGTCCATAATCGCTCTGAACCGTTCTTCGCTGTCCCGTAGGGCCTCCTCGGTCTGCTTGGCTGCCGTGATGTCGCGAAATACGGCGACGCCTCCGGTCAGGTGTCCGGTTTCATTCAACAAGGGTCGGGTACTGACACTGAGCCAGACCACTTCGTGACGATCCGGCCGACGGAGAGCGAGCAAGGCGTCGGTGACGGATTCTCCGCGGATCGCCCTTGCCAGCGGCAAATCTTCCGCTGGATAGGGAGTGATCTTGTCCGGGAGGAAGAGCGCGTAATGTTCGGACCATTTGCCAATGCCCACATCAGTTGGGCCGCTTCCCAGGATCCGTTCGGCGGCTTTGTTCCATACTTGGAACTCCCCCTTGTGGTCGGCCATCACCACGCCTTCAGCCATATTGTCCAGCACGGATTGAAGGAAATTCGTGTTTGCCCGGAATTGTTCCACCAACCGCTTGCGTTCGACGGCGTATGTCAGGGCGCGGGTCAGGAGTGCTGCCGTGACTTGTCCTTTTACGAGATAGTCCTGGGCTCCCGCCTGGATGAGCTGCAGTCCCAATTCTTCATCTTCTAAGCCGGTCATCAGCACGATCGGAATTCCCTGCGCTGCCGCGTGCATCTTGACGAGCGTCTCCGCCCCTTGGCTGTCCGGCAACCAGAGATCCAGAAGAATGATGTCGAACGTGGCCTGAGTCAGGCATCGGATGCCGGCATCGAGTTGCTCGACATGCCTGAGGGTAAACCGGTCGGGACCGGTGTCCGCCAAGAGCTCTCGCAGCAGACGAGCATCTCGGACATTGTCTTCCACCAACAAGATATGTGTGGGACTGGTGCTCACCTGGTTCCGTTTTGTGGTGGGACCGGCAGCACGACGATCCCGAGCCAGAAATCTTCGATGGATCGCACCACTCGAATGAACTGATCGAGATCGACCGGCTTCGTGATATAGCAGTTGGCGTGAAGGTTGTAGCTCTTCAGGACATCCTGTTCGTCGTCCGAGGTCGTCAGCACGACTACCGGAATGCGTTTGAGCGGCTCCTCGGCTTTGATTTGAGCTAACACCTCTCGACCGTCTTTTCGAGGCAGATTCAAGTCGAGCAGGATGAGGTGGGGGCGCGTCGCGTTGGCGTAGGATCCCTGCCGGCGCAGATAGGTCAAGGCTTCCTCACCGTCTTTCAGCACGGTCAGATGGTTCACGACCTTGGCTTCCTTCAACGCTTCCATGGTCAGGCGAACATCGCCGGGGTTATCCTCAACCAGTAGAATCTCGATGGGCTTGACCAACTCAGGTGTCATACCACTCCTGCTCCTTCCTTCCCGTTAGCGATTGAGCCTCTGCGTCGATGGGGCGGGGGCTTCATCGCGCAGGGTGAAATAAAACGTCGCTCCCTTGCCGCGGTCGGATTCTACCCACATACGTCCGCCATGCCGTTCGACGATCTTCTTGCAAATAGCCAGACCGATGCCGGTCCCCGGGTACTCTTCTCTCGTGTGGAGACGCTGAAAAATGACAAAAATCCGATCCGCATATTCTGGATCGATGCCGATGCCGTTATCGCGAACGGCAAACAACCATTCGCCGTCGGCTTGCTTCGCGGAGATGTGTATGTGCAGCGGTTGTGGGCCTCTGAATTTGACGGCATTGCTCAGCAGATTTTGGAACAGTTGCGCCAATTGTTTTTCATCACCCATCACCGCCGGCAACGAGTCGTGGGTGATGACGGCGTGGCTCTCCGCGACAGCGTTCGTGAGGTTGGCCAGCGCAGCTTTGAGGACTGTCTCCATGGCGGTCGGTTCGAATTGTCGGCCTCCCGTTTTGACTCGCGAATAGGCCAAGAGGTCTTGAATGAGCCGTTGCATGCGATTGGCGCCGTCCACGGCAAAGGCGATAAATTCATCTGCATCCGCATCGAGTTTTCCCTTGTAACGCTTTGCGATGAGTTGCGTATAGCTGCTCACCATGCGGAGGGGTTCCTGCAAGTCGTGCGACGCCACATAGGCGAACTGTTGGAGGTCGGCATTAGAACGGCCGAGTTCCGCTACGGACTCCTCTAACTTGTGTCGCGCCTCGACCAGGTCATTTCTCTCGCGTCCCAGTTCCCACGAGACCCAGATGCCGTAGCCGGTGAGGGGGAGGATGACCAGTAATCCGATTCCTCCCACCATCCATATCAGTCGATCGACCGGGGCGTAGACCTGGTCGCGGTCCAAGCGAAACAAGACCAGCCAGTCGAATCCGTGAAAGTTACGATACCCTCGGGTCCATGCATAGCCGGTGACGACGGCGTTTCCTCGACGACGATGGGTTTCTTGTATGAAACCGGGGTGGTCCCGATCGGCGACGGCTTGGGCTTGCGAAGGCAACTCTACCTTCACCGGACTGCTGTTCAGATTCGAGGGTCGCTCTTTTTCGCTGAGGATCGTCCCCTCTCGGTCGAGCAGCAGCCAGTCGTAGGCCAACGTTCCGTATCGCAGCCTGCCTTCCTGCTCGAAAATCGGCTGAAGATTCTCAAAGGGCACTCGTGTGGCCACCACCCCACGAAACTCCCCTTTGGGGCCATAGATCGGCGCCGTGAACCCGATGGCCATCGTTCTCTGCGAGGTGGAGGAGGGGCGCATGTCTTCAAAGTGAATCTGCCCTGTCCTTCGCACCAACTCAAACGACTCGGGGTTCAAGCCTTGCGTGCCCTGCGCGGGCAACGTGTCGGTGGCGGCCAGGAGTTGCCCGCGCTCATCCGCGACTCCCAGCCAGGAGTAATATTGATAGAGTTGTTTATAGTCCAGGAGCCGGGCGGTCTGTTGAGGTTGGGTGCCGTCCCGCAGGATGCCGTCCTTCGCAAATAGTTGGATATCGCCGTACCGTTCGAACATGACGCGGTCGAGGGTATCTGCGACCGTGGCGGCATTCATGGCCAATTCTCTGCCCCGTTCCGAGACCAGCACCCCCCGCAGGAACGACAACGCATAGAGCCCCAGTGCCGTCGCAATGACAAAACAGAGGAGTAGGACCAACGGGAGGCCCCCTTGGGTCGATCTGCTGCTGTCTGATACGGCGCCAGCTTTGGTGGGGGCGTTGTTCAGCCCGGTGTCCATCATAATCTTGTGTCAG
Organism: Nitrospira sp.; assembly: GCA_037045225.1. Lineage (NCBI taxonomy): Bacteria > Pseudomonadati > Nitrospirota > Nitrospiria > Nitrospirales > Nitrospiraceae > Nitrospira > Nitrospira sp. The sequence continues at coordinate 3,249,236 of JBAOHZ010000009.1, forward strand.
GGGTATAAAGGGTAAGACCTTAGTATCATACACCGTATTATGGATACAGTTCCATCCGGCAGATAAGGGCGTCTCATCCGATGACTGTCCGACTGCGATCATGTACCGGTGTACTCACTTGATTGACTCCCACCCTGTCTCCCAAGTAGGGTTTCTTCACTTTCTGGTGCGGAGCCTGACCGCTATGTTGTCGATTTCAACGCATGTGACCATCCCGGACGAGGAACTCGAATTGACTGCTGTACGGGCGCAAGGCGCCGGTGGGCAGCATGTCAACAAGGTGTCCTCCGCGATCCATCTTCGATTCAATATTCTCGCGTCCTCCCTTCCGCCGTTCTACAAAGAGCGGTTGCTGGCCTTGCGGGACCATAGGATTTCGCGTGACGGCACAATTGTGATTAAGGCGCAGGACTCACGGAGCCAGGAGCGCAATCGTGTGTTGGCGTTAGAGCGTTTGCAGGAGTTAATTCGGTCAGTGGCGGTGGTGCGTCCGCCGCGTCGTCCGACGAAACCGACCAAGGGATCGACCAAGAGAAGATTGGACAGCAAGACGAAACGGGCCCGTCTGAAATCGTTGCGGGGACGGCCGGATGAGCAGTAGCCTGATGTGACACAAGACAAAAAAAGAGGGGCGCTTCAATTGAAGCGCCCCTCCAGAGACGAGACGAATCTCGTCACTTCTTAGAAGCGGCTGCGTCCGCCGCGGTTTTCACCGCCGCCGAACCGTCCACCCCCGCCGCCGCCGCCACCGGAGCGAGCTTCTTGCGGCTTCGCTTCATTGACGGTGAGCTGCCGGCCATCCATGTCCGAGCCGTTCAATGCCGTGATGGCTGCCTTCGCTTCTTCTGCCGTGGACATTTCCACGAAGCCGAAGCCGCGTGATTGCCCGGTGAACTTGTCCGTGATCACGCGCGCCGATTCAACGGTGCCGTGAGCAGAAAACAAGTTGCTCAGTTGCGATTCAGTGGCAGCATACGGCAGTCCGCCGACATACAATTTAGTACCCATAGGGGTCTCTCCTTTTGAATAGTGACATTGTCGGCGACACGAGAACAGACATATGAGGGGAATGAGCGGGCCGAAGACGCGATGATTGAGGCGACTTGGGTCTGACTTCCGATCAACTTCTCGGTAACAAACAACATCGGTGATGAGCCATCCAGAACCATAATTCTCATGCGGCCCGTCATGAGATCACGACGCATCCTAACAGATGAATAGGGGGATTGCTATACGATTAACCAACCAGGAGAAAATAGTTTCTGTCGATCGGAGACGCTTCAGTGACCGGATGAGGCGGTCCGGAGTGAGGAGGCGAGGCCCAATTTCCACAAGGTGTAGATCAACCACTTCGACGGGTCAAAGTTATACCAGAGCGGCCCGTTGCGATAGTCGCTCGGATAGGTGTGATGGTAGTTGTGATAGCCCTCGCCGAAGGTCAACAGAGAAACAAACCAGGAGTTGCGGCTGGAGTCGGCCGTCCCGTATGGCTGATCGCCCCATAGGTGACAGACGGAGTTAATGCAGAAGGTGGAGTTCAGAACGGCAAAGGTGCGTCCGACGCCGGCCAGCATGAAGCCACCGATACCGCCCTTCCAGCCGTTATGCAAGAAGCCGATGACAAAGGGGAGTGCCAGACCGATGAGGACGATCGCCGCATAGTAACGGTGTTGCCACATGGCGACCCGGTCCTGCATGACGCGGGAACCGAATCGTTCGTCGTTGCACGGCACCGGATTCAGCAGCCAGCCACAGTGGCTATACCAGAACCCCCGTTTGGCATTGTAAGGATCAGCGGGATCGTCGCAGTGCGCATGGTGGCGCAAATGATCAGCGGTCCATTTCGCCCCCGAGTTTTGCAGCGCCCAGCCCCCCGCTACCAATAGACAGCCCTTCACCCAATCGGGACATTCAAAACTGCGATGGGTCAGCAGCCGGTGGTAGCCCACGGTAATTCCTAGCCCGGTGACCACATAGAGGATGGCGAACATGGTCCAATCCAACCAGGAGTAGCCATAGATCAACCCATAGGCCGGGACTGCAATCACGGACCCTGCGATCACCGACCAGAATAAAAGGTAGGTCCAGAACTTATGATGAATCCGATGGACGATGTCGGTAGGAACCGTACTCGGGGCGATTTGTTGCATGTCGATACAATAGTCAAGCGTGAAGGTTTTCGCAAGTCCCTACCGAGTGCGGTTCCGTCTCCGGCAGGGAGGCGTCAACCGTTCAGTTGTAGATGCGTTGAGTGCTTGTGTCAGGGCATCGACTTCGCGCGGAGCCCTCGCGAATGCAGGGCGGGAAGAGTATCGGGGAGCTCATTCATCTTTGGAAGGAGGGTGGTATGCGTACTGAGCGTGGACTTTGGAGAACGGCTCGGGGGATTGTGCTCTGGAGTGGTGTGGTAGTTGGGATTTGGGGAATGTGTGACCCCGCCTGGGCTGCGTCTGAATCATCGACTCCATCCGGGCAGGATCAGTCTGTAGCGCCGCCTGAGCCTTCTAGCAGTCCTGGGAAAGGGGCTGGGGGGAGAGGGTTCGGAAGCCATCCGATGGGGAAGGCCTGTGCGGAGGATGTCAAAACACTCTGCTCGGGCATCAAACCGGGAGAAGGTCGGATCATTCAGTGTCTGAAAGCGCATCGGCAGGAAATCTCCCCATCCTGCTCCGAAATGATGCAGCAACGGGGCAAGCATCGGCAATAACCCTCGGACTGGGGTGGGTGGTGCAGAGGTTCACGTCCAGGCGCCACATCGCTCACGTCTCGGCCGGTTCGTTTTCGCAATTTGGTTTTCGAACCGACCCAGGTGCGATACAGTGGCCATATTACATACGGGAGGGTACGTATGGATGGCACTGCGGGACAGGAATCATTCTCCGTCGATCTGCGTCAACACCCACGCTTGCGCGTTCAGGCACCGTTCGTGTGTTCCTTCTCCTGGCTAGGCTTGGCCAAATGGCTTGGCCGCGGGGGCGACGGCATCGGAGTTGTATTCGATGTGTCGATGCGAGGGGCCAAAGTGATGAGCGAGGCAGGTATTCAGCGCGGCGATCGGGTGTCGGTGACGCTTTCTCTGCCCAATCAGGTGTCGCCGATGACGGTGGAGGAAGCGACGGTGCGTTGGGAGAGGGAGCAGGTCTGCGGACTCGAGTTTGTCGATCTGTCCCCGGTGGCCGAGATGCGCCTGCGAAAGTTTATGACGATCGCGACGAAACCGACCTCCTAACCGCGCTCTTGGCCGGCACCTGCCGGGTTGAATCGTATTGCTGCGCCTGTGTGTGACTGCGTGTCGCTTCATTGCTGCGTTCTCACCGGCCCGCCGATGCATCTCGCCCTATTTTTGCCGCTCGTCTCGGAGTTCCTCCGGTACAGCTTCGAGATTGCGCTCGCCGCTCCGTTTCCCTACAATGGCTTCCCCATTTGGCCATGTCCAGTACGAATACACGAAAGAAGCGGCCCCGGCCGCATAATTCTTACCACCCGCTGTATTGGCCCACCTGGGTCGGTCTGGGTTTGTTCCGCTTGCTGTCCATGCTTCCCTATCGATGGCAACTCGCGTTTGGGCGACAGTGTGGGCGCCTATTGCACGGGCTCCTGACCAATCGGCGCGATATTGTGCGGATAAACTTGGCGGTGTGTTTTCCCCAGCAGTCATCAGCCGAGCGGAACCAGGTCGCCCTGCACTGTTTCGAGTCGATGGGAATGGGTGTGTTGGAGATCGCCATGGCCTGGTGGGCGAAGGATCCCCGCGCCTATTGTGAATGCACGATCAAGGGGTTGGAACATATTCATGAGGCCCTCCGCTTGGGCCGTGGTGTGTTGCTCTGCGGCGCTCATTTGCATGCGGCGGAACTAGCCGGTCGGTTTATGGCGTTGGAGCAGCCGGTGGCGATCGTGTACCGACCCCAAAACGACGTAGTGGCGGAAACCGTCGCGAATCGATGCCGGAGCCGGTACTATTCGGAGTTGATCCAGCATCGGGATATGCGAGGGATCCTGCGGGCGTTAGCCAAAAATCAAGTGGTGTGGTATGCGCCCGATATCGATGCAGGTTCGAAACGGAGCGTGTTTGCTCCATTCTTTGGCGTGCAGGCCGCGTCATTAACTGCCACCTCGAGGTTGGCGAAGGTGAGCGGGGCTGCGGTGGTGCCCTGCTTTTACTACCGCAGAGCCGATCGATCGGGCTATGACATCGAGGTGGGGAAAGCCCTCGACCACTTCCCATCCGGTGACATGGTTTCGGACGCCGCACGAATCAACCGGTTGATCGAGGGCGCTGTCCTTCGAGTGCCGGAACAATATTTTTGGCAGCACCGCCGGTTCAAGAGCCGTCCCCCCGGTGAACCACCCATCTATCAGCGGTGACCCAGCGTTCCGCACCTCCTACGCGAAGTCCTACGTATGGGGTGGAAGCTGCGGCGAAATCATGGGAAATATTCGGCGTTTCCTGCCTCGTGCGATATACTGACCCTGGCTGGCTTTCGCGTACGCGTGCATCATTCGCTTTGCCATGGATCAATCGCACAAGGTTTCTTCCCCTCGCATTGAATTGCGGAAGCACCCACGGTGCGCCGTGCACCCGGCATGCCTGCTGTCCTTTTCGCCCTTTGCTCCAACCCTCAGTTTTGGTGGCGATGTGGAAGGTGAAGGTGTCGTCCTCAACCTCTCCCAATCTGGGTGCAAAATCAACAGCGAGGCTGGTGTACAGGTGGGCGATGCCATGTCGTTGATCATGCTGTTGCCGGGAGAGATCTGCCCAACGATGATTGATTTGGCATTGGTCCGCTGGGAGAACGACAGGTGTTTTGGGGTGGAGTTTGTCGCGATGGGCACAGGTGAGTTCACGCGAATTTGTCAGTGTCTCGCGTCCAGCGCACCCGAGTAGATCCGAGGATCGACCCGAATGATGCCGGCATGAAGGATGGGTGGAGAAAGGAGTGCGTGTGGAGGATACGAAAACATTACGCAAGTCGCGTCGAGTGGCCACCGACTGTCGCCTGGAATTCATCGGCGAGGATGAGGTGGATGGAGAGGCCGAGGTCCTGGACCTCTCCTGTACCGGTTGTATGGCGAAGTCGGACAGTCCGATGCAACCGGGATTTCTCATGAAAGTGTCCGTGTTCTTGTCGGATGGGCATGAGTGGCCGATTCGTGTGGAGGAGGCGGTCGTTCGTTGGGCGCGGGGTGGGGAGTTCGGCCTGGAGTTCCTCAGCATGCGTCCCCCGCAGCTCCAGCGTATTCAGCAGTACATCATCAAGACCAGGCCCGTGTCATAACCGTCTCTCCGCCCGTGCCCTTCCTCCACTCGGCCTCACATCTCGTCTCTCGGAGGTGCGTTTCCCGCGCTGCCAGGCACTAGGCTCCCTCTCGGCGGGCTGACCTCATTGCATTGCTTCCGATGCTTCCCCTACAATTTCCACCGACACCAAGGTGTTCGGCCGCCACATCAGGCCGACACCTCGCCTGCAGGAAGGGGTTGCGCACAACACATGATCGAGTGGGTCGGGCGCAAGACCATCGCGGGTTATGCGTACGTGGCGTCGCTGGCTACGCTCTTCACGCAGGCGGTATTGGATCTGGTGCTGCCGACGCAGCAAGGACGTCGGGACACGTTATGGGTGATCGTTCGGCAGATTCTGTTCACCGGGGTGGATGCCTTGCCGGTGACGACCGTGATTGCACTCTTGCTCGGCATCATCATTGTGACTCAAGCAGGGACGCAACTGCCCAAGCTTGGGGCCGGCGGGTTGGTCGGCGGCATTATCGTCGTGACCGTGGTTCGTGAATTGGGTCCGTTGATCACCGCCTTCATTGTGGTCGGGCGGTCCGGGACGGCCATCGCCACCGAGTTGGGCAATATGTCCGTGACACGCGAGGTGGTGGCGCTCCGGCTCATGGGTATTTCGATCAGCCGATTTGTCATCATGCCTCGGATGGTCGGCATGGTGCTCTCGATGCTCTGTCTGACCCTATATTTTGATGTGGTGGCGGTATTGGGCGGCTACCTGGTCGCGGATGCACAGCTGACCATCCCGTTTTATGCCTTCGTGGAGAGTATCACCAAAGCGTTGTCGACAACCGATGTGCTGATGACCGCCATCAAAGGCTTATCGTTCGGGTCGGCCGTGGCGGCCGTCTGTTGTTACCATGGCCTGGCGGTGCGGTCATCGTTCACCGAAGTGCCGCAGCAAACGACTCGGGCGGTGATCAATTCATTCGTCCTCTGCCTGTTGATCGATGTCGCTGTCACGGTGCCGTTGTATGTATGAGTGAGGCAACCCTTGTGTTCGAGCAAGTCCGTACGCCGATGTCCGGGAGCCCTCACCACTTGGAGGCGGATCTGAGTATTGCCGCGGGGCAATTTGTGGCGGTGGTGGGTCCGAGTCGTTCGGGAAAGAGTCTGATTGTCGAGCTTGCGGCAGGATTGGTCCGGCCGGAATCCGGCCGGGTGATGCTGTTGGGCCAGGACTGGAGTCATGCGACGGAGCGTGAAGAGACTCCCCTGCGGATTCGAGTGGGGACGGTGCTTCAACAACCGGGATTGTTGAGCAATATGACGGTGTTCAACAACGTCCTGCTGCCGCTCCGGTACCATCGTGGAGCCCTGTCCGATCGTGATCGGGCCCAGGTTGTGATGGCGGAGTTGGCGCAGTTGGGGTTGAGTGCGATACGGGATCGGTTTCCGGCTGAACTTAATCACGGTGAAGTGCGCAGGGCGGCTATTGCGCGTGCCTTGATTTTGGACCCAGAGGTGCTGCTGCTGGATGATCCTGTCGCCGGCTTGGACGCGGAGCTGGTGGTGCTGCTCAAGCGGTACCTCGAAGCACGCAGGGCTCGCCAGGCTCTGACGATTGTGGCGGCGTTGCGTGCCTCGTCGCCGTTCATGGAGGGTGTGGATCGGCTGCTCGTGCTGCGTGACGGCCGAGTCGTGGCCGATGGGGCACGCGAGGCGGTGCTCGTCGCCGTTCCTGATACGCTCAGAATGTATGTGGCATAGCCCGCGTGTTGCCATGGCGGTTCGGCGGGACTGAGGAGGGGAGATGCATTATTCCCATCGACTATCCAGTGGGCGATTGGCCCAAATTGTCGGAACGTTCGTTCTGATTCCCGTCCTGATTTTGGCGGTGGCTGGCTTTTGGATGTCGAAAACGGAGCAGCTGTTCGAGTCGAAATATCAGTTGTCGGCCAGCCTCAGCAAGTCGTATGGCTTGGAGCCCGGCGCGCCGGTTGTCGTATCCGGGATTCGGATCGGGCGGGTAAAACAGGTGGATCTCAATGACCGAGGGACGGTTGATCTATTACTGCAATTGTCGACCCGCTATCAGGACATGGTGCGAAGCAACTCGGAACTCCGTATCACTAAGAGTGGTGTCGTGGTGGGGCAGACGCAAGTTGATATCGGGGCGGGTACCGCCAGCAGCCCGACGTTGACCGACGGCGAGACGATTCGGGTTGTTGAACCGCGGGACATCGGAGACCTCCTCAACGAAGTGGAGCCGGTGCTCATGGCCGTGAAGCAGACGCTCTTGCGTGTGGAAACCATCACTCAAGACCTGCAGGGTGGACTGAAAGCCGGCGGCAAGGCGTTGGAGCAGGTCGCGTTGGCCACTCAGGACTTGCCGGCGGTGGTGGCGTCCGTGCAGCGAACGATAACCTCCGTGGAGCAAACGGCGACGGCGCTACCTGCCATGACCGGCTCGATCCAGCGTACGCTGGGCGTGGTGGATCGTGTCACAGCGGATGTGCAACGGACCACCAGCCGTTTGCCGGCCATCTTGGATAGTGCCCAATCCACACTCATCAGCGTGAAGCGGCTGTCTGATTCGGTGGGAGAGATCAGCCAAGAGCTGCGTCCCGTTGTCCAGACCGCCGAGACTACGTTGGGAGATGTGTCGACGCTGGTCCGTGGCGCCAAGCAGACATTTCCGTTTAACCGGTTTACCCAGAATGCCGGGCCGGCGCCGAAGCCGCCGGCGGACTCGTCTCCGACCGGGCCATCGAGCTTACGCGGGGATCAAGTGCACCGATGAGAGACAGGCGAGATGGTTTCTGGGTCGGTGTGTGGGGCGTGGTGCTGTGTCTTTCGCCCGGATGTGCGAATCCACCGCCGCCTGCTCCCGTGTCTGCCGCCCGTCCTCTGACCACACAGGTCGACTCCTTGCGGGGACAGGGGGATCGCTGGGTGGCTCGTGGAGAGTACGTACGGGCCGGTGAAGCCTATGAAGCGGCCCGTCAGGTGGCCGAGAGTCTTGACGATGTGAAGGGGCGCATCGGTGCGCTGAACAATCTCGGATGGCTTGCGCTCCATCGTGGGGCCACGCGCGAGGCGATGGTGCTTCACGGGCAGGCGGTCACCCTGGCGCAGCAATGGGGAGAGACAGACCTCCTGATCGGCGGCCTTACGGCCTTGGGAGCTGCGGAGTATCAAGAGGGGCAGAAGGAGGATGCGGGTCGGCGCTATCAACAGGCGCTGGAACTTCTGCAGCAGCGGCCCGATGTCTCAGCGGAAGCGGTGCTACGGAATAATCTCGGCTTGGTCCGGCAAGCGACAGGCGATGTTGGGCAGGCAGAGCAGCTGTTCCGCGAGGCGCTGGCGTTGAATCAGGCATCGGGGAGTCTTGAGGCCGAGGCCAGCAACCATGTGAACCTTGGAATCCTGGCGGAAGAGCGCCACGAATACGATCTTGCAGAACGGGAGTTTGAGCGAGCGCTGGAGTTGGACAAGGCGGCAGTACGTCGGATGGATATTGCCGCCGATCTCCTGCGGCTGAGCCGGATTGCGGATCGGCGAGGCTTCCCTGATCAGGCGCTGGCCTATTCCGAGCGCGCCTACCGTAGCTATCTGGCGCAAGGCCATCGGCCTCAGGCGGCCTCGGCCTTGGCCGTTGCGGTGGACTGCGCGAAGAAATTGGGGAGAGTTCAGGACATTGCGCGGCTAAAGAAGGAGTTGGACGACCTGACTCCATCCCGTTCCAGTCGATAGGGTGTGAAGCCGTTACTTGATGGCGACGGCTTTGACCTCTTTGTAGGTCGTGTGGCCCTGCAGGACCTTCTGGATCCCGTCCTGGACCAGGGTGGTCATCCCTTCCGCCATGCCGGCCTTGAGCATCTCATCCGTTTTTGCTTTATTCTGGATCAGCTTTTTCATTTGATCGGTCCCGAGCAACAACTCGTGGAGGGCCACTCGACCTTTGAGCCCTGTACGGTTGCAGGTGTCGCAACCCTTTCCCCGATAGAGCCTGAAGTTGGCGTCGAATTTCACGCCCAATGTATCCCAGTAGTCAGGGCCATATCCCAACCGCAGCTCCTCATACTCTTCCTTCGACGCTGGATACGCTTCCTTACAGTCTTTGCAAATCCGCCGTGCCAAACGTTGGGCGAGAACGCCCAGCATGGCGTCGGCAAAACTGAACGAGTCGCACCCCATGTCCAGGAGGCGGGTGATGGTTTCCACTGCGCTGTTGGTGTGCAAGGTGCTGAGCACCAAGTGACCGGTCAGCGAGGCCTCGATGCCCGTATCCGCCGTCTCTTTGTCTCGCATTTCTCCGACCATGATGACATCTGGATCGGCCCGGAGAAACGCGCGCATCGCGGCGGCGAAGGTGAATCCGATTTTTGAATGGACCTGCACCTGACGAAGTCCGTATTGCGTGATTTCGACCGGGTCTTCCGCGGTCCAGATCTTGATGTCCGGCGTGTTGATGTAGCCCAGCACGGAGTGCAGCGTGGTGGTTTTTCCTGATCCGGTCGGCCCGACGCAGAGAATGATGCCGTACGGTTTTTCCGCGATACTCTTAATCTCGCGCAGGTTCCGCTCGGAGAATCCCATTTTATCGACCGGGAGCGGTTCGCTCGCGGCCAGAATACGCATGACGACGTCTTCGTTGTAGCCGGCCGTCGGAATGGTGGCGACACGTAACTCGATTTCCTTATTCTCGCCGATCTTGAATTTGATCTTCCCATCCTGCGGTTTGCGGCGTTCGGCAATGTCGAGGCTCGCCATGATTTTGAGACGGGAGACGATGGCGCGGCGATAACTCGGCGGGATTTTCATGTACTCGAAACAGTCGCCGTCGACGCGGAAGCGCACGAGGGTGTCGCGCTTTTCACCATAGGGTTCGATGTGAATATCGGAGGTGCCCTGCCGGAAGGCATCGGCGATGATTTGGTTGGCCAGACGGACGATGGCATTATCGTTTTCGTCGAGTCCCGCGCTGGACGCGTCTTCCTGCGCCTCAAGCTGGGATTCGTTCACCAGTTCGCCGAGAATGTCGGATACATTCTCGTTCATCTTGTTGCTGGTGTCCGGAGTCCCGGTCGTGCTCGCAAGGAAGAGGGAAATATCGCGACGAAGGCTGACCGCAAAGCGGATGTTCAGGCCGGGGAAGGTGCGTTTAATGTCCTGGACGCGATCCAGATCGCCGGGGTCGTCGGTCAGGATTTCAATCGCAGCGCGGTCTCGCTTGAGCGGCATCCAGTGATTTTTCTTGAGGTAGTCGACATTGAGGTTTTTGAGCAACTCAATATCGACGATCGTCCGCTCGTTGTATTCGATATAGGGGCACTTGTGAAAATTGGCGAGCGACTTGCCGAGTTCGGCTTTTTGAACCTTATATTTTTCGATGAGTAGGGACTCGATATCAGTGGTCCCTTTTTTGGCCTCGGCGAGCGCATTGTCCAGGTCGTGCTGCGAGATCTTTCCGTTGGTCAGCAGATAGTCGAATTTGGAGGGAGCCTTTTTCGATGTTTTTCTGAGCGCATAGAATGCTGTTCCCAAGGCTTTGGCGATCTCGGCGACACTTTCCTCGTCTTTGCGGGTGAACCGTCCCCCGCTCTTCTTGTTGAGGAGCTGGATGACGCCCATGAGATATTTATTTTCGGCCACGACGGGATAGGTGAGCACCTGCTTAGTTTTAAAGCCGGTGTTCTTATCGTACGAGGCATCGTGGGCGAGCGACGGGTGAATTGCGCTGAGCTCGACCGGACTGTAGGCGTCGCCGACATTGACCGGACGAAGGTATTTCGCGCAGAACCCGGCAAGGCTCTGTTCCGTAATCGGCGTGCGGACTTCCTGGACCGTTTCGAGATGGGGGATTTTCGAGAAGATTTCCTTCTTCTCCGAGTCCACCACGAACAAGGTGAGATCTTCCGCGTCGAAGCAACCTAGGATCTCATGACGCAGATCCAACAGGATTTGGTCGATGTCGGATGCGGCGAGAATCTGTGCGCTGATACGTTTGATGTTTTCTGCGAAGCCGGATTTGAGGGTCGCGTCGCCTACACCTGGCAGGGGGGCTTTAGGCAGCATTCGATGGTCTCCAAAGCGGCTTGTGCGGGGAGCGCTTGTGGTGTCGAGCGGGAGTCGACTACCGAGCTTCTTCCGTGTGAGTCAGTGTATCGCAACGCGCAATCAAGGCAAGCAAAAGGCATTTTCCCAAACTCACTCTACGGAGTGGGCTGTAGGCGTTCACGGAAGGGAGGTGTCGTTGCGAGGTGTGAGGGATCGAGTCCCGGAATGGAGCTAGGATGCGGCGTGCAGTAGTGAGGAGAGCAGGGAAACCACTTGGTCAGGAGCGATTTTTCGCGTCTCGCCGGTATGACGAAGTTTGAGCTCGACCTGGCCTTGGGCCAACCCCTTCTCTCCGATGACGAGGTGATACGGCGCGCCGATCAGGTCGGCATCGTTGAATTTGACCCCGGCCCGTTCATCCCGGTCGTCCCACAGGACTTCAATGCCGGACTCTTGCATGGCGTGATACAGCGTATCGGCCAACTGCGTCACGGCTTCCGACTGGCTAAGCGGCAAGAGGGTGACATGGAAGGGCGCGATAGGAACCGGCCACTTGATGCCTTTTGCGTCGTGATTCTGTTCGACCGAAGCCGCAGCGGTTCGACTCACGCCGATTCCGTAGCAGCCCATGACCGCCAGTTGTTCCTGTCCCTGCGCATCTAGGAAGGCGGCCTTCATCGCCTGGCTGTACTTGGTGCCCAACATAAAGACATGTCCGACTTCGATGCCCTTGGCCGTCTTCAGGGTGCCGTCTTTGCGGGGGGAAGAATCGCCGGCCCGTGCGTTGCGAAGATCGGCAAACTGATCCACCTTGAAGTCGCGCTCCCAGTTGGCGTCCACGAAATGGGTGTCAGCCTGGTTGGCTCCGACGACGAAGTTGACCATAGCCTTCACGGCCCAGTCACCTAGAATGCGGACCTGCTTCAATCCGACCGGTCCAACGAATCCGACCGGCGCGCCGGTGAGGCCGGGAACCAGCTCTGGTTTTAGCAGCTCAATCTCCGGGACACCCAGGAGGCGTTTGACCTTGATCTCATTGACGTCATGATCGCCGCGCACCAGGACGGCGACTGTTTCGGTGCCGGTGGTGTAGAGCAAGGTCTTGACCAGCTGCTGTGGTTCAATTTTCAGGAAGGCGGTGACTTCCTCGACGCTGCGTCGTCCGGGGGTCGGGACCGGCGTGAGCGGACGATGCGCTGAATGGTCAGCGGTCTCCGGAGGGAGGACCTCGGCACGTTCGACATTGGCGGCGTAGGTGCCGTTTTCACTGTAAACAATAGTTTCCTCGCCGGTCTCTGCCAGCACCATGAACTCATGGGACGAAGTGCCCCCAATCAACCCGGTGTCGGCTTCCACGGGGCGGAAGGTGAGCCCGCAGCGCGTAAAGATGCGGTTGTACGCATCGTACATCTTTTGATAATTCAGTCTGGCTCCGGCTTCATCCCGGTCGAAGCTGTAGGCATCTTTCATAATGAATTCGCGGCCACGCATCAACCCGAAGCGCGGACGGATTTCATCTCTGAATTTGGTCTGGATCTGGTAGAAGTTCAGCGGCATCTGCCGATACGAGCGAACTTCCCGCCGGAAGAGATCGGTGATTACCTCTTCGTGTGTCGGCCCGAGACAGAAATCGCGCTGGTGTCTGTCCTTGAACCGGAGCAGCTCCTTGCCATAGAAATCCCAGCGGCCGGTTTCACGCCACAATTCCGCCGGCGAGGCGACCGGCATGAGCAGTTCCTGCGCGCCCGCGCGATTCATCTCTTCGCGGACAATCCGCTCGATTTTACGAAGCACACGTAGGCCCAGCGGGAGATAGGTATAGATCCCGGCGGCAACCTTCCGGATCAGGCCGGCGCGCAGCATGAGGCGATGGCTGACCGTTTCAGCCTCGCCTGGATCTTCGCGCAATGTGGGGATAAGAGTTTCAGAAACGCGCATGTGGGCTTATGGGGAAATCAATCGCTCGATATCGTTCCAGAACGCAAAAATCATGATGCCGACCAAGAGCACCAGTCCCACCTGTTGTGCCAGTTCTCGCTGCCGATCTTCAAGTGGTTTTCTGCGAATTGCCTCAATAAAAAAGAATAGGAGGTGCCCGCCGTCCAAAATGGGGATGGGGAGGAGATTCAACACTCCTAGGTTGATGCTGAGCATGGCCATCAGGAACACCAGGCTGGAGGTGCCCTGTTCCGCGGCATCCCCTGCGGTCTTGGCGATCGTGAGTGGTCCGCCGATGTTCTTGCGGGAAATGTCTCCCGTGATGATTTTATAGATGCCCACCACCGTCAGTTCGGTCCAGCCCCAGGTTGCCTTGAGGCCGAGCCATGGCGCCTTGAGCGGTTCGTTCGTTTGGAGAATGGTTTGGTTCTGGGCCGAAATACCGATTTTCCCGACTTCGGCCGGCTTTCCTTCTACGGTGGCTTTTTCGCCCATCGGTGTGACGGAGAGCGTTTGTGTGGTGCCGTCCCGTTGAACATCAAATTGAAGCGCGCGATTCGGGCTTTCCCGCACGAGGGAGGTCATCTGTGACCAGGTGAAGATGTCGTGTCCATCGATGCGGACGACGCGGTCTCCAGCCGAGAGGCCTGCAGCCTGTGCGCGAGACCCAGGGATCACGGCCGTGATGACCGGCGCCCGTTCTTCGATGCCAAGCTGGAAGACGGTCGTTGGTTTGCCGTTGTCCTGCACGGTGGTCTTGTTCGGGGTGACGAGGACTGTTTTGATCTGTTCCCCGCGTGTCAGGTCCAGGGTGAGTTGTTTGCCGTTGCTTTGGGAGATGTATTTCAGGAGTTCGGCGTTGGTCGAGATTTCTTTTTCGTTCACCCGGATGACCCGGTCGCCGGGCTTCAACCCGGCTTGGTCCGCGGGTGATCCAGGGAGTACGGCTTCGATTTCAGGAATGATGTCTTTGAAGCTCGGGACCGGCAGCGTATAGCCCAATCCGATATAGGCGGTATAGATCAGATAAGCGAGAATGAAGTTGAAAATCGGCCCGGCGGCGACGATGAGCGTCTTGCCCCAGAGTGATTGATGGACAAACGCCCGTTTCTTGTCCTCCGGAGTGAGGGTTTCATGTTCGTCCTCGCCGAAGAGCTTGACGTATCCGCCCAGAGGTACGACCGAGAGCAGATATTCCGTTTCCCCGAACTGGCGCCCGAAAATTTTGGGTCCAAATCCGAGGGAGAATTTCAGAACTTTGACCCCGACCCAGCGCGCGGCAAGGAAATGTCCCATTTCGTGAAAGGCGACGAGGACGCCCAGCACCACGAGGAAGGGCAGCGCCCAGTGGGTGAGAAGCGAAACCACATCAGGAGACCAGGCAAAGGCTGTTCCCACAACAACACTCCTTGGGTTCAGGGTATTACCGCGTCAAGGCATGTACCAGGGACTCGGCTTTGTCACGAGCCTGGCGATCAGCGTCCAATGCATCATCGAGAGTATCGATGGGACGCGGTGCATGAGCTTCCATTGTACTCCGAATAATGTCCGGAATATCCAGAAAACGAATTCCGCTCTGGAGGAAGGCTTCCACGGCCACTTCGTTGGCGGCGTTCATCGTCGCCGGCATGGTTCCGCCGATTCGCAGGGCTTCATATCCGAGCTGCAGGCAGGGAAATCGATCATGGTCCGGTTTAAAGAACGTCAAGGTGCTGATTGCCGTCAGGTCGAGCGAGGGGAGGTCTAACGGCATCCGTTCAGGATATCGCATGGCATAGGAAATAGGTGTGCGCATGTCCGGAAGACCCAACTGCGCAATGACCGACCGGTCTCTGTATTCGACCAGGGAATGGATGATGCTCTCCCGGTGCACTAGGACCTCGATCTGTGTTTCGGGAATGTCGAAGAGCCAGCGCGCCTCAATGACTTCCAGCCCCTTGTTCATCAGCGTGGCCGAGTCGATCGTGATCTTGGATCCCATTTTCCAATTGGGGTGCTGCAGGGCGCGTTCGGGGCTGACGTCCTGAAGCTGTTCACGGGAGAAACCCCACAGCGGGCCTCCGGAAGCGGTCAGAATGATGCGTTTGACGTCCTCGCGCCGATGCCCTTCAAGCGACTGGAAGATGGCGCTATGTTCGCTGTCGATCGGGAAAATGCGGACGTGATGCTTTTTGGCCTCTGACTGCATCAGGGCGCCGCACATGACCATGGGTTCTTTATTGGCCAGGGCGATCTGTTTTCCGGCACGAATCGCCGCCAAGGTCGGGAGCAGGCCCGCGCCGCCGACGATAGCGGAAATGACGAGTTCGGCCCCTTCCGACTGTGCGACATGGGCCACGCCCTCGTCGCCCGCGAAAATTTTGACCGGTAGGCCGGCGCACCGTTCGCGCAGTTTTGCCGCCGCCGCTTCGTTGGCGAGCGCGGCAAAGGCCGGGCGAAACTTGCGGATCTGTGCCTCGAGTTTCTCGTCGTTCGTGCCGGCGGTCAGGCCGACCACACGAAACTCTTCCGGAAAGCGGTCGACGATATCGAGCGTGTTCGTGCCGATCGAGCCGGTCGAACCGAGAATGACGATGTGCTTCATGGCATGCTCCAGAACGGGCGGACAATCATCTGTTACCCGTTGTTGACGATCGTGACATAGTAGTAGAAGGCCGGGCCGGTGAACAAGAGGCTGTCGAGACGATCCAGCATCCCTCCATGGCCCGGGATTAAGGCCCCTGAATCTTTGAACCCGGCGCTTCGTTTCATCGCTGACTCTGCCAGGTCACCGATAAGACCTGTGACGGTGAGAATCGCTCCGAGCGCCAGGCAATCGATCACCGAGAATGCGGGAAGGAACCAGGCGCGCGCAAGCAGCGCCATTCCACAGGCGAGGACGAGGCCCCCCGCCAACCCTTCGTAGGTTTTCTTTGGACTGATGACCGGCGCCAACGCGTGGCGTCCCATGGATTTTCCCGCCACATAGGCGCCCGTATCACCGGCCCAGGTGACCAGGAAGACGAAGAAAATCAGCAGGGCGCCGTCGGACAATCCTCTCACGAGCACAAGATAGCTCAGCGTGAGTCCTATATAGAGCACGCCCATAATCAGCACCATGCCGTCCGTGAGCGAGTCGCGTAGCGACTTTCCCGAGAGCAGAGGCAGGCACAGTGCAATCGCCAGGGTCCCAAGCAGTACCGCACGGTCGGTGATGATGGTCGGCCATTGCGCGCTGCCGATCAGGAGTCCGGTCGCTGCAACCCCTAACCAACACCATCCTAGCCATGGAGCCTGTCCTAGATGCAGTCGATAAAACTCTCCCACTGCGAGCATGCCCGCGGTGACGGCGAGGCAGAGGAATGCGATCGGTCCAAGGTCGTGGACGAGGTAATAGAAAAACGGGAGAAAGACGGCTGCCGCCAGGACCCGATGAACCGTTTCGGATGACGACCGTGGTCGAGTGCTGTCCGTGGGGGGCGGCATCGTCTCCTCGCACTGAAAAGCTCCTGGTTTCACCACGAAGAGATTAGGAGGAGACGCTACTGAACACCCGGCCGAAGCGGCGTTCGCGCCGCTGGTATTCGATGAGCGCGAGCAAGGCTTCGCGTCGGCGAAAGTCGGGCCAGAGTGTCGAGGTGAAGTACAGTTCCGTATAGGCTAATTGCCACAACAGGAAATTGCTGATGCGTGTCTCGCCGCTGGTGCGGATCAGGAGATCCGGATCGGGGAGGTCGTGTGTATACAGCGCCTGTTGCAGCGCCCGTTCGTCGATCTGATCCGGCGAGAGCCGGCCGTTCTGCACGGCCCGTGCGAGGTCCTTGGCGGCATCGACCAGTTCCGTGCGGCCACCGTAGCTGAGGGCGACATTGAGGATCAATTTATTCAGGTGCGCGGTTTCCTGCTCCGTTGTACGGACCCATTGCAGCGCCGATGGCGGAAGGGACGTCACCCGGCCGATGGTCTGGAAGCGCACGCCTTTTTCGATCAGACTGGATCGTTCCGTCGAGAGGTAATGTTCCAGGAGGCTCATCAATGCCGTGATTTCTTGGGCCGGCCGGTTCCAATTCTCCTGTGAAAACGCATAGATCGTGAGCACTTTGATCCCGAGATCCAGGGAGAGCGAGATCAGTTCCCGCACGGATTTGATGCCTTCCTGATGGCCGGCAATACGCGGGAGGCCCCGCAATTCAGCCCATCGGCCGTTGCCGTCCATGATTACAGCCAGGTGTTTTGGCAGCAGGTCCGGTTCGAGTTGCGAGAGCAGGTCAGAGTCGGGGGCAGGCTCGATATCGCGTGATCGAGAATCGTTCATGGAACGGCGTGAGCACCTTTTTTAGACGATGATGATCCTCTAGGAAGTAAGGCGAGTCTAGCGGTGGGGTCCAGGAAAGTCAAACAGTTTTTCCCAATTTCGCTGTATTTGCAGATGGTTCGAGCGCGCTTGCATTGCGCCTCCGGAAAAGAGTGCGTTATACTCACCCACCGTACGAGAGGAGTACATGCATGTCCAATAACGAGTCCGGCGCACTGGCGCGTTTTGGGGTCACCGATCGAGAAATCGAGCAGGCGCTGGGGCGGGTCAAGGTCTCGACCGTCGATTATGCGGACCTGTATTTTGAGTATTGCCAATCCGAGTCGGTCTCCATGGAAGAGGGGATCGTCAAGCGGGCGACGAAGAGTGTCGGACAGGGTGTCGGTGTCCGGGCGACCGCCGGCGAAAAAACAGGCTTTGCCTATTCCGACGAACTGACCCCCAAAGATTTGAACATTGCCGCCGATACGGCGCGATACATCGCCAATAGTGCTCAGGGAACGGCACCGGTTCCGGTCACTCACCGCCCCGCCCTTGCCCGCAATCTCTATCCTCATGACCGTGCCAATATTGAGGTCGCCACCCGGGACCGGGTGACGTTGCTCAATGCCATCGATGCCGAAGCCAGGCGGTACGATCCTCGGATCAAGAACGTCATGGCGGCCTACAATACGGAATATAAGGTGATGCTGGTCGCCACGTCCGATGGCGTGATGGTCGGCGATATTCAGCCCTTGTCGCGTCTTCAGGTCACGTGTATTGCCGAGGAGAACGGCAATCGGCAGGTGGGGACGTTCGGCGGCGGCGGGCGGATCGGGCTGGAGTATTTTCAGAACGACCAGCGATATCTGCAGTTTGCCCGGGAGGCCGCGCGTGAAGCGATCCTAAATCTGAGTGCCGTCGATGCGCCGGCCGGCGTCATGCCGGTGGTACTGGGCGGGGGATGGCCGGGGATTCTGCTGCACGAAGCCATCGGCCATGGGCTGGAGGCCGATTTTAACCGCAAAAAAACCTCCGCATTCTCGAACCTGCTGGGGAAGAAAGTGGCCTCGGAGGTCTGCACGATCGTGGACGATGGGACCCTTCCATTCCGGCGCGGCTCGCTGAACGTGGATGACGAAGGCACGCCTAGCAGTCGCACGGTCTTGATCGAACGGGGCATTTTGCGCGGGTATATCACCGACAAGCTGAACGCCCGGCTGATGGGCATTCCGCTGACGGGCAATGGTCGGCGCGAAAGTTATCAAAGCGTTGTGTTGCCGCGGATGACCAATACCTTCATGCTGGCCGGAGAGTCGGACCCGAAGGACATCATCAAGTCCGTAAAGAAGGGGTTGTACGCTGTATCGTTCGGCGGCGGGCAGGTCGATATCACGAACGGGAAGTTCGTGTTCTCCGCCAGCGAGGCGTACCTCATTGAAGACGGGCAGATCACCAAGCCGGTGAAAGGTGCGACGCTGATCGGCAGCGGGCCGGATATTCTGAAGCAGGTATCCATGGTGGGACACGATTTGAAACTCGATGAAGGCATCGGAACTTGCGGCAAAGATGGGCAGTCGGTGCCGGTCGGCGTCGGCCTTCCGACCATTCGTATTGATGAAATCACCGTCGGCGGGACGAAAGCATAACCATGACACGTGTGATCGTGGAACAGGACTATACGAATATCGCGCAGGATTTGCTGACGCGTGCGAAGAATCATGGTGCGACGGCGGCGGATGTGATGGTGGCCGACGGGGAAACCCTATCGGTGCAGGTCCGGATGGGCGCCGTCGATCGACTCACGAAGGCCCGTGAAAAGCGGCTCGGCCTGCGGGTCTTTTTCGGCCAGCGGTCGGCCAGCGCCTCGACCTCCGATTTCTCCCGCGATTCCCTGGAGCGATTTGTCGGCGAAACCTGTGCATTGGCGCAAGCGGTTGTCGAAGATCCGGTGTCCGGCCTTCCGGAGCCGGGCCAGTTCGCCACCGACTTCCCTGAGTTGAATATTCACGATGCCACGAAACTGCAGACGGACCAGCAGATCGACCTTGCGCTGCGTACGGAGCGAGCTGCGTTTGCCGCCGATTCGCGTATCACAAATTCGGAAGGGGGCGAATGCGATTCGTCATCCGGCCGGATCATCCTGGCCAACAGCCATGGGTTTGTCGGGCAGTACGCCAATAGTAGTTTTTCCCTGTCCGTCTCGCCGATTGCTTCGGATGCGGCCGGGATGCAGCGGGACTACTGGTATGGGGTGAATCGCGCGTTTGCGAAACTGGACAGTCCGGAAGCCATCGGCCAGGAAGCGACGAGGCGGACGGTTCGGAAGCTCGGTGCGCGCAAAGTTTCTACCTGCCGGGTGCCGGTGATCTTTGATCCGGAAGTTGCGGGGAGCCTGCTCAGTCACCTCTGCAGTGCCCTCTCAGGGTATGCCTTATATAAGGGGGCATCCTTCCTGATCGGACAACTCGGCCAGCAGATTGCTCCGGACTTTGTCACCATTTATGACGACGGCCGGATGCCCGGCGGCCTGGGGACGCGACCATTTGACGGGGAGGGGCTGCCGACCAGGAAACAGGCGATGGTCGAGCGTGGTCGCCTAGCCAGTTATATTTTGGATACCTATTCGGGGAAAAAATTAGGACTGCCTTCCACCGGGAATGCGGCGCGGAGCATCGGAGAAAGTCCCTCCGCCGGGCCGACCAATTTTTATATGGTCCCAGGCACCACCACACCGGAACAGATTCTGGCGTCTGTGAAGCAAGGTTTGTATGTGACGGATTTGATCGGATTTGGCATCAACATGGTGACCGGCGACTATTCGCGCGGGGCCAGCGGGTTCTGGATCGAAAACGGCGAGTTGGCCTACCCGGTGGAGGAAATTACCATCGCCGGCAATCTGAAGCAGATGTATGCCAATATCGAGACGATCGGCACGGATCTCGTCTTTCGTGGACGGATCGCCAGCCCCACCGTGAAGCTCGCGGAAATGACGCTGGCAGGGAACTAGTTGATGAAGGGGGAGGGGCGATGCGACGACTGATGGCCTCGATGATCTGTGCCCTGCTGGTGGTTCCTGCGGTCGGAAGCGCGGCCGAGTTTCAGCTGACGAGTCCGACGATCAAGGATCGGAGCACCATCGGCCACGAGCATGTGTTTAATGGGTTCGGCTGCACAGGCGGCAATGTGTCGCCTGAGTTGCGATGGGATCATGCGCCGAAGGACACCAAGAGTTTCGCCGTGACGGTCTATGATCCGGATGCCCCCACCGGAAGCGGCTGGTGGCACTGGCTGATCTTCAATATTGCTTCGAGTGTGACGCACTTGCCGGCCGGAGCGGGACAGCCGGAGAATGCCGGTGCGCCTCAAGGGAGCATTCAGAGCATGACGGATTTCGGTCAGCCAGGCTTTGGTGGGCCCTGTCCACCGCCGGGAGATAAACCGCACCGGTACATCTTCACGGTGTTCGCGTTGAAGGTCGATCAGTTGCCGCTCAAAAAAGAGGCCCCCGGCGCGATGGTCGGGTATTATCTCAATCAGAACGTCATCGGAAAAGCATCTTTCACCGGCACGTACGGTCGGTAAGCGAACAATTATTACAACAGAGTAAGGGAACAGACCATGTCTCTTGATGCCGAACTGGGAAAGACCATGCTGCAGTTGATCACCTCGCGATATGAGGATCGGCACTGGAGAAAAAAGATTGAGAAGACACTCGGTCTGCCTCAGAGCGGGGTGGGGGATGAGCGTCAGCAGCAGGTGTTCATGTACCTGAAGCTCAATCTTAAGGCGTATAAGTCCAGGCGGGCGGATCCGGATTCCTGGATCTTGGGCGGGTATGCCACCAAGGAAGTGATCGATCGCGCGAAGTTTCAGCCGCACCTGGTCGGAGAAGGCATTTCAGCCGATGATGTGGCGTTTCTCGGTGTGGATCCAGGCCCAGACATCGATGAGGCCTGGTGGGAAGAGATGCTGGTCGCCTGGTTCGGCGCTCCGGACGATGAGGAGCCCTCCGACGAAGCCACCGCCGAAGAGGCGTCGACCCCCGAGGCCGCGAAGGATCCTGCCCGCACCTGAACGGTATCTGTGACGGATCAGGACGGGCTGTTGTTCCTGACTCCTCGTCTGTGGGGCGTTGTGGTTATGACCCGAACAAATCCATTTGTTGCGCGGTCGTAGTGGGGGCGTCGATCCGCAACGTCCCGGTGCTGCTCGCAGCGGCTCCCGCCTGTGTCGCGGGGGGCTGACTGTGTCGGTCGAGAAACTCCTTCAGTTTCTGGAAATCCTCCCGCAACGGCTGCAACATAGTCCCCTGATGCAGCGCGGCGGCGGGATGGAGCAGCGGAAACAGCACGAACTCCTTCAGGTAAAACGCCTGCCCGCGTACTCGTGTAATCCCGACCTTTCGTTCCAGCAGCGTCTGCGTCGCCCAATTGCCGAGAGAACAGACCAGCGTCGGCCGAATCATCGCGATCTGTTGCAGGAGGAAGGGTTTGCACGTCTCGACCTCTTGCGGTTCGGGGTCGCGATTATTCGGCGGGCGGCATTTGATTACATTGGCGATATAGATATCCGCGCGCGAGAGCCCCGCTGACTCCAGCAAGTCGTTGAGCAATTGTCCGGCTGCCCCGACGAAGGGCTCGCCCTTCTGATCCTCGTGAAATCCCGGCGCCTCTCCCACAAACATGACGGATGCGTGCGGATTCCCCACGCCGAAGACGACCTGGCGCCGACCGAGCTTCGCGAGCGGGCAGCGTTGGCAATTGTGTAGCGAGTCGGCGAGTTCCTGCAGGGAGGTCAGAGATGAAGACATGTCCGTTCCATTGAGTGGAGCGACAAATCTTAGTCACGAGGGGAGGGGTTGTCAATGTAGTGTTGTGACCGGTCTGAGCGAGGTGGGCGTCAGGGCGCACCGGTAGGAACAAGCGCGGCGCAACGCTGGCCGCTGAGAATGGCCGATTCCAGATTCGCCGGCCAGCCGGTGTCCGTCCAGGCACCGGCGACGAGAAAATTGGTGAACGGACCATTTGAGAGTGGTCGGCACTGCTGCGTGCTCGGTTTCGTGGTGAGGATGGCCGACGGGAGACGAACGATATCCGCCTCGATGAGCCGGGGCAGTGAGCCGCCGGGAAACGCCTGCTCCATGTCGCCCAACGTCAACCGCACGAGGTCGTCTTTCGATTGCGGCAACAGGTCCGGCTCATCGACCGCCACGGCCCACAAGACGGTCGCCTGCTCGTGTCGTTCTTCGTCCGGATGTCGAATCATCCAATGGAATCGGTTTCGCTCCAAGAGGACGAGTTGTGTTTGCTCGATCGGTTGGGCCAGATGCAGGCGCACGATCACCAGGGACGATTCGCTCAAGCGGCTGAGTTGCTGGAAATAGGCATAGTGCGTCACCACCCGTTCCGGCAACAGCGGCGTGAGCCGGTGATGCGGTAGGGCGGAGATGTACCAGTCGGCAGTGAGCCGGGTGCGATCCGCCAATTCGACGTGGGCGACACGATCTCGGACAAACTGCAGTTGCGTGGCCGTGGTGTTCAGGTGAATCCGGACTCCCAGCCGGTCGAGTCGTGTTCTCAGCGGCGTGATGAGAAAGGTGTCGAGTCCGTGCGGAGGGATGAGTAATTTCGTCGCGCGGGCGCCGGTCAAGAAGCAGCGTCTCAGCGTGCGCATGAAGAGTCCCGCAGACACCTGCGGCAGCGCGGCCCCCAGTAACAGTCGCGCCAGGCTGTTCCATACTCCGTGTCTGGCCTGTTCCGACTGGCCGATGCTTGCGAGCCATTCGTCGGCGACGCGCGCGTCGAGGTCGTTCGGCAACGGAGGGTCCTGTTCCCATGTTCGCTCAAGGAACGAGAGCAGGTGCCACCGGTCCCGCATCGAGAGGCCCTGGAACAGGGTGGTTCCGAGGAGGGTGTTGAGCGGAGAGGGTAAAGGAAGGTGGAGGAATTGGATGCGAGCCCCGGTCGTCTGCAGAAATTCCAGCGGGGTATGCCGAAGCCGCCTGGTGTGGAGGTCTTTGCCCAGGGTCTTGAGGAGAGCCCAGGTCGCATGGTGGGCTTCAAGGAGCAAGGGCGGCGGTGCCTGGCTCAGTCGGCCTCCCACGTGGTCGGCCTGCTCGATCACGGTGACTGAATGGCCGTCGGCGGCAAGGTGTAAGGCTGCCGTCAGACCGGCGATCCCGCCGCCGAGAATCAGCACCGTCCGGCTCATGGAGTCGAAGAGGTAAGACGGGAACGCAACCACACGCCCGCCGCCACAGCCAGCCGGTGACGGGGAGTCAGCGTCACCCGATCACCCAACACGCGGTACCCGGACTGCTCAATCCGCTGCAAGATCCGGCTATACACGCCGCGCATGATTTCCGCCACCGTCAGGGCTCGGCGTTCGGCGGGCGGCAATGAATCGAGCGCCCGCGCCGCCTTGGCGTAAAACTCCTTTGCCCGGTCAACTTCAAACCGCATGAATTCCGTAAATTCAGGTTTGTACCGCCGATGCATGAGATCTTCCTCCCGGTAGGCGAACCGCGCGAGGTCCTCCTGCGGAACATACACGCGGCCACATTCTGCATCGTTTCCCAGATCGCGGAGAATGTTGGTCAATTGAAATGCCATGCCGAGATTGACCGCATAATCCTGTGCGCGCGGAGAGGTGGTGCCGAACACGTGGAGGCAAATCAGTCCCACCACCGACGCGACCCGATAACAGTAGAGGGACAGTTGGTCGAAGGTGGCGTAGCGCGTGCTCGTGAGGTCCATCTCGACGCCCTTGATGAGCTCTTCGAAATAGGCCTGCGGAATGGATAATTCCCGCACATGTTTGGCGAGGCTGATGGTGACCGGAAATGTCGGTGTGCCGTCGTAGGCGGCGGCCAGTTCGCGCCGCCAGCGCACGAGTTCCTCCTGCGGATGACTGCCGGGGGGCGGTTCGTCCACGGCATTGTCCACTTCCTTACAAAAGGCGTAGACCGTGTACATTGCCTCACGACGAGCTTTCGGCAGAAACAGAAAGGAGTAGTAGAAATTGCTCCCGCTCTTCTTGGTGAGGGTCGTGCAGTACGTTTGGGCTTCAGCTGGTGTCATCATCGTGTCATCAGTGTGAGCGTGTTGTCTGGACCGCAAGTCGCTCGACGGACGCGGGGAGGCGGTGCTCAGAACAGGCTGGGTGCAAGATGGTGGCTAATTGCTCCACGCCGTCGATCAGGCGTGGACCCGGGCGGCTAAAATACGAGAGCGCATCAACCAGATAGACCGCTCCCTTCTGAACGGCGGGGAGGGCGTTCCATTGGGGATGGTCTGTCACCAGCGCAAGTTCGGCTTTCGTGCGCGGGATGGTAAATCCGCAGGGCATGAGGACGAGTACGTCCGGTGCAGCGGCCACGAGTGCGTCCCAGTCCAATTTCCTGGAGGTTGTCCCGGCCTGCGCCAGGACATCGAGGCCTCCCGCTGCGGCCACCATGTCGGGAACCCAGTGGCCTGCGGTGTAAAGCGGGGAGAGCCATTCGAGGCAGGCGACTCTGGGGTGCGTTGTGTGGGTGCTGACGTTGGCCCGCACGGTGTCGAGCCTGCGGCGGAGCGCCGCCGCCAACTGTGCTCCGGCTTCTTTCTTCCCGATGGCCGTTCCAATCCTTTCAATATCTCGCAGGACGTCATCGAGCCGGCTGGGACTGAGGGTGAGCATGCGGGGCGACGGCGAGAGCGTGTGCACGACGCGTTCCAATTGAGACGGAGTAATAGCGCAGACATCACACAGAGCCTGGGCGATCAGCAGGTCCGGCCTTGCGGCCAAGAGCCGGGGCTCATCCAATTCATAGAGGCCTCCGTCGGCGGCAACCAGCTCGCCTACCTGCCGGTCGATCTCGGCGCTGGAGAGGTGATGGCCTTCGATGCGCGGGCGTACCATCACCGGAACCTGGGCGAGGTTCGGCGGAAAGTCACATTCGTGGCTGATACCGATCAGATTGTCTTGGCACCCCAAGGCCGCGACGACTTCCGTGGCACCCGGCACCAGCGAACAAATTCTCATGAGCGGCCTTGTGCTGTTCCCCAGAGGCGTGCCTGCAGGTCCGGAAGCCTGGTGTCCGCGAGCGAATGGGTAATGGCATCGGCTTCCCCGAGATCTTGCGCCGTGTGAGTATTGGCGACAGCCAGCACTTTCATGCCGGCGGCGCGCGCGGCTCTGATGCCGGGTAACGAATCCTCAATGACCAGGCAGTCGTTTGGGGAAAGTGCGGATTGGTTCGGTCGTGAGTTCAACCCGGCCATCGCATGGAGGAACGGCTCGGGTGCCGGTTTGCCACGAGTCACATCTTCGGCGCTGGTAATGTGGAGAAACGCCTTACGAAGTCCGGCCTCTTCCAAAATCAATTCGATTTCATGCCGCAGGGCGCCGGAGGCGATGGCGAGCGGGTATCGCGCGGCGGCCTCCTGGACCAACTCACGCACGCCGGGGAAAATGGCGAGATGTTGTTTGACGGCAGCCAGGTAGGCGTGCGCTTTGTGCTCCATCAATTCACTCAGTCGTGCGGGAGAGGTGGGCCGTTGATGCGACTGCAGGGCAGCCAGGAAGCAGCCGCGATCGTCGAACCCGAGATAGTCGGTATAGTACTCTGCTTCGGTAAGAGTGATCTCAATGCCGGCCAGGACTTGCTGCAGGGCGGCAAAGTGCAAGGGTTCGGTGTCGGCGATGACTCCGTCAAAATCAAAAATGATGGCGCGTAGTTCGCTCATGGTCGTGATTCGGGTACCCCCGTGCGTAGTTCCTCGGATGTCGGGCTGTCGGTTGTGTGGGCGCGGCATTATAACAAGCGCATGCCGACAAAAAAAGACGACGGCCCGTTCCGGGGAGGAACGGGCCGTCGGACGAGACCGCACCTGGCGCGATGCGTTCAGCGTTTCAGCCGGAGGCTGCGTTCGGGGATCCAGCCTTTTCGGCCATTCTGAGTTCGTACGGAGTAGACCCAGCCGCGCTTTTGGTGATCGCCGTCCAGGATCGTGAGCGTGGCGCCGGCCAACACCGTCGTGCTGGTCTTGGTTCCTACGGCATCAACGAAGAGCGGGATGGGAGACTTGGGCCTGGTCGGATCGGCGATGACCGTCACCCGTTGGCCCTCTGCATAGAGCGGCCCTGCGACGTAGACGGTCGGCGCCGCAGGCTTGGCGGCCGGTGCCGTAGGCTTGAGGGCCGGCGCGGCGGGTGCCGGTGTTGAGGGCGTAGGCTGGGCAGCCACTGGCGTCGACGGCGGAGCGGGTATCTCAGCCGGAGCCAGTGGAGTGCGGTCGGCCACCACGGGTGGCGCGGGTGGGGCCACGGTTGGTGCAGCTTTCGGAGTCTGTGCTGTGGCCGGTGGCATTTGGGGGGCGGGTGGCGCGGTGTCCTCGTCACCACCCAGATAGGGTTCCACCAGTTGTATCGCCCCGTCGGGATCCATGGCCACATAGCCGATCCCTCCCAACAGGAGGAGCAACAGGATCCAGAGCAGTGGTTTCTTGCCCGACCGCTTGGGCGCGTTCATCGGAGGGGATGGGGGCGACGTCGATTCGTCGAGGTCTTCCTCGGTAAATTCCAGGTCAGGCTCCGGTTGAGTTGCGAAGAGGAGGTGCCAGTTCCCCCACTCGCTGCGTATGGCAGGAATGCCCATCGTTGAAACCATCGGAGGACCTCCTCATTCGAAACAAGAGCGCGGGGCTGTCACTCCGTAGGTACTTATCACCGGCCACACAGCGTGTCAATTTTGTTCAAGAAAACGACAGATTGTCCACAGGGCTTCCATTGTGTGCGAGGGCTTGCAAGTTCGAACATCCTCGTTGCAGAATCGCGCACCACCCGGAGCGCCGAGGCCGATGAAGTCGTATCGAGAAGAACTCTGGTTCGAGACGAAAACCCGGCGCGCGTATCTGAATATTACGGCGCAGGTCGAGGCGGTGGTGCGAAAAAGCGGTGTGCGGGAGGGGATGGTGTTGGTGAACGCCATGCACATCACGGCCAGCGTCTATATCAACGACGATGAGGTAGGGTTGCTGCACGACTACGACAGTTTTCTCGAACGGCTCGCACCGCAAGAGGGGACCTATCGCCACAATGACACCGGTGAAGACAACGGGGATGCGCATCTCAAGCGCCAGCTCATGGGGCGGGAGGTGGTCGTCGCCATTACGGATGGGAAATTGGATTTCGGGCCGTGGGAGCAAATATTTTACGGAGAGTTTGATGGGCGGCGGCGGAAGCGTGTGCTGGTGAAGGTCATCGGGGAGTGATCCGTTGAATGGGATCCGGTGAGGCTGCGCCGACGGGCCCGCCGGTGAGCTCGACGTAGAACCGCATTCGCGCTTGCTACGTTCTGGAAAGTTTGGCAACATGGACAACAGGATGCAGAAAAACCATTCAGCAGGACATCGTATCGACATGGGAGGTCAGCCATGTTGAGTTGGTCACGACCGGATCCGCTCACGAGGGATTTGATCCACCTGATCAACGCCCGTCGCCATGACCACGGAGACACAGATGCCGCGATCGATACGCTGCAAGCCTTCATCGAGCAGGGACGTGAACAGGATTTGTTGACCGTCTTGGCGGCGCTCGATGAGGAGATGGCGGAGTGGATGTTTGATTTGGTGGCGGAGGCCTCCTGCGCCGTCATCATGGACGGGCCGGATGACGATAAGGGCGCCTATGCCCTGATGGCTGCGCTGGAACTCCCGCTCCAAGCTAACTTGGGGCAGCCGCTCGGGTTGAAGATCGACCCCGTGGCGACCGCGGATCTGCTGCATCGACATTTGCAAATTCCTGCCGGTGTGGTGGTCCGGGTGGAGCCCCGACTCCTGACCGATGCGACCCTCGAAGGGTTGACGCTGCAGGCGTTGAATGAACATCTGGTGAGTATCGCGGATTCTCAACGCACTCAGGCGATCGCCTCCCGTCTGTATCCCCCCGTCGAGAACACGGCGTTTCTGTTCTTCCAACTGATCGGTATGCCTGATCCAGGGTTGCCCGATTCATTGGAGGAGCCTGAACGCCGGGCGCTGCTCGAAGGCCTGGTGACGCAATGCGCCGAGTTGGCTCTGGCCCCGGACACGCTGGAGGTGCCCGTCTACGCGTCCTATGCGTTGTTCGATGCGCAGAACGCCGTGCGATTGCACCGGTTGGCCGATGAAACCGCTGCGGTCTGGCGGGATCTTGATCCGATGGTGCGGGCGCGGACTATCGCGCACCTCCATACCCAATGCGGCAACGGGGTGTACATGCCTGTCTGGACCGATCTCTTCGATCCGGAGTTGCCGGAGGATCATGGTCCCGTGTGGACGTCGCCGGACGTGTGGGTATTCACGGCCGACCTTCCAATCGAATGGCCGGGGGAAATGCTGACCAATCGATTGTTGGCCGAAGGGTGCACTCGGTTCGAAAACCACATCGTCGAAGCGCCTGAGAACTGATCGGCGGCGTTCGGAACGGCGTCGATGCGTGTCGCGGTGGTGCAGTATGGAATGGGCAATGGGAAGCCGTTGCCAGGACCCTGCTGATCACCGACAATCGATATCCCATCCCCGAGGAGTTCCTTGGCTGGCCCATCGCGACTTAGCTCCATCGTGATCGTGACGGTCCTCAGTTGTGTGGCCTTGGGCGCGGTCTGGGGCCTCGTGCTGCACACCTTGCCACAAAACGACATCCTGCCCGATCCGTCGCCGCTGTCCCCTCCCTCGCCGCCTGCACCACCTGCGGCATCGATCGCCACGGTTCCGTCTCAGTCGTTACCCGAATTGGCGGCGCAGCCAGTCGTGGTGAAGGACGGGCAGCCGCTCCCTCAGGCCGAGGCGTCGAGACCTTCTCCGGGCGCGTCTTCGGCCCTCATGAAGAATGTGAAGTGCGACATGGAAATTGAGGCGTTGTGTCCGGAGGAGGAAGGAGAGCGCCAGGCGTGCCTGCAGCGCAAAGCGGCGCAACTCTCCGCCCCCTGCCGACCGATGTTGCGGGAGCGGTTGGTGCGGATGAAAGGGGAGAGGCAGCAGTTGCGCGTGGCCTGTGAAGCGGACCGGAAGCAGTTCTGCCGAGACGTGCCGCTAGGCGGTGGGGCGATGATGCAGTGCCTGGAATCTCATGCGCAGGAAGTTTCTGACCAGTGCTTTCAACACTTGCCGAAACGGGGCCGGTTGCTCAATTAGCGCGCCACGGGGCTCTTCCGGTCGCGCAGCAAGAACCGCATCGTGATCCCGGCCACTTCCACGACATCCCCGTTGCGAAGCGCATGTTCTCCCTCAATGTGGCGGCCGTTCAGAAGAATACGTTTCCCGCTCTCCGTCTGGCTCACCATATATCCCTCGCCTCTCCGGCTGATGGCCGCCGCGGTTTTCGGTGCAAACCAGCCGGTCATGGTGATCACGGCATCGTCCTGCGCCCCGACCAATGAAATGTGTTTGGTCAGAGGATACTGCGAGTGGCTGGTTTTGCCTGAGAGAATCTCCACCACGCCGACCTGCGGTTCAGGTGCCGGGTTGGTGACGGATGAGGCCTCGGAGACGACGATCGTCTTGTCGGCCGTCACGATATCAATCGCTGCCAGTGTGTCTGCCTGCGCCGATTGACTTCCTCGAAAGATGAGGCGATGTGTCCCCAGGCGGATGCTGTCGGTGTCTTGGAGCTGCCGCCGCTCGATCTTGTGCTCGTTGACAAAGGTGCCGTTCGTGCTGCCGAGATCCTCTAGAAACATCACTTCCTGAACTTTCACGATGCGCGCATGGTGCCCGGACACCGCGACATCCTCCAGGCACAAGTCATTGTCTGTCTTCCGCCCGATGGTAAAGGGCGTGTGGGACAGGGCAATCTCCCTGGTGCCGCTGTGCGGCGATTTCACGAGGAGCGTGTGGGGCGCAGGGTGGTGCTGTGACATGGTCGTTCCTTAGTCGGATTCCGTTTGAGGTGACGTAAACAGGCGGCCAGAAATACGATTCCATAGACCCGGTGCGCGTGGTGTGAGGCGTGCGACGATGACGGTCGTATTGTCGGTGCCACCGGCGGCGTTCGAGAGGGCAATGAGTCGGTCGGCGGTGGCCTGCGGATCGGAGGACTCCTGCGCGACGCGCAGGATGGTATCGGCGGACACTCCGGCGGTCAGCCCGTCGGAGCAGAGGAGGAGGAGATCGCCGGGCAAGACAGGCAGTTCTCCCAGCTCGACCTCCACCAGTGGCTGGACTCCGACGGCCCGAGTCAGCACATGTTTGTGGGGCGCATGCGCGGCAGCAGGTGCGGTCAGGAGTCCGGACTGCACCTGCTCCTGGACCAGGGTGTGGTCCCTAGTCAAAAGCTGCAGTGCGCCGCGGCGAATCAGATAGAGGCGGCTGTCACCCACGTGGGCGATGGAGAGGATCGATCCCACGAGCCAGGCTGCCACGACGGTGGTGCCCATGCCGGTGTATTCGGCATGCCGCGCGGCTTCCTGATGCACGTAGTGGTTCGCCAGGCGGATGGCGCTCGCGAGTTGATTGGTGGTGGACGAAAATTCAGGCCGCTCGGCGCCGATCAGCGGAAGCGACGGGTCGGCCTGGGCTTGAGCCAGGTGTCGAGAGATGCGGTCCACGGCGTGACGGCTGGCGACTTCCCCCGCTCGGTGGCCGCCCATCCCGTCACAGACGACGAACAGGCCGGTCGCAGAATCGGCATGGAAGCGGTCTTCATTCTGCTGGCGGATCAGCCCGATATCCGAACTCGCTCCATGTGTGATGTGCAACGAGTGCATGGAGTGGCCTATCGAGGCATCACCTGAAAGACGTCCCGTAGGTCTTGCGCCATGTCGCTGGCATGGCGATACCGGTTGGGAATGTCTTTTTGGAGTGCGCGATCCACGATTGCTTGGACACGTGAGGGAAGATCGCGGCGGTATTTGAGCAGCGGGGCATGCGGAGCTTTGGCGATGCGTATGACGAGGGCGGCCATGTTCTCGGCGTCGAACGGACGTTCGGCGGTCAACAGCTCGAAGAGCACGACACCGAGAGAAAACACATCGGATCGGCCGTCCACCTCTTTTCCCGTGGCTTGTTCCGGCGACATGTACCGCGGGGTACCCAGAATCATGCTGGTCTGTGTCTTCGAGGCGCTGGCCATCTTGGCGATGCCGAAATCCATCACCTTCACGAGTCGGTGTTTCAGAATCATAATGTTCGAGGGTTTGACATCGCGGTGGACGACGCCTTGGCTGTGGGCATAGTCCAGCGCATCGGCGACGGTGGCGACGACCTGCAGCGCCTGTTTCGCGGGAAGGATCGTCGTCTTCTGGCAGTAGCCGCTGAGCAAGGTGCCCTCCAGATATTCCATCGCGATGTAGGCCAGGCCCTCTTGCTCCCCGGCGTCGTAGACCGTGACGATATTGGGGTGCGAGAGCCGCCCGGTCGATTCGGCTTCACGAAAGAACCGGTCGCGGAATTCTTTGAGCTCGTGTTCGTTCTCGATGTCGTCCAACCGCATGGTCTTGATGGCGACGTGGCGGTGGATCGTCGGGTCTTTTCCCAGGAAGACGACGCCCATGGCCCCTCGACCGAGCTCTTTCACGACCTGATAACGCCCAAGCGTGCTGGGCACTGCGGTCCCGGTGCGCAGGGCAATGGGGCCGGTGGCGCGGGCCGGGGTTGGAGTGCTTTCGTTGGCGGGTGTATGGGCCTCTTCCGTCGCATCGGCTGGTGCCTCCTCCTCCTCAAGCGGACGACGGCGTGGAGGCCCGGTGAAGGCTTGCGTCAACGCCTCGGCATGACGGACCCAGGCAAACGTCAGCCAGGTGGCCGCGCCGATCAGGCCGCCGGTAATCAGCCAGTTGTAGAGCGGTTGTTTGGGAGGGCCAAGCACAGGAATCCCGTGGGCATCATAGGCACGTGAGGCCACGAGGACGATGAGGAGACCTGCGGAGGGAAACAGAATGGCACGAAAAAACGTTTGGCCCTTCCCGTTGTCGTCGAGGTCCTGTCTGGCTCGGGAGGCGGCCAGCCAGATCATGAACAGGCAAATGCCGTCGGCGAGTAATCGGACGGCCTGTGCCGCATTCATCCCCAACGGCGGGATGAAGCTGTGCGTGAATAGCGGAAGGGTGGCCAACAATGGCCCCACCAGAATCGCAAGGATAATAACGATTAGATACGGGCCGATCCAGCCCCAGGATGTGGTCATGTGTTGGAGTCGCGTGGTGCCTGAGCCTCAGTGTAGCGGAAGGTCTTGGTGTGTCAACGAAACGAGGGAATAGTGCAGCGTGAGACGAGGCGAGGCCTGCCCTGGGGGACGGACGAGTGCCGGCCGAGTGGAACGGGCGAGACGCCTCAGTCTGTGGGCACGTGTCGGGGGGTTAGGCGGTGGTCGCGGCTTTTCTGAGCGGATCGAGGAGTTTCTCGGAAACCTTCAACTGACCCCGTCCGATGCCGACCTCGATATCGGGCTTGGTCACGCCGTGGAAATCGCTTCCTCCGGTCACGACGAGGTCGCACTGCTTCGCCAACTCCAGGTACTCGGTGGTTTGGCTGGGCGTGTGCGTGCTGTAGTGCACTTCGATGCCTCCCAGGCCGGTGACTTTCAGGTCACGGACCAGGGTGCGCAAGCCGTCTGCCGACGTTCTGACCCAGGTCGGGTGCGCCAGCACCGGCACCCCGCCGGCCTCACGAATCCATTGCACCGCCTGGGCCGGTAGCGGCAATTCACGATCGACGAATGCCGGCCGGCCGTTGGCCAGATAACGGTCGAAGGCTTCTTTAGCCGA
The DNA here is from genome assembly GCA_037045225.1 of Nitrospira sp. Lineage (NCBI taxonomy): Bacteria > Pseudomonadati > Nitrospirota > Nitrospiria > Nitrospirales > Nitrospiraceae > Nitrospira > Nitrospira sp. The sequence continues at coordinate 3,282,467 of JBAOHZ010000009.1, forward strand.
GGTGACGAATTTCTTCTCCATCAGGAGGCGGGCGATGTGGGGGCGGCCCACGGATTCCGTGCCGGCCAGTGCCCGGACTTCCTCATAGGTAATCGGGATGCCCAGCTCGTTGAGCCGTTGGACGATCTTCGGGTTCCGCGTATGGCGGCTGTCCCGCAAGCTGCTCAGGCGCTGGGCCAGGAGCGGATCGGTCCAGTTCAAAAAATAGCCGAGGATATGGAGTTCGCTCTCGCCGAGGCGCGAACTGATTTCGACGCCGGGGACGACCTCGATGCCGAGTTCGGTCCCGATGGCGGTGGCTTCCGCAATCCCCGCCACGATGTCGTGGTCGGTGATCGCGAGCGCGGTCACGCCGGCCTGTTTGGCGAAGGTCATCACCTCACGGGTGGAAAAGCTGCCGTCCGAATGAGTGGTATGGAGGTGAAGATCAATGCGGCTCATCGTGGTATCTCAGGCCCCGCTTTCTGCGCGACTAAGCGCGCGGTGTAACATGGCCCGTCGCCATGGCCGTCATGTTCACCCTCATCGTAATGCAGCACACGAAGAGGGGCGGTCAGTCTGAGGAGTTCGTTGTGCGCCAGACAGAATTCCCATCGGCGCGGATGCTGATAGCGGAAGTAGTTCTCGATGCTGAAGGTTTCGTAGAGCAAAAGGCCGTTCGGTTTCAGGGCGTCCATCAGCACAGGGAACAGCGGACGATGCAAATAAAAAAAGACCACGATGGCATCATAACATTCTTGGCCCAAACTCGGAGGATGGTCGGGCTTCTCTTCCAAATCGAGTACCCGGGTGGTGAGGCCCGAGAGGCCTTGCGTCGCCGCGGCCGTTTCCAGCGCCGCGAGCGCCTGCGCGTCTCGATCGATCGCTTCGACCTGTAGGCCGTGAGACAGGAGATGCAGGGCATGACGGCCACGGCCTGCGGCGACATCCAGAACCCGACCTGTGGGGAATCGTCCCAGTTGCTGTGTGAGAAACGGGGCAGGAGTCGGTCCTGTGCGCGGAGTAGGGCGGGCGACCCGCGTGCGTTCGAACCGGACGCCGACCGACCCGGCGACCATGGCGAGCGGCGCGTGGAGCTTGCGGATCCACATGTGTATCCGATCGACCGGGAATTCGGCGAACAACATGGCGATCAGCTGTTCCGCCAGGGACTCTAACAGCCGGCAGGTCAGCGAACCGCCGAGCGCGACGAGGCGCTCTGCGACCTGGGCATAGTCGATGGTCTCATCGAGGCGATCTGACAGTCCGGCGGCGTCCAGCGCGGCTTCCAACTCAAGATCGATCGCGATCTGTTGTGGTTTGCGGCGTTCCTCTTCGGTGACGCCGCAGCGGCCGTAGAATTCCAATCGTTCGATGATGATGCGCTGCGCCATGGCGGCATTGTCGTGGATGGACTTTCGGACTGTCAAGCAAGGTGGGGGACGCGGGAAGGAAGAGCCTATGGCTGATGGCGTATAGCTGATAGCAAAGACGCCAGGACGAGAGCCGAACGACGCGTCGATCCGGGAACCGTAAGGCGTGAAAGGTCACACGTGAAGCGTGAAAGGTGAACGTCAGACATGAAAGATCCGGACGAGAGACGAACGACGTTTCACGAGCGACGCGCAAGCCGGGCGGATCGAGGAAAGAACCGTTGAGGGGATATGGATGTTCGTGATGCGCTGTAGGAGGCGCGCGCCGGTCAGGCGCAACAGCTCCGCCAGTTGAGCCACGGTCGCTTCGTCGGTCCGGCCAAGGCGCAGCTGCTTCAGGTCCGCTGTATACACGGCGCGGCGCCGCCAGGTGGCATGAATGGCTGCGGCCGCCACGATGGTGAGGAGCAACGGGTTCGAGGGGATGGAGAACAACCAGCGCCACCACTCGTAGAGCGCCAGCGCCACGAGGCACAAGGGCAGCGAGAGGACATCGCCCCATGCCGATTGGAGCCGCTGGATCTGTTCCTCCACGGATTGACCGGTGAACCGACGTGGCGTCAGTTGCAATGGTGTGCGACGGTTTTTCGAACCGAACCATCGTGAGGGGAGAAACTTCCCAAACATCCCACAGTCCTCCTGTCGTGAATAAGCACACGTCTCGAAGGAATTGTAGGGCAGGTTGGGCATTCGGAGTAGTAAAGACTGAATTTCTGCAGGAGGCGCGCGAGTGTGGCGCACGCTGTACTCTAGCAGGCTGCAGAAAAACTCGATGGCTACGTAATACATTACGATCCACTCATACGTCCTGCGCCGTGTCGATTTGAGAGTGTCCCGCAGGATGCGCAAAAAGGACGTCCAGCAAGGCCGCAGCAAGCGAAGTGGCGAATCGTACTCGCGTCGTACGGTGAGCCGCTGAGCGCCGCGAGAACGCTGCTGGCGGACTTTTTCCGCATCCTGCTAGGTTAGTGGTCGTTTCGTCCACGGAGCGTGAGCACCAGATAGGGCGTGAGGTAATAACAGACGACCGAGATGATCACGCCCGACACCGCGCCGATCAAGCCGCCCAGATACACGCCGACGAAGGGGAGAAGGAAGACGAGGAGGATCATCGCCACCGCGATGGGTTTGTGCCTCTCATAAAAGGCGGTGCGTTGCGCCGCGGTGAGCGAGTTGGAAAAAGACAACGGAGGTGGACCTGCCATGGGATCGCGCCTATTCCATTTTGTTCGGATTGCGTGTATGAACGAGGGGCACTGATATCGACAGGGTCATAGGCATTCATTTACCACGGGAGGGTGGGTATGGCGAAGGGCATGCAGCAGAAAAAGACGGCTAAGAAGAAACCTGCTAAGACGCTCATGGAGAAGCGCGCCGAAAAAAGCGCGAAGAAGGGTCGCTGATCCGGTTCCGTTGGGGCCTCACTGCCGCCTCATGATGGCGGCTCCCGCCTGTGTGACCGGGAGAATGTCGAACACCGCACTGTCTCGGTGACGCAGACGGGCGGCTGTCCGTCGGGCTCTCTTCGTTTGCGTCACCTTAACGAAGTTTCTGCAGAACTCCCTCCGCGACGACGGCGTTCGGATCGCCTCTCACCATCAGATCCTTGTCGCTGAAGTGAGCCGTCGAACTGGTGGTGACGCGCATCTTCAGGCCACCGGGAACGAGGGTATACTCGAAGAGGGCGGCTTCCTGCCGTTGATCCAGATAGCCCTGACTCGCCCGCTCAAAGGAACCGACGATACCGACCGACAATCGCCCCTGCCCCTTGTCGACACGCTGCACGATCATCCGTTGCACGCCGCCGCCTGGCGGGACGTATTCCACCGTTTGACCCGCGTGCGACAACTCCACCTGCCGCGTCAGCCCCTTGTTGTTGGTGTACGAGTAGAGGGGAAAGCCCTGCGGACTGAAGTCGATCTGTACTTCAGCCTGACTGCCGTCGGCGCTGCTGAGCAGACCCTTCCATGCGCCAGTCAGGTCCGCCGCGGCGAGCGTGCCTGAATACCCCAGCCACAGCACGATCACCACGATGCCGAGGAGTTGCTTCAGGCTCATGCGCGTCGCCTCCCGGGAGATGCGCTCCCTGCGAACGTTCGTCAGACCGAGAACGGCTGTTGCCTCAAGAACCGGGCGACGGCTCCGAGCGTAAACAGATTGGGTGTCTGGCTGGCCGGCAGTCCCGCACGGATGGCGGCGTGGAACTTGGCATAGTTCCCGCTGTAATTCCCATGATTCCAAACTTTCAGCAACTGTTCGGTGAACGCCCCGTTCTGCTCGCCATCCATGGAGGTCTGGTTATCCTGGCAGCCTGAGATCAGGATCACGGATGGTTTGAATGCCTTCGCGATGGCCGTCAGGCGCGGACTCACGGCCAGTTGGGCGAGCACACTATCCGGATCTGCCACAGAGGCCTTGCCGGCAACTTTGGCGACGCCCTGCTGCAAGGTGTCGTAGAACTTCCGGTGCTCGCGATAGGTGCGGAGGCCGACGGAGATCGGCATCATTTTCGAGCGCCCGACCGATCGGCCGGGATCGAATTGCGGGGGCATGTTGCGGGTGACGGTGCCGCTGTGGCAGCTGTCGGACAGCACCAGGATGCGCACGCCCGCCGCGAAGCGGCTCAATTCGAAGTACAACTCATCGTCGATCAGCTGGCCGTCGAACAGGCACCAGGTTTCGTCTTGCTTGTCAGATTCCTCACCTGTGACATCGGGGATCTGACCGCCGTGGCCCGAATAGGTCAGAAAAAAGAAGTCGCCTTTCCGCAGTGTCTTGGCGGCTTTGCGCATGGCGGCTAATGTCTTGGCTCGCGTTCCCTGCTTGGTCAGCAGCAGGGTGGCTTTCAGGCCGCGCGAGGTGGCGATCGCCGCCATGTCCTTCGCATCGAACTCACAGGCCGCGAGGTCGCCGCTCCAGCCACCATAGGCGGCGGGGCTCACGGCGTTCAGGCCGATGTGTAAGGAGAGTCCCTTCGGTTTGCTGTTGGATGACGAGGTGGTCTTGGCCATACGTACCTCCGTGGTCGGTGAGAAGCGATCAGAATGAAGTCGTTGATGTCAAAAGATGGCGGTACGGTAGTCGTTACCACGCAATCTGTCAACGGAGAGCATGCGGCAAATACTGGTATTTGAAGCGACCCGCGGCAGGGTGAACGTCACAGCGTTCTCTCCATCCATCGCATCCCCCAACCGGATGAACCGGAATAGAGCCAGTGGGGAGCAGGGCCAGACGGAAGAGGTTTCGGCCAGCACACTACCTAACCTATCTTTGCTGCCTCCTGAGTCTAGGTAGATGTGAGTTGTTCCGGGGATAGTCGCCAACACATCGGGAGGGCGTAACCCTCACGGTTCCGCCTCTTCGATGGCCTCGACTGATTCCTTCAGTGCGGTGACGAACGCCTCCGGCGCGGCCAACGCCTGCTCCGTCAGTTGGAATTCCGACACCAACACCCCATCTTTATCCACGACGATCAACCGATATCCCTGTTTCACGATGACTCCTTTCGAGGTAAAGTCCGCGTCGTTTCCAGAAACGAGAGCGTCGAACGAATGCGTCACGGCTATCTTACAAGGAAGCCGGCTGCGATGCGATTCGCAGGAGCCGGGGATGAAATCTAGGTTTTCTTTCGACATTGCTGGTAGGATAACCGTAACCCGGATGATTCCTAACGGTTCGTTACGAAACCGAGGAGTCGCATTGCGAGCCCGCCGCAGACGCGCTCATGCAAGATTCGGGTGAGGTTTCAGACTGTTCTCACGTTCCATAGAAAGGACGTATCGCTTGAATACCACTAAATTGATGGCTGCATGTCTTGTGTTGTCTTTGGTCGGCGTGCCGACCATTTCCTTTGCGAAGGCGCGGGGTGGATCGGGGGGTGGGTTCTCCAGCGGGTCGCGCGGCGGTAGCTCTTCGGGCAGCATGGGCAGTCGCGGGTCACGCACCTATCAGGACAACGGCGCGAAGCCGATCGAGCAATCCACGACCGCCAGGCAGGCCACGAGCCCGCCGCCTTCCGTGGCCAGCGGTCCGGCCTCGACGGCCAGGCCGACGCCTGCTGCGCAGCCCTCGTGGCTGCAGCGCAATCCCCTGCTCGCGGGTATTGCCGGCGGTCTCGCCGGATCATGGATCGGTCATATGCTGTTCGGGGCGACCGACAGCAGCGCGCGGACGAACGAAGCGGGTGAGCTGGTCGGAGACAACGGTCAGGCCGGATCGTCCGGCCCGAGCGGGATGTTCATTTTACTGCTGTTGATGGGAGCCGGGGCGCTGTTTTTCTATATGCGATCCCGCAAGCCTGCGGTGGCGCCTGATTTCTCGGGCATCACACGGAGCCGCGCGGCGAGTAGTGGAACCCTGCTGGAAGATGCGCCCGTGGCGACGCTTCGAACGGCCACGATCGATAGCGAGATCACCTCAGCCGACAAGGCTGACTTCCAGCAATCGTTGACCGATATTCAAACCGCCTGGGGTAAGCAGGATCTGTCCGTCTTGCGCCGCCTGGTGACGCCGGAAATGCTGGAGTATTTCAGCACCGGCCTGGCCGAACTGACCAGCCGGGATCAGGTGAACCGTGTGGAGGATGTGGTGCTGCTCCAAGCTGAAGTCCGGGAGTCGTGGCTTGAAAACACGGTGCAGTACGCGACGGTCAGCCTGCGTTGGAGTGCCCTGGACTATACCGTGTCCTTGTCAAAGGCCGCGGGGGACGCTGGGTATCTCATCGAAGGCAGTGCGGAGAAGCCCATCGAAACGACCGAGGTCTGGACCTTTATGCGGTATCAGCATGGTAAGTGGTTGCTGTCCGCGATTCAGCAGGTGGCGTAAGATTGAGTCGAGCGGTCCCCGGTGGGGACAGCGCGAGATAGTTGGATACGGGGGCGGTCACGCAGGTGGCTGCCCCCGTTTTGTTTCCGATGAAGGACGGCATAGACCATCCAGCGGTGCCGTTTCCCCGAACGTCATGCAGCCCTTTCCTGAACGTCCCGACAAGAGCCCCCAGCAGACCCGCTTGCTTGAGAGATCGCACGACGGCTCCACGTCTCGGGCATCGTGCGATCACTTCATGATGACTTCACCACCTCTTCGCCGAATTTTCATGATGGCCGTTGTACCGTTTCTTTGAACGTAGAGCGGGCGGCTATCCGACTGCCCGCAAGGCCCCCTCAGAACCATAGATTCATCGCAGCGCCCATCGCTGACCCGTCGATGACTCGCGTGCGCCGTCGCCGGCACCGGCGAGTCTGAAGTGCACGTCTCCGGCTGGATCGGACAAAGGGAACACACAATGCGGATTGGCCACATCAGCCCGTTTTGGGAACAGGTTTCAGTCGAGAGTCAGCACCCACAAGGCGGAATGATTGTCCATTTGACGGAGCAATTCACCCGGCTGGGACATGACGTGACGGTGTTTGCCAGCGGGGACAGCAGGACAGCCGGGACTGTAGTCCCGGTCGCTCCTTTTTCGATGCGGTCGTATCCTGCCCCCAAGCGCCATCTTGCGGAGGCCTTGGCGATGCTCGCACTGGAGAAAGCGTTTGCCACGGTGCCGTCGTTCGACATCATCCACGTGCATTCGGGCCTGTCCTGTTTGCCGTTGATGCGTCGTAGCCCGATTCCGATCGTTGCGACGGTGTATGAATCTCTGGATGTCCCTGAAGTCATCAGGGTCTATCGTGAGTTTAAGGAGCTGGCCTTGATCGCGATGTCCGCGGAGCAACTCACCCACGCGCCGGATTTGAATTGGCAGGCCGTGATTCCGTATGCGGACATGCGTGAGGCGAAGAACGGCCCGGCGGCCGTGGCGAAGATTGCGCGCACGTATGAGGCGGTATATGAGTGGCGCGCACTCGGTCTTGACCGCCCAAACCGCGCGGCTCCTCACCTGCGTCCTGTCAGGAGCCTGAACGGTGGCAGGGTTGAACAGGGATCTGTCGCGACATTTCCATACTAATGCCGGCCGGTCGGCGAGCGCCTGCCGGGCTCGCCGATCGTCGCGCGTTCTCAGTTCCCCTGGGCGCCGTCTTCAGGGGATTTCGTGCTCACGCATCCGAGTCTCTCTTCCCCTAGGACCCTCTCTCTGATCGATTAGGGCCAGGCTGATGTATTAATATGATGGTGAGGGCCTCCGTGGTGGGGGCCTCACCGTTGTTCATTTTTTTCACCGTCCGGCCGGTTCGGAGCACCGATTGCCATGCGTATTCTTCTCGTCGAGGATGATTCCGATCTCGCGCAATTTATTCGGAAGGGGCTGAAGGAGGAACGGTATGCGGTGGATGTCGCTTGTAATGGCGAGCAGGGGTTTGAGCTCGGCATCGCGAATCCGTACGACCTGATGATCCTGGACATCATGCTGCCGGTGCTCGACGGCCTGTCGCTCTGCCGTCGTCTGCGCAGCACCGGTGTGACGGCGCCCGTCTTGCTGTTGACCGCGCGCGATACGGTGCAGGATAAGGTCTCTGGCCTGGATCTGGGCGCCGATGACTATTTGACGAAACCGTTTGCCTTCGCAGAACTCCTCGCGAGAGCGAGGGCGTTGTTGCGGCGCGGCGGGCCCCCGCTGCAGACGCGGTTGACGGCCGCCGATCTGGAGCTGGATCCGGCGACTCACCGCGTGTGCCGGAACGGCACTGAAATCGCACTGACGAATAAGGAGTATGCGCTGCTCGAATTTCTCTTACGCAACAAGAATCGTGTGCTGACTAGGACCGCCATCATCGAGCATGTGTGGGACATCAGTTACGATCCCATGACGAATATCGTGGACGCGCATATCCGGTCGCTGCGTGCGAAGATGGATCGCGACTTTTCTCCCGTGTTGATTACGACCGTGCGGGGTGCCGGCTATATGCTGGAAGATGAGGAATCCGGACGGTGAATTCACTGGGACGGTTGATCCGACGGACGGCCGTGATTTTGATGGGAGGGCTGCTCCTCGGTTTTTCGGCGCTGATCTATATCGGGGGCGAAACGCTGCTGAACGGGTATGTCGATAGACGGTTGCTCGAGCTGGCGGAAACATTGGGACGCATTATCGAGCAGCGACCGGACGTGATCCGTGGGGCCAGTGATGAATTGGTCGTATTGGGGGAGAAAGGCCGCAGCCAGGAAGAACAACATGAACTCCGGGAGGGCGCGCATAGCGTCCGGATTCTGTCGATCGACGGACAGCTCCTGTGGAAGGGGTCCGATGTCGTGCCTCGCCCTCCCGTGCCGGAATCCCTCCTCGCACAGGTCAAGCAGGGCCAGACCGTCTTCGATGTGGTCCGTTTGCGCGAGGGGGCCCCTGTGCGCCGCGTGTCTATCCCGGTGCCCAGGCGCGGCGAGGTCCGCTATATTTTGCAAGCGGAGGAGTCGCTCCACTTTTCACAGGAAACGCTGAAGGGGCTCGCGATTCTGCTGGCGCTCGGGTCGGGCCTCGTCATCCTGGTGGCGTGGGCCCGCAGCGCCTGGATCGCGCGGACGGTTCTGACGCCGATCAGTCTGTTGAGCCGGCGCGCGGAAACCATGTCGGAAGCGGATCTGGGCGAGCGATTATCGCTCGATTCTCCGTTTCAAGAGTTCCACCGCCTGACACAAGCCTTTAACGCCATGATGGACCGGTTCCAGAAGAGCTGCGAAAGCCAGCGCCGGTTTGTCGATTATGCCGCCCACGAAATGCAGACGCCGCTGACCGTGTTGCAGGGGAACCTGGAAGTCGCGCTTCAAAAGGCCAGATCCACGGAGGAGTATCGTGAGGCCCTCATCGGGAATCTGGAGCAGGTGGAGAAACTGATCGCGCTGGCGCGGGCTCTGCTGACGCTCACCAAGGTGACCGGCGATCGGCCGCCGTTACAACTCGCTCCCCTCGAACTGGAACCCTTGTTGCAGGAACTGGTCCTCGAGTTGAAGCTGCTGGCCGATGACCGCCAGCTCTCGCTCTCCCTCGATGTCGTGCCCGTCCCCACGATTTCGGCGGATGAGCAGTGGTTGAAACAGGCGCTGATCAATCTGCTGGACAATAGCCTGAAGTACACGCCGCCCGGCGGTTCGGTCACGGTGCAACTCCGCCGTTCCGATGACTCGCTGGAGATTGCGGTCCGAGACACGGGTCCCGGAATCGAGGCGGAACATGTGCCGTTCCTCTTCGATCGGTTCTATCGGGTGGACAAGGCCAGGGCACGGGAGTCCGGAGGGATCGGCTTAGGGTTGGCTATCGTCAAAGGAATTGTCGAAGCCCACGGGGGGACGGTGTCCGTCGACACGGAGCCGGGTAAAGGGTCGCAATTTACCATCCGTTTGCCGCTTGGCCGCCAGCCGGACAGCCTGGCGTCATCCTGACGTGACCACGTATTTCAATCCGTCCTAGCCCGCATTATTCATGACGGTTCGTCGCGAAAGTGCGGAGTCGCAAAGCGAGACGGGCGCGCGGAGTCGTGAGGGAGGAAGGCATCCTTGAACAGGATGTCGACCGACCGAGCGGCGAGCCCGCCCGCCGACAGGCTGGTCGCAGCTGCGAATCCGCGATTGCAGCAGAAGCGCTCATGAATAATTCGGGCTAGCCCTTCTTCCTCGCCCGAGCCGGTCGCGTCACCGTCCCGCGCTCGACCGACACCAGCGACTGCGCGTCCGTGATCGCCTCCAGCAGCGCATTGCGTTCCTTGTCCAGCTCTTGCACATAGGGCACGCCGTTGACGAACTGTTCCGCGGCATCCAGCAACGTTCGCAGGGCTGCAGCCATCGGGTCCTGTGGAGCGGGATGGGCCGGTGTGGTGGCCCGGGAGAGGGCGCGCTTTCTTCTGGGCCCGACATAGAGTTGCGGGGCAGTCGGGTTATCTTTTTCCAACTCGGGTCGTCTCGATCTCGCCATTGTTCCTCTGTTCCTCCTGCCATCAAATACCGATGTGTGATCGATACACTGTACTCGATCCGGGGTCGCGATTGCATCGGGACTCCCGCACGAGAAAGGAGCGGCGATCAGGAGGACTCGGGAACCGATCATGAGATGACTGGTCGATGTACGACCCGGTGTCCCGTCTTCGAGTCTATCCATAGTGCAGGTGTAGAGGCTTGTGCTAGAGTCAGACCCCGTTAGACCCTGATAGGGAGCCTACGAGCGTGCGCCACGCAGATGAGTGTTATCCCAAACACAAGGAACAGGGCTCGGCGCTTCGTGTGTGTTCGGCCTGGCTGTGTGGTGTGGCTGTGCTGGTGCTGGCAGTTTGCGCCGGGCCAACCCCTTCCTGGGCAGTCGACTCAAGCCAACGTTCCGCACTTCCTCCCAGCACGGCCGGTATCGGCACGGTCGACTATTGGCGGGATGTGCAACCGATTGTCGAGCGACGCTGTGCCGTGTGCCATGGTTGTTACGACTCACCGTGCCAGCTGAATCTGACCGCCTATGAAGGGCTGACCCGAGGGGCGAATAAAAAACCCGTCTACGAGGGAACGCGCCTGGTGACGGCCGAACCGACCCGCCTCTTCGAAGATGCCCAATCGGTGGAGGCCTGGCGCAAGAAGGATTTTTTTCCGGTCCTTGAGGAACGAGCGCAGGCGACTGAGGAGGCGCGCCGCGCCGGAGTCTTGGCGCGTATCTTGGCGCTCAAGCGGACACACCCCCTGCCTCCGCAGCCGCTGCTCCCCGAGACGTTCGATCTCTCGCTTGATCGAAAGCAACAATGTCCCACGGAGTCTCAGTTTGATGCGTTTGCTGCCGATCACCCGCTCTGGGGCATGCCGTACGGTTTGCCGGGCGTGAACGAGCAGGAATACCAGACTCTCATGCGATGGATCGAGGAGGGCGCGCCCTACCGGGACGTGGAGCCGGCCTCGCCCATGTCCATCGCTCAGATCGAGGAATGGGAAGCGTTCTTCAATGGGGACTCCCCTAAACAGCAATTGATGAGCCGCTATCTCTATGAGCATCTCACTCTCACCCATCTCTATTTCGAGGGACTCTCCGACCGCCAGTGGTTTCGACTCGTGCGATCCCGCTCTGCGCCGGGGCAGCCCATCGATCTGGTGGTCACGCGGCGGCCCTACGATGATCCAGGCGTACCTCGCGTCTATTATCGGCTTCAGCCGGTGCGCGGCAGTCTCCTCGCCAAGACCCATATTCCCTACGTACTGAGTCCCGCGCGCAAGCAGCGGTACGCCGAGCTCTTTCTCGACGCGCCGTATGAGGTGGACGCTCTGCCAGGATACGACGTGAGTGTGGCCTCCAATCCTTTCGTGGCCTTCCGGGCTCTGCCGTTCCGTTCGCGCTACCGTTTTCTGCTCGACGACTCCCACACGTTCTTCATGCAGTTCATGAAAGGACCGGTCTGTCGGGGACAGGTCGCCTTGGATGTCATCGATGAACGGTTCTGGCTTTTCTTCACCGATCCGGACAGCGCCGCGTTGGACCAGAGCGAAACGTTCCTGGCGGAGAACAGCAGCCATCTCTACTTGCCGACCGCCGAAGGAGTGAGCCGGTTCGGCCTCAGTTCCTGGCTGAAATACTCCCGCATGCAGAAAAGTTTTCTCAAGGCCAAACAGGCGTATATCGAAGCGCTACAACCTCGGAGTGAGACGGCCGATCTCTCCTTCATCTGGAACAGACGGGGAATGCAGTCGAGCGCGGCCCTCACGTTGTTCCGTCACGCCGATAGCGGCTCCGCCGTGCAGGGCTTGATCGGCGAGGCACCCAAAACCGCGTGGCTGGTCTCCTACGATCTGTTCGAGCGTATTTTCTATCTGCTGGTGGCCGGTTTCGACGTCTACGGCTTTGCGGGGCACCAGCTCGATACCCGGCTCTACATGGATTTTCTGCGTATGGAAGGGGAATCGAACTTCCTGTTGCTGTTGCCGCCGCAGGAACGAGAGCGGGTGCGGGACTTCTGGTATCGGGATGCGTCCCAGTCGGTCAAAGATTATGTCTACGGACTGCAATTCCAGGTTCGAAAAGAAAGCGGTATTCGATATCGGACGAATCAACCTAAGCAGGAGTTGCTCGCGTTACTGCGTCAACACGTCGGCGGGGTCCGAAATCCGCTCCATGATATCAACGACGAACTTGATTCGACGCTCCGCGCTCAGTTGCGAGCATTGGCGCATATTAAAGGTAAGGCGCTGCAATGGTTTCCCGAAGTGGCCCTGCTGACGATTACGGACCGGCCCGGCGGCGACGTTCGTCATGACCGCCTCTACACGCTCTTGCACGACGACGGCTACAGTAACCTCGCGTCTGTCTTCAACCCCGAGTCCCGTCGTCTTCCGGCAGAGGATGCGCTGACTGTTGCGAAGGGAGTCATCGGCGCGTACCCCAATGTGTTCTTTCATGTCGAACAGGCGGCGTTGCCGGAGTTCATCGCGGCTCTGGCCGGCCTCACGAGCGAAGCAGACTATCATCGGCTCGCCGAACGTTTCGCCGTGCGGCGCACGCACCAGCACTTCTGGGCGCACAGCGATGCTGTTCACCAGGCCTACCGCCGCATTGACCCTCTCGAAGCCGGACTGTTGGACTACAATCGGTTGGAGAATCGGTAGGCTGTGGCTCGGAGGAGGGGAAGGCCGATGCCTCATAGCGCGAGGGCATGAAGGCTCTGATCGCTCTGTTCACGCTGTGAGAGAGGAGACGTGCCGTGAGTGCCACAGAGCAGACCTTGCCGACGAAAACTGAAGACTATCTTCGCATGCGGGCCTTGGCAACCGGGCTCCTGTTGTTCATGGCGCTGCTGTTTGTCGTCGCGCTGATTCAACAAGAGGCACATCCCTGGTTCGTATGGCTCCGCGCCTTCGCCGAGGCGGCGATGGTGGGGGCGCTCGCCGATTGGTACGCGGTGACGGCGCTGTTCAAGCATCCCCTCGGCGTGCCGATCCCGCACACGGCCATCATCCCCGGGAATACCGAGCGTATTGCCTCCAACATCGGGAGTCTGACTCAGCGAAAGCTGGTCACACCAGAGGGGATCGCCCGGTTGGTCGGCTCCTGGCGGATCCCTGAAGAACTGATCGAGGTGTTACTCGCTCCGGAACGTAGGCGTGTACTGACCCACGAGGTCGCGCAGCTGCTTGTCCGGGCGCTGAACGCGTCGGAAGATACGGCGATGCAGAGGATGCTTCGCGAGATTGCCACCAAGGTCATGCGTGGCGTGAGCGTCGCACCCCTTGCCGGTCGGATGCTGGCAGGTTTTCTCGGGAGCCACCAACGGGATCGCCTCCTGAACGACATCCTCTCCGCTGTGCTCGAGTACGTGGATGCCAACAGAGACTCGTTGGGCAGGACGGTGGCTGAAAAACTCCCCTGGTCTCGCGTCCTCAGTTTTGTGAAGTTGGATTATTCTGTCTCCCACAAAGTGCTGGATTCTGTCTACGACACGCTCCGTACGATGCGAGACGCTCCGCACGATCCGATGCGGCGGAAGGTGATTGACCGGCTCCATGCCTTGTCGGAGTGGCTCATGCAGTCCGACGACGCGTTGAGGAGAGAGGCTTCCCTCAAAGAACAGCTACTGGCGTACGAGACGCTGTTGCAGTTTCTGGACGAGTCATGGCACCAGCTCAAGCAGTGGATGCTGGACGATTTGAGCCGGGAGCCGTCCGACATTCGGGCCTATCTCGATGCTGCCCTGGCCGAGGTCGGGCGCACGTTGCAGAACGACGCCGCATTGCGCGCCCTGTTGCATGATGGGGTGCAGGGTCTGGTCGAGGCACTGGCCACGCGGCACAGCGACAAGATCGGGGAGCTGGTGGCCAACACGGTCAGGGAATGGTCGCCGACTCAGATGGTGGAGACCATCGAGCGGGAAGTCGGCAAAGACCTCCAGTACATTCGCATCAATGGGACCATCGTCGGAGGTCTGGTGGGACTACTCCTGCATGCCCTGGCTCTGTTGATCGGGAGCGGGAAATAAGTTCCGGCCAGGCACAACCGGCACGCTGCTCAGGACGCCTCGGCTTCTCCCGCATTCTGCTTGCCGGACCGGTGAGGAATGGTGGCCGGTTCGGCGGTAGGCGCGACGTGCCCGGCATCGAGCAAGATGGCGACGAGCATATCGCTCATGACATTCACGCCGGAGCGGGCGCGGGCGATGATCCAATCCACGGTCATGATGAGGGGAATGGCCGCAATGATGACATGGTCCGGCAGGCCTGCGGCGGCTAATACCAGCGGCAGGATAATCAGTCCGGCCTCGGGAATGCCCGCCACGCCGGCTCCCGCGATGATGGAGGCGAGCACGATCAAGACCTGTTTCGCCATCGGCAGGTCGAAGCCCAGCGCCTGCGCGAGAAAGAGGGCGGCCATAGCTTCGTAGAGGGTGATGCCGTCGTTGTTGAGATTCGTCCCGACACAGGCCGCGAGGCGCGAGGATTGCGGCGAGACGTTCATGCGGTGGAGACACTGGAGCGTTACGGGCACGGTCGCGAGGCTGCTGTTGCAGGATACGGCGGTCAGGATGGCGTCGGCTCCCTGGCCCAGGTAGACCTTCGGCGACTTCTTTCCGATCAGCCAGGCGAGCAGCGGGTAATAGATGAGCGCATGGGCGGCGAGTCCCGCGAGCATCGCGGCGAGGAAGATCCACAGGACGGAAAAGACTCCGATACCGGCTTTGCCGACGACCTGGGCGACCACGCCGAATACCGCGAGCGGTACCACCAGGATGATCCATTCGAGTATCTGCACCAGCCAGACATAGACCCACTCAATGCCGCGCACCAGGGCGTTGACCAGCCCGGTGGTCTGGTCTTTGTCGCTCCGTACCAGCCGTAGCGTGGTGCCGAGCACCAGCGCGAGGAGGACGACGCCGATGATGTTGTTGCTTGAAAACGGGTCGGCGATGGTGCGGGGAATATAGGAGAGGAGGTACTCAATCGGGTTTTCCGAACCGGCCTGCACGGTAGCTTGCACGGTGGCAGAGGGTTTGGTGCCCGGCACCAGTTGAAGCAGCGCGTCGACGCGGCCCTGCCAGGCCAGGCCTGGCTGCCAGGTGTTCATGATGGCGAGGCCGATGGCCATGGCGACGGAGACGTTGACGAGGCAGATGAGGACCAGCTTGCCCCCTTGGCGGAGCGGAATGGTCGTTCGAATGAGCGCATCGAGGATTGCAAAGAAAATGAGCGGAATGGCGAGCGTCTTGAGTAACGTGACGACAAAGAGGCCGAGTTTTCCCAGTTGCGCATTGCGTAGACCGCCCAGATAGGGCTCCTGCCCGAAGATGACACCGAGCAGCCCGCCGCAGATCACGGCGATGAGTACTTGTGTATAGAGCGGCAGCGGGATCCAGTGATGCGTCGGCTTCATGTCGGTCTCTCGTGGAGGCGGAAGGATACCGGTTTCTCCACTGGATAACATCCTGATTGAGGGAAAGACTAGCCCTGACTTTTCAGGAGAGCCGTCTCCGCCCTCTGCTCCTCTGGATCCACAGGCTTTGATCGAGCTCCCCGGGAGGGCATCGCTGAAACATCCTGGCGACGGACGGAGGGCATGGGGCCGAAGTCCGGTGACGGAGATCAGCTGCTGCGCCGCCCATTGCGGAGAATGGGTGAAAGGAGTAGTTTCTTAAGCATTCCCACCCAACCGAAGGAGGCCATCATGACACGCTTCCGACTCCTCTTCCTGACCCTCGGATTACTGCTTGTTTCTACGGCGCCGGCCTTGGCGGAACTGCTGGCTCTGCTCAACTATGAAAGTAAACCTGACCAATCGGTGAGGCGGGAAGGGATTGCGATTATGGACATCGATCCCGAGTCGGCGGACTTCGGGAAAGTTCTGATGGAGGTTCCGCTTCCGCCGGACCTTGTCGCCCACCATATTTTCTTCAACCGCGATCGGACGAAAGCCTACATCACAGCCTTAGGCAAGAGCGTGCTCCACGTCGTGGACCTCACTCGCTTTCCCTATCGGCTTCGCGCCATCAATGTGCCGGATTGCCAGGCATTGGAAGATCTGGTGGTATCGGACGATAACCGGACCTGGTACCTAACCTGTATGGGATCGAGCGCCGTGATCATGGGCGATGCCGTGAACGATACACCGATCAAGACCGTCCGCACGCCGGGCGGCGGGGGCGCGTCCGTGCTCTATCCGCATGGCATCGCCATTCACAGCGGGATCGATCGTGTGTTGATCACGAGCACGGTGAAGCCGGATATGTCGGAGGCCGGCGACTCCGTCACAGTCTTGCAGGCCAGTACTGGGGCGGTGCTCTCGACGCACAAAGTGTCGTCCAAACCGTCACCCGCCAAGGCCGCTCCGGTCGAAGTGATGTTTGCGCCCAATTCGAATCCGCCGGTGGTGCAGATCACCAACATGTTGGAGGGCACGCTGTGGACCGGTATCTGGGATGCGGCGAGTCAGTCGTTCTCGTTTCAGCAGGTGGACGATTACGGCCCCCGGCACCAGGGTATGCCGCTGGAGATGCTCTACAATGCGACAGGTGACCGATTGTTCGTCACGACGGCGAAGCCGGGATTTGTGAATCTGTACGACAATTCCGACCCGAGCCATCCGAAGTTTCTCCAGGCCATTCCTGCAGCCCAGGGTGCTCACCATA
The DNA here is from genome assembly GCA_037045225.1 of Nitrospira sp. Classification (NCBI taxonomy): domain Bacteria; kingdom Pseudomonadati; phylum Nitrospirota; class Nitrospiria; order Nitrospirales; family Nitrospiraceae; genus Nitrospira; species Nitrospira sp. The sequence continues at coordinate 3,299,388 of JBAOHZ010000009.1, forward strand.
GCGTCCTGTCGCCCGACGAACGCTATCTCTTTGTCCAAAACAGTCTGCTCAATCTGGAAGGCCTGAGCGACGGGTCTATCACGGTGATCGATCTGGCCAAAGGCGGGACCGTGCTGGGGAGTATCGACACGTTGAAAGCGCAAGGACTCAATCCGAATTGCATTATGCTGCTGCCGAATCATTTCCGGCAGGGCAACCTGCGCGCAGGTCTCCGGCTCGAGTAATTGGAGCGGAATGGCCGTATTGGGCGATGGGATCCTCGTTGAAGGAACGCGAGGGACCGGCCTGTTCTGCCCGCTTCCCTTCTTGACTCCCATTTTCATCGGCTCCTATAATTCGGCGGTTCATAGGCGACAACCAGCTGATTTGGCGTAGAGAATGGCCGAGTTTACGCATTTCAACGAGTCGGGGCGGGCACGGATGGTCGATGTCGGGGCGAAGGCCTCCACCGAACGTCTGGCAACGGCGCAGGCCACGGTGTTTCTTGAGCCTGCCACCCTCGACAAGATCCAGCACGGGAAGATTGCCAAGGGAGATGTGCTGGCCGTTGCCCAGGTTGCCGGGGTGATGGGGGCGAAAAAGACTCCGGATTTGATTCCCATGTGCCATCCCATCCTCCTCACCAGCGTCGATATTTCTTTTACCGAAACAGCCGAGCCCAATCACGAAGGTCGTTGCGCGATCACGATCACTGCCACGGCCAAGACCACCGGTCCGACCGGCGTGGAAATGGAAGCGATGACCGCCGCGTCGGTGGCCGCGTTGACGATCTACGATATGTGCAAGGCTGTGGACCGTGGCATGAGCTTCGGCGACATCTGCCTGTTGACGAAATCCGGCGGGAAGTCCGGCCTCTATTCCAGGAAGGTCGGCTGAAATGGTGACGATACAACTCTTCGGCATGATCAAGATGCTGGCCGGCAATCAAGGGACGCTGTCTCTGGCGCTGCACGACGGGAAGCGGGTCAAGGATCTGGTGTCGGTGATCGACGCGGCTTATCCGAAGATCGGCGAATTGCTGCAGAAAAAAAAGGTGCTGGTGTCGGTCAATCAAGAGATCGCGCACGAGGATCTTGAAGTCAACGACGGAGATGAAGTTGCGTTATTACCGCCCTTCGCGGGTGGAAATCATAGGAGCACACGATGAGTCTTGAGCAGGTCACCAACGCCGACCAGCCCGCGACCGACGATGAGGCGATGTTGGTCCGCGTCCAACGGGAAGACTTTTCGATCGATGAGGAACTCAGGCGGGTGCGCCGGCGCTCCAAACGGATCGGCGGCATTGCCATGTTTCTAGGGACGGCCCGTGACCGTTCGAAGGGGAAGGATGTAGACGGCATCACCTTCGAGCATTACGAAGGCATGGCGCAGAAGAAACTGCGCGAGATTCGTGAACGCGCCATCAAAGATTTCGGTGTGATCGAAGTGCTGGTCCTGCACCGGTATGGCGAGATCACCATCGGAGAGAATATTGTCTTGATCATTGCCGCGGCTGAGCATCGCGCCGAGGCTTTCCGTGCCTGTCAGTGGGCGATCGATGAACTGAAGCAAATTACGCCGATTTGGAAACTCGAGCACACCCCCGAAGGAGAGGTGTGGGTCGAGGAGCACCCATAGCCCTCAGGGGCACGCCGTCAGGGGGGAGAGGCCCGCGCCTTCGAGTCATTATGGATCACAGCATGCTCGATACACCCGCTCCCACGATTTTCGACCGATTAGGGCGTCCGCTCCGTAGCTTGCGCCTTTCTGTGACCGACCGCTGCAACCTTCGGTGCAAGTATTGTATGCCCGAGGACGATTATGCCTGGTTGCCGCGCGATACCATCCTGACGTTCGAAGAGATGGCCGAACTCACGGCGATCTTCACGGAGTTGGGAGTAGACAAGGTTCGGCTTACAGGCGGGGAACCGCTGTTGCGTCGGGACCTGCCACGGTTTGTCCGGCAGCTGTCTGAAAATCGACGGATCACAGAAATCGCCCTCACCAGCAATGGCGTCCTGATGGCGGATCAGGCTGCCGACTTGTCGTTTGCCGGGTTGAATCGCGTCACGATCAGTCTGGACACCCTGCGAGCCGATCGGTTCCGCACGTTGACCAAGCGCGATCTCCATCATCAGGTGTTCGACGGTATCAAGGCGGTGGTGCAGGTCGGGTTTCCCTCGCTGAAATTCGACACGGTTATCATCAAGGGCTACAACGACGACGAACTCATCGATCTGATCGAGTATGGAAAAACAGTAGGCGGCGAGGTCCGGTTCATTGAATATATGGATGTGGGAGGGGCCACGGACTGGTCCATGAATCAGGTACTGTCGCGGTCGGAGATGCTGGAGCAGATCGGCCGACACTACGGCGGGGTACAACCGATCGTTGAGAATAGTGTTGCGCCGGCGGAGCGGTTTCGGTTACCGGACGGCACCAGCTTCGGCATCATTCCGTCCACCACCACGCCTTTTTGTCGCTCGTGTGACCGAAGCCGCCTCACGGCGGACGGCATGTGGTACCTCTGTCTGTATGCGAAAGATGGACTCGATTTGCGGGCGCCGCTGAGACAAGGCCGGTCCCGCGACGAGATCAAATCGTTGATTACCGCCGCTTGGGAAGGGCGGGCAGATCGAGGTGCCGAAGAGCGCAAAGCTTTGGAAGTACTGGGTCTGCGAGAGCAGCGACTGATTGAAATCAACCGTCTACGCGAAGATCCCCACCTGGAAATGCATGCGCGAGGAGGTTGAGCGTCAGTTTCTGTTGTTCCTTCAACAGGGGCAGACGACGCACCTCTCTCGGAGCAGCCGATGTTCGATCCTCATACCCTGACTATCCTCAGTCTCGGATTTGTGCTGGGGCTGCGTCATGCCCTGGACGCGGATCATCTTGCTGCGCTTTCCACGGTGCTGGCGGAGCGTCCGACCGTGCGGGCGTCCACGGCCATGGGGTTTTTTTGGGGGCTCGGGCACACGCTGATGTTGTTGTGTGTCGGGACCCTGCTGTTGGCCTTGAACCTCACGATTCCCGACCGGTTGGCGACCCTGTTCGAGTTTGCCGTCGGCGTAATGCTGGTCGCCCTCGGTCTCTCGTTGGCCCGTCGGATCTACCGGGAGCAATGGCACCTCCATACGCATGAGCACGATGGACAGCCGCATATGCATTTACATAGCCATCATCTGCAGCCGAGTCATGCACATGGGCATTGGTATCAGGGATCGCTGCGGCCCCTCCTGATCGGGATGGCCCATGGACTGGCGGGATCGGCGGCGCTCATGTTGATTGTGCTCTCGACCGTCACGGGAATCGGCCAAGGCATCGGGTACATTGTTGTGTTCGGGGTCGGATCGATTCTCGGCATGGTCGGTGTCGGGGCGATCCTGAGTCTGCCGGTGGTCTATTCCGTGGCCGTCGGACCCCGGGCCTATTGGATGATGCAGGGCCTGGCCTGTCTCGCAAGTATCGGCTTGGGACTGCTCATGATGGTCCGGATCGGACTGGGCGGCGGCTGGTCATAGCCGGGATCTGTGCCTATCATGGGTCTGTCGCATTCGCGAACAGGTTCGAATGTTACCTTCTCCAAGAGGAACGTGCTGGAAGCAGAGCCGTCCGTGCAAATCTGTGTGCGCCTTTTAGAGAGGTATGTTATTCTGCCTCGCAGTGCGGAGGACTCATCCACAAGCGTCTGAGAGCGCGCCGGGATTCGAGGGACGTTCCGGGAATCCACGGCTATGAATGTCCGCGTGCTGGGCTGTCATGGGTCTGGGCAGTTGGTTGCAGGGGCGAACGGTCCGATCCAATGCGGCACCTGCGGCTTTCTGGTCAATGACCAGCTGCTGGTCGATGCCGGCACTATCGGGTCGCGCCTGTTCCTCGAAGAACAGCGGCGAATCCGGGTGGTCCTGCTGACCCATCTGCATTTCGACCATATTCGCGAATTGCCGACGTTGGCCGATAACCTGGTCGGCGAGATCGAGGCGCCGGTGGTCATCGCGGCCATGTCTGAAGTGTTGGATGGGCTCCGTACGCATATTTTTAATGGAACGGTGTATCCTGATTTCTTCCGGTTGCCCGATCCCGCTAGGCCCGTCTTCGTGCCCTATGAGCTGGAGGCGGGACGAGAGGATCTGCTGTGCGGGCTGGGCGTGACGCCGATTCGCGTCAACCATGTCGTGCCGACCGTGGGATTCTTGCTGCGTGAAGGGGCACACACGGTGCTCTATAGCGGCGATACCTATCGAACGGATACGCTTTGGCAGAGGGCAAAAGGTGTGACCGGGTTGCGGGCCGCGTTTATCGAGAGTTCGTTTCCCAATGCGATGGATGAGCTGGCGCGTGTGGCTAAACATCTGACTCCGGTGTTGCTGGCACAGGAATTTGCCAAGATGGCGCGGCCGGAGTTGCCGGTCTATGCCTACCATCTCAAGCCGCGGTTTCGCGAACAGATTCGGCAGGAGCTCGGGCAACTGGGGCTTCCTCATTTGACCGCGCTCGAAGAGGGCCAAACCCTTGTACTATAGGTGAGCACAGATGGCATGGTTTAAAAAAGGCAAAACCGAGGAAGCCGAACCCCCCAAACGCTCCAAAGTAGCGGAGGGGATGTGGCTGAAGTGTAATCATTGCCGGGAGATTGTGTATCGCAAAGAGGTGGACCGGAACAACAAGGTCTGTCCGAAGTGTGACTATCACTTCCCCATTTCGGTGATTGAACGCATCAATCTGCTGGTCGACCTCGGGACCTTCAAGGAGTGGGACGCCGAGTTGGAGCCGCAGGATCCGCTGCAGTTTCAGGATACGCGGACGTACAAGGACCGGATCAAAGCACAGCAGGAGAAAACCGGCCGCAAAGACGCCATGGTCATCGGTCAGGGGGCGATCAACGGGCGGAAGGTCGCGCTGTGCGTTTTTGACTTCGGGTTCATGGGCGGTAGTATGGGCTCAGTGGTCGGTGAAAAAATCTGTCGTGCCGTCGATCGGGCGTTGGAAGGGCGTATGCCGTTGATCCTCGTGACGGCTTCTGGCGGGGCCCGCATGCAGGAGGGCATTCTGTCGCTCATGCAGATGGCAAAAACCTCTGCGGCGGTGGCGAAGTTGGGAGAGGCCAAGGTTCCGTTTATCTCTATCCTGGCCGATCCGACCTTCGGCGGAGTGACCGCGAGTATCGCCATGCTGGGGGACGTCATTATCGCCGAACCGAAGGCCCTGATCGGGTTTGCGGGTCCACGCGTCATCGAGCAAACCATCAAGCAGCAATTGCCGGATCAGTTTCAACGAGCCGAGTTCTTGCTGGATCATGGGATGATCGACATGATCGTCGAACGTAAGCAGTTGAAAGAAGCAGTGAGCACGCTGGTCGGGCATTTTTAGCAGGATGCGACAAGTTCGATTCCAAGCTGCCATGTGAGTGGGTCGTCGTGTCTGGTGCAAAAAGTGGATTTCCCTACGGCCTTCTAGTGCAGGCAAACTCTCGCGAATAACCACGATGACCTATTCCGCCACCGTTCAATTTCTGTACGGCCTGCAGCAGCACGGCATCAAGTTGGGGCTGGAGACGATTCGTACCCTGCTGACCAGGGTGGGAGAGCCGCATCGTCGTTACCCGGTGCTCCACGTCGGAGGGACCAACGGAAAAGGTTCCACTGCGGCGATGACCGCTGCGATGTTGCAGGCCGCCGGGTATCGAGTTGGCCTCTATACGTCTCCGCATCTGATCGACTTCCGCGAGCGCATCCGAGTCAACGGCGTGATGGTTTCGGAGGAGACGGTCGGCAGACTGGTCGATACCTTGCGCGGTGCCGCTGCACCCGATCTCGCCCCTACGTTTTTTGAGTTCACGACGGCGTTGGCGTTCCAGTATTTTGCGGAATGCGGAGTCGAGGTGGCGGTGCTTGAGGTTGGGCTGGGCGGGCGGTTCGACGCCACCAACGTCGTGGAGCCGCTGGCCTGCGCCATTACGACGATTGGCCTGGACCACGAGGCGTATCTCGGGTCCACGCTGGAGGCGATCGCGGGTGAGAAGGCGGGTATCGTCAAAGCTGCCGTGCCGGTTGTGCTCGGTCGCATCGAATCCTTGGCTCGCCGGGTCATTGAACAGCGCGCGTCGGAGGTGAACGCTCCCGTGTTTTGTTTCGAGCGCGAGTTTCAGTGCGACGGTCCGTCAACGGCCGATTGCCGGTATGCGGGAATGGTGGCAACGTACGATCACCTGTCCTGCTCGCTGCAAGGACGGTTTCAATTGGACAATATCGCCTGCGCCCTCGCCTTGATCGAACTTGCCCGCGAGCGCGGGTTCGTGGTGCCTGAACCGGCGGTGCGGAGTGGATTGCAACATGTCGCGTGGGAAGGCCGTTTGGACATGGTCGGCCAGTCGCCGGCGATCATGGTGGACGGAGCCCACAATCCCGCAGCTGCGGCTGTGTTGGCTGAGTATCTCGCTGATTGGCGGCGTGGCAGGCCCGGAGCGCGGGTCAGTCTGATTGTGGGGATGATGCGCGACAAACATCCGCGTGCATTCCTTGCGCCGTTGTTGCCACAGGTGGATACGTTGATCCTGACGCAGGCGGATTTGCCGCGTGCCTCCACCGGCCCGGAACTGCACACGCTGCTGCACGACTGTGCGCCGTCGGCCCTGGTCGCGGCCACCCCCGCCGATGCGCTGGCGCTTGCCAAGCGATTCGCCACGCCGTCCGATCTGATTTGTGTCACGGGTTCCTTGATGCTGGTCGGCGAGATCAAGGCCCTTCTTCGAGGGTGTGCCCTCTCACCTGTTCGTGGTTGAGATGGGGCCAGACTGCTACTCGGCTCCCATATGGCGGCGGGCGACTGGTTGTCCGTTCCCGGTGGTCCTGCTTACGCTCCTCCTCAGCCTGTGTCTCTTCGTCGGATCTGCTCGGGCGGAGTCAACGGTGACCACCGCTTCGCCGGCTAACCAACCCCTTACCGTCACAGCCGAACGCATCGATCATCTGCAGGAGCAGGAGGTCTACGAGGCGGATGGGTCGGTGGTGGTGACGCAAGGGTCGCTTCGGCTCACCGCCGATCATGTCACGATTAATTCACTGCCCGGTACGTTAGTGGCGACCGGGCATGTGCATTTCTCCGACTCGAGTTCCGAGCTGACCTCGGAGCGGCTGGAATTGAATGTGAATACCGAAGCCGGAGTCGTGGCCCATGGATCGATGTATATTCGGCAAAGCAATTCGTTTTTCACCGGACGGAGCATCCGGCGGCTGTCCGAAGATCACTACCGGATCAAGGACGGCTCGTTTACCAATTGCGACGCCAGGGACGGCGAAGTGCCGGCCTGGCGCTTCAAGTTCGACGATCTCGACGTAAACACGGGTGAGAGTATTGGGCTGAAACGGGCCTGGCTCTGCATGCGCGATACGCCGATCATTCCCGTGCCGACGCTGACCTATCCTCTGACCACCCGCCAAAGCGGGTTCCTCATCCCGACGCCGGGGTATGACAACCGGTTCGGGCTGCATTACCAGCAGGGCTATTTCTGGGCGATCAACCCCAGCCAGGATCTGACGATCGCGCCGTCGTATTATTCCAACCTGGGATACGGCAGCGATTTTACCTATCGCTACTACATGAATCGGCGTTCGAGCGGGCAGTGGTTCGCGAGCTTTCTTCAGCAGACTCAATTGCCGAATGTATCGGGTGTCGACCAGGCCGGTGGCGGCGAGCGGCGTTTGCGAGGCATTATTAGCGGCCAGCATGTGCAGCAGGTGACGGACACGCTCCTGGTGCGAGGGCAGGCGTCGTTCGTGTCGGATCGGCAGTATCTCCAGCAGCTCAGCAATTCGGGGGCGCAGCGGGCGTCGCCCAGTGGTGAATCGACATTGCTCGCCACACAACGTCTGCCGTATGGCAGCGCTTATTTTCTGGGCCAGTATCTCCAGCCGTTGAATTCGGGCGGACCCGATACATTCCAGCGTCTTCCGGAGGTCGGCTACGTGTTGCCGAATACCTCGGCGTTCGGGCTGCCGCTGCTCATGAACCTCGACAGCAATTTTGTGAATTTCTATCGGGAACAGGGGTTCACGGTGAATCGCATGGATTTCATGCCGGGCCTCACCACTGATGTGATCGATGTCGGACACGTGATCGGCCTGACGCCGCATGTGAAGTTCAAGGAAGTGTATTACACGCGCGGGATTCAGGAGGCGAGCCCGCTTCACCGCGAGACCTTTTGGGCGGCCATGGATGCGTCGTCACGACTGAGTCGTCGGTATACCGGAGGAGACGGCGGGAGTTTTCTGCACACCATTGAGCCGAGTGTGATGTATGAATACGTCCCCGGCAGCAGTCAGTCCCAGATTGCGCAGATCGATCAGGTCGACGATATTCCGAAGAAGAACCTGCTGACCTACTCACTCCGGACCAAGCTGCTTGAACAACAAATCAATGGCCAATCGTTCAACTGGCTGGATCTCACCGTGGCGCAGAGTTACCACCTGGGTGCGGTGCAGACGCGTGCGCGCGAGTTTACTCCCGGAGTCCTACCGTTCTTGGGTTCGCTGACGCAACCTCTGCAGCCGGCCATGGTGGACGTGCAGGGGCGGAAGATGTCCGATCTCTGGATGCGGGCGGTGATCGGCAATACTGCGCCGGAATTTTACCGGCCCCCATCCGTGAACGAGGCGCTTGGGCAGAACGTGACGTCCACGCAGATGCTGCCTCCGATGAATTCGTATCTCACGGTCGATGCATTTCTCGATCCCTACCGAGGGACCTTCAGCCAGTGGAATACCGATCTTCGCCTGCAGCAATCCAACTATTGGTATTTCGAGGTCGGGCAGCGATTCAGTCAGGACGGCAACCGGGTTCGACGCGGTGATATTTGGAATCCGGTCTCGTTTAACGAGGTCTATGCTCCAACAAAAGAGATTCAGTTCGCGACGATCGGCGGTGGTTTCAGGACGCCGTGGGGGTGGAGCATCGGGGCCAAGGGCTATTATGATGTCAAAGGCGGCCGGAGCCCTGAATACGACGTGGTCGCCCTCTATCAAAACCCGTGCAAGTGCTGGTCGCTCGGACTGTACTATCTGCAGTTCCCGGACCGCCAGAGTTATTCCTTTATGTTGAGCATGACCGGGATCGGATGGACGCAGAATTTCGGCACGATCGTGGCACGCAGTATTCTGGGGCCCCTGTTGGTCGGAGATCGCGGCTTGCCTTGGGCCGAACATGGTGGGCCTTATGGTCGAACCCAGAATCCTCTGCCGATTCAATCGATGCCGATGGGTCGGTATTAGGCTGGACGATGTATGCCTCCCTGCTCCGTCATCCGATCCTCTCATCCGGCGAGGCTGTTCTCGTTCAGTTTTCAAAGGGAACTGCCCGTGTGCTTGCGGCGGCGTTCCACGTGAATAGGTCCGGCGGGCTTCGGTCTCAAGGGGCTGATGACGGCCGGCATGATTCCGGGTTTCGTTGACCGGTTGCCGGCGCGGGAAGGACCGCTGATTGTTGTGGTGACGAGGGGGGGAAGGAGGCGGACCCATGCGGATGAGGCAATCCTGGCTCTGCGTAGTGATCGGACTGCTGTGCTGGATGACCAGTCAGATCCTGGCCCCCTCTGACCTGTTCGCGGAGGAGCCGCCCTCCCATCTTCAACGTGCGGTGGTGTTTCTGAAGGCCGGTGACTACCGTCAGGCGGCCGTTCGGGATCGTCCCTCGGTTCGCACCTACGCGTTTCTCACCTATGTGTATCACGCGCTTGATGGATACCTTGAACACCTCTCGGCGACCGATCAATGGGTGCGTGTGGAGCAGCTGTACATGAATCTCGCGACTGGACGGAGTGAGGATTTGATCGATCCGCCGGATGTGCTTGCACGGATCGCAAAAGAAGTGATTCAGCAGGCGGTACAGCGACAGTCCGACGTCACTGCGGCGATGGCGGCGCGGTTGGATGCGGCCGTGGTGAAGCAGCTCTGGCAGGAGCAGGATGCCTGGCGGCGGGCAAAACCGGCCGACTGGTGGTCCGGTGTGCCTCCTGAGTGGCAGTGGGAGCGGCGGTGATTTGACTCTCGTAAAATCATGTTATAGGATGACGAACGGTGTGTGGAGACGCTTCAGCACATTGAGAACGATGGTATCGTAGGTCGGTTGAGCGAAGGAGGACACTGTGGCAGGCGATGCGTTGAAAGCGACTGATGCGACGTGGGATGAAGATGTGATGAAGGCATCCGAATTAGTGATGGTGGATTTTTGGGCAGTCTGGTGCGGACCGTGTCAGATGGTTGCGCCGATCGTCGATGAACTCGCCAAAGAATATACTGGTAAGATCAAGGTTCGTAAGCTCAATACCGATGAAAATCCTGAAATTGCCGGTCGTTATCAGGTCATGAGCATTCCGACGATTTTGTTCTTCAAGAACGGACAAGCGGTTGAGCGGTTAGTCGGCGCGCGTCCGAAACGCCAGTTCAAAGAAATTATCGATTCGTTGCTCGCACAACATTCCGGCGCTGCCTAGCGCCTGATTTTCAGCGGCATGCTGACCGAGCTGCGCATCTCGAATTTCGGCGTGATTGAGCAGCTGGCCGTTCGTTTCGGCTCCGGTTTCATCGTGTTAACGGGTGAAACCGGAGCCGGCAAGTCCCTCCTGATCGATGCGGTGACACTCCTTGTGGGGGGCCGCGCTTCCGTTGATCAAATCCGCGCCCAGGCCGAAGAGGCCGATCTTGAAGCGGCGTTCGTGTTGCCGCCCGATCATCCCATTCTTCGATTGCTTCAGTCCAAGGAGTTTTCACATCCCGGTGAGACGGATATCGTCGTCCGACGAGTGATCTCCCGCACCGGGCGCAATCGCACCTATCTCAACGGCAATCTGTGTCCGGTTCATCTGTTGGAAGAATTGGGCGGCGCATTGGTGGACGTGCACGGACAGCATGAACAACAGTCGTTGCTGTCTGCCTCGGCTCAGTTGGAGTCTCTGGATGCCTTCGGCAGACTGCAGACCTTGCGTCAAGACTACCAGGTAGCGTATCGCGCGTGGCAGGAACGGGTCGACGAACTGGCCACGGTGAGCACTCAGATCGTTCAGCGCCGGGAGCGGGAAGATCTTCTCCGCTTTCAATTTCAGGAGCTTGCCGATACCGCCGTGGAAGCAGGGGAAGACGCGCGGCTCGAGCAGGAGCGCCCGCGACTGATGCATAGCCAGCAACTGGGCGACCTGTCCGATCAACTCCACCAGTTATTGTACGCGGGTGATCAGGGGGTACTGAGCCTGCTGGCATCCGGGCGCAAACTGCTCGCGAAGATGGAGACGATCGACCCGACTACGGTTGAATGGATGCGAGTGGTGGACGACGCGGTTGTGCCTTTACGAGATCTGGCCGATCAGGTCCGGCATTATCGGGATCAAGTTGAGGCCAATCCAGCTCGATTGATGGAGATCGAGCAGCGGTTGGATCGGTTGCATCGGCTCAGTAAGAAATACGGCGGCTCAGTGGATGCCATGCTGGCGTTGCACGAGTCTCTGCGGATCCAGCTCGCCCAATTGGATACGGCGGAGACCCAGCTGGAGGATCTGGCGCGTGCTGTCGACGATGGGGCGAGGCGTGTCGGTGAGCTGGCCGGACGTCTCTCGCGTAAGCGAGTCGAGGCGGCAAAGAAGCTGATGATGCAGGTGACAAAAGAATTGAGTGCGCTTCGTATGGAGCGCACGCACTTCGGCGTGGAGGTCGTTCCGTTGACCGGCGCCACGACCTATGCCCAGACGGGACAAGACTCCGTGGAGTTTGTCTTTTCGGCCAATCCTGGTGAGCCGCTCAAGCCGCTCGCGAAGGTTGCCTCCGGTGGAGAACTGTCTCGTGTCATGTTGGCCTTGAAAACCGTGTTGGCCGAGAGTGATCGAGTGCCCGTGCTAATTTTTGATGAAGTCGACGCCGGTGTCGGCGGAGCGGTGGCTGAGGTGATGGGAACGCGCCTTCGTGACCTGAGTCGGCATCACCAAGTGTTGTGCGTGACGCATCTTCCGCAGGTCGGGTCTCAGGCCCATGCGCATTATCTGGTCGAGAAACAGGTGCGACAGCAGCGCACTGTCACGCAGGTCAGGCTGCTGACGGAGCGCGAACGAGAAGAGGAAGTCGCCCGAATGTTAGCCGGGGTCACGGTGACCAAGAGCGCGCGTGCGGCAGCGGCTGAAATGATCGGTGGGGCTAAGGAGCGGCGTGCGCGGTCGGATTAACTTGCAGGTGAGGTTTTCGCGATAGCGAGAGCGGGCAGAGAAGACTTGCATTCCCGCACCACCTTGGCAAACAGCTCGGTCAGTCTTGGATCGAAGCGGGTATCCGCTTGAAGCACGATCTTGCGGATGGCGTCGTCGATGGACATCGGTAGGTGCCCCGGCATATCAACCGTCAAATTGTCGAAGGCTTGGGCGATGGCGACGATGCGCGCCAGGAGTGGAATGCCTTCCCCCTCAAGGCCGTGGGGGTTGCCCAATCCGTCGAACCGTTCATGGTGATAGGCAACGATCTGTCCTACCTCAGCCTGAAATCCGAGTGGCAGCAACATCCGCGCCCCGGCTTCGGAATGTTCCTTGGCGTGGGCGCCGTTCTTAATCCCATCCTCATCATCCGGTGAATACTTATAGTTGGGAAGACAGATCTTTCCGATGTCGTGGAGGAATGCCCCCAGCGCGAGTGCTTTCTGCTCGGGAAGGGGGAGATTCAATTGGTTGGCGAGGAGCGAGGCGTAAAAGCTGACGCGGCTGCAGTGGTTCAAGAGCTGACGGTCTTTCGCTTCAAGGAGATCGGACAATAGGGGGATCAAGGTTGTGACATCGTTTGTATTGGCGTCGGCCTCCGGGGTGGATTTACCGATGGCGGAATAGTTGGTGTGTAAATCTTTCCAGGCCTGAGTCGCGTCCTGCTCCGTACCCCACAGGGCTGTCGATGTTTTCAGAAACGAGCGTAAGTAGTCGAGCCGCTGTTTTTTCTCGAGCGTTTGGTTGATCAGCGTAATCAGTTCGGTGACGTTGAACGGCTTGAGGAGGTACCCTGCGGCGCCGTGCCGGATCCCTTCCATCGCAGACTTCAAACTGCCATAGCCGGTAATGATGATGACTTCAATGTCTGCGTAGTCTTGTTTGATGTCTTGCAGCAGGTCGATACCCTGGCGGTCGGGTAACTTCTGGTCGAGCGTGATCAGGTCGATGTGCTGGTCTTTGAGGACTCGCAGGGCTGATTTGGCGTTGTCGGCGGAATGAATGGTGAAGAAGGGGCGAAGAATTACTTTGAGCGCGTCCCGCGGACCTGTTTCATCGTCGACAACCAGGACCGACGGCTTCGTGCCTACAGATTCAGCTGGTGCATGGGTCCCCATCCAGAGCGCTCCAGGGTGTAGTGCAAGCTTTAGCGGACGTGAAACGCAAAACCCATACCGTTCATATTCCTATGAAACCAAACAGTATATAGCAGGTCTTGCGCATCGTGGCCACTAGATATTTGGTGTAGGTACTTTTGCCTTTGATGAAATGACACAGGTTGTAGAGCACTGTTGCCCCACTCTGTGTCATTCATGAGTCAGTGAGGGGTCAGACGTGCTCCCGTTGTCGGGTCTGCTGATGCCCAAAGTATCCATGCGATATTTCAGCATGCGCCGGCTGATGCCGAGCATGGTGGCGGCATGAGTTTGTACGTACGTCGTGCGTTTGAGCGCGTCGAGAATGATTTCTCGCTCGAATTCCATAACGGCTTTTTCCAGCGACATTCGTCCGGCCAGGGTATCGTCACGGAGCGAGGTTGATCGGGTGTCGGTCCGCAAGATATTCGGCAAGTGCTCCGGTGTGATCACGGGAGAACCTTTCGACCAGATGAATGCTTGTTCGATGATGTTCTCCATCTCGCGTACGTTTCCGGGCCAGGGATAATGCGAAACCAGCTCCAGGGAGTCTTTGGTGAATTCCTGAGGCGGGCGCTTTTCTTCTTCGATCCGTTTGGCCAGGAAGTGCTTGGCGAGGAGCGCGACGTCTTCGCCGCGTTCGCGGAGCGGAGGCAGATACAGCGCAATGACGTTGATGCGGTAATACAGGTCTTCCCGAAACTGGTTTTTCCGCACCATCTCATCCAGGTTCCTGTTCGTGGCCGCGACAATGCGCACGTCGACTTTGATGGACTGCACGCCACCGACCCGGGTGAACTCCCGTTCCTGTAACACGCGTAGGAGTTTGGCCTGTGTCGCCGGGCTGAGATCGCCGATTTCATCCAGGAAGAGCGTGCCGGTGTGAGCTAGTTCGAATTGGCCGACACGCCGTGCTGTCGCATCGGTGAATGAGCCTTTTTCGTGACCGAACAGCTCGCTCTCAATAAGGGTTTCGGGTAGGGCGGCGCAATTCAGCGCCACAAAGGGACGTTCTCGCCGCGTGCTGTTGTAATGGATGGCCTTGGCCACGAGTTCCTTGCCGGTCCCGCTCTCGCCGGTGACCAGGACGGTCGTGCGGCTGTCGGCCACTTGCTCGATTTTGGCGTAAATTTCCTGCATCGCCGGGCTCTTGCCGATCAGGTTGTGAAAGGCATAGCGCTGGACGACTTGTGCGCGCAAGTGGCGCACCTCCTGCTCCAACTCCTGTTTGCCCAGCGCGCGCTCGATGACGATCTGGAGCTCCTCGACGTCGAACGGCTTGGATAGGTAGTCGGCGGCGCCCAGCTTCATGGCGTCGACGGCGGTTTTTACCGATTTGGTGCCGGTCAACATGATCACGGGGATGGCTCGGTTTTCCGTGCGCATCGTTTGGAGCGCTGCCAGCCCGTCGGTTCCCGGGAGAATCACATCCAGCAGGACCAAGTCCGGTGCGTCGTGCTTGAAGCTCTTGAGGCCCTCAGCGGCGTCCGCTGCTTCGAGAATCTCATAGGTCGGTTCCAAAACCGTTTTCAGCGAGGCTCGGACTCGCGGCTCGTCATCGACAAGTAATACCCGTTTTTTCATGTTACTCCCGTACTGCAGAAACGGTGGTGCGCACATCCGGTATCGGAAGATTCACGGAAAACGTGGAGCCTGCCCCGATTCGACTCTCCACCAGCAGGGCGCCGCCGTGCTCACGAACGATCTGGTGGGCGGTGGTCAAGCCAAGGCCCGACCCATCACTCGCGCTGTTGGTGTGTTTAGTCGTGAAGAAGGGGTCAAAAATATGCTCGATATGATCGGGCGAAATGCCGCACCCCTCGTCTTCTACCTGTAGTTGCACCCAGGTTGTGCAGCCCACCGGCGGTAACAATCGCGTGCGGACTTGAATCAACCCGTGACCGTTGGGCATGGCGTCGAGGGCGTTCAGGAGCAGGTTCAGGAGCACCTGTTTGATTTGTTGCCGATCGAGCGACAGCAACGGCAGCTGAGGCGCCAGCGTCGTCTGGAGCCGAATACCTCGATGCGACGCGGGAGATGACACGAACCCGAGGCAGGAGACGACCAGTTCGTTCAGGTCCACCTCGCTCGGCTGCGGGGTCATGTAACTGGCATAGTCGAGGATCTCGTGGAGTAACTGCTCGATGCGGTGGACGTCCTGGATGGCGATTTGGCTGAATTCACGGATGAAGACCGGGTCGTGCTGCCGTTGCGGAGCGAGTTGAATGAAGGTCTTGATCGAAGTCAGGGGGTTACGGATTTCATGAGCAAATCCGCCGGCCAGAATCTCCAACGAGCGCAGTCGATCGGTTCGTCTCATCAAGGTAGAAGAGCGCCGCAAGTGGTCTTGCGCCAGGAGCTGATCGAACGTACTGCAGGCGATGCAGACGAGTGTCTCGGCCAGAACCAGGGTCTCCTCATCCGGACGAGGCTCCGTGCTGATCGGGCCGAGCGTGCAGAATCCGAGGACGTGCGTGGCGTTTCGAAGCGGAAGGCACAGCGCTGCGTGTAGGGATGCCATGGCTAAACCGGCCGGAGAAGATGAATTCTGGTCGTAGCGGAGACTGTGCGCCTCATCGGCCAGCCACGCCGGGAGTGCGTGATCATCCGGCAGACTCAGCGGGAGGCGCGAAGGGGTGTCCTGCCCCTGAGACGCAAGCAGGCGATACTGCCCGCCGGGCTCCTGTATCCAGAGAGCCGCCTCCGGCAGGCGCAGCTGTTCGGCCAGGGTCTTTAACAGGCTTTGAGCGAGACGTGGGAGGTCGGTCGCACAACCTACCGTGTCGGCGAAATTGCCGATGACTCTTAGGAGGTCTACGGAACCGGGTAGGGTTGGGGTATGCCGGCTGTGCTCGTGGAGTGTCATAATCCTGCGCAGAAAATATCGATCCGGGCACCATCGTATCGGTAGTGCCGCCCATGACACCGCATGACTCGTGCTTGTGGATGAAGTATATAGGCGCGGTTTTGTTTCAGCCAGCGGAATCAGGTTTTTCGGCGACGGCGAGCAGGATCTGTCCGGAGAATGTCCGCACGAGTCTCGGCGGAATCGTCGTGAGCTGGGAAAGGCGGGCGGAGAGGGCCTCCTCCTGGAATGCGTGCAATTGACCGACACGCAACGCGACACACGATTGGGCCATGCGGTTCAGTATCAGGCGGGCCTCTCCGGTGAACGCGTCGACGCCTTGTTCCTGCAAGGCGGGGCGATAGAGTGCGGCCAGATCCGCGAAGGGAGTGAGGGCGCTGATGACGAGCTTTCCCCCAGGTCGAAGGACACGGAAGAGTTCTCGAAGCGCATGGAGCGGAGATCGTGAAAAGGTGAGGGAGAGATTTGCCACGATGCGATCGAATGACTGGTCTGCGAAGGGAAGAGTTTCCAGCGAGCGGCCGAGCACCCACTGCTGAGTGACCGGGGTCGGTCCCGAGATACGCCCTGAAAACAACTGATCTACGTGTGTGAGCGCGTCGTGTGTGGCGGATTGCGCGTCCTGCAGCGCTGCGAATGAAACGTCCATGCCGACATAGTGCAGCGGCTGGTTGTGATGCCAGGTGTGCGCACGGAGGCGGTAGGAGAGATTCAGGAGCAAGAGTCTGGAGAAGGAATGCATGCCGCAGCCGACGTCGAGTAGCGTCAGTCCCCCGTCGAGTGGCTGGAGGAGTTGATACAGCTGGTCGACGTATTGCCAGTGCGCCGGGAGCTCATCCAAGGTCCGCGTGAGATCGATGTGCGCAGCCCAAAGGCGTTCTCGGCCACCGATTCCTGTCGCATACTTGATGCGAAGTTGATCTCGCTCGAAACGGACGCGAACAGATGTTGCGCGCGAAAGATCGTGGGCGGCTAGGGTGGAAGGGGGGTGCGCGAAGGTGTCCGGCTTCGAACAGAGCTGTGCGATTCGTTGCCAGGTTGCGTGGCGTGCTGTCGGGGTGACGGTGTCGGCGGTCAGCAGAGGAGATGAGAGGAGCACCCGGCTTCCTCGTGCTCCGAGTCGATGGAGCACATCGTCCAGAAGCGCCGGGGTCGGGTTGGGTATCTGCGAGTCCGTCGTACCTGGTCCGGCCGTAAGAAGCACGACGTCGGTTTCACAGTGCGTGAGATCCTCCTGGAGTGCTTTCAGATCCGTATAGTGTGCCGCCACGGCATCGGCGAGGAAATGGTCGATATCGAGTGGAATACCCAAGAGGTTGCCCAGCCCCAGTCGGACCCCCGCGAGATGTTCCTGCAGGATATCTCGTTGATGGAGGCTCGTCAGGCAATGTTGGAGATCGAGTGTGGGGTTGAGAAGGAGAAGGCGACGGATCCGTCGGTGCCAGTCTTGCCGACGTAGGGTGATCCGCCCGAGGAGGTCGTGTGCCAAAATAGTGATCGAGGCTCCCGGGCATTCCTTCTGTGCGAAACTCAGTACCGCATCAAGGTCATCTTCCAGGGAGGTAAGTGTAGTTTGCGCCGCATCCCCGCCACTGAGCCCGATGTGACGGCTGTGATCGTATCGAATCACCTGTACCCCTGAACCGACGAGCGCATAGGCGAAGCCCACGAAGGCTTGTTGCGTGACTCCATACCCGGGGCAGAGCAGCATCAACGGAGGCGGTTCGCTGTGTGTGTGCGAGGGAACATCGTGGCTGAGGGCAATGGTGAGTCCCGCAGGATTGCGTACGGTATGTGTGGTGGTGCGCACTGGCGAATTGGCCACCGATTCGGCCAGATCTTGCGGCGCACGGATTCGCGGCGCAAGCAGGCTTCGGAGTCGGTGCTCTTGTGCTGGAGAGAGTTCTTCGAATCGTATCCCGAGTCGGCATCGCACTGTTTCTGGAAGCATCGGACTCCCCGTTGGCCTGGTCGGGGGGCGACGGGTCCAGACGATACGTGCCGGCCACGGTTCTTCGGAACCTTCAAGCTGAGAGTCGATCGGGGAAGGCGTGTTCGGCTCGATGAGGACCAGGTGAATGATCTGGTGAATCTTTGAGGGTTCCGAATCGTCAGGTAGTTCGATGCAGGCTCCGTCTAAGCTCAGATTGAGGGCAAGCCAGGGAGGGCGGGTCGATGTACCGGCCTGCCGGATCAAACATGGGACGTGTAGGCGTATGGCTTCACGTCTGTCTGCGGGGCTTGTCGTGGATGGGAGGCCATCGGCGGGATGGCGGTCTGTGGGAGAAGACAGTGGAAGGATCAACCCCTCGAAGGTCACGACGGTCGAGCCGTCCTGCAACCCCTCGAGCAGCGACCGGAGGACATTGCGATCGCGCTCACTGCCGGGAGAAAACGCGATCACGAAGTGTGTGATCGCTTGAAAGGGGAGGTCGGCCGACGTTGCGGGCCGTTCGTGTACCACGCCTTGCAGCTCGAGGAAACTCACCGGTGTTTTGATGACGACATAGGCCGGTTGCAGGTGGATGGAGGGCGCCAGATCATGGACGGTCAGGAGCGCGCCACCCGTACTTATGTTCCGTAGCAGGCCTCGAAGGGCAGTGCCTCCGATCGATAATTGGACGGGAAGCGAGAACAGCTTGCGCTCGGATCGGCGCCGGTCTGATTGGTGTTGTGCTGGGGGTTGAGCAGGTGTGTGAATCGTGCTGCGTGTCCTGTGCGGGATCGTAACGATCGAAGATTCGGGGGCCTGATCGGTGCTGGCAGCGTACGCGAGATCAGTCGAAGCAGGGATTCGAACTGTGATGGTCATTCCTCCCTCTGGCGCGTGCTCGATTTCGATAGCGCCTCCGTGTGCCTGGACAATCTGGTGCGCGCGAAAGAACTCTTCAGGTGAAGTCGGGCTGTCAAGCTGTTCGCGCGAGGCTCCCAAGCGATGTCCGGAGGTTCCCCTGATGGTGAAGCTCGCATACGATTGTGGAACGCTCGAGTCCGGAGGAGTATGGCGTGCCATGGCGCCACGCTCGGGTGCAGGGAGAGGAGCTGTTTCAAGGAGGAGCGTAGGAGGAGTGCCGGAATCAGTGGCCTGGCGATGCGCATAGCCGAGCAGGATTCTCACGAGATGTTCCAGGGCGTCCGCTGCACCTTGAACGCGCGGAAGGTGTTCAGCAAAGCGCGTGGTGACGAGGACCTCCGCTCCCTCCGGTTCCTGCCGGATTGTGTGCAGAGCCATCTGAATAATGTCGTTCAGCGAAAGGGGGGCGAACTGCAAAGAGGGAGCATGGATTGCCTGGACCAGTTGGTGGCCGAGTTGGCTGGCCCGCGAGGCCTTTTCAACCATCGTTTCGACATGCTGTTCGATCTTGCTGTCTTGAATGGAGCTCAGCAACCGTTGGGAGTCCTGTAAGAGCGTGGTGAGAGGTTGTTGGAGTTGGCGCGAGACCAGGGCTGCCTCCCGGGACAGGGTGAGCTGGCGGTTGGTTTCCTGGAGCCGTGATTCCAGTTCCGCGAGGCGGTCTTGCTGCGCTTTCTGTTGAGAAAGGTCGCGCAGTATGCCCACGGTGCCGAGATAGCGGTGTGTTGAGTTGAAGAGCCCCTTGGCGGTGATCTCAACCGCGATCGGCGTCGGGGGTTCATCCGATGCCGATTTTCGATAGAGGGTGAGTTCAAGTCGGCGTACCGAACGATTGCCTGCCCGACGTTCGTTCAGTCGGAATCGCCCACTTGATTCTTGAAGGGGAGGCAGCAGGATCGAATAGTGTTGGCCGGCAAGTTCCTCGGGGGTGTATCCCAACACGGCGGTCACGCTGGCGCCCACGTAGACAAAGCGACCTTCTCGATCCAGTTCGTAGACCAAGTCGCTCAACGTCTCGATCACTCGTTGGTGGCGTTGGAAGGTGTGGTCGAGTTTCATTTGGAGGTCGCGCTTTTCAACCGCTTCCTGCACCGAAAACAACAGCTCGCTCACGAAGCCGGGTGAACGTTTGAACAGAAGAAAGTCGGCCCCGTTTTGTAGTGCCTGGACGGCTGTATGGGAGTCACTGTCGTTGGTCTGGAGGAGGATGGCCGCATAGGGCGCATTGCGACGAAGGCGAGCAAGAATGTCGAGGCCGCGTTCCGGTGCCAAGTCCTGATCGAGAAGAATGATGTGCCATTCGTTCTGTTGGCTGAACAGCAGGGCCTCTTCGGAGGAGTAACCAGCCTCGATCCGGCAGCCGGTAAAGAACCCTCTCAGGCTGGAGGTGACCAACTTGATTTCGTCAGGTCGTTCATTGATGAGGAGGATATTGAGGGTCGGTTCAGGCAGCGACATGGAAGATTTCATGGTCCTCAAACAGGGGTACCATCATTCCACCGGGCTTCGGCTGGACGGACTTCTCGAACGGCATTACCGTATGGTGAAGAATATGTTCCCCCTTCCAACGGGACAATGATGGACTCAGGAAGTCGGTGGAATTGCATGATTGGTTCAATATCATACACCGCGTTGCGAATCCCAGCCCGCTGCCCGAGGGGGCGCGGCTACTTCGGTAGGGGCGTTCGATATGACAGGGGAACAAAAATGATCACATCCATGGATTCAGAGCCAATTATGGCAAGGAAGGTGAATCGGTGGTGGATTGCGTCGGCCATCTGAAGGCCGGGGTGGTGGAGTGGATGGGGAGCAATGCTCACCGCAGTCACATGACTACGGTGAGCGGGGACTTGTCGAGCTTAGTGCGCTGAGGCGGTGTGGGAGGATTGCGGGCACACCCCAGGAGTCATATACAGCAGGTAGTTTCCCATTCCATGCTGGATGTTGGGATTCTGGAGGGGATGGTGGTGGACCATCACCATTTCATAATTATCCTGTTTGGTGACCGTGAACCCTTTGTCATTTCTGTAGACCTGGTGGGGGCGAAAATCGCGAAACGTACCGTCGGCATCCACTTCCGGAACCGTCCGTAGGAGGGTTTCGTTGAGGGTTTTATTCTCCAGGGCGACCATGAGGAGTTCGTCGTGGCCATGCGGATAGGCAAACTTGACGCAGCCGTCCATGTTGAATTTCAGGGGGGCGGAGAGTACGGAGACGCCAGACTTGATTTCGATACCCTCGTCGGTCTGGTCAGCGCCCCGTTGGGCGAACTTGCTGTAGCAGACAATGTTGACGCCCACCTGGTAGACATCCATTTCCTGCACCTTGGTGCCCTTCGGCGCAATATACATGGTGAACCGGGCCATCACATCTTTTGTCGGTGGAGCTTTGTGATAGAACGCCACCACGGACATGAGGTTTTCTCCTTTGCCCAGTTTCACCCCGTAACCATCGGGAAATCGCGCTTCCGTCATTTCCAAGCCGGCGCCGGCGAAAAACAACGGTTCCCCGTCACAGGAGACGCTGGGCTTGTCGTTGTTAAGCATGAGAATGTGATGGAGGTAGTTCTTCGGGAGCGGTTGGCCGTCTTGGGTAAAGACCTCGGACTTATACCCGATCATGTACGTGTCTTCCGGCAACTGGAATACTTTTTTGGGCATGCTGGAGGCCAGATCGCCGTCGTGCCCGGTCGGCAAATCGACAGGCCCGAATGTGAGGGTGACCGTACGGTCGTCGATGGTGATTTTCGTGTTGCCTAAACTCGGCATCGTCGGAATCGCGTGGTGATCGTGGCCACCGTCGGCGTACCCTATACTTGTGCCCATCAGCAGCATGACCATCACTAGTAGCGCACGATTCATAGCCCCTCCTCGTTATGACAGACCGGCCGTCCGTGAGTGTGTGTGTGAAACAATGTCGAGCAATGCAGGCGCCCGCTAGTGA
The DNA here is from genome assembly GCA_037045225.1 of Nitrospira sp. Classification (NCBI taxonomy): domain Bacteria; kingdom Pseudomonadati; phylum Nitrospirota; class Nitrospiria; order Nitrospirales; family Nitrospiraceae; genus Nitrospira; species Nitrospira sp. The sequence continues at coordinate 3,321,389 of JBAOHZ010000009.1, forward strand.
GTCGTGGGGGGCGGGGTGAGGCGTTTCCACTGGTACGTGCCGCCATGTTGCCGGGGCGGAATGTTGTCTCTGGTGCCGACCCGCACGTACCACCAAATGCCCTTGGCTTCAGTGCCGTCTTCGGAGATCACGACCTCGAAGGCCCCTTCACGGTCATTGCCGGTTTGTTTCCAGGTACCCTGCCAGCGCCGGTCATTGAAACTGGTGGTCGAAAACTGCCCCCCCTGCCAGGTATAGGGGCCGTTGCCGTGGGCATCCAGTGTGGCGACATATTTCTTATTGTCCTCGACTTCAGTGACTTCCCATTCGCCGCTCAAATTGACGTCGTTCGACCCGGGCGCCGGATTGTCGGAGACGCGACGTATGGTGGCGTCGGGGGCAACTACGGCGGTTCCCATGCCGGTGTCGGGCTGTCTTGTAGACTCGTGCCAGGTCACGAGGGTCCAGGTGCCGTCCCGTCGTTCCATGACCCCTGTTTCACGCAACGGCATCACCATACGCTGGGTCATGTCTGCGGGATTGAGATAACGAATATAGTCCAATTCCATCGCGAACCAGGCGATATCTCCCTTGTGCCAGAACTGCAGATAGGTGATGGGAAGTTCTAGCTTGGCCACGGAGGTGAATTCGGTGTGCATGTCGGCCTCCAAGGCCGTCCAGCCGACATATTTATGTCCATCGATGGTGTATCCGACGGCGTCGGCATCGTGCGACATGTATTTGGACATGGTGGGGAGATCCCGGTCGGCGTTCGCTTGCACGATGACGCGCAACGTGGCTTCCGGATCAAGCGGCTCTTTGGCTGCTGCGAGCGAACTGAGCAGGATGATCGAGAGGCCGCAGATGAAGAGCCGGGACCGTAACCACAGGCGGTTGTATCGGGAGATCAAGGACTGAACAGGCATAAATAATATGCGAATTAGGTGGATGAAAACCTCGGGATTGTACGAGGCGGCAATTGAGCGAGGCTACCTGGGTCTTGAAGTGGTGTCAATCGATATTTGCCTCATTGGGTATCTCAGTAATGGTGCAGGCCACCACCGTCACGTTATCGATTCCTCCCGCATCAAGCGTTGCCTCGATGAGGGTACGGGTGACGCGCGCTGGATTCTGTTGATGAGGCCTGACGGTTTGCAAAATGTGTTCGTCGGTCAACATTTTGGTGAGGCCGTCTGAGCAGAGGAGCAGAAGGTCTCCGTTGAGAAGATCGACAACGAACAGGTCGCTTTCCAGGTGGGAGGCAAGCCCCATGGCGCGGGTGAGCACATGGCGGTTCGGGTGGCGTGCCGCCTGCTCAGGCGTCAGACGCCCGCTACGGACGTGCTCTTCAATCAGAGTATGGTCTTGCGTCAACTGTCTGATGATGCCGGCTCTCACCAGGTAGGCGCGGCTGTCGCCGATGTTGAGTACGAGGAGACGGGGCGTCGGCTGCGGCAGAAGATGGGCCAGGACAAGGGTCGTTCCCATGCCGCGTAATGCCGGGTGGTGCTCCGCATGGGTCAGTACGGAGGTCTGCGCCTGCTGTGCCATGGTCTCAAGACGAGCCGTCGCGTGCGTGGTGTCGTCGACATTGATGTCCGAGGCATTCTCTGCGAGCGTCGGCGCCAATTCAGCCAGCGAGTCCATCACCAGTTGACTCGCAACGTCTCCGCCGGCATGGCCTCCCATCCCGTCGGCCACGGCCCATAGCCGATGCCGATTGTCGACGAGAAACGTGTCTTGATTTGTGTGACGGACCAACCCGCGGTCCGTTTCTCCGAATGCCGTCCATTCCCACATGTCGGTGCGTGCTCAGGTTATCCGATCGGTAGGAGCGACTGGGGACCGTAGCGCATCGTGAGCCGGTCGTACAGCCACTCAGCCAGCGGCTCGAGGTTTCTGGTATCGGCGGCATTATACCGAATGAGCTGATCCAGCGCCGCCTCGTCGCCTGCTTGATAGTGGTGCCATAACCGAACGGCCTCCATTCCGTCGAGTGTCAACAGATCGGATTCTCGCGCGATGTCCAACTCGCGCTCGATGTGTTTAAGGCCTCCCTGCAGGCCCACGCGTCTCGCGGCGAAACAGAGATCGAAGTGGGGAATGGGCACCTGCAAGCCACTGAAACAGGTTTGGAGATACGGGATATCAAAGACGCTGCCGAAAAACGTGATGAGCAAGTCGGCTTGGTCTATTTCTTCTTGAATCGCGCCACGTGTCAGGTCCTGTCCGCCGACCAGAGTACGCATGCGACCTTGGCGATAGAGGCCGACGATCGTCACCTGCCCCTCGTGCGCGGACAGTCCGGTCGTTTCGATGTCCAGATAGAGCGCCCGCGGACCGAAGGTGCGGAACAGTCGCCAGTGGTCGCGGGTCGGCAGGCAGTCGGCAAAATAGGAGGCATTGCGGCGGTCAAGCTGTTCCTGCGCCGAGGCGAGGTCGTCATCGTACAGAGTTTTGCGCGAGGGGGAGATGCCGGGGATATGTGGCTCACGGCGAAAGGCCGCCCAATCAGCGATGCCACCCTCCCAGAGCCGCCGCTCCGTGGATGGGCCGATGCCCTTCAGGTGGACGAATGTCGAGGTCAACATCGTGCGGCCGCGATCCCCTTCCGCCTGGATTGTAGCCTTGATTTCAAGGGATAAACAAGTTAGAGTCCGCGACTGGTGCGGAGTTTCGTACACGTGAGCGGCACAGAGTGTTACGGTGTAGATGAGGGAACATGACCACGAACGGATCGGCGAAGCGTATTCGAATCAAGGTCGGCGGGATACAGTTGGAGGCAGAGTTGAAAGGCACGCGGACGGCCGAAGAACTCTACCGGGCGCTGCCCGCTGAAGGCCCATTGAATGTCTGGGGCGAAGAGTTCTATTTTAAGATTCCCGGTGTGAAGGACCATCGTGAAACGGCGACGACGCAAGTCAAAGTCGGCGACGTGGCCTTCTGGGGCGCCGGCCAGGTGTTGGCGATTTTCTTCGGTCGCACGCCGATGAGCATGGGCGCGGATCCCGTGCCTGCCGATCGGGTCAATGTGGTCGGTCGTGTGGTGGGGGATGCGGCGACGTTACGGCAGGCGATGACTGCGAGCACGATCCGCGTCGAACGGATTGAACAGGCGCCGTCGGTTGGGTAAGCTCTTAGGTAAGCTCATGCGTATCGGTGTTGTGGAGTGCATCGGATTGTCGACGGGGAGTGTGTGGCGATGAGGCTGGCAAAAGAGCGGGTCCATCACATGGCCGAATCAGTCATCGCTCGGCTTCACGAATTGGGCTACCTGGAAGTGACCGGGGATCGGAAGGCGTTGCGGGATTCGTTGGAACAGACGATGACGGAAGAACTCGGAGTCGAAGATCGTCTCAATGCCGAAGTACGCCGGATGATGCAGCCGTACGAGCGACAGATCGAGCAGGGACAGGTCGATTACCAGAAGATGTTCACGATGATCAAGCAGAAGCTGGTGCGCGAACGCGGCATTATTTTATAGGTGCGATCGGTACGTCCACGTTCGCCTTGTGGGAGCGTGGAGAGGCCGCCTCAGGACTGGAGTCTACCCCGTGATCAGCGACGATAAAGCCAGCCATCTTGCCCACCTTGCCCTCGGTGCCCTGAAGAAGAGTTCGCACTGCCGGTTTACTGAAGATGATGGGAAAGTGCTGCGCGAGATCAAGCGGGTAGTGGCCGCAGAATTAGTGTTGGAAGCGGAGGTCGATAAGAAAGTCCGGACCAAGCTGGCCTCCTACTCCCGACACATCGTGGAGGGGAGTCAGGAATGGGACGTGATGTATCGGAAAACTGCTGAAGAAGAACAAAAGAAGCGCGCCAAGCCCTAATCCGGCGTCGCGCGCGATTTCGACGAGGTTGTGTCATGAAAGCTCTCTGGATGGTTTTCTGTGTGATGGTGGTGTTGTTGCCCGCCTGCACTCACTCCAAGCCAAAACCGTTGGTTCCCTTGACGTTGGACTATGGGGTCAAGGCGGATGCCATCGCGCTGAACAATCAGGGGATGCAAGCGTATGTGGCCGGCCAGGTGGCGGAAGCCAAGGGCTTCTTTGGGCAGGTCATCAAAGCGGCGCCGGATTCCGGACAGGCCCATTATAATTATGCGCTCGCGCTGAATGCGTTGGGGGACACGGACCAGGCCCGTCTGGAGTTTATCGAGGCGGCTAATTTGGCTCCAGGAGATAAGGTGATCTGGGATTCTCCGGCACTCCGTCCTTTCGGGAGTCCCCAATCGCAAAAAGGGGGATCCAGAGAACATCCCTATGGGACACAGCGCCCGATGATCGGCAGCGGACCGCGCTGATCGGGTGACAGATAGGACGAGCTTGACGTAGAGGAGCCGGATACATGGCCGACGTATTAGAGGTGGGGGACAAGGCCCCCGATTTTTCCTTGCCGGACCAGGACGGCAGCACCGTGACGCTGAAGAGCCTCAAGGGCAAGCAGGTGGTGCTCTATTTTTATCCCAAGGACGATACCTCGGGCTGCACGAAAGAGGCCTGCGACTTCCGGGATTCCCTCGCGCCGATTAAAAAGGCCGGGGCGGTGGTGTTGGGCGTCAGTAAGGATGGAAAAGCCTCGCACCAGAAGTTTATCGCAAAATACGAATTGCCCTTTGCGCTCTTGAGTGACGAAGAGGTCACGGTCTGCACTGCGTATGGCGTCTACAAAGAGAAGAGCATGTATGGCCGGAAGTATATGGGGATCGAGCGGAGCACCTTTGTGATCGACGCCACGGGGCGGATCAAGGCCTTGTTTCGGAAGGTGAAGGTGCCCGGTCATGTCGATGAAGTGCTGGCGGCGTTGAAGGCCTAGGGCGGCGATCCACCATCCAGGTGGACTTCGTGCCGGGTAGACTTCGTGGTTGAACGACATGGATCCGCTGGAAAAAACTTCCCATGCCTGCCGTGCTGCCGCGCTCTCCCTCGTGCCCGGACTCGGACATCTCTACATTGGGGAAAAGCGAGGCGGCCCTCTGCTCCTGGCCGGGGTGTTGCTGATCGTCCTGTGGCTGGCGGCCTTCTCGTTTCTCCTCGTGCCATTGATCGGGCTGGTGCTGTTTTGTATGGGGGATACCTATCTTACCGTCAGCCGTGACCGCGGGCTTCTCACCTAATCACACCGGTTGGTCTCCGAAAGGGAAATGGGGTCGTACGATGGCAGCGTCGTTTCGTCGCAAGTTGTGGCTTTTCCGGCTGATCTTCCTGCTCGGCTGGGTGCTGGTGAGTACCGCCGAGGCGGCGGAGAAGACTCCGGGCGTCCTCACCGTCGGCGATGCGTTGACGCTGCCGAATCAATCGGTCCGTATCGAGGCTCAACTCGCCGGGAAGGCTCCAGGGGGAAGTTTCTCGTGGGGAGGCGTGAGCGTGCACCTGTCTATCGACGGCAAGTCGGTGGCGACGGCGAAAACCAATGACAGCGGTCAGGTGTCCTTCGAGTATCTGCCCAAGATGCGTGGGAACTATGTCGTCACGGTCTCGGTGGATGATGCCGCGTCGGTTGCCGCGGAGAAGACCGACGCGACGCTGTGCGTGTGGGAGCGTCGTCGTCCGATCATCCTCGTGGAAATGGCTGCCCTCGTTCAACCGGTTGCTGCGACTCCAACGGAAACCGGCACGGAGGCATCTGCGCAGCCGGTTCCCGACGCGGCCGAAGAATTAGCGCGGTTGACGCAGTATTACTACAACGTCGTCTATGTGTGGGGCAGCGGGCAGCCGCCGGCGGAGACGGTTGCGATCGGGAATGCGCGCCGATGGTTGACGTCTCACAGGTTTCCACCCGGCTTCGTAGCAGTGCCGTCAGCAGATGGCGTGAACGGCACGGTGGAGCGTTTCAAACAGGGCGGCTGGGCGACCATGAAAACCGGCATCGTGCGTACACGGGCGGTTGCCGAGACCTTGCTGCAGCATCGGTTCGAGGTGGTGGTCGTGCCAGAATTGCCCAAAGGCGAGATGCCACGAAAAGCCAAAGCGGCGAAAGAGTGGAAGGATGTCAGGAAAAGGTTGTGAGCGGCGTCGGAGAACGTGAGCCGCGCGCGAACGTCGCAGGGCGGCGGGGATGCCGGCGGCCTGCCATCCTCGGCGAGAAGATCGTGCAAGCAGGCATGGGTCGGGGACGATTCACTCGCGGGACGAATCATGGTATGTTCAGCCCCGTATTGGGCGTTATTTCATTGAAGGAGCAGGAGCCGGTATGTTGTTAGAAGGGAAAAAGGGGCTGATCATCGGTGTGGCCAATAAGCATAGTATCGCCTGGGCGATTGCGCAGGCCGCGGCGCGGGAAGGCGCGCAGATGCTGTTCAGTTATCAGAATGAACGGTTGCGCGAAAACGTCGAGGAGTTAGTGCAGACCCTGCCCGGCGCGTCGGCTTGTGTCTGTGATGTCGGAGACGACAGCCAGATTGCGGCGATGATGAAGCAGGCCGCCGAAAAACTCGGACGGCTGGACTTTCTGGTGCATTCCCTGGCCTTTGCTCCGCGGGAAGAGCTCACCGGCGAATTTGTGAATACCACTCGCCAGGGATTTGCGACGGCCCTGGATGTCAGCGCCTATTCTCTCGTGGCCGTCACGCGGGCGGCGATGCCGCTGATGACGGACGGCGGATCGGTCGTGACCCTGACCTATCTTGGCAGCGAACGGGTGGTGCCGCACTACAACGTCATGGGGGTGGCCAAGGCGGCGCTTGAAGCAACGGTCCGGTATCTGGCTCACGATCTAGGGCCCAAGAACATTCGGGTGAACGCCGTCTCCGCCGGTCCGATCAAAACGCTGGCGGCGCGTGGCGTGTCCGGGATCAGCAAGATGGTCGATCACCATCGCGCGTTTGCTCCGCTGCGGCGGGCGACAGAGCAGGGCGAAGTGGGCGATACGGCGTTGTTCCTGGTGAGTTCGTTGGGCCGCGGCATCACCGGAGAGGTGATCTACGTCGATGGGGGATACCACATTCTTGGGTCGTTGGCCTCAGTCGACTAGGAAGCCAGGGGTTCTGCTCACACGGTCAGTGTCGCGCGCGTTGCCCGATCGGGCTGACGTCATGATGTGGCACCGCTGGGCCATTCTAGTCTTGTTCTCCTTTCTGGTTCTCGTCATCACTATTTTCACGAGTGGTTCTGTCATCCCGTCCTTCTCTGCGGAACTCTCCGATCGGGAGGAGGACGGGCTGCGGGGCGCCGTCCTGTCCGTCGAAACCACAGAAAGCCTGCTGGTGCAAACCGATCGGTACGACCTGCGCGGGCGTCTGATTGAGCGCATTCAGGGAGGCCAAGAGACCTCTCAGGGGTTGTGGCCGTTGCGATTTGTCTACACCTACGACCAGGCGGGCAGGCGGATCGCGGAGGTGGTGCAGGATGCGCGGGGCGAGGTCGTGAAAGAAACCCGTTCGGTCTACAATGATCGCGGGAATTGCTCCGCCGAGCTGGCGGTCTGGGGCGACGGTACGTTTGAGAATGCCTCCTTGTATGAATACGATGAGGCGCATCGACGCACGAGGGGCCTTCATTACAATGGCGTGCAGGTGATCAATCGAAACCTCTACACCTTCGACGGTACGGGACGACTGGTGCGTGAACGGTTGGAGCGCAATTATCGGTATGACGCCGCCGGGAACCGGATGGTGATGACCGATCGTTTTGATGCCGGCTACGAGGTCGCCATCCTCTATGACGAGCAGGGGCATGTTCGTGAAAAAATCGTCTCCGACCTGAAGGGGCGACGGCAGGGCCGTTCGGAGTTTCAATACGACGAACAGGGCAATCAAAACGAAGAGCGTATCTTCACGGTCGACGGACGACTCACGGATCGAAAAGTCTATCGCTACGAATACGATACCGTCGGGAACTGGATCAAGGAAGCGCTTCAGTGGTGGGAGGTGACTCATGGCCGCGAAACCCTGAAGCAGGCCCACGTGCGAGTGCGCAGCATCACCTACCACTAATTCCTTTGACAAGTATCTGTGCCAGGCGGGTTGGGCTCCGTACTCGAGTGAGTCGTCGCCGACGGCCGTACCCATGTTCGTAGCCGATGGCTGGTGTTTCGGCTCCTGCTTTCAGCCCCTATCGGTGGTTCTGCGCCGGTGATGCGCATCCGATCCAATCGTCCGACCATTCGAATGCCAGGTGCCTGGTCGAATTCCTACCTGTTTACTTTTTCGGCCCCTCTGCGTCTAACCCACAGACTTTCAATATAGGGGGAGAGCCGATGCCACAATCAAAAACCATGTCGCTGTTGTTGGCCCTGGTCCTGGGATTGTCAGGCTGTACGACGACGTTGATTCACGACGAGATGAAGCGGCCTGTGGCGACTGAGCGACACTGCGCAGGCAGCGAATGGGCGGATAACTCGTCGATCGCGATCCTGCCGGTTCCGGTGGTGGCCTTTTTTGTGCCGCATTTTGATCTCAACAAGGTCAGCAGCGAGCCCTACCTCGGCCGGTGCGGTGACAGCACCCGGGTGGTCAATCGAGAGGTTTCGGTCAGCCGAGCGGCCTGTATTCCGGCGGGTCTCACTCGGATTGTGACCCTAGGTGTCTGGCAATGGTGCCCGTCGCGCATTTCGTGGGCGGCGGACCTCTTGCCCGAGGGGCCGAAGCCTACTGGGGCGATGCACGAGGCGTCTGCAGGGGGGCACACGTTGTAAGCGCGTTTTTCCGCGAGGTATGAAGAGGCGGCCACATCAGTGCCCAGGAGTAAATTATGACCAGCGCAACACAGATGGTTCGGGTAGCGATAGTGGTAGGGATGGCTGCGGGTGGAACAGCTCAGGCGTCGGTGATGGAGGCGGGACAGACCCGAGCGGGGAGCGAGATAGTCGACACGACCTTGCGTTCGCGGTTGGCATCGGAGCGGCAGGGGCCGGTCCTTGAAGACCGGCATTTCCGGGATCGTTCGCTGCGGGGCGATGATGGATACGACGATCGGCATAGCGGCGACCGCCAGGAGACTGGTTCGTCGAATCGCGGCCCAGGGTCGTTCAACAGCGGATCGAGGGCCGGCGGCCATCATGGCCGGCGGGGGGGAGATGATCCAAGGGTGACGCAGATCGGAGATGTGAGGCAGGAAGATCGCCGAGAGGATCGTCGGCTCGACCGACGTGACAATCGTCAGGAAGACGAGCGGTTGGATCGTCGAGAGGATCGTTGGGCCAATAGCGGTGGCGAGCTTCGGGGGCTTGATCGGGCCGACCACGTGGCCGATGACCATGGCCGGCGAGGGCGTGACAATGCCCGTGCGGTTCAATCGGACCATGGGAATCGTATGGAGCGATTCGAGCCGCCGGACCATTCCAGCCGTCCGGAACGCCCGGAACGGTCGAGACGGAACTAGCGCCCGTTCTCTGAGCAGACCGGTCATCTCGTCAACGGACCGAGTGTGGGGTGGTGCGGGCGCGTCGGTCGCATCGCATGACGCATGGTCCGTATTGGTCGACTGCTTGAACGAATGAGAGGGGATCGGGTAGGTTGCGGCACTCGTACCCCTGCGAGGATACGTAATTCGACAGAGGCCGGCGTATGCCGTCGGCAGAAAGTGGAGGCCTCGGGATGGGTTGGTGGCGCAGTCGAGTGGTGGGGGTCGCTCTGTGCCTCCTGGGACCCGCGACGATCGGATTCGCGGCAGAGAAGACAGATCCGGGGCCTCCGCCGCCCGATCGGAACTGGCAGATCGGATTCACGCCGAGTTATTCCAGCGGCAATTTCGGCACCAGCTCGACCAGCAGTTTTTTTTATGCGCCCTTGTCCATGCGCCGGCTCTTTAGGGATGGCGATATCACGGTCATTGTGCCGTTCGTCATGTCGAACTCCGATGGTCGGACGACGATCGTCGGTGGATCGGCCACGCGGGTGGATGACGGGTCAACAAGCGGGTCGAGCGGAAGTGGCTCCGATGACGACGGCGGATGCAGTGGCAAAGGGCAATCGGGATCAGGGAAGGACCGGGGCTGCGGTTTGACCACTCGGGTGCCGGGCCAGAAGGTGACGACGGTCGGCCTGGGCGACATCATCTTGAAAGGCCGCTATTATGTGGTGGAGGAGAGGGATGCCGTCCCGCTCATCGCGCTGACGGCCCGGATTAAGCTGCCGACCGCCAATGCGCAACTCGGGCTGGGAACCGGCGCGTTGGACTACGGGCTCGGCGTCGAAATGTCCAAGATGTTCGGGGAGAACTGGATCGGATTTCTGGATGCCGGATACAACATCATCGGCGAGGCCGACGGCCTCCCATTCCAAAATCAGCATTGGTACGATGTGGGCGCGGGATACTTCGTGACCAGGGATCTTCTGGCTAGCGTGTATTTCGAGGAGTATCGCGCCATTGTGCCGGGGTTTGTAAATGCGCGCGACGTTTTCTTTGCGATGAACTACACGGTGTCTTCCGCTTGGCGATTGAACAGCGGTGTGACTGTCGGTGTCTCCAATGGAGCTCCGGACTATGCATTTTCCGTCGGCGCCAGTTACCGCTTTTGAGCGGAGTTGGTGTCTGTGTACGAATGTGCTCGGCAGCTCGTCGGCGTGGGTCACACGACTCAGGGGTGGCGGCCGAGTTGGCATGAAACGGTGGATATGCCGGTTGAGCCACAGGCGGGAGGCGATGAGGCGAAGCTCATCGCTCGCAGTCAGCAGCAGGATCATGAGGCCTTCGGCCAACTGGTCGACCGATATGCCGGGGTGATCGTCAATCTGGCCTCTCGGATGGTGGGGAATCGCGCCGATGCGGAGGATCTGGCTCAAGATGCGTTCCTGGCGGCGTTCAAGGCCCTGCCGACGTTTCGCGCCGATTCGAAGTTTTCGACCTGGCTGTATCGAATTGCCGCGAACAAGTGTAAGGATTGGCTGCGGGCCAAACACCCGGCGTCCGTGGACCTGGATGATCACGAGGCCGTCGTGGCTCAGGTGGTCGAGACGCATACGCCGGAACGGCTGCTGTCTCAGCAGCAGGTCGCGCAACAGTTGGACGGAGCCATCCAGCGCCTTCCTCCGCTTTATCGAGAGGCGTTTGTGTTGAAGCATGTCGAAGGACTGAGTTACGAGGACATGCAGGCGTTGCTCGGCGTGAATGCCGATACCTTAAAAATGCGTGTCTATAAAGGGCGCGTCCAGTTGAGCCGTGAGTTGTCGGAGTGGAATGACCTTCGGTCGTCGCTGTCGAGGTAATGCATGGATGCCCAGGATCTCTTGATTCAGCGGTTTCTCGATCAGGACCTGACGCCGGAGGAGCGCGTGCAGTTCCTGCAGCAGGTGGATGCCGATCCGGGATTACGTCGCGAGTGGCTGAACTTAGAGGTGGTGGTTGCGGAGGCCGGACGCCTCCCACGGATCGCCCCGTCGCCGCACTTTAGGGCGCGTGTGTTGGCGGCCCTTGAGCCAGACTCGAAGAGTATCCTCGACCGATTCGTGGGGTGGCTGACCGCTCCTCGGACGTTGCAATGGAATCTGGGCGGCGCGATGGCCGTGGCCTCCGTGGCGATCCTGGCCGTAGCGGGGTTGTTGCGACTGGTACCCGCGCAGATCGTGGAGGTGCCGCTCAGTCGCCCGCCGGCTCAGATGGTGTCGCTTGAGCAGGCACCGGCTCCGACTACGTATGTACGGCTGGTGTTGGTGCAGCCCGACGCCAAATCCGTCTCGGTCGCCGGGGATTTCAACGGCTGGAACCCGAGTCACACGCGTATGGAACGGTCGGACGCCGGAGTCTGGACGACGACGATTCGATTGAAGCCGGGACGGTATCAGTACATGTTCGTGATCGATGGAAAGCAATGGTTGGCCGACCCGTTGGCAACCGAAGATACGGGGGACGGGTTTGGATCACAGAACGCGGTGTTGGAGGTCGGCACGACACTCTAGGAAGCCGTCTCCGAGGGTTGCATCACTCCTGATGCTTCGGTACTCTTCGCACGATGCGAAGCGTGATGCGAATCCTGGCGAGTGTGGTGGGCATGAGTTGGCTGGTCGCCTGTGCGGTCAGGCAGGTGCCGGAGGCTCCCACACCCGTGTCGGGCGGCGTGCGGTTTTCGGTGTCGGTGCCGGCGGCGAAGTCGGTCGCGGTCGTGGGCTCGTTCAACGGTTGGTCGACGACGGCGCACGTCATGACTCGAGTGGGGTCGAACGGATCTTGGTCGGCGGTCGTGCCTCTCGAGGGTGGCGAACATGTGTTTATGTATGTCGTCGATGGTGAGACATGGGTGGTGCCGCCGATGGCGGCGGATTTTGTGACGGACGGGTTTGGGAATACCAACGGTGTGGTGATAGTCCCATAGGGATGGTCTGATGCGAATCCCGATCAAGGGCGTTATTCTGGCGGCAGTGTGTCTGAGCGCAGTCGATCCGGTTTGGGCGGAGTCGATCTCTTTGCAGGACCGTGATGAAATCGCGCGACTGCGGTCGGCGCGTGGGTTCGCAGTCGAAGCGGTCAGCCCGTTGCTCGAACAGGTCGACAGTGCGGGAGCGCGAGGCCTTCCCACCGAGCCGCTAGCGAATAAAGTGAAGGAAGGCCTGGCAAAAGGGGTCGACCCTAAGCGCATCGATCCGGTCTTGCGGCAAATGGTCGGGCATTTTGAGTCGGCGCAGGAGGTGCTGCGAGAGGCCGGCACACGCGGTGTGGCCGAAGGGAATCGCCGGGCTGCCGTCGAGACCCTGGCGGAAGCCTTCTCTCGCGGCGCCACAGCCGAAGAAGTGCGGGAACTCACGCGTTTGTCGCAGGATGGGAAGCAGCAGGTGACGCAAGAGACCCTGGCGGCGGGAGCCAAAGGTCTGGCCGTGATGAAGGAGGGAAAGATCGCTTCCAAGGAGGGCGCCGCGTTAGTCGGCGAAGGCATGCGTCAAGGGTACAAACCGTCGGAGCTGCTGGATCTGAGCCGTGAGGTCAAGCGGCGCGGAGGGGAGTTTCGAGAAGGTCGAGTCAACATGCAGTCTCTGCGGGAGCAGGTGCGTCGTGGCGAACGGGGAGATCGACTGTTTCGAGGCGAGCATGGTGATGCCGGCGGAAGGGAGCGTGGTGACCGCGGAGGAAATGCCGATCATGGTGAGCGTGTGAGAGAGGATCGAGGGGGCGGAGGCGGAGACCGCGGCGGCCGTTCTGAGCGGAGTAGCGGCGGCCACGGCGGACGGGATCACTAGCCCGGACTCTTCATGAAGAAGCCCGACTCCGGTGCCCGATCCGCCCGTCCGGCGAGGCGGTTCTCGCTCGGCCTCCTCAACGGACTGCCAGTGCATCTGCGTTGACCTGAGGTGCGAAAAGCCTTGGCGGGCTTCCGTCTCGAAGGCCTCGCGCCGGTATTCATGCATCATCCGGACGATACGACATAAGGAATGGGTTGCGCCAAGGGCTGCTCCAAACGGAGTGGCCCTTCTTGTTTTCGGCACTGTGGGTGTTGTTCAGCCGGCGAGCATACCCACTCGCCTGGGAGGGTCCGGTCGAGTGAGTTGGCCGTGAGTGTGAGTGGGCATAAGGAAACGGCGTCAGGGTATAGGCCCTGACGCCGTGTATCTGCGAGGAGAGCTTTAGCGGAAGCGGCCTCCGCGATCGGCGCGGCGGTCTTCTTGACGAACATGCTGCCGGTCCAGTTGATGATCCGCCCGGCGATCCTGTTGTCGATCCATTTGCCGATCCTGTTGCCGATCTGACCGGCGATCCTGCTGTCGGTCTTCACGGCGATCATTCTGCCGGTCTTGCTGCCGGTCGGCGCGACGATCTTCCTGCCGAATGTCGAGTTGTGCGAGTGCGATCGACGGGATCACCGCCGGCGCCGTGACGGCTACAATCAGGCTGGCGATCAGTCCGACTTTCAATAGAGTGTGATGTATCATGGTTCCTCCTTCTGTGAGAGAGTGTCGCGATGGGTGAGCTGCGTGGTTGTTTTTGAAGGGTGGCCTGTCGGCTCTCTCCTCCGATGGCGCGCTCCAATCAACCTGTCATGAAGTCAGACGGCAATCCGGGGAAAAGGTAAACGCCGCATACGTACCTCATCGGAAGGGAGGGGGTGTGTGTCACAGCTGCGTCAAGATAGGGTGGGTTGACGTCTGTGGCCGTATGTTGTTCGCGCGCCTGTGCGGGTATCGCGTCTACTCAGAACGAGAGGTCCGGTGATGGCATCGCAGGGACGCATCGTTCCAACGCGATAGCCGGGAGCTGCCGGGCTGATTGATTCCTTCCTTCGGCAAAACCTATAGAATCTGCCAGTGAACGTCGGATGGTTGGTGTGCAAAATGGCATATGTGTGATTGGAAGACCTGACGCTAATTGTGCTAATTGTGGGAAGTAAGGGGGAATGCAGTGAACGGTTACTCAGCCTGCAGAGCATGGTTCGTCCCGGCGATGGTGTTATTGCTGCTTCCCACCTGGGGCTGTGTCGCGGCTGGCGACCCGGAGTTAACCGGGGTCTACCAAACATGGGACAGCGTCATTGAGCGGTGGATTGGAAAGTCCAAGCCGGATCTGATTCTGGAGCTTGGCCCGCCTCAGTTTAATAAAGAAGCCGGTGACGGGGCGGAAGAACTGGTCTGGGATATGACGGTACCCAGTATGTCGGGGTTGGCGGAAACGTACAACACACTGCCGCTTTACGGGGGCGTAGATTGCCGCCTGCTGTTCCTCGCCGATGTGGACGGGATTATTCGATCCGGGAAGCGCGAAGGCTGCAACTAAACGGGATGTGCGCATCAGATCCCATGACTGTTCACCAGCTCTCAGAGAGGTACACGATTCAACACGTGAGAGACGACGTCGGCTGACGCGGCCTGTAATGGTCTCCCGATGGACGCCCGGGACCGAGTGTCGGTGCGGGTCGTCAGGCTGCTTCACCGATACATCTTAATCTGGAACGCACAATCACACGTGTTTGTCGGTGCAGGTTGGGACCGGTAATGGGAGAGCACTCATGGGAGATAATAACGAATCGTCGTCATGACCATATGGTTTTCCCCCCACGGCTGAACACCTTGTAAATCCGACCACACGCTGCGGTGTGTGTAGGAATAGGACAGTCCAAGTGCGACGCTCCCCACATCGGAGGTGATCACCCGATACCAGAGCCCCGGCTGAACCTGGGTGATGGTCGCATTGGCCGCCTGGCACGGCAGAGGGCCTGGATTTTCTATGGCACAGCCACTGAGGTCGGCCAAGGGAGACCCGTAGCCAATCGGTGTTCCCGCATACGAAGTTCTCGCATACTGTTCGATCCCGTAATACGCATAGAGATCCCATTCCTTGGTCGGATGCCATTCGAGTCCTCCCATGAAATGAAACGCCGCAATGGGAACAACCTTGCCTGACGGGCTTGCGACCAGATCGGCGCCGATCGTGGAGGCATAGCGTCCAATCCCTTGCCCCACAAGACCTTCAGCGATGAGATTCACCGTCGATGTCAACGGAAGCACCGCTGCGAGTCCGACTCCGCCTCCGACCGCCACATGGTTATGCGCATTTAATCGATCCCGAAAAAATCTCATCAGCCCTTTCAATTCCCAATGCCCATAGCCGGGTTCCCACACGAGCTTCCCGATAATATCCGGCGCAAGATCGGTCGAAACCCCATTAGCGCCGGATGTGGTACTCGTGGTGAAGAAGTTAGATGGGCTCTGGGCATTGGGCGAGGTGTTGAACCCCTGCACTCCACTCGGCTGGATGACTCCGCTCACACTGGTTTCAGGGTTTTCAATCGCCACTGCCATTTGAAGGGTGGGCCCGAGGGTTTTCGTAACACGCAGTTGCCATTGCCGCGCCCAGTTGAATCCGACCACGCCCTGGAGATCAGTACTCAGCGGAATAAACTCGTTTCGTGCTTTGAGCCCGATACGATGGGTGGTGAGCAACGACCAGCCTTGACCGATTAAGAACGAGGTGCCATTGGAAAGCTCGATCGTGCTCCACAGTTGTCGTAATCGAGCATTCCAACTATTGGTCTCCAGCTCGTTCCCGGAGGTGGAGCTGCCGAGAAAGTCGACTTCGACATAGCCGGTAATGGCGGTGTTCCGATAGTGTCCTTCCCCCAACAGGTTCAGCCGTGAGCCACGAGCCGTACCTCGAAATTCCTGCAGATGACTGTTGGCCGACCCCTGCAGTGGAATGTTGCCGAACGTACTTTGCACGTCGGCATTCTCGTTGGCAGAACGGATCACCGCGGTGGCATCGAAAAACCCGCCAGGCGAAAAAGAGACACCTTTGTACTGAAACTTCTGGAATCCTCGCCCCGCAATCAGTTCCTCGGTCGCAGCCACGGGCGCAACCGCTGATGGCTCGATATCCGCCGATGGCTCGGTATCCGTGGCCCCAGGAGTGTTCGGCACGGCGGAGCTCTCCGCCCATGCGTCTTCATGCAGGAGCACGAGCGCCACGCACGCGAGGAGTCCCCAACCGCATCGATGATGCGTCATGGCCCTTCCATCATCGTCGGGAATCGATCCTATTCTTGGCCGCTAGGTTGGCGGCGGCGTCTGTCTCGCTGTGCGTCGCGAAGCGCCCGTCGCAGAAGCCCCGTCACCATCTTCACCACCAACGCAATCGGTCGTACGGTCGTCCAGTGTTCAATGGGGTCGATTGCACCTGCGGTCATCGCCCCACCTCCTCAGTCCTCTTGGGACCCGGTCTTAGAAGGTGGTCTCAATTCCAAGCAGCGCAGGGCGCAACGAGGCTGTCTCAGGAGGCATCTGTTGTCCACATGCCTTGCGATGAGCAAGGTCTTATGAGTTCGGTTCAAGCAACATCCTTGCCCGCAACGATTTCCGTTCGACCCATGTCGGTACATGGCACAACCCTCCTGCGAACTATGCAGCGGCTGGACTGCTGGCCTCTCTAGAGAGGACCCACCTACGTATTCCTCACCGCGCTGCCACACCCTCACTGAAGCGGAATAGCAATGAGCGCACTGTGCGTAATCGCTCATCTTTTCTCTCGCCGGGCGACGATCGCACACTGCCGTGTGCTGAACGCGCACGGTCGACTTGCGCGTTCCAGAGATCCCGTGATGGTCTCGCTGAATTGGCCAGAGCATGCAGGCCCCTCTCAGCAGCTGAAACCATGCTCACAAGGAATAGACCAACCTCCGCGACGAAAGCGGTCATCCAGAAACTGATTCCTGCCGAGGCCTTCTTGGGAATATCTGCCGAGGAATATCTAATCGATATTTCACTGACGGGCGGATCAGTCTTGTAGTCAAACAAAGTGATGAGTAGACTTCGCCCTATGGCCCGTTCACCTTGCAGTGAAATGCTCAGTGTACTGGGTTGCGGAACCAGCGCCAGGCATCCCTTGCTGCTGGATCCACAGGCCTTTGCCTATGATGCGGTGGGGAGCAGAACGACCGGCGGGTGAGTCGTGAACCCAATCAACTCACCGCGGATGCGAACTTTGCGTATCAATATGACGACAATGGCAATCTGACGAGAAAGACGCTGCTGACGACGGGGAACTCTACTCGGTTACGTACGATGCGTAGGGGAATACTCTCGACTCACCCGGTGCGATGAGCAGTCGTATACGTATGCGAGACGGGAGTTGGATCAAGAGACAGGACTGTATTACTACCGGGCGAGGTATTATGACGCGGTGACGGGGAGGTTTGTGCAAAAGGATCCAATTGGTTCCTTATGTTGGGGATGTAAATCTATATGCTTATACAGATGGAGACCCAATTAATGGCATTGATCCATTAGGGTTGTTCAATCCGGTCAAAGGAGCGAGTGTACTTCTCAACGCTAGGATTGCAGGGATTTCAGCAGCCTCTGGCGTTGCCAAGATTTTGGTCACTGCTGGCATTTTACCAGCGGGAACTACTGGAGTTGGTGCACGCTCCGCCTAGAGCGCCCTATCTTTGGGGAACATGGAACATAAAATCTGCGAGAGCAGTAGCGGACAGAGCGCTTCAGCAGTGGCAAGAGTCAATTTGTGCAGATTGCTCACAAGCAACCTGGAAAAATCTCTATCACGCACGTCCTGGCGGTACCAATTGTGCCGGCCCAGATGGCCAATGGGCCGTGGGACTATATTAAGAGCCAAGGTTGATGGAGATTCTTCTCAGAGCGGGGATACTTTAAGTCTTCTCGACCACCGACGGGTAACAAATGATGGATGTTATTGTGATCCTTGTGGAGGTAGTAGCGGCGCTTGCCATTTTGCTTTATGCCACCTGGCTCGTAGTTTCTAGAATTCAACGAGGAGAATCAAAATCACTAAGTTTCAGAGAGTGGCTTAAGCACATCTTTGAGGCGCTTTGGGGGTTATAGATATGGTGTCGTTTTACCAAGGCTGCAATGAACTCCTGCCTACGATCCCGCCAGTCAGGTGACCAATATTTTGCATCAATTCACGTCCACCAGCACCCAGATCAACAAGGCGGACTATGTCTACAACCTTGTCGGCAATCGCACGAGTCTGACGGACAGAAGAGGTCATCAGGCCTTCGGGTATGATCAGCTGGACCGCACGACCTCTGCGAGTCACCCGCTGCTGCTCGACTCGCCTGGTGCGGCGGACCAACCCTATACGTATACCGGGCGGGAGTTGGATTCAGAGACGGGACTGTATTACTACCGGGCGCGGTACTATGATGCGACGACGGGAAGGTTCTTGCAGAAGGATTCGATCGGGGTACTAAATAGTTCGAATCTCTATCCTTACACTCGGAATAACCCTATGAACCTCTTAGATCCACTGGGTCTAATCGAAACCACAGTCGACGCTGCGATCAGGAATGCCATTGCGAGAGGAAATACAAAAGAACTGCAGGAGGTGATTGAAGTTGGAGGGGACACGGCGTCACCCGGAGCTAGAGAAGCTGCGAAGAGGGCAATCGAAAGACTTACGACAGAAGCTGAGAAAATAATCGTCAAAGAATGCAAAGGATCAATCAGGTCAGAGTTTCCGGAGGAGCTTAGAAAGAAAACGCTCGAAGAAATATTTGAGCTTGCCAAGAAGGGTGATGTAGCCGCACGGAAAGCCAGTAAACTCTTGACTGATAATCGATTTAAGAAGTGAGATTAGACAATGTGGTATTCAGCTTGCGTGTTTATGAAGGGAGTGCACATTATTACTCCACCGATTGAACCGTTCTGGGAAGAATCAATTGTCCTAATAGATGCCCCTGACGCTTCAGCAGCGATGAGTAAGGCCGAAGAAATTGGAAGGTCTAAAGAACACAGATATTATGTCGGTGAACCATCTCGCCACGAGATTCATTGGGGATTTGTTCGAGTAGAGCGGATCTTTGAGATAGATTGTTCAGGGTTCTTATCCGGGTTAGAAGTGTTTTCGCGGTTCTTGCGCGATAGTGAGGCTCAGAGCCTTCTTACACCATTCGATGACGAGAGATGATCCCGCCACCCAGGTCACGAACATCCTGCATGAACTCACGGCCACCAGCATGCCCATCAACAAAGCCGATTATGTCTATAACCCTGTCGGCAATCGGACAAGTCTGACGGATCGCAGAGGGAATCAGGCCTTCGGCTACGATCAGCTGGACCGCACGACCTCTGCGAGTCACCCATTGCTGCTCGACCCGCAAGCCTTCGCCTATGATCCAGTGGGCAACAGAACGACCAATGGCAGCGTCGTCAATGCCGGGAACTAACTCACGGCCGATGCGAACGTTGCCTGTCAGTGCGACGACAGTGGCCACCTCACGCACAAGGCGTTCTGGGCATCGACTACAATGGCGGGAAAAGGTTAACAATGTCACTGACCGCAGTCTCAGATGATGATGTGAGAGGCAAGCCGGTGTTCGCTCTGACGTGGTAAGACCAGAGGAAGGAGGCCTGGAACCCGTATGAATGGTAATGGCATCGGAGATTATGGCGTGATCGGGGATCTGCATACCGTCGCGTTAGTGGGCAAGGATGGCTCCATCGATTGGTGTTGTTTGCCTCGTTTTGACTCCCCCAGCGTGTTTGGCGCACTCCTCGATCGACGCGGCGGGTATTTCCAAATCGCTCCGTGTGATGACGGAAAAAGACAGCAACTGTATCTTCCCGAAACCAATGTCTTACTGACCAGGTTTTTGCATCGTACCGGAGTGGGAGAAGTCACTGATTTCATGCCCATTGAATCTGACGAACGGGGAAAGCATCCCGCACGACAACAAATTGTCCGCCTCGTCTCGGTCGTACGAGGACAGATTCGCTTTCGTCTGCACTGCTCACCGGCATTCAATTACGGTCGAGACCAGCATCGGGTGGTGGTGCGTTCCACCGGAGCCATGTTTCAGTCTGACGCCATGACGCTTACGTTGAGAAGCCCGATTCCGCTCACGGTGATCGAGGGGGCGGTGACGGCGGAGTTCGTCGTCGCTGCCGGCGAGACCGTCGCGTTTTACCTTGAAGCCTCGGAGGAGGCGGCCCTGCTCGACATGACGGCTGACTTACCCTCGGGAGAAGCGCTGATGCAGGATACCCTGAGGTTTTGGCGGAAGTGGCTGTCCCAGTGCCAGTACACCGGACGATGGCGGGAAATGGTTGAGCGATCGGCGTTGATTCTCAAGCTGCTCACCTATGCTCCGACCGGCGCCATCGTGGCGGCGCCGACCACCAGCCTCCCGGAAGAAATTGGCGGCGTCCGAAACTGGGATTATCGGTTTACCTGGATCCGTGATGCGGCCTTTACCGTCCATGCCTTGCTTAAATTGGGTTTTACAATGGAAGCGGGGCGATTCATGGGATGGTTGGACGCCCGTTATCACGAGTTAGAGCCCGACGGGTCACTCCAACCGGTGTACCGCATTGATGGAAGTTCTCTCGGAGCCGAGGAGATCCTGGCCGAGTGGGAGGGGTATCGAAACTCGAAGCCGGTACGGATCGGGAATGCCGCATCAGCTCAACGGCAATGGGATCTGTACGGGGCATTGATGGACGCGGTGTATCTCTACAACAAGTATGGCTCGCCGATCGGGTATGACAGTTGGCTCAATGTGTCGCGATTGTTGGATTTTGTCTGCACCCACTGGGACCAGCCGGATGAAGGTATCTGGGAAGTACGTGGAGGCCCCCGGCACTTTGTCTACTCCAAAATGATGTGCTGGGTTGCGCTGGATCGTGGCATTCGGATGGCTGATAAGCGCGGTTTTCCGGCCGATCGAATCAAGTGGATGGAGACACGGGATTGTATCTATCGCGAGGTCATGCGCCGAGGCTGGAATGAAGAGATCGGATCGTTTGTGCAAAGTTATGAGAGTTCTGTGGTGGATGCCAGCGCATTACTGATGTCGACGGTATTTTTTCTTTCACCCACAGACCAGAGGATGAACGCGACCGTCAACCGTATTATGGAGGACTTGGCTTCGGACAGTCTGGTCTTTCGCTACCAGTACTCCGGTGTGGCCTCGGACGGGCTGCCGGGCGAGGAGGGGACGTTTACGCTCTGCTCATTTTGGCTGGTCGATGCCTTAACAAAGCTCGGCCGACTGGAGGAGGCCAGGCTGATGTTTGAGAAAATATTAAGCTATGCCAACCACCTCGGATTGTATACGGAAGAGCTGTCCGTCACTGGTGAGCCGTTGGGCAACTTTCCTCAGGCCTTTTCGCATCTTGGGTTGATTAATTCCGCCTACAACCTCGACCGGGCACTGAACAGCAGGAGAACGTCTATGGAATGAGGGCTTGAGTGCCGAATCTGTTCCTCACGAGCAGGCACTATGCCGGAATGGAGCCCCCAGCCTTGTTGCGGAAGGCGTATCTTGCTCCCCTTGAAATTGAGACCACCTCACGCCCTATACGCCGGAGCAAAATAGAATGATCGAACGGTTCTTTCGGAGCCTGAAAGAGGAGTGTGTCTGGCAACACACGTTCCAGACCTTTGATGAGGCGCGGCGGATCATTCGGGACTGGGTCCAGTGGTACAACCACGAGCGGCCGCATCAGGCGCTGGGGTATCGAAGCCCGGTCCAATATCGGGCGCAACAATCAACGCAGGTGGCTTGATTTCAGGGGAGCACTACAGTCTGGCCTTGCCCCGCCACGTGTTGCTGCTCCGCTCGCTAGCGGTAGAGCAGGTGCTCGACAATCCCCAGATCCCTTGCCACGTGGGGCACAGGCTGTCCTGATTCGCGAACCAGGCGCACCGCCTCTTCTTTAAACGTCTCCGTATACGATCGTCGGGTCTTCGTGCTCATGTGGTCCTCCGATTTCAGCATTCTCCCACTTAGGAAGGTGTCTGTGAAATCGGGGGAAGGTCATGGCATACGGCGCATTATTAACCTGCGTGGGAGCAGTAGCCCAACCTTTGACACAGTGTTATTAATCTGAGGCTCAATATAAAAAATCCAATTGTTATAGCTGCGCCGCCTGTGAGATAGGACAAGGCTATTGCAACCCGATTACCGAATAATTTCTTAAGCATGGCTTGCGAATCAAACCACCACCAGGACTCAGGCGGATCGGCTATACGCCATCTCTGCCGTGTTGCATGAATCCATACAATGCCTACAAAAATCATAAATGCGCCCATTGCAATATCTTGCAGTAGTCTTTCTAAAGTCATCTAGCACCTCTAATCTATTTTCCAGTTCCTTGGACATTAATAGGGCTTGGTGGCCAGGATTTACCCACATGGATACTAAATCCACTCTGCAAAACTGATTGATTCGCACCATTCGGACAAAATTGGGTCAGGTCTTGCAATCGAACATAGCAATGGGCGCAGGGCCCACATCCGCTCATGGTTTGATGGTCAGGTGTTCGCGCGGGCAGGTAATTGGGGTGGTGCTACGGCGTCAGGGGACCGGTGATCGGTTTTCCGCCCTCTGCTCCCAGAGATGCGGCCGTACCCTCTTGAGGAAGAATGCGGAAATGGGTGACGGCGAAGGACACGGCCTGGCCCACGGTGAAGTGGCAGCGCCGGAATTCTTCTTTGTTCATGCGGGAGCGTAGGATGAGTCCATCCGGGGTTTCAATTTCGAGCCGGTAGGCCACGCCGAGGAAATAGATGTGTCGGAGTTTCGCCTGCTGGCGATAACGCGCGGGATCTTCCGCCACCTTGACGTAGTAGGGACGAAACCCCACTTGCAGTGTCTGCCCCTCAGAAAAGCCGGAGGCGGGAAATTCGAGCGACCCAACCTGCACCTGCCCGCGCCGCACGACGCCGGCCACAATATTCATCGAACCGATGAATCGCGCCACGAACTCGGTCGCCGGTTCTTCATAGACATCGGCGGGAGAGCCGGCTTGCTCTAGCTTGCCCTTCGAGAAGACGATGATGCGGCCGGACACTTCCATCGCTTCTTCCTGATCGTGCGTGACAAACAGACTGGTGACGTTCAGATCCGTATGCAGGCGGATCAGCCACTCGCGCAATTCCTGCCGCACCTTCGCATCGACGGCGCCGAACGGCTCGTCCATCAGCAAGACCGACGGACGCGGGGCCAAGGCGCGGGCGATGGCGACACGTTGCCGTTGTCCGCCGGACAATTGGTGCGGGTAGCGTCCCCCCAGTCCTTCGAGGCTCATGAGTGCGAGCAGTTCCGTGACGCGCTGCTCGCTGTCCCGCCGGGTCCACTTCTTGACCTTGAGACCGAAGGCGATGTTGTCGAAGACGGTGAGGTGTTTGAACAGGGCGTAATGTTGGAAGACGAAGCCGATATTGCGTTCCTGCACGGTCAGGTCGTTTACCCGCTTGCCGTCGATGAAGATATCGCCGGCGGTCGGCGCCTCCAGGCCGGCGATCAATCGCAGCACGGTTGTTTTGCCGCTGCCGCTCGGGCCCAGGAGGCCGAGTAGTTCTCCTTCGTTGACGACGAATGAGACTCCCCCTACTGCCGTGGCCGAACCGAACGTCTTCGTGAGTCCGCGTACTTCAATCTTCACTGGCTTACTGCGCTCCCGCTTCCGCTACCGTCGTGTCCGCGCGCGCCTTGGCGATCTCCAGCACGATCAAGATGGCAAAGGAGACCGCCAACAGCGTCAGCGCAACGGCGTTGGCCGCCACATAGTTGAAATCGACGTAGCTTTGATAGATGTGCAACGTGGCGGTTTGCGTGAGGAGGAGAATATTCCCGGAGACCACGAGGACGGCCCCGAATTCGCCGATGGCGCGGGCCACCGTCAGGGTCGCTCCGTAGACCAGGCCCCATCGGAGGGCCGGTAGGGTAACCTTGAGAAACACCTGCCATTCGCCGGCGCCCAAGGTTCTCGCAGCTTCCTCTTCTTCCGTGCCCAGTGTTTGCAGCAACGGCGTCAGCTCACGCACCATAAATGGAAAGGTGACGAACAGCGTCGCCAGAATCATGGCCGGCAGGGCAAACAGGATCTTGACCTGTGCCTGGCCGAAAAACGCGCCCAACACAGTGTCCGGGCCGAACAGCAAAATCAGCATGAAGCCTGCAATGACGGGGGAGACTGCAAACGGCAGGTCGATGACGCCGCTGACCAGGCTGCGGCCCCAAAACTTCTGCCTCGCCAGCACCATCGCCGTCATGGTGCCGAAGATCACGTTCAGCACCAACACGATCAGGGTGATCTCTGCCGTGAGGGTGAAGCCGTGCAACGCTTCCGGCCTCGAAATTTCAGTCCAGAATGCCGTCAGGCCTTCGCTGAAGCTCTGGCTTGCCATGTAGAGGATCGGTCCGACCAACAGGCCGAGAAAATAGAGCCAGACGATCCCGATCAACAGCCAACGCATGCACACACTCCCATCACCACCGATTCACGCCTTGCCGGCCCCATTGTTTCAGACGGTTGCCGCCGGCACTGCGGAATCAGAGCCACGCCCATCCTTCCGCTGCGCCCATTGGAACAACCTCGGCAGCCGTTCTCCCGGACGCCGGGTTAACCGCTCCAACAGCAAGAGCACGAGAAACGAAATCAGGAGAATCAACACGGAGACGGACGTCGCCGCCTGGGGGTTGTAACTCTCAATTTCTCCGTAGACATACACCGATGCCACCTGCGTCTTCATCGGAATATTGCCCGCCACAATCACGATGGAGCCAAATTCGCCGAGCGCTCGCACGAACGTGAGGAAGACACCGGTCAGCAGGCCGGGCAGGATCGACGGGACCGTGACCTTCCAGAAGGTGGTCCAGGGGCTGGCCCCCAGGGTAAAGGCCGCTTCTTCCTGATCGCGTTCGAGGCCCATCAAGACCGGCTGGAGCGAGCGGATGACGAATGGCATGGTGACAAACACCATGGCCAGGATGATGCCGGGCTGGTTGTAGAGCACCGCCATCCCGCCCTGTTGGAGCCAGGTGCCCAGCAGGCTGGTCGGGCCATAGATTGCGGCAATCATGAGGCCGGCCACCAGCGTCGGTATGGCGAAGGGCAAATCCACCAGCGCGTTGAGGAGCCATCGGCCTGGGAATTCGTAGCGCACCAATACCAGTGCCGACAGGGTGCCGAAGAGGGCATTGATGGCAGTCGCAATGGCGGCGGTTTCCACGGTCAACCACAAGGCGGCGGCGGCTTGAGGTGCCGACAGATCCTGGATGAACCGGTCCCATCCGGCCGCGAACGATTGATGCGCCAGCGCCGCGAGGGGGAGAAAGATCAGGATCAGCACATAGCCGACCGCGGCGGATCGCAAGGCGAGACTGAGCAAGAGATGTGACGTCATGCGATCCTTGTGCGCGCTACTTTGTTGCCACGTGTTCGACGATCTTCGTCCAGAGCCCCTGGGGCCCAAACAGCTTGTTGCTCACCTGATCCCAGCCGCCCAGCTCTGCAATGGTGAAGAGTCGTGCGGGTTGCGGGAGCGAGGCGGTCGGGGGCCCGGCACTCTTGTCCAACGGGCGAAAGCCCAATTCAATAAAGGCGGCCTGCGCCTCCGGCCCGTGGAGAAACGCGACGAACGCGTCTGCGAGATCCTTGGTTTTATGGCGGTCGGCATAGGTGTCGACGACGGTAGCCGGGTTTTCGATCCACACGGTTTCGTCCGGTATGATGATTTCATAGGGCCGCCCGCTCTTCACGCGCGGCAGCAATTCATTTTCGTAGGTCACGATGACATCGCCGACGCCGCGTTCGAACGTGGTCACCGATTCCCGGCCGCTCTTGTCCATGACCTTGACGTTGCGCTGGACACGGGTGAGTAAGTCCACAGCCTGTGAGGCCGCCGCATCCGGGGCGAGTGGCTTTCCACCCGCGCGCTGCTCCGCCAGTTTCAGTCCGGCGCCATAAATTGCGATCACATCCCACATCGCGCCGCCGGAGGTTTTTGGATTTGGGTAGAGCACCTCCACGCCGGGGCGCGCGGTATCCTCCCATCCCTTGATGCCTTTGGGATTGCCCTTGCGTACGCCGAGGGCCACGACCGATGCGGAGATCATGCCTCCGTGGGGCGCCTTTCTCCAATCGTGCGTGATGAGCCCGGCTTTGACGATCTGATCCACGTCGCCTTCCACCGAGAGCACGGCGACATCGGCATCGAATCCTCCGAGGATCGCGCGGGCCTGGGCGCCCGATGCGCCATAGGAGCTGCGCACGCGCACGTCCTGCCCGGTTTTTTGTTTCCAATGTCGTTGAAAGGCCGGGATGATGTGTCGTTCATAGGCTTCCTTCGGCACGCTGTAGGCGGCCAGGATGAGGTCGCGAGTTTCGGCAGCCTGCACCGGCGTGAGTGCCACGATCACCAGGGTCACCCAGGCGCCGACTGCAAGGCTTAGCATGGTACGCGTCTGACGAGTCATAGTAGGTTCCGGCTCCTTCGATCTATTGCGAATGGGCGAATCGGCTTAATGTGTAATGGTCGAGAATGTTTGCAATGGCATCCCGCACTTCTCCCATGGCCTGTTGGAGCGGGCAGGAGGGTTTGGCCGCGTAGGGGCAGTCCGCGCACTTTTGGTAGGCGGTCTTGCTGACGCAGCTGATGGGAGCCAGGGGGCCATCCAGAATTCGGATCACTTGACCCAGCGTGATTTCTTCGGGCGACTTGATGAGGGAATAGCCGCCCCGGATGCCCCGACGGCTGGCCAGCAAGCCGGCGCGTTTCAACGCGAGGAGAATCTGCTCCAGGAATTCCACCGGAATATTCTGCCGCTCTGCGATTTCGTGACGCTGAAGGACGCGACCGCCATACGTCTCGCAGAGTTCAATCAGGGCCCGGAGGCCATATTCACTTTTCTTGGAGAACTTCATGGTCTAGGTGGTTGTCTAGTGAGTTGCTCAAGATTTTGCAGAATAAACCTTGCGGATATCCTGATTCAAGCGCCTTGTGGCGAAGTCTCTCGGCTTGGCCATTTAGTCCAGGATGAAAAACAGCCGATCGTTGCAGCACGAGGCGAGTCGGAGCGATCCAAGAATACATTGGTGAATCTTCTGCGGCGCCCGGTCGAAGCCCGGCGTACACTGACCGATCAATTGAACCAGAATCTTACGAGGTGGGAAGCGCGGAGTTGGCGTGGAATCGGACTACCCAGAATCGCGCGGACATGTCAGTGAGCAGAGAACTGATTTCTTCATCAGTCCCAACGACGCAGCTCAGCCGCCGCTTCAGGGGGTCGGCTGGAACGACTGGTTAACCATCTCCCTTCAACCGTTTCCTGATCCATAACGGATTCCTGCGGCAATCCAATACGGCATGCACACGAAGCACCGTATTTCCCTCCACACTGTAATAGATTGCAA
This sequence comes from Nitrospira sp., assembly GCA_037045225.1. Classification (NCBI taxonomy): domain Bacteria; kingdom Pseudomonadati; phylum Nitrospirota; class Nitrospiria; order Nitrospirales; family Nitrospiraceae; genus Nitrospira; species Nitrospira sp. The sequence goes on from JBAOHZ010000009.1 coordinate 3,348,900, forward strand.
AGGGGAAGCGCTTGGAGAGGCAACGGCGATGACCGTAGATGACTTGATGAATTCCGGCGTAAACGGGAAGGGAATCAATGTCTGAGAACAAGCAGTCTAGGAAGTAGGTCCCAAGACCGGCTTCCCGGCCTTCATAAAAGTGGAAACCCTGGATCAAATCATCCTGGGCTTCGTCCAGAAGCTCGATTCTCACGAGAGCTTGTTTCGGATGTCCGCTTTGGCTGTCTCCCAATCAATGAATCGAGATTGTCCCTCGGCGAGCCGCTGGCGGCGTTCATCAAGGATGTCCTTGTGCCAGGCAGGAGACTCAATAGCCTCTGGGGTACGGGCGAGGTCTTCCCACAGAGACTCCATCGCAGCAAGCTTCTCTTGAAGGCTCATGGCTTTAAGCGGGAGGTTGAACGACATAAGTCAGTATACCTCAGCCCCAAACAGATTCAAATCCCTTTACCTATCGTCCCTGGTGATCGGCCTCGGCGAGCGAGCCAGCGGTTCGATTGACCATTATGCAACCCATTGAAATCGGAGGTTCTGTTTCTTGACACCCTGTAACCGTTCTTGCTAGCTTCAGCCTGATTTTCATCAGCCACCACCAGCAGCCTGCTGCTAGATCTGGATACCCGGTGAATTTCCAAGACCTTATTTTGACCCTCCATCGTTTTTGGGCCGACCGTGGATGTGTCATCCACCAACCCTATGATTTGGAAATGGGCGCGGGCACATTCCATCCCGCCACGTTTCTCCGTTCGCTCGGTCCGGAGCCCTGGCGTGCCGCCTATCCGCAAGCCTGCCGCCGGCCGACCGACGGTCGATACGGCGAAAATCCCAACCGTATGCAGCACTACTACCAGTATCAGGTGGTCTTGAAACCGGCCCCCGATAATATCCAGGGGCTCTATCTGGAGAGTCTGAAACAGCTGGGGATCGATCCCAAAAAACACGACATCCGGTTTGTGCAGGACGACTGGGAGTCCCCCACGCTTGGCGCCTGGGGGTTGGGATGGGAAGTCCGGCTCGATGGCATGGAGATTACGCAGTTTACGTACTTCCAGGAAATCGGCGGGATTCCGCTCAATCCGATTACCGGCGAAATCACCTATGGCACCGAACGTATTGCGATGTATTTGCAGCAGGTGGATAACGTCTACGACCTTCAGTGGACTGACGGCGTGACTTACGGCGATGTGCATCATCGCAGCGAGGTCGAGTTCTCGCGGTACAACTTCGAGGAGGGAGAGGTGCCCATGCTCATGGCCACCTTCCAGGCCTTCGAAGGCGAGTGCCAGCGGCTGCTGGACAAGAAACTGACGCTGCCGGCCTACGACTACTGCATCAAGACATCGCACATGTTCAATTTGCTCGACGCGCGAGGCGCGATCAGTGTCACCGAACGGACCTCCTATATCGCTCGTGTGCGGGCGCTGGCCCGTCGTTGCGCGGAATCGTATCTGGCCGATCGCGAAGCGATGGGACATCCCTTGATTAAGCAATCGGCCGAGACCGGCAAGCGCGCCGGCGCCCATTCACCCGTTCCAACCAAGTAATCCGCAGGCAGTATCTGACGATGCCGACGAAAAAGACCATGACGAAAACTGCCTCACGCTCCAAGGTTGCCAAAGCCCCCAAGGCTCCGGCGACGACCGAACTCCTGTTGGAAATCGGGACAGAGGAATTACCCTATCAGTTTGTCGCTCCGGCCATGCGTGTGCTGCAGCAATCGGCCGAGACTCTGTTGAAAGACTTACGCCTCACCTATGGCACCGTCCGTACGATGGGCACTCCGCGGCGACTGGTGCTGTTGATCGAAGGCCTGTCACGGCAACAGGCGTCGGCGGTCAAAGAAGCGATGGGGCCCTCCAAGTCGGTCGCGTTTGATCAGAATGGGCAGCCCACGCGAGCGGCCGTCGGTTTTGCCGCGGGACAGGGTATTCCGGTTGAAGACTTACAAGTGCGGCAGACGCCCAAGGGCGAGTATCTCTTTGCGGTGAAGCAGGAAAAGGGACAGCCGGTGGCGGCGGTCCTGCTGCAAGCTTTGCCGCAGTTGCTGGGCAAACTGTCGTTTCCGAAAGCCATGCATTGGAACCAGACCGGGGTGCGTTTCGCTAGACCAGTCCGCTGGTTGGTGGCGTTGTGCGGCGGGAAGGTGTTGCCGATTCACTTTGCCACGATCAAGGCCGGCAATCTGAGTCACGGCCATCGGGTACTGGGTGCCAAGGTGTCCAGCCCGAAGGGCTTCGCGGTGACGTCGATTGCGCACTATCTGAAAGAGACCGAACGGCACGGGGTAATCGTGGATCAGGAGCGACGGCGTGCCATGATCCTCGACCAGCTGGCCTCGCTCGCCAAGTCGGCTCGCGGCCATCTGCACCAGGACGACGATTTGCTTGAGCAGGCCGTATATATGGTGGAGTCTCCGCTGACGATTCTGGGTTCTTTCAAGCCGCATTATCTTTCGCTGCCGAAAGAAATTCTCATGACCTCCATGAAGGAGCATCAGGGGTATTTCTCACTGGTCGACCAGAAGGGCGGGCTGCTGCCGAACTTCCTTGCCGTCACGAACATGAAATTGTCGAACATGCAGCTGATCCGTGAAGGCAACGAACGGGTCCTGGCGGCGCGGTTGGCCGATGCCAAGTTCTTCTTCGATGAAGATCGCAAGACCTCGTTGATCGATCGCGTGCCGAAGCAGCTGGCGGTAACGTTCCACCAGAAGCTCGGCAGCCTGCATCAGAAAACGCAGCGTGTCGTTGCGATGGCTGCGCATGTGGCCGGACAACTCGGCGATGACCGACTGGTTCAGGAGAGCCGGCGTGCGGCGGAACTCAGCAAGGCCGACCTGTTGACCGGCATCGTCGGAGAGTTTCCGACCCTCCAGGGCCTAATGGGCGGGGAGTATGCCAAACACGACGGCGAATCCCCGGTGGTCAGCGCCGCGATCCGTGAGCAGTACATGCCGCGCGCCATGGAAGGGGAGTTGCCCGAATCGCTTGCGGGGAAAGTGCTGTCTTTGGCGGACCGGTTGGACAGCATCGCGGGATTTTTCCTCGTGGGCTTGGTCCCGAGCGGGTCCGAAGATCCCTTTGCCCTCAGACGCCATGCCACGGCCATTGTGCGTATTGTGATCGAGGGGCAGTTGCGGCTGGATCTCGCCCAAGCCGTGCGGGCGGCGCAGGACGTGCTGAGTGGTCAGCATGTGGTGGCGGCGCCCCAGTCGGGCAAAGGCGCTCCCGATGTCATTGGTTTTCTGTTCGAGCGGGTCCGTTTCTACGGCAAGAGCGCGCATCAGTTGCGAGACGATGTGATGGACGCCGTCTTGAAGTCGGCGGATCGCCAGGCCATCGACCTGACGGACCTCTTCGATAGGATGAAGGCGTTGCAGCAGATCACCGTGCGGGCGGAGTTTGACCCTCTGATCGTGGGGTTCAAACGCGCTCACCGGTTGACCGAGAAGGAACAGTGGGATCGCAAGCCGGTCGAGTCCGGTCTCTTCCGGGAGGGTGCGGAGTCTGCCTTGCATCAGACCGTGCAGAGCAGTCAGCAGGAGTATGCGGCGGCGATGCGCGACGGGCAGTACGGGCAGGCGCTCGATGTGTTGGTTCGAATGAAGGGTCCGATCGACGACTTTTTCAACGCGGTGATGGTGAACGCCGACGATCCGGCGGTGCGCGGAAACCGGCTGTCCCTGTTGAAGAGCGTCGATGATTTGTTCATGTCATTCGCTGATTTCTCCCAGATTATGGTACAAGGGACGTAGCGGATGGTGAACGTGTGGACTCTACGTCAGAGACCCTTCCTGAGTCACCCGAGGCGAGTGCCGCGGCCCAACTGAGGGCGAGCAAGGTCCGGCGGTTTGCGTCCGGCATCAGCGTCGTCATGATGGTGGTGTGCAACGCGGTGTTCCTCTTCGGCATCTGGGTGACCGGCGTCAACTTCGAACGGCTGGTGCGGACACCGGATATCTATGACTCCAGACAAGACATTTGCTTGCGGCTGGCCTACCAGCACGTTCCCGGTTCGGAGAACCCGGTGCAGTTCTGTTCGGAGTGGCTCAACCTTGCCGATCCGACCGGGAAAACCCATACGTTTCAAAAAGACGCACAACTCAAGCAGGGCGCAGACGGGAAGTTTTATTTCGATTATGGACCGTTCGTGGACTACCGGCTTTTTGCGGTCGGCGCGTTCGTGGTGGGGATCATCGTGTGCGGCATTCGTGTGACCAGGCACGTTGTGAACCGCTATCGCCTGCGATTGGAAGCCGCCGCCCGCCATTCGGTTCCGACTCATTGACCTCATAGCACAAGGAGAGCGTCGCGTGGCCAAGAAATACGTCTATTATTTCGGAGATGGGAAAGCCGAAGGCACCGGCAGCATGAAGGAACTCCTCGGCGGCAAAGGTGCCGGGCTGGCCGAGATGACAAACCTCAAAGTGTCCGTTCCTCCCGGTTTTACGATCTCTACCGAAGCCTGCGTCGAATATTACAAACGCGGCAAGGCTTATCCTCCGGGCATGATGGACGAAGCGCTGCATGCCCTCAAGCGGATCGAGCGGTCGATGAAGGCCGGGTTCGGCGATCCGGACAATCCGTTATTGGTCTCCGTGCGCTCAGGCGCCCGCGCGTCGATGCCTGGCATGATGGATACCGTGTTGAACGTCGGCCTGACCACCGAGACCGTGCACGGTCTGGCCCTCAAGACGAAGAACGAGCGGTTTGCGCAGGACAGCTACCGCCGTTTCATCGGCATGTTCGGCAGCATCGTGATGGGGGTCAATCGCGAGCATTTCGAGGACATCCTCAAACATAAGAAACGCGATCTCGGTGTCACGCAGGACACGCACCTCGATGCCAAGGCGCTCAGTGAACTCGTCGTCAGCTTTAAGGAGCTGGTGAAGGAAGAGACCAAACGGGATTTCCCCGATGATCCGCTCGAGCAACTGCGCATGGCGATCAACGCCGTGTTTTCCTCCTGGTACGGAGCCCGGGCGGTGACCTATCGACGGCTCTACAATATTCCAGAAACCTGGGGTACCGCGGTCAACGTGGTGGCCATGGTGTTCGGCAACATGGGCGAAACCAGCGGCACCGGCGTGGCGTTTACGCGTGATCCCGCGACCGGACAGCGGAACTTCTTCGGCGAGTGTCTGACGAACGCGCAGGGCGAGGATGTGGTGGCCGGTATCCGTACGCCGCTGCCCGTCAACGAACTCGAAAAGTTCATGCCGCAAGCCTACAAGGATCTCGAAACGACCTACAAAAAGCTCGAGCGCCATTACCGCGACATGCTTGACCTGGAGTTCACCATCCAGGAGGGCAAGCTCTATATGCTGCAGACCCGCGTCGGGAAACGCACGGGTGTGGCGGCTGTCCGGATTGCGGTGGATATGGTGAAGGAAGGCCTCATTACTAAAAAAGAGGCGCTCCAGCGCATCGGACCCGATCAATTGGCGCAGTATCTCTATCCGATTTTCGACGCGAAGGAAGAATCACGCTGCACGCCACTCGGCAAAGGGTTGCCCGCCGGTCCCGGCGCCGCCGCCGGAAAACTTGCGTTGACGGCGGATCGTGCGGTGGAGATGAAAGCCTCGGGCGATCGCGTGGTCCTTGTCCGGCAGGAGACCAGCCCGGACGACATTCACGGCATGAACGCTGCGTTGGGCTTTTTGACGGCGCGCGGCGGCATGACGTCCCACGCAGCCGTTGTGGCCCGGCAGATGGGGAAAGTCTGCGTGGCCGGTTGTGAAGCGATCGAGGTGCTGGATAGTCAATCGGTGCGCATCGGAACCCAGGTGTTTCGCGAGGGCGAATATCTGTCGGTCAACGGCTCGACCGGCAACGTGTATGGCGGCGACATTCCCGTTGTGGAATCGGAAGTGATTCAAGTGCTGCAGGGCAAAATGGAAGCCTCGGCGTCCGAGAAATACCAAATGTTCGAGTCGGTGCTGAAGTGGGCCGACGGTGTGCGCAAGCTGAAGGTCCGGGCGAATGCGGATGTGCCGGATCAGGCCCGCATCGCGCGAAGTTTCGGCGCTGAAGGCATCGGCCTCTGCCGGACGGAACATATGTTTTTCGCCGAAGACCGCATCCAGATCATGCAGAAGATGATTCTGGCCAGGAAACGCGAAGAGCGGGAAATGTACCTGGATCAGCTCTTGCCGCTGCAGAAGCAGGATTTTATCGGTCTCTATCGCGAGATGAAGGGGTTTCCGGTGACGATCCGGCTGCTCGATCCGCCGCTGCACGAATTCCTGCCGAAGCGTGAAGATCTCATGGTCGAAATCGCTCAGCTCGAACTCACGAGTGGCGCGCCGACGGTGCTGGAGGAAAAGAAACGGTTGCTGGCTCGCGTGGAAGAGTTGCACGAATTCAATCCCATGCTGGGTCTGCGCGGATGCCGTCTCGGGATTACGATGCCGGAAATTACCAAGATGCAGGCGCGCGCGATCATCGAAGCGGCCTGTGAACTGGCCAAAGAAGGTACGAAGATCGTGCCGGAGATCATGATTCCGTTGGTCGGTATGGTCTCGGAGATGAAGGCGCAGAAGGATCTCGTCCGTGAAGTGGCCACGGACACGATGAAGCGATACGGCGTAAAGCTGTCGTACCTGGTCGGTACCATGATCGAGTTGCCGCGTGCCGCTGTGACCGCCGATCGTATCGCGGAGGAGGCCGAGTTCTTCTCCTTCGGGACGAACGATCTGACGCAGACCACGTTCGGGTTCTCCCGCGATGATGCCGCGAAGTTCATCGATTTCTATAAGACGGCCAATATTCTCGAGAGCGATCCGTTTGCGGTGCTGGACCGGGAAGGCGTGGGCTCACTCATGCGCACGGCCATTGCCGGTGGCCGCAAGACCCGACCGACGATTAAGTTGGGCATTTGCGGAGAGCATGGCGGCGATCCCAGCTCCGTGGAATTCTGTCATCAATTGGGCCTGGACTATGTGAGTTGCTCACCCTACCGGGTCGGCATTGCGCGATTGGCTGCGGCGCAGTCGGCGCTGACGGAGGCCGAGGCGGAAAAGGCGAAATCGAAGCCGAAGCCGAAGCCGAAGCCGAAGCCAAAGCCAAAGCCAAAGAAGGTTCAATCGAGCATCAAGCAGGCCGTGAAATCCAAGCCGGCCAAGAAGGCTGCGACGCCTGCGCCGGCGAAGAAGCGACTTGTCGCCAAGCGCGTGGTCCGTCGCCCCAAGCGTACGAAGCGGTGAGGTCGTCTTCCCGCGATCGTGACTATATGACCCTGGCGCTTCGCCTCGCGGCGAAGGGCCGGGGTTCCACCAGCCCGAATCCTATGGTCGGCGCCGTGGTGGTGGCCGGCGGCCGGATCGTCGGTCAGGGGGCCCACCGCAAGGCGGGCGGCCCACATGCCGAAGTCATCGCCCTCAGCCAGGCCGGCACACGGGCGAGAGGCGGGACCCTCTACGTCACCCTCGAGCCCTGCAGTCATCTCAACAAACGCACCCCACCTTGTGTTCCTCTGGTCATTGCCTCCGGAGTCCGTCGCGTCGTGGTGGCCATGGTCGATCCCAACCCGCAGGTGAAGGGCAATGGGGTTGCGCAGCTGACGCGGGCAGGGATTCGTGTCGATGTCGGCTGCGGCGAAACCGAATCGAGGCAGCTGAATGAAGCCTATCTCCATTGGGTGCAGACCGGTCGTCCGTTTACGACCCTGAAAGCGGGGATGACGCTGGACGGGCAGATTGCCACTGCGGGCGGCGAATCTCAATGGATTACGGATGAAGCTGCCAGACAGCAGGCCCATCGGTTACGCGCTGGTGTGGATGCGATTTTGGTGGGGATCGGCACGGTGTTGCGCGACAACCCGCAGTTGACCGCGAGGGTGACCGACGACCTGCCGCGGCTGGCTCCGCGGCAGCCATTGCGTATTGTGCTCGATAGTCGATTGCGGATTCCCCTCAAGGCCAAGGTGCTGCAGGACCAGCAGATCGCTCATACATTGATCGCCACGACTGCAGCCGCGTCTGTGCGTAAAATTGAGCGCATGAGGGGGATGGGCATCGATGTGTTGGTTTTGCCGAAGGCCGGTCGTCATGTGAAGTTACCGGTCTTGTGGACGCGCCTCGGCCAACTTGGCGTCACGACGGTCCTAGTCGAAGGCGGCGGCGAGGTGAACGCGGCCGTGTTGCGGGCCGGATTGCCTCAACGATTGATGTGGTATATCGCCCCGCTCTTACTCGGTGGGCAGGATGCAAAAGGGATCCTCGGCGGACGGTCCCCGCGCCGGCTCCGGAGTGCCGTGGCGCTGAAGAATGTGCGCATCGAGCCGGTGGGGCGTGATATGTTGATACAGGCAGATTTCACGACTCAGTAGGAGCATCGTGCGACATTCTTTGCAGCCCTGCCGCCGACTTCACCATCTCAGACGTTTTCTCTTCCTGTGTCTTCTCTCCTGCCTGCTGTGGGCGGGCCTTTCGATTCCGGTCACCCATGCCGCAGGGGAGGGCGCCTCGACCGATCTGGCCTCTCAGGTATGGCACTACATGGCCACTCAGGACGGCGAGGGGGCTCGCGCATTGCTCGCGTCGATTCTGCAGCGGCCGGACGCAACAGTGCAGGCCGTGCAGGAGTTATTGCGCACAGGTCGGCCCCATGGTTTGCAGCCGGTGGGACTCTTACCGGATGAACAGATCGTTGTGCGCGAGCGACCGTACCGGCTGAGTCTGTCCGTCCCTCAGAGTTATGAACCGACCAGAGACTACGCCCTGATCGTCTGCCTCCATGGCGCGGGATTCACCGGAGAGGCCTACCTGGATCGATGGAAAACGCGGTTGGGCGAGGGGTATATCTTGGCCTGTCCGACCTATCCAGCCGGCGCTTGGTTCACCAGACGCGCGGAAGATCTTGTGCTGGCGACCGTGCAGGCCGTGCAACAGCGGTATCGGATCGATCCCAATCGCATTTTCCTGACCGGCATGTCCAACGGCGGAATCGGTGCCTGGCTGATCGGCATGCATCATGCGCCACTGTTTGCCGGACTGGCGCCGATGGCCAGCGGGATCGACGACGTGTTGTTTCCGTTTCTGGAAAATCTGCGCACGACGCCGACCTACATCATTCATGGATCACAGGATCAGGTGATGCCGGTGGAGTTGAGCCGAAAGCTGGCGGGAGAACTCAAGAACCTCGGGTCTCCCTACATCTATCGTGAGCATGATCGTACCCATGCGATGGCCGGGGGCCACTTTTTCCCGCGCGAGGAACTGCCGGATCTGGTCAAGTGGTTCGACGAGCAGCATCGAAATCCTGCGCCGAAGGCGCTGACGGTGGTGCGGGATGCGAGTCACTTGCTGCCGTTCGGCTGGGTGCGGATCGATGCGACGGATCAGATCGCATCCTTTTCAGAGGATTTGGTCGATAAGCGGGATGACAGCATCCGGCAGCGCACCTACGCCAGGTTGATCGCGCACGTCACCGGACCGAATCGGATTGACGTCAAGACCGATCGTGTTCGGCAATATACGCTCTTCCTGAATGGAGATCTCGTCGATCTGTCGCAGCCGGTCGTGATCACGACCGATGGGCAGGTCTCCTTCGAAGGTGTGGTCACCCCACAGGTCGACACGCTGCTGCGGCACGCACGTCTCAGGCAAGACCCCGGACAACTGTATCCTGTTCAGCTCACGCTCTCCGTGCCGCAACGGCCTTCATGAGCAGGTTTCGGCTGGGTGCGCGGCGAGCCGGCCTGATCGGTATCGTGCTCATCGGCGGCCTGGCGGTCCTCGTGAGCGTCGGGCGAACTGAATCAGAGCGGTGCTCCCTTTCCGCACACCATGCCGGTGTCGTGTTTCCGCTGGACCAAGTCGCGGCAGCCTGGTCCTGCCGACTTGAGCCGATCGTCACGCATTACACCACCGCCAATAAAGTCGGACCGCAGCGCACGCCCTTGCCGCAACCGGTGTTCCTCTATCTCCTGGATCATCCGGTCATGGCTGCCATGCTGATCAACCGTCTCGATCTCGGGTTGTATAAGGCCGAGCAGCGAGGGCAGGGGGCATTCTGGGCCACCGACGGAGAAGGTACGGAAGGGGTCGCCCATCCCCTGTTTCGAGATCCTCAGACGCGAATCTATTACCTAGAAGGAAGCCATGACGGGCGGTTTCTGCCGCGGGTGAGCGGCAAGGCGGTGGTGTTACTGCGCCTGCACCCTGTGGTCGACCATCGAGGAATCGAATCGATCGACGGTACGATGGTCACGTATCTGCGACTCGACAATCGATTTTTGTCGGGAATGCTGTCCCTGCTCCGCCCGCTGATCGGGAATGTGGTGAATCGTCAACTCCTGAAAGCGTTCGAGGCCGCACGCCGGTTGGGCGGGGCGATGCGGGAACATTCCGAACAGGTGCTGTTCGAAGCCACGGATCCCCCGGGTTTACCGGATGAAGAGGTGGCCTTCTTGAAAGCCGCTCTGGCGAGTTTGCACAATCCTGTCGAATCGCCCCGTCCAATACCCTCAACACCCTGATGAGACGTTCATGACGACTTCCCGCAGTTTTTTCTATCTCTGCACCCTCGGCGTGTTTTGCTTCATCAGTTACAACCTCGTCCGCATGCCGGTCTTGTCTCTCTTTGCGGAGTCGCTGGGGGCAGGCCCTGAGCGGATTGGGTTGATCGTGTCGGTGTCGACCATCACCGGGGTGTTGCTGAAATTGCCTTCCGGGGCCCTCTCCGATATCTATGGGCGGAAGATGCTGCTGCGTATCGGTGTGGTGGCGTTCGGACTGCCGCCGTTCATCTATCCCTTCATCTCAGATCTCAACTCGCTGACGGCGCTACGGTTTGTGCATGGCCTGGCCACCGCCATCTTCGCGCCGAGCGCCTTGGCCACTGTGGCGGATCTTTATAAGGAACGGCGCGGTGCGGCGTTGGGGACCTACACGGCCTGCACCCAATCCGGTTCGCTGCTGGGCCCGTTCCTGGGCGGCTGGTTGGCTTATACGGCTGGATTTTCCACGGCCTTCGTAACGGCCGGCGTGTTCGGTTGCATCGCGATCCTGATCTTTTTCAGCCTCCATCTGGATGAGCCGCCTCCACGCGTGCGTGAAAAAGGCCTGGCCCCGGTCCTAGCTGAAATGGGGAAGGGATTTCTTGCCGTGGCGCGCAACCGGAAGGTGTTGATCACCAGTTCCACGGATGCCGCCAAGATGGTGGCGAACGGGGCCCTGATGGCGTTCCTGCCGCTCTATGGTCTGTCGGTGGGACTCAACGCCGGCCAAGTGGGGCTCCTGTTTAGTGTGCAGGCGGTGACATCGTTTCTTGCCAAGCCGGTGATGGGGCGGGTATCGGATCGTATCGGACGGGAGCCGTTGATTCTGGCCGGCCTTCTCATTTGTGCGGCGACGTTTATCAGCATGCCCCATGTCGGTTCATTTGCCCTGTTGTTGGTGCTGTCGTCCGGGTTCGGTTTCGGCGAGGCGGTGGTGTCGTCCTCCTCTGCCGCGCTGGTCGCAGACAGTTCCGAATTCAAGCGGTTGGGGGCAGGAATGGGTATGCAGGGGACGGTGATGGACATTGGTCATGCCAGCGGGCCCCTGTTGGCCGGTCTGCTGATTGCCCACGTGAGTTACCAGGGGGCCTTCGCCGTGATTGCCAGTCTCCAGATCCTGGCCGCCATCGCATTCTGGGCCACGATGAGAACTCTCGCGCGGTAGTGGTATAATGCCGCCGCTTTTCGCCCCGGGGACGGCCACATTTCTCAAAAGGATGCGGAACAGGATGGATACGGATTTTATCGAAATGCTGCAGCGCGGCATTGCCGTTGTGGGTGGCATCGGACTGCTGGGTTTTTGTCTCTATCTCTTGAAGACTCACAAGGGAGCCTAAGCCATGTTCAGCGGTATTGTCGAAGAGATGGGCGCGGTCTCCATACTAAATAAGGGGCTGGCCGGCACGCGACTGACCATCATGGCCTCGACGATCATGAGTGACCTCGCTATCGGGGCCAGCGTGAGCGTCAATGGCGCCTGCCTGACGGCGGTCACCAGAACCGACCATGACTTCTCGGTCGACGTCTCGCCTGAAACCCTCTCGGTGACCACGCTCGGGGGCCTCTCCTCCGGTTCGCCTGTGAATCTGGAACGCGCCATGAAGTTGAACGAGCGTATCGGCGGGCACATGGTGTCCGGGCACGTGGACGGGATCGGCGCCATCCGGAGCCGGCATCAGGATGGAAATGCGCTGGTCCTTGAGATTGAAGCCCCAAAGGAGATTCTGCGCCTCTGTGTCCCGAAGGGATCGATCACGGTCGACGGGATCAGTCTCACCATCAACGACGTGACCGAACGCTCCTTTGTCGTCTCGATCATTCCTCACACGGCGAAAGTCACGACGCTCGGGTTGAAACAGGTGGGCGACAAGGTGAACCTGGAGTCAGACCTGATCGGAAAATACGTCGAGCGGTTGCTCCAGGAGCGCGGTATCCTCCCGCTCAAGCCAGCTCCGGTCATCGATACGGATTATCTGAAGCGGCGGGGATTGCTCTAGCCACGTGGAGATGCCAAGAGTCCTCGCGCTGCCGTAGCGCTTCCCATCACTTCGTCTGAAATGCCCTCGAAGCGTCTCGTCGCCCGCGGGGCCATGTCATGCGGCCCTGAAATCATGGCGCCTGTAAGGCCTCCCGCAGAATATCGTTATCGAGAACGATATCGCCGATCTTCTGTTTCAATTTCTTGATCTCCTCGTCCTTTACGGCCTCTTCATCCTTCGGCCGGCTCCGGAGCGCATTCTCGGCTCCCAGCAGAAACTGCTCCCGCCAGCCCTCCACCTCCGCGACCGTCAGCCCATGCTTCGGCGCCGCCTCAGCCACGCAGGTCTCGCCCTTCAGGATATTGACCTCCAATGCGACCCGTCGTTTGGCCGTCGATCGTTCGATTGGCTCAGTCAATGCGGACGCCATCGCCACCTCCTCAATCCTCTTCGGACCATGTTGTAGGGATCGTCTCAATTTCAAGGGAAGCAGGATATACGCTTCAAATCGGACTACGGCAGAATAAAATTATTGAGATGCATGAAGAGTGGATGATGCAGCGGGGGGATGGGTGAGGACGATGCCGGCGCGGGCATGTCAAAGAGCAGGGGGCCCTACGATCATCTCGCTCAACGGCTTAGTGTATGAAGCCTTGGTTGGAGGAACGTCTGGCATGGGAGGACGCTGTTTGGGCCAATGGCAATTTATTCACGGGCAGTTGGATGAGACCGTGTAATCGGGCAGGACTCCACAATCTGCATGTCCATGACCTCCGCATCCCTTCACAGGCTGGCTAACCCAATGCAGTGTCGATTGTGCTGTGATTCAGACACTGAAAGGCGAGCCACTTCCGGGATCGGCGAAGTACTACATTGACAACTGGGATGGACGATTACGAGATGCGGTGACGCGCTTGGAGTCGTTCACTCGGGCCCTTCTAAGTGTCGAAAAAGCGGCACAGGTGCCACCATCCTACGTAGAAAAATCTCTAAGTGCGCGATTAATGGTGCCGAGGGACAGAATCGAACTGTCGACACCAGCCTTTTCAGGGCTGTGCTCTACCAACTGAGCTACCTCGGCATTTCGGTAGGATGCGTGGAGGGGTTCCTGTCTACAGGATCACCGAGGAAAAATCAACTCTCGATGTTCGGTGTGGCGGAGAGGGCGGGATTTGAACCCGCGACAGGCTTTTGACCTGTGCCGGTTTAGCAAACCGGTGCCTTCGGCCACTCGGCCACCTCTCCGCAAGTCGCTACCCGCAGAATTCCTATGGTGTTTTCGTTCCTAGATTTGTCGAATACGAAACCTCTCGACGAAGAGGGGGGATCATACCCCAGAGCAGGGAGCGCACTCAAGTCATTCTCGCGAATGATTTTGGTGTCGAACGGAACGAATTTCCAGTGAGTGGGCGGCAGGGCGACTACGGCTTACTGAACTCTCTGAGGATGTCGATGAAGGTTGTGTGCCACCGTGCGAGCAGGTTTTTGCGACCGGTGTGGTCTGGGGTGTGCACCGATTTTGTGTAGACTGATTTGGTCGATGAGAGAGAGCGAGGGGAGCTGGTTAGTGACCCTGTTCTCCCCATGTCAGGTGGGTCGATTTCGGCAGATCGGATCACTCCGCTCGTCAGGAGCATTCGGAGTGCGTGGGTCTTTTGTTGGGATGGCTTGCGGATGACTTTTTTCGAACTGGCCATGGACCCTCAGGGTGCGATGTGGTGTGGGTAAGCAACGTGGGCGAATGAGACCAACTACATCCAAAGAATGCGGCCTAGTTCTTCGTCGAGTTCCTTGGCGTGTTGACAGTGGCTGCAGCGGGCGAAGAGGCCGTCGGTACCAGGTGAGGTCTGGGAGCGGAGCACCAGCTGATATTTGTGTCCTCCGCAGAATGGGCAAGCTTTGCCTTGCAGTTCCCGGCGCACCGTCCCGATTCTTCCAACCTGTTTGTGCATAGTGCCTCCAGTCATAGGGGAGAGTCATGCGTGAGGACCCGCCGGCTAATCGAGGCGGGGTACAGTGACTCGTGCATGCTCAACCATACCCAGCAAGCGGGTTGAGGAGAATACCGTGGAGGAGGGGAGTGCGAGTTATCAAAAGAGGGGTGGTGGACTGTCAGTGAATGGTTGATGGGGGATGGTGATGTTTAAACAATAAGGCATGGACCATGAATGATGTGGAGAATTTGTAATGAACCGCGACGCCCAAGGCGCCGGACTATGAGGTGGCGGTCGAACGATAGCGTTGAGCGAGTGGTAGGGCTTTGGGGGTGAAGGCAGATCCCACCAGGAGGATGCTGGGACCTCTTGCCGCTCTGGGTGGGCACAGCCAGAGCGAGCACCTCCACCCTTTATCAATCAACCATGCCGGCAGGTGGTCCTGCAAGTGCGTAATTGTTCGGAGGTGCCCCCGTGAGAATGTGGGAGTGCATCCGGATGGCGCACTCCCGTTCTCGGTGGTCATTGGGCTGTCACAAAGGGCGCTGGAGGAGCCTCACCGGCTCACTATTCGGCTGCCCCTAGACACATGACCTTCTCACTCCAAGCCTGCTCCGGCGTGCGTCTTTCGATATAACCGGCTAGGAAACGGAGGCGAGTCTGGTCATTTTCGGACATTCGAATGAATTCGATCCCCACTTGCGTGCCACTAACCCAGCGGACGGCAGCCAACTTGATCTGAAGGGGCGTCTTACTGGTGGCGAAGCAGAGTCGCAGGTCGACATATTGGCCGACCTTGAGCTTCATGCAGGTTTTGAGGAGGCACCCAGGCACAGAGAGGTTGACTAGCTGTCCCTGCCCCATCATGCCGTCACATGAGAGAATGCAGGTGCTTTGGACCGGTTCACGCTTGGTGTATCGCTGTTTCACAATGCCTCCCGGTTAGGTGTGCCCGTGTTTCTCCGCTGTCTGAGTATATCTTTAGGGTGTAGGATGTCATGCCGCGAGCGGTGTACCCCGAATGGGGGGGCTATCGAGACTTTGCTTCAGAACCAGTGATTGGGGGCGGGTTCTTGTTGTTACTCCAAAGCTTTCTTCGTACTGTAACCTCTCTATCCTGACGCCTCCTGCATCTTGATGTCCCTGGCGCATTTTGCAGGAGCCGGTATGGTGGCTGTCGGCGATTACGCGATACCGTGCGATGATCGGCGAGAAGCCTTCGATGCCATTCCGAATTCTGAACGGGAGGCGTTATGGCAGAGCTTGGAGGTGCGTGGAGAGGAGGATCGTTTGGAAGAGGCTATTTAATAGGCTCGAGAGCGGGATTTTCTCTCCCCCGAAGAAGCTGAGGCCTCGATCGGCTCCCTCAAGCTCGGCTATGCCCTGGCGAGGAAGGCCGCGCGGTTCTTGACCGTGACCCGATCCAATCCGATTCAGGCATGGAGGGTGTGAAAAAGTTGGCGAGAGTTCAGCCTGACTTTAGCCACAATTCAGGCTCAAAATGCCAAATTTGCTGGGAATAATTGTGGCGGAGGGGGCGAGATTTGAAGCCGCTACAGTGTCAGAGACTATAGAGCTTGACCGTATCTCATTGGTTCGTTCTCAATCACTTACAGAGGAGTCAGAGGCAGACCAAGAACCGGTCAAACCTGATCGGACACGATAGTTCTGCCACAGTTTAGCCACACTCATACAAATCCATCAGGAAGATGGTCGTATGACTTTGATATGTAAGGTATGCGTTTTCCGTTTCAGGTTATTGCCCTGGATTGAAAAGGTTAGATCGAAAGCATCGAGTGAGTCAGGAACTGTGATGTCTACCGCATACTTGAATGGTCCACCCGCTATATCTATGGGAGCAATATCGACTACGTTGGGTCCGCTGAATTGGTACTCATTGTGGCCGTCTCTCTCTCCAAATCGGAAGTCAGCATGGTCTACAAAGACTTTATTGGGTATCGCGACAATCCGAACAAGCGGCCTGCTGATCTCGATGTTCCCTTTATTGCTGACAAGAAAAATCACTCTTCCCCACTTCTTGTTGTGTTCAAGAGGGAAGTCGAGCGGTGGTTGTTTTTCAATGGCCTCTAAAGGGCTCGGGCCGGCTTTCGTCTGGATGGCCACTTCAGCTATGGGTTTTCTGGATTGCCGTTCTTCTTCTTGTTTTCGTTGCGCTTCAAGAAGGCCCAGTTGGGCTTTCGATGTCTCAAGATTCTTGGTCTGTATCTCCTGTTGGACCTTAGAGGTTGCCAGACTCTTACTCAATAGCTCTTGTTGGACCTTAGATGTTTCAAGGTTCCTGGTCAGTATCTCCTGTTGCTGGGTTGCGGCATCGACGACTGCCTGTAACTGTTGTCTGCTTGCATCCAAACTTTTTTGTTGTTCCTCACTATCTTTGACTGATTTCTGGTAGGCGGCGATAGCCACGTAAAGGGAAACGAAAGCAACGGCGAGGCCGACCATTGTGAGTACCGCAGTCAGTAGATTCGTAATATCGCCAAGCGCGAGTGAGCCAAATTGAATTGCTGGTAGTTTTTCCCATAGCGAGAAGATGAGCAAAGCGAGAGAGAGAACAAAGAGTATGGAAGAAACGACCAAGAGCATCGGTTTAATCATGGAGACAGTTGAACGAAAGCTGCGGAGGTGCTCTTACAGTGGAGCGACGGATTTATCAAGGGGAAAAGGTCAGGGCCTTACGGACGCAGATTAGCAAACGGCGAATTGCTGATTCGCAGCCTCAAGATCTGTGGAGGTGAGTCTTAGCCGCCAGCCCTTTTAAGGGATACTGGAAACGTGCAAAATCAACGCATTATCAAGAAACAGCGCTGCAAACCGTGGCATTGTGTGTCTTTTAATTACAATGAGTCGGAAGGTGAGGTTCCAATTAGTCGTATTTGAGCAGGCCTTTCACGCAGGCTTGCTAGTCAAGCGATTATCTCGAAGGCCAGCCCGCTGGAAAGGATGGACAGCTAGGCCGTAGTGAGGTCGCCATGCGCGAGGGCGGCTCGTACGAGCTGCGCCGCATTGGATGCTTGATACTTCCTCAGAAGTCGGTGACGCACCGCTTTTATAGAATTCAGGGATAGGCCGAGCTGTTCCGCGATTTGATTCGTGTTCTTCCCGGACCATAGCCCGTCCAGGATGAGCCGTTCGCGCAAGGTCAGTGTTGGTTGTGGTCCCAGCCGAAACACCCTCTCCGTGCCTCTGATTCGTGATCCCATGCGTCCTCCTCGTGGATAGCTATGCCCGTCATATCGTGACCAAACGAAATGGTCAATCAATTGTGGACATTCGTCAAGGCTACCGTCAGCACGAAAATCCAGTGCGGACGCATGTTCTCACAAGTCGAGCAGGTCACGATTATGTGTGACACACTTGCAGCCGTGAGACAAGAAGCGTATCGTTTTATCCGACCAATAACCCCTGGATGTCAGTACCGTCTTGGGTTCTACGGTCCTCAATTGATCGCTGGTGAGGCAATGGGAGCGCTCGAACCATGATTATCGTGAATGACGTGATGCGCGACGCCACGGTTCGTGGGGTGCAATTGATCCCCGGCGGGCATCGAGTCGTGCTGGAGGTGGTCGCCCAAGAGCTGCCTTTCTGGCAGGACATGATCGCGAGCAAGCGGCCACTGCATATCGAGGCCCTCTTAGAGATCTCCACACTCGCCACCAACGACACAAACCTCAAGAGCCTAGAGGGCTTCTATGTCGCAGACATGCTCCCGAAGAATGATCCTGCCCACCTCCACGTCCGGTTGACGTCAGCGGATTCCCCGCGACCAGTGGAACGCCGGTTCGAGCAAGGCGATTGACGCAAAGCGCCGTCCACGGCGCGCCGTTACTCAGGATCACGGCAAGACACCGGCCAACCACGGCTCTGAGAGGTGCCGAATGGTGAAGGTGGACGGGTGGGTGAGCGAAGCGGTTGTCACCAATGTCGATACGGAAGTTGAGGGGACGATTGGCATGCTGTTTGTCGATCTCGACGCCCCGATCAGCGAACTTGCGCACTGGAGGGGTGGCCATCGACTGTGCGTGGAAGCGAGATGGCAGCCGAAGTATTTCCCTTTTCCGCTTCATCCGTCGTTGATCGAAATACTAGGGTCCTGTTCTGTTCAAGGTTCATTCATCGCGCATCTGTATACCCTTAAAAATCGTCTCTCGATTTTATTGCAATCTGCCGGAGAATTGAAGCCGCTGGAAGGTAGAAGACCAGGGGAGACGATGTGATTAGCGAACAAATCTCCTATATATCAATCGAATGGGAGTATTCTGGCCGGTACGATCTTTAGTGTTCCTAACCTTCAATGCCCCTCAATTTTTTGCGGGAATTATCCGACAAGGATCTGACACACTTTTGTGCCTGCTCCGTTTCGATCAAACGCGCGAGTGGAGGATTCCTTGACCATTCTCATCGTAGAAGACAACCTTGTATGCGCAAAACTGGTCGAGGGGTTACTCCAAAAGGCTGGTTATCAAACGCTTGTGGTCAATAACGGTAAAGAGGCGCTGGAGTTGCTCCCTACGCTATGTGACATCCATCTTGTCATCACGGATTATCTGATGCCGGAAATAAACGGTATCGAGTTGATTCAACAGTTGAAAATGCTTCCCGGATTGAAGGACATTCCATCCATCATTCTCTCGGCTCATTGCGATATCCCTACCGCTAAGCTAGCGCGAGGTTTGCACTGCAATAGCATTCTCGTCAAACCAGTAAGGAAGGAACAGTTGTTAGAGCGGGTGGAACAGGTACTGAGCGTCCAACCCCTGGTGTTGCGTACCAAGTTTGATGTGTGCGACAGGTTACAAATTGGTGACGAGGAGTATCAGGAGCTGAGTGATACGTTTGCCAATCAGGTAAACGAAACCATTCCCATGGTAGTTCTGGAGGATTCCACATCTAACGAGCCGATTTCCGGAGCACTGAATCAAACACTCGTCGCTCTGGCGGAGAGCGCCTCTCTACTCGGCGCAGAAAAGTTCTCAAGCCTCTACGGGAGGCTTCTGGCCGAGGACGCGTTGACACAATCACAGCTTTCTGCCTTGCTACGGGCATTGAAGGAATTAGCCTTGGAGTTCTTGACGCGTCGTTGTTCGAAAAGAATAAACGAGCCAGCCAAACCCTCGCCTCCAGAAGAATTGTCCGCCGCCTAAGTCCCGATTCGTGCTTCACAGCCCCTTGCGCAGATGCAGGTCTGACTGTTCCCAAATCTTGCCTCTCACGCGACGTTCATCAGCTGCGGTACTGGAGTTTCAACGATCCCGCTGCTGCACCTGTCAAATAGCGAGGCGAGGGCTTCCAGAGAGTGTGGGACGAAATCATCGAGCGGCTGTGGCTATTTTTAGTTGTGTGATTCGCACACATCGTTTCAACTAAAGTAGGACAATGGACCCCGACATTCGCAGGCGACTTCTGTGGGTACAGCTCTATCAGCGAACTGGTAATGCCGGCCTGGTCTGTCGACGATGCGGGGTCTCTCGCCCCACACTCCGGAAGTGGATTCGCCGGTTTCATGAGGGAGGAGAGGCCGGTCTCCTCAGTCACAGTCGCCGCCCCCTGCGGTCACCCAATCGGCGTGTGTTCGAGAAAGAACGACGGCTTATTCTCAGCTTGCGAGTAGAGCGTAAACTGGGAGCACGGCGAATTCAGAGCGAACTGCGGCGCCATCATGATCTCAAGCTCTCGTTAGACTCGATTCACAAAGTCCTAACCATCAACCAAGTTCCTCCGTTGGTGCGCCCGGCGCGGCAGAAGACGCGACATCGGTATGCTCGGCTCATTCCCGGGGACCGCGTGCAGCTCGACACCTGCAAGATTGCTCCGGGGTGTTACCAGTACACGGCTGTTGACGATTGTACGCGGTACCGGGTGCTGGCCGTCTTTCGTCGACGCACGGCGGCAAGTACGCTGGCATTCTTAGAGCGTCTCCTAGAGGAGATGCCGTTTCCGGTGCAGCGGGTTCAGACCGATCGAGGCCGAGAATTCTTTGCGGAGTCGGTCCAACAGTGGCTGATGGACCATTGCATCAAATTCCGTCCCATCAAGCCCGCCTCACCGCATTTGAATGGCAAAGTGGAGCGCTCTCAAAAGACCGATCGTGAGGAATTCTGGGCGACCGCTGACCTGAACAGCCCTGACCTGGAATTGCGGGTGGCCGAGTGGCAACACTATTACAACTGGGATCGGCCTCATGGATCGTTAAATGGCCAGACACCCATCGAGATGTTGCACACAAAGAGCGAGGACACGCCGTTTTGGGATGACGTTGAAGCGAACTACGACCCTGGCAGGGAGCGCTTCCAGGTGGCTCACTACCAAACAGACTTGGCGCTCAGGCGGCACGTCCAAGCGCAGCACCAGGCTGGAACAAAGTGAAAGGATGTCTACGAATCACACATTTTAGTCGATGTGTCACAGGTTCCGATTGCAGCCTTGGAATGCCACCCTACCAACCCTCCTAAAGTGAAGCGACTGACGTAACCGCTGCGGACCTTAGGCACTTTTCGGGAGAACTAGAGCCGTTTGGACCTGCTTGGAGTTTTTCGGCCCTAGCGCAAATTTTTGCAGTATTGTGCCGTAATTTCGACCGCGGCATCACGGTCATTAGCCTCACCAAGGTTCCCTTCGACCTATTACGGCCTCATGGTTATTTGAAGACGAAAATATGAAACACCGCCACCAGAGCGGCGTTGTATCATCCCTTACTTCCAGCTCGCTCTTCTGACAACGTTTTTGCATAGCCGTCACTCGCCGCTTGTCGTGCTCTGAAGAACTCATTGAGGACGCTGACGTAGTGTCCCTTACTGTCCCCTGCTGTCCCCTAGTGTCCCCGAACGGGCCTCTTTCACCAGCGCGCGTCGATGCGTATGGTGCAGCCATGCCTCGAGCGCCGAAACGAAAAGGAGACGTGATGGAACAAGCCTGGTTAACCGTCGATGAGTTGGCCGCCGTCCTCAAAGTCAGTCCGAAGTCGATCCGTCGGGCGTACCGCAAGGGTGAAATTCCGGTGGATCGATTCTGCCGGTTCGTTCGCTTCGACCTGGAGAGGGTCAAAGAGGCTCTCAAGGCGAAGGGGGATAGACCATCCTTTGTGTTGCCCAAGAAAACTGTGGGACAGCGCAGCGCGACCGGCGGCGCCAGCCGGCGGCGCGCGCAGCAGACCCGCCCCCGACTAGGTAAGACGGGGGCGTCTATAGCTCAAACGCCAAGGAGGAAGAAATGACAGGTTCTGGAGGATTCACTCAGACCATCGATTGGCTCGCCTTCACGCTGCCAAAGGCTGATGTGAAGGACGTGATCACGCTGATTGGTGGCGACTGGTTCCAGAGTGAGACCGGCTTTCGTGGCTATCCCGTGGCTCAACTCATGACCCAGGGCAAGACAGGCGTGGGCAAACTGGGGACGGGTGCTCCTCGCAATCCGAAAGAAGTGCATGTCGATCTGTCCGCCGGAATTGTCTCCCAGTGGGACGAAACCAAGCTGAAGACGGTCCTCGCCTGGATCTTCGCCCAGAAAGGCCATGTGACCCGCATCGATGTGGCCCTGGACGACCGGGAGGCGACGGTCGCAGTCGAAACCGTCCGCCAAGCCGTGGAGGCCGGACAAGTGGTGAGTCGATCCAAACAGTTCAAGGTCATCCAGGCTTCGAATCATCGCCAGGGAGTCCGAACCGGAGAGACGCTCTATTTCGGCAGTCGGGAAAGCCAGAGCATGTTGCGGGTCTATGACAAGCGCTTGGAACTGAAAAGTCGTGGCCGGGAAGACGCGGAATCCTACGGAGTCCGGTGGGAAATGGAATTTAAACAGGATCGGGCTCAAGCCTGTGCCAAAGCCTTGTTGACCTTGGATGCCGAAGATTGGCGGGCCTTCTTGGTCGGGGTGCTCCGCTCCTATGTGGATTTCCGAGAGACCACGCGAGAGGCCGAATCGTACGAGAAGTATCGCGCTCCGCTCTTGGCTTGGTGGGAAGGCTTAACCGAAGGCTTTAGGCGTTGTCGGCTCGTGGTCGAACGCATTCAGCAACGGCTTGATGATGTCGTCGCGTGGTTCGCCAACGCCCTCAGCCCCATGCTCGCCGTGATCGTGGCCTGTCGCGGTGATCAGTTTTTGACGGAGATGATTTATGCGGGCACGAAACGATGGAACCAGAAGCACTATGCCCTGTTGAAGCAACGCAAGAAGGTGGTGACGCCCTATGTGCTTCATCTCAAACCTCGTCCATGACTACGTGTATATCCGCGCCTGTCCGGAGTGTAAGGCCGCCGGAGCCTGGGGTGAGTTTCGGAAGGGAAAGTTGTTTGTGATCTGCACCACCTGTCGTTTCCAATTTCAATTGCTGCCGAAAGTCCGGCGTGCGGGCCGGGGCGTGTGGGTCAGGCGCAGAGCTGATCCGAGTGTCTTTTCACAATCAGGAGGGTCGGACGATGCAAGTCAAAGCAGAGGGCGCGGTGCAGGGGTATGTGGAGCGGAGGAGTCGGGAGGGCAAGGTGTTTCGATCGGTGGATCTCTATGTGAAGGGCAAAGATCCGGGAGTGCTGCGGTTGGGCATTCCGGAGGATCAGATGTCACTCATTGAGGTCTGTAAGCAAGCCGAGGGCAAGCAGGCCAAGGTGTCCATCGAAGTCCGGAAGTTCGAACAGACGGGTCGGGTGTTCTTCGATTTGTCTGCGCTGGAAGTGCAGAAGTAACAACAAGGGAGGAAGGCCGGTGGATCTCACGATTATTTTAGTCGCGGTCTTATTACTGGCCTTCCTCACTGGCTTGGGAGTCGGACGATTGTGAAATTGCTTTCCCTCACCAGCTATCTGACGGTCATCTGGGGCCTCCTTGTCTCGTTTTGTCTAGCGCCCGCTGAATCCCTCGGGCAAACCGCCACGCAGTATTCAAGGGTCGTCGCCCAAGCCGAACGCATTGCCTATTTGGCCGCGCAACGGTCTACCCTGGCGAGTCAGGTTGCGACCGCCGCGCTCGCGCCCTCGGCCACCTCAATGGCGGTTCGCATGGTCGCCGGGCCGGTGGGATGGGCGGCTTTGGGTGTCAGTGCCGGCCTGGTCCTGGCCCAGATGTATTACTCCCAGTCTGATCTCTCAGCCGTGAAAACCGCTGCATCTACGCCAGGCGGCTGGCAGGTCGCCAGCACGAATGCGGGCGTGCAGACGTTCCCAGGTCTCGGGACGAACACGCCCGGCAATCCGGCCTATCCCAATGCGACCATTCAATTCAGCGCAACCAATGTCCCACTGTGTGCGGTGGACACCGAGTATCAGCACGACTGGGTGGTCGGGCCCTTTCAGAGCCTCAGCACGGCGGTCTTCTTTACCGGCAACTTCTTTGTGAATGGTCCTGCCGTCGGCGGCTATAGCCTGTATGTCTGCCATCGAACGGGGATTCCCGGTTCCACCTCACCGATTCAAGATGCCGTGATTCCGCCGACGGAGCAACAGATCGCGAACTTCGTCGGGGGTCTTCCGGCTAGTGATCCGAAGTCTGTCGAAGCCCATACAAATCCGGTAGGCACCACCGGCAGCACGCAGCCGGCCGATACCACCATCTCCCAAGCGGTGACACCGACCGAAATGCCGACGACCGTGAAGCCGAAGCCCGTGCCCATCGGAGACATCGTGGTGGCAGACAACGTGCCGCCTCCGACCAGCACCCCGCAGCAGAATACCCAGCAGCAAACCACGACCACGACGACGACCACCACGCAGAACCCAGACGGCTCGACGACGCAGCAGGAAGAGAGCCAAGCGACGACCTCCTGTGCCGTCGGTTCACATGAGAACCGAACCTTCGGGACAGTGCTCCAAGCGCATCAAACCATCTGGGCCACGAGTGGCCTGCTCGGGACGCTGAATCTCTTGAAGTCGCTCACCTGGCCTTCGACCTTGCCGGTGATCGCGTTACCGTCGGCCTTCTTTGGCAGCCAGCAGGTCGATTTCAATCAATGGGCCTGGTTCTTCACGGTCCTGCGCACCCTCGTCATTGCAACAGCCTCCATTGCGGCCTATCGCATCATCTTCGTCGGAGGAGGCCAGACCACATGACGGCCATTCTGACGCTGATCTATTGCTGGCTGCAGGAGTTCTTTTTCTCACTCACAGATTGGGGCCTGGGGATTTGGGATTCATTGCTCTCCGTGGCGGACAGCACGCTCGCCACCATTGGCACCGCAGGCCTCACCCTGCCGGTGATTCCCGATCAATATGCGTGGGTGCTGGGCGCGACGGGCATGAGCCAGGCGCTGGCCATCGTGGCGAGCGCCATGGGCACCCGCTTTATTCTCCAAACGATTCCCTTTGTCCGGTGGGGCTCATGAATCAACTTGTCGTGGGGTGGGCCTATGCCTGGACCGTGGTCTTAGCGCTGTGGATCTGGGTCTATCTCAGGAGTCTTCGATGATCGAACTGTATGAAGGCGTGCCAGGCTCGGGAAAGTCGTATCACGCGGTCTGCGAGAAGTTCTTGCCCTGGGTGAAACAAGGCCGACGACTCTATATTGCGGTGAATGGCATTTATCTGGATCGACTGTCGTTGTTCACGGGCATTGATCTTCCAGTCCTTGAACAACAGATCACGCTCTGGAAAGACTCGGCCGAGGTCCTCCAGGCCTTTCCCTATGTCGAGCCTGGTTCGGCCGTCATCATCGACGAAGCCCAGACCGTCTTTCGGTCCATGCAGAAGGTCGAGCCGGGTTTGCTCCGGTGGCTCGAAACCCATCGGCATTACGGCGTGGACATTCTGCTCATGAGCCAGGATTTCCGGCAGATGTCGCAGGGTGTCACTCGGCTGATTGAAGCGACGGTGAAGTTCAGAAAGCTGAGCTTTGTGGGTCTCTCTAAAAAGTATCAGGGCAAGGTCCGAGGGAACCCCGAAGACAATGAGCTCATCCGCGCCTTCGTCGGGACTTACTCGCCAGCGATCTACGCGTACTATTCGAGTTACGCGTCGGCGGCGATTCGGGAAGAAAAACGGAGCCATACGGTCTTCAAGTCGGCACGGGTGGCGATCGGCATTGCCGCAGGACTGTTTGCTATCGGTCTCATGGTCTGGCGGCCCTGGTCTTCATTGAGTGCGAGCAAGGCAGCCTCGGCAGTTGGATCAACTCCTGTCCCAAGCACGACCGTTGGAGCGCCAGTCTCCGCCTCAGGCAGTCTGCTCAACCCATTGGGAATATCTCCGTCGGCACCAGTCACTCCGACTCCACCGAAGCGGACCGTCCGCATTCTCGGCGGCGCGGGAATGAGCAAGAACCGTCAAGGCTGGCGCTACTTGTTGGATAGCGGCGAGATCCTCACGGCGGCGCAGATTACTGGTCGGTATGGGCTGTCGGTCTCGGAAGTCTATGAAGAAGGCTCGATGCGGCTAATTGGCGAAGGAGTGTTCTATGGACCTGCCGGCGATTGAGACCATGACCTATTTCACGGCGATTTTCTGGCTCGGCGGCTTTGCCGTCGGCCTGATCATCAAACTGATTTTGCCTCAGAGTTAATTCTGCCTCAAAGGCCTTGAGGCACTCGACCGTCGGCGAGGGTTCCGGCGGCGTGGGTGGGCGTGACCACCACCAGCAGAAGGAGGTGCCGTATGAAGGGATGGGGTTGGGTGAAAGGGCTTGGGGGACTGCTCATGGCGTTCGTATTCGCCTTGGGTGTCCCGGCGCTGTCGCAGGCGCAGTTGTTTCCGGTGTCGGCGGATGTGGCCACGGTGCGGGCCGATCTGCTCTTGTGGGCCACGGCCTTGATTGGCGTGGCGTTGGCGATCTACGCCTTTAAGCGCGTGCGCGCGATTGTGGGCTGAGAGAAAGCCCATCGAGGCAGGCTGGCAGCAGCCTGCCTCCTTTTTTCGCATCACATGACAGCAGGAACAGGGTGACGACAAAGGAGTTCGAGGATGACGGCGCAACAAATTCAAACCATTGGCAATGCGTTGGCTGCCGACCTGGTCGCCTGGGGCACCGCCGCTATCGGGCTTGCCTTGGTGGCTGCCGGGGCCGCCTGGGTATTGCGGCTCCTGCGCTAAGCGCCGGGCCAGCCTTGGTCAGCAAAGCTGTAGTAGCGTTCTTCGGCAAGGATCAGATGATCGAGGAGCGTAATCCCAAAGAGGTCACCAGCCTCGCGCAGCCTCTTGGTCAGGGCGCGGTCTTCGGGGCTCGGCGTGATATCGCCAGAGGGATGATTGTGGGCGCAGATCCAGGCACCGGCATTCATCAGGATCAGCGGCTTGAAGACCTCGCGAGGATGAACAATGGTCAGATTAAGCGAACCGGTGGACACGACATTGATCCCGATGAGCCCATGCTTCGCGTCCAGGCCACAGATCAAGAACTGCTCCCGGTCCAGACCGGCGAACAAAGGCCGGAGGATCGCCGCCGCGCCTTCCGATGTGTGCACCAATTCCGCCGCTGGAAGGACACGGCCCTCTCGGACCAGCGTGACGCGATATCGAGGGATGCCGTATTTCCGAACCGGGCTCAGTGGCCGTCCACCGTTCGAGGAACCGAGAGAGCTATCAACGGACATGTCCGCCTCCTTCAGAAATTATGTTCTAGCCCCACCCTTCACAAACCAAGGGTGGGGCGTAACGAAGGAGGCGGCACGGGGCTCTCGCAGCGGGCAGGCCTGGAGGGGCGGAGACCGGGACGGAGGGGACCGGGAAGGCCTGCTCCGCTGCTCCCCGGCCCCGGGTCGTACCAGCTGATAGGCTCAGTCTCTATAGTTAGGTGGGGGAATGTGCGCGCAGGTAGCAGGCGGGAATATCGTAGGATTTTTCCGCGCTCCTAAGGGAACACGCTGGGCCTAGGCTTAAAACAAATATTGAAGGCTGTAAGAACCATGGATGCCAAAGAGATTTGTTCACAACTTGAAGAAGCCATGGCAGAGATACAGACATCCGAACTCCCAATGATCTTAGGGGAGTTGGAAAGAATCAAAGGCACTATTTTAGTGAGGATTGTCCTTCAAAAACCTCAACGTTCGGTCGATGATTTGCCTCACCAAGCGAGGTTTCTCACCGTTGATGAAGTGGTCGAACGCTTCCATGTCTCTGCCAAATGGCTGTACCGCCACAAAAAGCAACTTCCCCATAGCCAAGCATCACGCAAAGTCTTATTATTCCCAGAAAAACCACTCCTCCTGTGGTTTCAGAAACGAAGTTAGGAAAACTCAAAATGAAAACCAGAGGTTTAGGTTTTGTATTCCGACGTGGGAATATCTGGTGGATTCAATATAATTTTCGCGGCCAGCGGTATCGAGAGTCGGTGGGGTCCTCAGTCAGATCGGATGCCGTAAAATTATTGCAGCGGCGCATGGCAGAAATCGGCAGTGGGCGCTTACACGGCCCGGATGTTGAGAAGACGACTTTCCCGGACCTTGTGCAAATGATCCGTGATGATTACGCGATCAATCAACGTCGATCAGTCAAACGACTTAATACGAGCCTTAGGGCACTTGAACCAGCTTTCGGTCGCCTGCGTGCATGTGACATTACGTTGGATCGGCTTAACCGGTATGTGGCTGATCGTTTGGCGCGAGGGATTGCTCCGGCAACAGCGAAACTCGACATGACGTACTTGCACAAGATGTTTCGTCTAGCCGAACGTGCTGGTAGAGCGATCGTGCCTCCGTTTCCGCTTATTTCGGTTCAGAATGCCCGAAAGGGATTTTTCGAACGATCCGATTTTGAATCCGTTCGGTCACATTTGCCGGAAGCGTATCGCGGGGTTGCTACCTTTGCATACCTGAGCGGATGGCGTGTGCCGAGTGAGGTTCTGACGCTGCGATGGTCTCAGGTAGATTTCCAGGCCGGAATGGTTCGGCTGGAACCGGGAACCACTAAGAACGATGAGGGGCGGACTCTCCCATTCAATGCCCTCCCAGAACTAGCCCATCTACTGCGGTCACAATGGGATCACGCTGTATCCTTGGAATTGGAAACAGGACAGGCCGTGCCATGGGTATTCTTCTGGAATGATCGCAGGACCATCAAGCCAATTCACATCAAGGCGTTCTATCGGCGATGGCAAACGGCATGCACCTTGGCTGGCGTTCCGCAGCGCATTCCCCACGACTTTCGCAGAACCGCCGTGAGGAACTTTGAAAGAGCAGGGGTGCCCCGTTCCGTGGCGATGAAATTAACGGGGCACAAGACGGAGGCGGTTTATCGCCGCTATGCGATCGTCTGCGAGGCTGATCTCATGGAAGGTGTGAAAAAGTTGGCGAAACTTCAGCCTGACTTTAGCCACAGTTCAGCCACAATTCAGGCTCAAAACGCCAAATTTGCTGGGAACAATTTGGCGGAGGGGGCGAGATTTGAACTCGCGGATAGGTTACCCCATCTCCGGTTTTCAAGACCGGCACGTTCGGCCACTCCGTCACCCCTCCACACCAGGCCGGAAACACTCGGCGTCAGGATCGTTTGATTGTCTGAATTCCGCCCATGTAGGGCTGTAGGACGGTCGGGACGGCTACCGTCCCATCCGGTTGCTGATAATTTTCAAGAATGGCGACGAGGGTCCTTCCCACCGCCAGCCCGGATCCGTTCAGTGTGTGCACGAATTCTGGCTTGTTCTCTTTTTTTCCCGCCTTTGCCCT
The DNA here is from genome assembly GCA_037045225.1 of Nitrospira sp. Lineage (NCBI taxonomy): Bacteria > Pseudomonadati > Nitrospirota > Nitrospiria > Nitrospirales > Nitrospiraceae > Nitrospira > Nitrospira sp. Next base: position 3,377,909 of record JBAOHZ010000009.1, read on the forward strand.
GGAACGAATGTTTGCCCGCCGCGCTTGGAACGCTTCGAAATTGCTGCAGGACGAAATTTCACGAAAGGTCTGTTGGGAGGGTAACCATACCTCAATGTCATAGGTTTTTGCTGCAGAAAATCCCATGTCGCCTTGGCACAGAGTGATCACTCGATAGTGCAATCCCAACCCCTGGAGAATGGCTTCAGCGTGCGAAGTTAATCGTTCCAGCTCGTCATAGGATTGCTCCGGTTTCGCGAAGGCGACCAGTTCCACCTTATTAAATTGATGGAGACGAATGAGGCCACGCGTGTCTTTGCCGTAGGATCCTGCTTCCCGTCTGAAGCACGGTGTATAGGCGGTATACCGGAGCGGCAGCACTTCTTCCGCCAGGATCTCTTCCCGGTGCAGATTGGTCACCGGCACTTCCGCCGTCGGAATCAGGAACAGCTCTTCGTCGCGTAGTTGAAACAGATCTTCTTCGAACTTCGGCAATTGCCCCGTTCCGGTCATGGCCGCACGATTCACCAGCAGCGGGGGTTGCACCTCCCGGTAGCCATGGTGTGTTGTGTGCAGATCCAGCATGTAATTGATGAGCGCTCGTTCGAGGCGGGCTCCCAACCCGGTCAACACGGCGAAGCGGGCTTTGGCCATGCGTACCGCGCGGTCGAAATCCAAAATGCCGAGGGCCTCACCCAGATCCCAGTGAGACAGTGCCGGCGTCGTGAGCTGTGGCGGCGTTCCCCATCGGCGCACTTCAATATTGCCGGTCTCATCCTGGCCTGGCGGCACGGAGGCGTGCGGGAGGTTCGGAATGCGCATCGCGATATGGGCCAACTGTTCTTCCACGGCCCGAAGTTGTTCCTCGTGGCCCTTGATGGTCTCTCCCAGGGCCTTCATTGCCGCCATGGCTTCATCGGCCGGCTGTTTCTCGCGTTTCAGCCGGGCGACGTCATCCGATCCCTTCTTCAGCTGGTGCCTCAGCTCTTCGACCCGTATGGTGCAGGTTCGACGATCTTCCGTGAGTTTTCTCAGATCTTCCCACGCGACATCCTTCCCGCGTGCCCCCAATTGGTCACGGAGGCTGTCCAGGTTGTCTCGTAATACACGAAGGTCGTACATAGACTCTCCCCTCTGAAGCGGCGAGAAATCTAACATTCGATGCCCGCGTAGTCAATGAAACTGGTCGCTGAGTGAGGCCGGGGTGCGTCGGAGGAGGGCAATTGACAACGGGTGGGCAGGGCGGCACCATAGCGGCCGTGAAACTGGTCTCCAATCCACCCAATCGCTTTGAATCCACGCAGCGTGAGACGCTTGAACCGTCGGCGCCTGTTGAGATTCAGTTGTTTGAAGACGACACCCACGAGATTTTGAGCCGGAACGAGAGCCCGGACCTTCCGTTTCGATGGAGCGTCAATCCCTATCGCGGTTGTTTCCATGCCTGCGCCTACTGCTATGCCAGGCCATCGCATGAATATTGGGGATTCGGCGCAGGCACCGACTTCGAGTCAAAGATCGTCCTGAAGCGACGCGCGGCGGACCTGCTTCGGCAATCCTTTGAGAAGCGATCCTGGAACGGTGAGCTGATTGTATTTTCCGGCAACACCGACTGTTATCAACCCATTGAGTCCAGGCTCGGTCTGACGCGGGCCTGTCTTGAAGTCTGCGCTGCCTACCGGAACCCGGTGGGGATCATTACGAAGGGGGCGCTGCCGGTTCGTGATATCGATGTGTTCAGGCGGCTGCAGGAACACGCCTGGATCCGTGTGTATTTTAGCATCGCCTTTGCCGATGACGAGACGGCTCGTCTGGTCGAACCGCAAGCGCCGACCATCAGCAAACGGTTTGAGGCGATGCAGATCCTCTCGGATGCCGGCATTCCCACGGGGATATCCGTGGCGCCGATCATTCCAGGCTTGAACGACGACGCCATTCCCGCGTTGTTGTCACGGGCACGGGCCGCGGGTGCGACGTCTGCGACATGGAGCCTGCTTCGGCTGCCAGGAAATGTGGAAACGGTGTTTCTTGACCGCATGCGGGTGCTGTTTCCCGACCGTGTGGCGAAGATCATCCATCGAATTCAAGACGTGCGAGGAGGCCAGTTGAATGAGGCTGAGTTCTTCAGCCGACACCATGGCGAGGGGACCTACTGGCGTTGTCTCGAACAATTGTTTGATCTGGGCTGCCGTCGGGCGGGCTTCGCCAAGGACGACCGGCCGGTTCCCAGAACCTTTCGTCGCCCGCAGGCGCAGCAATCATTGTTCGCTGAGGAGGAGTCGTCGTGAGTCATAACCCAGGTTTTTTGAAAGTCGTCGAGGAAGCCAGGGGACGGGTGCGTGAATGTACCGCTGCCGACGTCAAAGCCAGGCTGGATCGTGCTGAACGGTTCCATTTCGTCGATGTCCGGGAGGATGACGAATATGCACAGGACCATGCGGCAGGGGCGATCCACCTCGGCAAGGGTGTCATCGAGCGAGACATTGAAACGGTGCTACCGAACAAGCAGGAGCCGATCGTGTTGTATTGCGGCGGTGGGTACCGATCGGTGTTGGCTGCGGATAGCATTCGCCTCATGGGCTACACCAATGTTATTTCGATGGACGGGGGAATCAAAGCCTGGCGCGCAGCCGGGTATCCCATTGAGAAGGGCCGGCGTCTGTAGCACATGTCGTTTTCCAGGCGCGAATTGTTTCATAACGCAGGGTTCGGTTTGCTGTTACTTCCGGCCCTTCTACGCTCGCCGAGGACCATTCTCGGCCACTTACTGTTCGATCCGGATGGCCCTCTCGTTCCGCTCAAGCCCATTCCCGAGAATCCGTTTCGGCGTCACGGCCGGTCGGTCGTGTCGATTGTCTACGGGAAGGATCCCCGCCGTATGCTTCCGCGCGCCATCGATTTGCTCGGAGGCATTGAGGGTTTGGGGATACGCGGCAAACGTGTGTTGTTGAAGCCTAATGTGTTGAACGACCAGCCGCCCCCTTCGACGACCAACCCGCACGTAGTTGCAAGCATGGCGGAGATAGTCCGGGCGAACGGGGCGGCCGATGTGGTGGTGGCTGATGGTTCGGGCATCATCCGACTTCCGACGTCCGCCAACCTCACGAGCACGGGGATGCGAGCTGCGGCGGAAGCGGCCGGAGCCCGCGTCCTGGCGTTGGAAGATGAACCTTGGGTGAAAATCGAGGCCCCTGAGGCCAAGGCCCTCCGGCAGTTTTATTTCTCACGACCGGTCTATGAGGCCGACCTGGTGATCAACATGCCGGTGATCAAAACCCATCGGTTTGCCGAATATTCCTGCAGCCTGAAGAATTTCGTCGGGGCAGTTCATCCGCGGTATCGACCATCCGTCACGTTCTGGAGCGGAGATTGGCACGAACGAATTGCCGAAATAAATCTGGCCGTGCACCCGGCGCTGACTATCGCCGACGGGACGACGACTATGATCGAAGGCGGCCCCACGTCGGGCACGCCGTCAAAGACGGATCTCGTGATTTGCAGCGGTGACCGGGTGGCGGTGGATCTGGTGGCCATCGCGTTGTTGCGGTCCTTCGGTACCTGGCCGAAGCTCCAAGGCAAGCGAATCGGGGATCAGCGACAGATCAAACGTGCAGCGGCATTGGGATTGGGTGTCGGATCGGGTCAGGAGATCGAGTTGGTCACGGAGGCGGTAGATCCGGCTCCACCAGCCTTCAGTCGGCTGGTGGAGCATATTCGGCAGGAGCTGGTCAGCTCGTAGAGACTACTTGTTCGTGCGGTCGAATTCTTTGATGACCTGCTCGGTCAAATCGATGGTGTCTTTGTTGAAAATCACGATCTTCACGGTCTGCTCGCTGCCCTTGTCCAGCACCAGCTGATACCCGTTCTTATCGGCGACGGCCTGCGTGGCCACGGCGATTTTCTTCATATACTCGTCGACCAGTTCCTTTTGCTTGCCCTGCAGCTCCTGATTAAACTCCTGGGCGCGCTTCTGGTAGTCCTGAATTTTGGCGCGGAAGGAGGTTTCCTTGTCTTTCTTCTCCGTCTCGGTCAACTTGGAGGCCTGCTCCTTGATCTGCTTTTCCGTATTGCGTAGCTCTTCTTCGTCCCGGGACAGCAGCTTTTGGCGTGTCGCCACATATTCCCGCAACCCGTCCAGCGCACGTTTGCCGGCCTTGCTTTTCTCCAGGACGACTTGGGGATCGATGACCCCCATCTTAAATTCTGCCGCCGGACTTGTTGAGAACAGGCCAAGAGTTGCTGCGATGAGCACTCCGACTATTGCCGCGCGGCGGCCTGCTCCTTGCCACTTCACACCCATTTCGGAACTCCTTTCGCCGAAAAAATGTCGTGCTCCAAACCTCGGGAGGATAGCCGTCCGTCGTGGTTGTGTCAAGGAGGGCGCCGTCGAAGGCGCAGGCGAATTGACAGGAGGGAGGCCGGTGGCTATAAGCCTGACAACGCCTACCACCGTTCGACATCCCGCTCGGTGTTCCCGCCGAGCGGGTGAGAAAGGATACTATGCTCCCTTCGGAACAACAGTCGGCCCATCGACTTTTCGTACTCGCGCTGCAACATGAGGCCATCGCCTGTGGGCGCGACGGATGCCCAGGACCGGTGGAAGTCACGGATCAGTCCCAGACGAGGGATCGAATAAAGACCTTTGACCTGCGCTGTGAGCGGTGCAATTGGCACCATACAGTTGCGGGACATGAGCAACTTGCTCCACCTTGGGACAACGCAACCCTGGAACTGATGGCCGACAACCATCTTATGCATCAGCAGCCGGTCTGTCCGTTCGACGAGACGCCGGTTGTGTTTATCTCGATGCCCAATCCGCGCCGCAAGGCCAAATATCGAGTGGTCTGTTTTTATTGTGGCAGAGAGATGGTCATGGATTGGCCACCGTCCGAGAGTAAGCGGTAGCGATTCAGAGAACCGGCGAGGGGCAAGGAGGCAGGGGCGCTAGCCAGGATTATTCATGAATGCCGTCGCGAGGCGTTCGAGACGGAAGCCCGCCGAGGCTGCTCGCACGCAAGGCCGACGCAGGCGTACGTGAAGTCCGTCGAGGAGGCCGAACGAGACCAGCCTCGCCGGGCGAGAGAATCGGGTGCCGGAGCAGGTTTTCATGGATAGTCCGGGCTACACGAAGTACCGGGCGGTGTCGAAGTGATGTTCGGCATTGTCGACGAGTTGAAGAATACTGTGCGTGTAATTTCCGGCCTCGTCCTGAATCGTCAGGTCGACTTCGGCGCCGTCTTCAACGGGCGTGCCGGTCTCATCCGTAATGACTTTGACCAGCGGGCGTTCCGCATTGATTTTGTCCTGAGCCGGTTTGATCACGACGGCGAGGGGGCCTGAGTCGAGTCTGACGAGACTGCCGATTGGAATGATGCCCACACAGTTCACAAACAGCTTGAGTAACACGGGATCAAACGACTGACCGCTTTTCCCGAACATGAATTTCAACACGTTCGCGGGTGACATCGGTTCCCGGCGGTACACCCGCGAGGACGTCATGGCGTCGTAACAATCGGCGATGGTGATGATTCGACTGCCGACTGTTTGTGTCCAGGGGACCTTGAGTTTGGGGTAGCCCGAGTAATCGTAGTTCATGTGGTGCTCGAACGAGGCTGCCGCCATCCGGGCCGGAATATTGTTAATGCCACGTGCCTTGACCAGCGTGAAGACCCCTTCAATCGGGTGTGACCGCATGACGGCCCACTCTTCTTGTGTAAATTCTCCGGGCTTGTTCAGCACGTCGAGGGAGATGGCACATTTCCCCACATCGTGGAACAGGGCCGACAACCCAAGATCCGCCAGTTCGACTTTGGGATACCCAGCTCGGTTCCCGAGTGCCATGGCGAGGAGTGAGACGTTTACTGAGTGATTGTGCGTGTATTGGTCGTGGCATCGTAGGTTGGTCAGGCCGAGCAGCGTCGACTCATCCTGCATCATCAGCTCGATGATATTCTGAATGGCGCGTTTCGCCTGCTTGAAGCTGACCGTGCCGCCGCCGCGCGTATTCTTCACGAGGTCGCCGAGCGCGGCAGACGCTTTGGCATAGCCACATTTGGCCAGGGCTTTCCGTTTCTCTTTCATCTCCTTCGGCCCATTCAGCAGGGTATTGGGACTTTCCCCGTCGGTGCCGGTAGCCAACGTCGCGTCACTAAGATGTTGCAGTTGGAGAGAGCGGGGTTCTTCCAGCTCAATGCCGTGGATGCCTGCGGTCTTCATGGCGTCTTGAAGGTCCGTGAGGACATGCTTCTCCGGGTCCAGACTGACGAACAGATAGGCAAACTCACGAAAATCTTTCGACTCGGCCGTCGATGCGAACGAGACCCCGCCGATTTTCCACTTATTCAAGGCTTCAATAATGCTTGCAAAGACCACCATCTGTTGGGAGCTCATCTTGAGGTGGCTGTCTCCGACGAACAAAAAGTCGTTTTGTAGTCGGAGGACGACCGGATGATCCGCGGCCAAGGTTTTCACCAGCGTCATCATGGACTCCACGGGGTTGTCGAGAGCCGCGTTCGTGCGTCCGTGGATGCGTGAGGTCTTGATCAGGACGTTCAGCTGGGTAACGAGCTGAATCCCCAGCATGGCGAGTTGCTGAGCGAGGATGTCGCCGGCTTCGGATCCCTGCGCGATCTTATTCGCCAGGGACCGTTCATGGGTGAGAATCGGATGGGCGTCGTTCGAGGTCGGGACCGGATTGGCTGGGGAGGGTGTATCGGTCACTGGTCGGCTCCTCGTAATCAGGAATTTGCGGCTGGAGGAAGCGATTGCCGTTGCTGGCGGTTGGCCGCGGAGAGCGCTGCGCTGCAGGCCTGGCGGACGGCGGTACCGCCCTTCTTCTCTCCGATTTCGAGTGCGGCCAAGGCTGCGGGCGTCGCCAGCTTGCCGAGAATGTCCGCCGCCAGTATGGCGAGTTCTTCCTTCTTCTTCCGGTTGGTCCAGGACCATTCTGTCAACAGGCCCTGCCAATAGGGCACGGCCTCATCGGCGGCGGTCTGTTTGATGGCGACAAAGAACGCGCGTTTTTCGGCGGGTGACCGATCATGAAATTCATCGACGGTCACGAACGGGGCCCAGGCGGAGAAGCCGATACTGTACTGTCCGGTGGAGAGCACCTTCATGGTCGTCAGGCGAACGGTTTCGTCGCTGTCGTTGAGGAGGCCGATCAACTTCGTGCCGTTCCCGGACGGCCGGATCGCGGCCAGGACCCGAAGGGCTTCGCGTCGGACGGTGGGTTCGGGGTGCCGAAGGGTTCTTTCGATAGGGTCGGCAAAGTGGGCGTCGCCCCAGCGGGAAATGAGCGTCAACAGATTTTTCACGTAGGTTGGCCGCTTGTCGGTCAATCCGCGTACGATCGTGTCGGAATGGTCACGCGCGAGCGTGTGCAAGGTGTCCATCACCACGGCTTGATGCGAGGGCTTGTCCAAGCCGGCAAGCAGTGAACAGAGTCCGGGGATGGCATCCTGTTTCATCATGAACAGGAGGGTGGGCAACCCCTCTGTGTTTGCGTGTGAGGTGCGATTGAGGTACACGCCGATCGTTTTCAGTCGCTCGGGGCGGCTCAGTCCATCGAGCAGTCCTGCGAGCTGTTGTTGATGGGCCTCCGAAAGATCGGGGCGGACCGACTCGGCATCCTGCAACAGGGTCAAGACGGTTTCGAGCTGTATCCATTGTCCGTTTCGAATCAACACGTCGAGCACATGATCCCAGACCTGGAATAATTTCGTCAGCAACGCGGGAGAAGGTTCAGATGCCAGCACGGCCGTGAGGATGTCGCAAATATACGCCGTGGCATCGCGCTGGGTTTCGCGTTGGATCTCCTCGGTCAAGACGGCATGTTCTTCCTGAGAGACGTCATACCCGACGACGTTGGCCTGGAGGCGACGATTTCTGTTTGCGCCGCTGCTGCCTCCGCCGGTGCGCTGGCCGGCTGCCTCCGGCGTGGTGTCTTTGTCGGCCGCCGCCGCGCGCTCGCGGTCGAGGAGCTCTCGCAGCGACGTCACCGACATGCTCATATAGCCCTGCGTCTGCAGTTCAAGCTCGTCCAGTCCGAATCCTGAGGACCGAACCAGTTCCTCTGCGGTGACGAGAGTGATGGTCTCGAGATTCTTGGCCCAGAGGCGCGTCACGATGTCGTCGTCGTCTTCTTCTTCGAGGTCGACCGGCTCTTCGGTTGCTCCGGCTTCACCGGAGGGCGTCCCCCACAGCGCATCCAGGAAAAAAGCCAGATCGTCCTGTAGGAGCCCTTGATGGAAACTCAACTCTCGTATCCCATCCGAGTACATCTTGAAGGCGAAGCTGTCTCCGGTCGCATCCCGCTCCGGTTGATAGACGACTTCGTTTCTGAACAGCAATTGATTGCGTTGGACTAAGAGGGCGAGGTGAGGGTGAAGGGTGAGATGCCTCGAGAGGTCGTCGTAAAACTGCTGGAAGAATCGCTGGGCCACGGGGTTCTTGGTGCCGTAGGTGCGGGCCGATTTCGCAGCCTTATCGAGCAGTTTGAGCAACTGCTTGACCGTGGCCACTGCCGGGTCGGACCCTGGCTTTACCAAGGGCGTAAGCGGAGCGCCCTCTTCGAGCGGTGCTGGAGATTCCATATGTGTTCAGTCGTACCGTGAGGTCCCTCCTTCGTCAAGAAAATTGCCGGTCTGTGCAACGTCTTGCCGGTCTCCGCCATGTCGAGGCGCTCTGATTCATGACGGGACATCGGCATTGCGTCGTGGGGTGCGGGACAGTAGAATCCGTCCCTGATGTCCTCGAACCAACCGCCGCGTATTCTTTGCTTCGGTGATAGCCTCACGGCAGGCTATCGAATTCCTACTCCGACAGACCCGCAGACAGGGGAGACCCCCTATGGGCATGTCTTGCAGGAATACCTTGGAGAGCAAGGACACGTGGAGATCAGCGGGATCTGCGGCGAAGTCACGGGCGAGATGGTGCTGCGATTTCGTGCTGCGGTGCTGGAGCGACGTCCTCAGACGGTGATTATTCTTGGAGGGACGAATGATTTGGGCTGGAATGCCGCTCCGGCGGAGATTATGCGGAACCTCCTCAAGATGTATGAGTTGGCGAGGGCGGCCTCTATCATTCCGGTTCCGGTGACGGTACCCTCGATTCGTGTCGAGGTGGGCACGGATCACCCCGATGGCGCGTCCTGGCTGGCCGGACACCTTCAACGGCGGCAGCAATTGAATAGGTTGATCGCGGACTATGCCGAAAGTAAGCGCGTGCCCTATTTCGATCTGTTCAGCGCGACGGCCGAACCGGATTCCCTCATGCTCGCGGAACCGTACTCAAACGACGGCCTGCATTTCACGGCTGCCGGCTATCGACTGTTCGGCCGGCTCCTCTACCAACAGGTGTTTGCTCCTGCAGCAGCCGGTTACCCCTCGACATCCGCCAGGCCGGCCGGCGCATGATCCGTGACGTGACCGATCGAGATTTTTCGCGCGAAGTGGAACAGGCATCGCTCCCGGTGCTTGTCGAGTTTTGGCAGCCGGGTTGCGGCCACTGTCTGGCCCTCCTGAAGCAGTTGGAGCAGTTGCAGGAGGACACGGCCTCGGTGGTGAAGATCGTGAAGATGAATGTGCAGGAGAATTATCAGATTCCCGCGGAGCTGGAGATCAGCTCATTGCCGGCACTCGCGCTGTTCGAACGCGGCGAGTTCGTGCGGTTTATCGGAGGTATCGGCAGGAAAGACGAGATCCAGAGACAGCTTGGCCTGACTTAAAGGATGCGCCAGGCGCGTCCGTCGTTCTGGATCATCCGTTCAGCCTCGACGGGTCCCCACGTTCCCGCTGTGTATTCGGGCAACCAACGCAATCTCTGCTGCGTCCACCCATCCAGAATTTTCGTCACCCAGTCCCATGAGGCTTCCACGGCATCGCGGCGCATGAATCGCGAGGCATCGCCGGCCATGACATCGAGCAGGAGGCGCTCGTAGGCTTCCGGAGACGGGCATCCGAACACGTCGCTGTATTGGAAGTCCATCTCTACCGGATGCGTCTGCGCGCGCGTGCCGGGGACGCGGGAGATGATGCGCAGGGAGAGGCCTTCATCCGGCTGGATGCGCAGGGTCAGGACATTCGCCGGTTGAGGGTTCGCAGGGTTCGCGTTGAAGAGAATTTGTGGAATATCTTTGAATTGCACGGCGACTTCGCTGGCGCGTTTCGGCAAGGCTTTTCCCGTTCGCAGATAAAACGGCACGCCGGACCAGCGCCAGTTTTCCACGAACGCTTTGACCGCCACATACGTCTCGGTGGTGGAGTTCGGATTCACGCCCTTCTCTCGGCGGTAGCCCGGCACCGGCTGGTTGTGAGCCGTTCCTGCTGCATACTGTGCTCGAACGGTGTACTGCTCCACATCTTTGCCGGTGATCGGCCTGAGGCAGCGCAGCACTTCCATCTTGGCATTGCGCACGACGTTGGGATCCAGCGAGTAGGGTGGCTCCATTGCCACGAGGCAGAGCAGCTGCAGGAGATGGTTTTGAATCATGTCCCGCAGGGCGCCGGCCTCTTCATAATAACTGGACCTGGTCCCGACGCCTTCCGCTTCGCTGACCGTAATTTGGACATGGTCGATATATTGGTGGTTCCAGATCGGCTCGAAGATGCTGTTGGCAAACCGAACCACCATGAGATTCTGGACGGTCTCTTTGCCCAGATAATGGTCGATGCGGAAAATCTGCGACTCGTCGAAGACCCGGCCGGTCACTTCGTTGATCTGTTGTGCGGAAGCGAGGTCGCGACCGACGGGCTTCTCCACGATGATGCGGGAGTACGGCGACCCGCCGGCGGGTTGGGTCGCCAGACCGGACTGTGCCAAGCCCTCGCACACCGAGGCAAACGAACTCGGGGGAATGCTCAAGTAAAAAATTCGGTTGCCGGGTAATTGCATCGCTTGCTCGATTTGCTCGGCTTTGGCACGGAGCGCGTGGTAGGTCTGTGCATCCTCGTTTTCGCCCTGGATGTAAAACAGGTGGCGCTCGAATTCTTGCCACCGGTCCTCGATCAGGGCTTGCCGTGAATGGGCGATGACGCCTTCCCGAACCAAATTGCGAAACTCCTCGTCGTTCATCGGTTTGCGCCCCAGTCCGATCACCGCATATTTGTCCGGCAGCAAACCATCGAGGAGCAGATTGTAGACCGCCGGGATGAGCCGTCGTCGGGCCAGGTCTCCGGAGCCGCCGAAAATCACGAGGGTGCAAGGTTCAATGGGAGTGATGGCTTCAGGGAGCGGCTTGATGTCCACGGGAGTTGTTGGTGAAGACATGGTGTGGTGGTCCGTTGGTTAAGGCTTCAACGGCGGACGCTGTGTCCGCCGAAGGCGTTGCGCAAAGCCGCCAGCATTTTCTCCGCGAAGGACTCGTCCTGTCGCGACCGGAACCTGGTGAATAGCGCGGATGTAAGGGTCGGGACCGGCACATCCTTATCGATCGCATCCTGAATCATCCATCGCCCCTCACCGGAATCCTGGACGTATCCTTTGAGTTTTTCGAGCTTCGGATCCTGTTTCAAGGCGCCGACGGCCAGTTCCAACAGCCAGGATCGTACCACGCTGCCGTGCATCCACACGTCGGCAATTTTGCCCAGGTCGAGGCGGTACTCACTTTTCGCCATCAGTTCGAAGCCTTCGGCGTAGCCCTGCATCATGCTGTATTCGATCCCGTTGTGGACCATTTTGACGTAGTGGCCTGCACCGTGTGTTCCCATGTGAGCCCAGCCCTGTTCAGGCGCCAATGTTTGGAAGATCGGTGTCAATCGTTGAACCGGCTCGTTGTCGCCTCCGATCATGAGGCAATAGCCGACCGTCAGCCCCCAAATTCCGCCGCTGGTCCCGACATCGACATAGTGGATGCCCTTCGTTTTCAGCTCGGCGGCGCGCCGGGTATCGTCGTGGAAACGGGTGTTGCCTCCATCGATGATGGTATCGCCCGGTTGGAGCAGGGCGGCGACGGCTTGAATCGTTTCCTCGGTGGGAGCCCCCGACGGAACCATAATCCAGACGGCGCGAGGGGCGGACAGTTTCGAGACGAGGTCGCTGAGTGACGCGGCGCCGACACAACCTTTCCCCTCCGCCTGTTTCACGATCTCAGGCGCACGATCGTACGCCACGATGCGATGCCGTCCCTGCTGCAGGCGCGTGACCATGTTCATTCCCATCTTGCCGAGTCCGATAAATCCGAGTTCCATAGGTCATCCTCTCTGGTGATCGTCGGTCGGTGAGGACCGGTCCTCAAGTGGTCTACTGCTACATGTGCCCGGTGGACTGCCGATGGTCGCACGCCCGGACGCCGATGCAAGCCGACGGTCGCATTCGAACCGTGCGACGGATCCGCTCAGTCCACGCGAGGTGGAAGGGGAATGTCGCGAAACAGGAGGTCGGCAAAACGCCGGCCGAATGTCAATCGGTCATGCAGCGTGGCGGCGCTCAGAAACAGACTTGCCAGCTCGCCGAGTGCCGGGTCGCGCGAGGCCAGGAACCGGAGGGTGTCGACCGGTGCCGTGAACCAGAGGCCTCGGGTTCGAAAGAAGGCCGTGACGCAGTCTTCGAAGAACAGTTGCAGGAGATATTGCGCCGTGTTGGGTTTGTCGCGAAGGTCCTCGACTTTGCCGAGCGAATGCAGACATTCCGCCTTGAGACGGATGCGTTCATGAATGCTGGCTGTCGGGGGCCCCTGGCGGAACCGCTGCGCGGCTTTGGCGATCAGTTGGGCCGCGACGTCTTCGTGGTCGAACAGGATCCGTCCCTTGCGGAGCAAGGGCGCCAGGCGAGGAGAATAGGCCAGATTCTCGGCGACGGTCTTGTGTTCGCCGTAGCGGATGTCCACCAGCCGATCGCCCACGCGAATCATTTCCTGTCCGTCCGCCGGACCTTTGACCAGGGCGATCAGGTCGATATCGCTATGCGCGGTGACCGCTCGTCGGGCACCGGATCCGACGAGGATAATGCCGACCAGGTCGCCGCCACGTTTGGCGCGGACATATTTCACGGCGCCGACGAGGGCATCCTCGTAACCGGGTGGCGCCACCGCCGGGGGCATTTCGGGCGGTTCGGGAACATCTAATAACTCAGCCTGCAACTCCTCTGAGGAAGGGAGCGCCGGGGTCGACTGAGCGGGGGAGGCCGCGAGTTGTGGTTCCATGTCTATCCTTCAACGTGTCAGCTGGATTGCGCACGTTGTATCTGTTGTTCGAGGGTGCCGAGCCAGGCCTCGAACGGCTGGTCGGCATCGACGATGATTTCAAGTTTTCCGTTCTGAAGTTTACGGACCCGGCCGGGGGATTCCGGTGAGAGAGGAATTTCCACCCACTCGCGATTGAGGCCCAAGCCGTCCGTCACATCGAGAATCCGGCTGATCAGTTGAAACGAGACGACTTCGAGCGGCACGCATCCCCCTTTGGAGTTTTTACGGTCGAGGCATTTTATGAGGGGGGAGGCGGACTGTCAATGTGAGGATGGGCTAGCGATCGAGTACACGCGCGATTCTGTCGGCGGCTTGCTCGATCGCTTCAGCCGAGACGTCGAGATGCGTGACAGCTCGACAGCTGCCGGGGCCGACGGCGTTGAGCAACAGGCCGTCTTGTTTGAGCGCCGCCACGAATTCCTTCGCCGACACCTGCTCACGGATCACGTCGAAGAACAAAATGTTGGTGTCGACTGTGGCGGGATCAATCGAGATCCCGGGAATCTGTTGTAATCGCGCGGCCAGTCGTCGCGCATGGGCATGGTCCTCCGCGAGCCGCTGAATATTGTGTTCCAACGCATAGAGTCCCGCTGCAGCCAGGATACCGGCTTGTCGCATGGCGCCTCCATACATACGGCGGAATCGGCGGATTCGCTCGAGCAGCACGCGATCGTCGGTGGCAATCAATGAGCCGGCCGGAGCGCCGAGCCCCTTCGAGAGGCAGAAGGTGACCGTCTCAAAGTGCTGCGCATACTCGGCTGCCGACACTCCCGAGGCGACGACCGCATTCAACAGCCGGGCCCCGTCCAGGTGCATCGGAAGTCCGTGGGCTGACGCGACCTCGCGGATGGCTTGGATCGTCGCGAGGGGATACACCGTGCCGCCTCCGGCATTGTGAGTTTGCTCGAGACAGATGAGCCCGCTCTGAATACTGTACGTATCGTTGGGGCGAATGGCGGCCTCGACCTGCTCCGCCGTCATGAGTCCCCGCGAACCGGTGACCCAATGGAGCTGCACCCCGGCCAGTGCCGCCGCCGCGCCCAGCTCGTAGCGGACGATGTGCGAGTGACCTTCAACAATCACCTCCTGTCCCGGCTCCGTCTGGGCGCGAAGGCAGAGTTGGTTGCCTGCGGTGCCCGAGGGAACAAAAAGCGCGGCCCGTTTGCCGACTAACGCAGCGCCGGCTTCCTGGAGACGGTTGACCGTCGGGTCCTCCCCATATACATCGTCGCCCACTTCGGCCCTGGCCATGGCGTCGCGCATGGCGGGCGATGGTTTTGTGACCGTATCGCTCCTGAGATCGATGATGGGTTGAGGTGTGCTTGCCACGAATGTGCTTGCTCTCGACGGATGTTCGGCGCGCGGCATTGTAACAAATTTTCTGCTTGCCGGGCATGGTCGGCCTGTTACACTGGCTCGGATTATTCATGAATGCCGTCGCGAGGTGTTCGAGACCGACGCTCGCCGGGGCTTCGCGCAAGTGAGGCTGACGGAGGCGTACGTGCAGTCCGTCGAGGAGGCCGAACGAGAACAGCCCCGCCGGGCGAGAGGATCGGACGCCGGAGCAGGGATTCATGAATAGTCCGAGCTAGTCGCTCACTCCGGAGACGTATGGAGAGATTGCGCCGTTCAGTTGCCCGGTTCGTTCAGGCGGAGCCGCAGGAGATATGGCCGCTGGCCTGGTCGTTCGGGTATTTTTTCTGCCTCCTCTGCGGCTACTACATTCTTCGGCCCGTGCGAGATGAAATGGCGATCCAAGGCGGCGTGCACAATCTGCCCTGGATGATGACCGGGACCTTTCTGACGTTACTGGCCGTGACCCCGCTGTTCGGCTGGTTGTCGGCCCGCTTTTCCCGCTATCGAGTGCTGCTCGCGGTCTATCTGTTCTTCATCTCCAATCTCGTCTGCCTGTACCTGCTGATGACCGGCCGGCAGTACATCGAGTGGGTGGCCCGCGGGTTTTTCGTGTGGCTCTCGGTCTTCAATTTGTTTGTGGTGTCGGTGTTCTGGAGTTTCATGGCCGATCTGTTTACACCGGCCCAAGGTGCGCGGCTGTTCGGCATGATCGCGGCTGGAGGAAGCACCGGAGCCCTGGTCGGTCCCCTGTTGACGACGGGACTGACGTATCTCTTTCCGGTTCCGGTGTTGATGCTGGTCTCGGCGCTCTTTCTCCTGGCCTGCATCGGGTGTATTTACAAGCTGGAGAGATGGAGTCGCGGCCGGACCCTGTCTCACCGGGAAAACAGCGGGGAGCCGTTGGGCGGCGGTTTCCTGGCCGGTGTTCGACTGGTATGGGCCTCGCCGTATCTGCTGGGCATCTGCGGCTACCTCACCTTCCTGACCATGACGGCGACCTTCCTCTACTTCGAACAAGTCCGGTTGGTGGCGGAACATTTCGATACGCCGGAGGCCAGAACGCGCCTGTTCTCGACGCTCGATTTCGCCACGAATGTGCTCACCTGGCTGACGCAGCTGTTCATCACGAATCGCGTGGTGGCCCGGTTCGGCCTAGTGGCCCCGTTGCTCTTCCTGCCGGTCGTGAGCCTGATTGGGTTTCTTGGCATTGCCCTGTGGCCGGGGCTCGTCGTGTATGTGAGTTTCTCCGTGCTGCGTCGAGTAGGGGAATATGCCCTCTCCAAACCCGCCCGCGAAGTCCTCTTCACGGTGGTGAGCCGCGAAGAAAAATACAAAGCGAAGAACTTCATCGACACGGCGATCTCGCGCGCCGGGGATGCGTCCACCGGCTGGCTGGTATCGGGCATCAAGGCGCTCGGCGTAACGACGGCGCAGATTTCCTGGGCTCTGCTTCCGCTTATGTTTCTTTGGGCCTGGCTTGGCCGGTGGCTGGCGCGGCAGCAGCGTACACGGCTGGACGCCGGTCAGGTTCCTCCCGGCACTCCGGTCGAGGGAGACGGTGTCTGAGAGCCCCTTCGGTCTTTGACTCACAAAAAAATCGCATGGTATAGTCCGGCGCGATGCAGTGACCGTTTTCTGGTCTGCTCATTCGGCGACCGGTTGCCTGCTGAGCAGGTTGCGAACATACTTGAATGTTGCCCATTGCGTGATGATCCACTCGTGCGCCGTCTCGGCAGCAGAATCACCCGCAGGATGCGCACACAAGGCTGTCCCTCAAGGCCACAGCGAATGAACAGGTGATCTCTCGTGCCGTACGGTGAGCCGATGAGGTTCACCACATGCGGAAGAACGCGCGTCACGTAAGTGAACGCCGCCGGCGGAATGTTCCGCATCCTGTTAGAACATCATCGAATCCTCGGGGCATACGTCGAAAGATAGGAACACCATGGTTGAAGTTCCCGTTAAGCTGTATCTCGATAAGGTCCTGAAATCAGCCCGTGAGACGGTGCGGCCATTTTCCCTCATGACGGGTCCGGCCAGAGATAAGGCCTTGCGGGGGATGGCGGCAGCGATTGCGGAGGCGGAGGAAGACATTCTTGCCGCCAACGAGAAGGATGTGGATGCCGTCGGGAAATCCATGACAGGGTATGAGAACCGGGAGCGGGTGCGGGACGCGGTGGCGCGGGTTCGTATGACGGCCGATGACGTCAAAGCCATGGTGGACCGACTGCACCGGATCGCCGACCTGCCGGATCCACTCGGTGAGGTGCTGGGACGTCATGAGGAATCCAACGGGCTCCAGGTCAGTCGGATGCGCGTGCCGATCGGGGTGATCGGGATTGTGTCTGAACTGGCCCCGCTCGAAACGATCGATGCACTGGCACTCTGTCTGAAATCCGGCAACGTCTGTGTGTTTCGCGGGTCACCGGATTGGACGCTGACGCAGCAGACCATTGCCGCTTGTCTCTCGAAGGCTGCCGCCGATGCGGGGGTTCCCCTCGGCGCCTGTACGATCATCGAGCGTCCTGAAAAGGAAGCCGCGCTGGAATTGATCAAGTCCGGCAAAGCATTGGATGCCATTATTCCACGCGGCGGCGCGGGGCTTCGCAAGGTGGTGCAGGAACAGGCCAAGATGCCGATTCTCTGCCACGACGGCGGCATCACGCATGTGTACATCGATGGTGACGCCGACATCCCGTTGGCTCAAAATATCGTGGTGAATTCCAAAGTGCAGCTACCTTCGGCGGCCAATTCGCTGGACACGCTGCTGGTGCACCAGGGTATTGCCAGGCCGCTGTTGTCGGCGCTGATCCTGCGCTTGCTCGACGAGTTCAAAATCGATGTTCTTGGTTGTCCGAAGACCGTGGCGCTCATGGGCCAGATGCACATGACCGGGCATAAGGCCGTCAAGCCGGCCGAGGACGGAGATTGGAACCGGCAGTTTCAAGGGCCGACCATGGCGATCAAAATGGTGCCCAGCTTCGATGACGCGTTGACCCACATTGCGCAGCACGGTCCCAGTCACACCTGTGTCATCGTGACGAAATCGTATGCGTCTGCGATGCGGTTCAGCAAAGAGGTCGATGCGGGTTCGGTCCTGGTCAACGCCTCGTCGCGCCTGAATGCCGGGGACAGTCTTGGCCTGGGCGCCGATGTGGGACTGAGTTCCACGCGTCATCATGCGCGAGGGCCGATCGGCCTGACGCAGCTCACGTGCGAAAAGTATGTCGTCTTCGGCAGCGGTCAACTCCGGCATCCGCATCCGGTGCCGCTGGCCTACGAAGACGCGATCATGCTCAAGAGGCCGTAACGCGGGAACCAGGGTGCGCGGACGGTGCGCGGACATTGATACGAATGGATGTGAGACGTTCAATTGTCCATGTTCGATTCTCAGTCGCGCACGCTAGAACACCGAGCATTGAGCCTTGAACATTCAATCGAGCCGTGAGCTTCACGATCACTTAGCCTGGTGGGGGCTCCGGCACGTCGAATCCGACGCAGCTTATTTCGCCTGGCAACGGGACGTATTTTCCCTTCAAGAACTCGCCACACTCCATCAGCATATCGAAGCTAAACGGCAGGCCACCGAGGGGTCTGCTGCTGAAATCGCGTTCTACGATCTAACCGCTCAACCCCGCTCCGTTCCTGCGCTCTATAGTCAACGGTACGAATATTATCTGGAGGTCGGCGCACGGGTGGCCGGTCAGCTCCGTGATGCTTCGACGATACTTGATGTGGGCTGCGGCATCGGTATCCTGACGACCTTCTATGCAACACGTTGTCCGGCATCGACCATTGTCGGGATCGATCGCTCGCCGGCGTCCATCGATCTTGCTCGACAGCGGGCGCAGGAGCTGGGTTTGACCAATGTGCGCTTCGAATGCCGGGATCTGGATCGACAGGATCTCGCCGGGTCTTTCGACCTGATCGTCGCGACCCATACGTTGCTGCAGGCGGAGCAGGAGCCGGGTCTGCCCAGTCGAGACTGGAGCACGTTCGCGCGCTCAGGAGATGCGCAGGCGCAGCGAGAATTCGAACAGCGGACCGGCGTGGGCGTGAGGCTGGATCGGCTTCGTGCCGGGTTGGCTCTCGGTGGCCGCATGGTAGTCTTCGAAAAAACGAGACAACTCGCCCGCCGCATTCCATTCCAGCGCGCGCTTGCCGCTCGCGGCTTTCGATTACTCGCACCGCCGGAGCCGGTGCGGTATCGTTCCGTGGAGGAAGTCGCGGACGATGGTCCGTTGTATGTGGTGGGAGTCGTGCCCTCGGAGCGGGCATTGCCGTGGGATGAGTTACCGGAGGCCGATGGCATGCCCCCGCTCGATCTTGCGGCTATGGGATCGATGCAGGCACAAGACGACCAACCGCTCTATGAAAACCATCAGAGTTCGGCGGAGCAGGCGTGGCTCTCGCTCCCGGCGAAACACGTGACCAGCCAGGTCACCCGCACCGAGCCGGACGGGCGGCAGTTGCATGTGGAGTGGGGGCGTGCAGGGCTGTTCGTCTATCTCTATTGCGCCAACAGCTTCGACCAGCGTCAATTGGTCGTGATTGAGCCGGCCCGCGCTGCTGTGCTGGAAACCTACTATCAGGAAATTACCGGAGAACAGCCTGTCGGCGGGAAGGAGTCCCTGTGATGACGCCTGCGATCGACCGGCCGGACGCGTCGTCATCGGCCGTACAGGAAGTGGTCGGTCTGGTGCCCGCGGCCGGGTTGGCGAAACGCTTGCAGCCCTTTCCTTGTAGCAAGGAGGTCTATCCGGTCGGTTTCGTGCTGGATCGGCAGACCGGGAAACCAAGGCCGAAAGTTGCGGCTCACTACCTGTTGGAGAAGTTCAGTGCCGCCGGAATCACGAAGGCCTATCTGGTGATTCGAGACGGCAAATGGGACATCCCGAACTACTTTCGAGACGGCGGGTTTGTCGACGTGTCGCTTGCCTACATTGTGATCGCCGGGTCGTTGGGACCGCCGGATACCATCGATCGCGCGTATCCATTTTTGGAGCAGAAGCGTGTGGCCTTCGGCTTTCCCGATATTCTCTTTGGCCCCGACGATGCCTATCGGCAGTTAATCGCGACGCAAGAGCGAACCGGAGCGGATGTGGTCTTGGGACTGCATCGGGTGTACGACCATCGGGTCTGGGATATGGTGGAGTGCGATCCCGACGGCCTCGTGCGGAACATCGTGATGAAACCGGCGGCGACGACGTTGACCTACGGCTGGTGCTGCGCGGTTTGGACACCGGCTTTCTCGGAATTTCTCCACCGCTTTCTGCGCGCGGAGGAGACGCACCGCAATTTGGCGCAATTAGCGAATACCGCCCATGATCCGGGCGGGGATTTAGCCATGGGGGTGGTCTTGCAGGCCGCCCTACAGGCAGGGCTGTTGGTACAGAGCGTGATGTTCCCCCATGATACCTATATCGACATCGGCACGCCGGAAGATCTTGCGAAAGCGGTGCGTCAGTTCAACCTGCCAGCACGATAACCCCGACACTCACGGATAAGCCGCCAGGAGCTGTTCGGCGATCCTGAGGCGATCCTGGTCCTCCGGTTTCTTGCACTGTCGCCGACAAGCCGCGCAGAATCGCAGGCGGCCGGCAATTGAGCTGATGTCGCGCTTCTTGTTATAGAAAAACGGACAATCGGCCGGCCCTACGTCGGGGAGATGGGGAATGAGGTCCGCCACCACGGCAGCCGCCAGGTGCGCCATCATCCGTTCGACCGTAAATTCCCCACCGGTCAACTGATCGAGGAGGTCGAACGTGGACACAATGGAGAGGCGTTCGCTCTTTCCCGGTTCAAGCGGCCAATAGTAGAGATGTTTTTTGTTCCCGCTCTTGAGCGGGAAGTTGATCATGCACACCAGTCGATCCAAGCCCAGTTCTTTGGGTTTGTTTTTCAGCCGCTCATAGAGGGTTTCGGCGACCACGTAGGCCTGGTTCTCATCCTGTTCACGTCGCCAGGTGCCGATCGGCGCCGGGAACGAGACGGTTTCAAACGAATAGACATTCTGCACGTCTGTGAGGTGATCGCAAATTTCAGGCAAGTGGGGGATCATGCGATGCGCATTCCACATGCCGATTTTGATCCGGTCCTGCATGGCGCGTCTGCGCTGCCGCACCGAGGCGGTCCTGGTGCGATCATACTCGGCTGCCGGTCTCGGTACACAAATGCGCTGAGCTGGGTTGCGTGCAAAGACGACCGGTACGGCCCAATCGATGGCCTCTCCGGAAATCGCGTAGTTGACCGCCACACGCGCTTCACGTGCGGCATCGCCGATGGACTGCCCCATGGCCAGCGCCCAATAGAAATGGCGGGAAAAAGATGTGGCCGACACGTCCAGTACCGGGTATTGATTGGCGACGACGGCAGGGACGCCGCCGGCGATCAACGCCTGCGCCACGCCTCGGTTGAAGTCTTCGCGCCCGCCCTGTCCGGTTTCGCAGGCGTTCAGGCACACCAGACGAATGCCGCGTCGGCACACGATCTGCCGGAGCGTGGTGGAATCCAGTTCCTGCACGCCGCCGTCGGCATTTTGGAAGATGAGATACCCGCAGTCGTCCTGCTCCCGATAGTCGCCATGTCCGATGAAGTGCAAGATGTCGAACGGGGCGGGGGCGCTTTCGAGTGCGCGATGTAGCAGTTCAGGTGTGGCATCGAGCAGGAGTTCCACGTCCGCCAGTTTCGCATCGAGGAGCCGGCGGAATCCGCTCCGGATGACGTCTGTCTCTTCCTCGACGGACAAGGCAGCCAATCCCAGCGGCTGTGCGACAACGACCAGGATGCGCATGGGGCCGCTTCGAGCCGGTATACGTTCGGCTGGAATGGATGTGAGCACGTTGCGTGTGAAATTCACTTCCTCAAGCGCCAGGAAGGTCTTGCGATCCGGATCGTGGATGAATTCCCATGCCTGTCTGGCCAGCCAATGATTGTCGGAGGTAAAGATCAGGTTCAGCCGTTGCGTGACCTGTTCAGACCGTGCCGCATCGTACAGACGTCGAATCTGGTCCGGAAAAAGCGCGTTGAACAGGGCGCCGCCGAATTTCTGGAGGTCTTTCTCTCCGGGCAGTTGAGGGTAACGGGGATCGCCGTCGATGTAGCCGTGGATGTGTTGTTGCATGGCATCGATGTCCTGCCACTGCGTCGATGCGTGGTCCGGCTTGGTGCGGGTGTTACTCGCCTGGTTGCCCGTCCCGATGTGCACGGTTTCCATCACTCGCGCGTTGCGGAAGGTGGCGATGAGCGTGGCAATCGAATCGTTCGGGTCCGGATCGATGAGGGCGAGTTGGAACACGTCGTCAGGCTCGGCGTTCGGGGGCAGCGATCCCATAGGCGAGACGGCCCGTAAGGCGGGAGCCGCAGTTATGGCCGGGGAGGCGGTCGCCGGTTGCTCATGCGCAGCACCGGCTGCGAGGGTGAGACGCGCTTCGACGCGAACGGCGCCCCGTCGCTTGCCGGACGGCAGGTCATGGTCGATGTCGACAGGCGCGGCGGGCTGAGCTTCTCCACGGAGGGCGCGGACTAAGAAGTCTACCGTGCCGGGATCGTCGAAGAAGTTCATATGGTTCACCGCCTTCTGTTGCGGCAGGTTTCCTCCCAACCCGAAGCATCCGATGCGATCACCTGGTATCGTGACCCCTCCGCCGCTTCCGGCATCCACCCGCCAGCCGCCTTCGGTGGGAACAACGAGATCGTTTGCCGTTGGAAAGAAGAGATCCGCGCCCGCGTCGAGGAGTCGCTGCAACGTGCCGGCGTCAGGTTCGAAGTTCGCCACCAGCGCGGAATAGGCCTGACTCGGCGGGTTGGGCGCAGCCTGTAAGGCCTGGATGATGCCGCCCTTGTTGTCCATTGAGGCTAGGCCAGGTAACCCGCCCACGAGGCGGCGCGCGATCCAGGAGAGGGCTTCGCTGACAAATTCGACGCCGGTGGTGAAGGGATTGACGGGAAAGAGTTCCAGGACGTTGGAGAGCCAGTTCGTGTATTGGGTGACATGGTCCGGTGACGCCAGGGGAGTGCCTTCATTCGGGCTGGCGACGAGCACGGCACGGCCGATCACAAACCGATCGGCCAGCGAGCCGAACAACTCCCGGCGCTCCACGAGATGCCGTAACACCAACCCTCCGCGCGAATGGGTGATTACGTCGAAGGTGGTCGGGCGATTGGGCAGGGCTTCGAGCAACATCTGCACGTTGTCTTGCGGCGTGCGACTCAGGGTAAAGTGATCAAATCCATACATGCGATTGCCGTACAGCGCCTGCAGTTCGTCAAAGAAGGTCCTGCCGTTACGGCCTTGCGTTTGTGCCAGCGAGCGGAAGGCCGCTTTGGTGCTGGAAAAGGTGCCGTGGATAAACAGGAGATTCCGCTCCGACGCGCTCAACGTCTTCAAGTCTGCGGCCGGCAGGCTTGCCTCTCCGCCGAGACTTTCAGCGGTCAAGGACAACCACCCTTCCCGTTGTTTTTTCAGTTTCCAGGTGGCCGTTTCCCAGAGGAGCGCGAGTTTCGAGAGGGCGAAGTCGGCGATCTTCCCGGCGACCTTTAAGACCACAGCTTTGATCGCCGCACTGATGAATCCGCGTCGGCCGCCTGCGTCGGGGATGGGCGCGGCCGGCACCGGAATCGAAAACCGATAGATCCTTTTTGCTCCTCGGCCTGTGCCGCGCCGGGCCGGTTCCGTCGGCATATGGAAACGGATGGCTCCGGACGCGTATCGGGTCATCACGATATAGGCATCGTCGGGACCACCTTCGACATCCAGCGTGAGGGGAGCCGGAGCCGCCTCGCCTCGTCTGGTTTTGGGGGTGGCGGTGAGGCTTTGTTCGACCTGCCAGCGTTTCGTCGCCGTGAGATTTTCCAGAAAGGGATCGGGTACCTCGCCCGCTGCTCTTCTCCCTCCACGAGTCTGAGCCGTCGCACGAACGTCCCAGCCGTCTGCCGTCGACCAGCTTACCGCACCGGATTTTTTTTGCGCCATGATGTGCTCCCACTGTGCTCGTCAGACCGAGCGTCATTGATTCATGTGGTCATGTAGTTCATCGTGCGTCCCTCGTGAAGCGCCACGTGGCGCGATTCCGAAACGAGCGACGATTCACGAGGGACGAGAGACGGTAGTTCGCACCATGACCGTCTCGACCTGGTTGCGCTTATCCCATAACCGCACAAATCAGGCAAGCGCTTCCTTGAGGAGCAGAGGGGAATACACGTATTACGGCGACGGTGATGCTGTCGCTCGTGAGCAACCTGGGTATACGACGAGACGTCCAGGGTGTTCTCGTCTGGTTATGGCTCGATCGTCTTGCCCCACTGCTTCAAGAACGGGGCGATCGTATCGATAGGGATAGGGAAGATGGTGGTCGAGTTTTTCTCGGCCGCGATTTCCACCAGGGTTTGCAAGTAACGGAGTTGCAGGGCTGCCGGGTTTCGGCTGATCACCTCGGCGGCATCGGCCAGGCGCCGCGAGGCTTCGAATTCACCTTCGGCATGGATGACCTTGGCGCGACGTTCGCGCTCCGCTTCCGACCCAGTCAAGGAAGGGCGGGAAGAAGCAATGGCCGACAGCAGAGGGAGCCAGAGAGGGAACCAACGCCGATGTCGTTGAGCAAGGATGCACTCGGATCAACTCGCGTGTGGTTGTGTGAGGCGGTCGACGTCGGAGAGGCCTGGTGAAGAGCGCGATGTTTCCCAAGAGCCAGACAGTGGATTGGGACGGAGTAACCAGGATGTGCCCCACCGATGGCGATGGCGCATGGCCAGGTTCGGCGTCCTGTGTTATAAGAGCCTACGTTGCGGGTCTACGCAATGAACTGTATCCAATATCATTAGGGACTGTATCGAATCACATACAGGCGGGTGCCGGCAGCGTGGCCATCTGCGAGTGAAGCCACTCGTCCTCGCAACGTTGGGCTATTCAGAATATGGATCGTGCGCGGAGTTTGTCGATGGTGTCTCGTTCTGATCTAGCGGGTGGGCGCAGCGCATCTTGGATGGTACGAATGGTGCACATTTACTGAGAAAGGCGGTTTATTCCTGTCGGTTGTTCCCAGGCAGGCGCGCAGAAAAGCTTCTCACAGCATAAGGGTGAGTCGGATGAAGGACTGTATCAGAATCCTCTTGGTCACTTCGGACGATGAGTATCGTACCTGGTTCGATGAGCCTCACATTGTCAACGTTCTGCAACGCCTCTTGCCTGGAGGATACGTAGAGTTCTACCGGGTGTCGGATCCTTCGGCCACCGTTTCATATTCCCCGCACGTCGTGCTGTTTCACCCACCACTTTCAGATCGTTCATTGGCGCAGTGC
This sequence comes from Nitrospira sp., assembly GCA_037045225.1. Classification (NCBI taxonomy): domain Bacteria; kingdom Pseudomonadati; phylum Nitrospirota; class Nitrospiria; order Nitrospirales; family Nitrospiraceae; genus Nitrospira; species Nitrospira sp. The sequence continues at coordinate 3,402,723 of JBAOHZ010000009.1, forward strand.
CTTGTTGATGTAGTCGGTCGCTGGCCGGACGTGCCGATACTCGGATTGTTCGCCGCGGAGTATGGCCGATGGCCACAACTCTTGAACGACATTCCGGCGGAGTTGCATGATTTTGTCTTGTGCCCCGTCGACGGAGACGAATTGGCCCTGCGAATCGGGCGGGTCCTCGCAGCCGGGCAGCGATCGAAACCGTGTGGTATCGATCGGTCTCACCGCGTGAGGATTGATTCGCTGGTGGGGGAGAGCGCGGTGTTTCAGGCACAGGTTGAGAAGATTCCCCTCTTCGCCGATGTGGATGCGACGGTGCTGCTGCAAGGTGAAACCGGGACCGGGAAGGAAGTGTTTGCCCGTGCGCTGCACTATTCCAGCGCCCGGAAGGACCATGCGTTCATTCCCATCAATTGTGCGGCGCTCCCCGATCAGTTGTTTGAAAATGAATTGTTCGGGCATGTGAAGGGCGCGTACACGAGCGCGGCCGGCGAGCAGGGCGGGCTGGTCCTTGAGGCCGAGGGAGGAACGCTGTTTCTTGACGAGGTCGATGCGCTCAATCCATATGCGCAGGCGAAACTGCTGCGTTTCGTTCAATACCGGGAGTATCGCCCGCTGGGCTGTTCACGCACGAAGTTGGCGAATGTGCGGATTATTGCGGCATCGAATCATGATCTCCGGCAGGCCGTGACGGACCGGCAGTTTCGCGAAGATCTCTTTCATCGGCTCAATGTGTTGTCGCTGGTGGTGCCGCCTTTGCGGGAGCGCGTGGAAGACATTCCGTTGTTGGCCAATCGGTTTCTCCAGCGTTTCCGGAGAGCGGACGGGCAGGGCCCGCGACGACTGTCCGAAGATGCCATCCAGAAATTGATCGCGTATGCCTGGCCGGGGAATGTGCGGGAGTTGGAGAGTACGCTCCAGCGGGCCGTCGTCATGTGCGCGGGCGAGACGATTCACGCGCAGGATATCGAGTGCGCGGGGGAGACGCCCAAGCCGCTCTGTCTGGATGGGTCGCTGCGCGCGGCCAAAACCTCCGCGACCATGGATGTCGAACGGGCCTACCTTGTCAGAACGCTGGTGACGTTTCGAGGAAATGTCACGCATGCGGCCAAAGCGGCAGGCAAGGAGCGGCGCAGTTTTCAACGACTGCTTCGAAAATACGGGATCGAACGAGAAGCGTTTCAGAACGATCCGACCGGTCCATCGCATGATTGTCCCCCGTCCTTTCAGACCCCCTTCGACGGCCGCGCGTAAGTTCCTCATCGGCGCGGCAGTTGTGCCGCACTCGCCATCGTCCTGATATTGAAGGCCGTTTTAAATTTCGCACCGCCATGTTGCTGCGGCTGGAATGCCGCACCTGCAATTCCACTAGTGGGATTCCCTTTAAAACGCTATGCCGAGCATGCATCCGAGTGGCACTGCTTTTGCTGCTTCCCCCAAGAGTGCCGTGATGAAACGGGGCTCCGGGGATCAAGCCGGATGGAAGAGCAGGATGCAGAGTTCAAACGCAGCATTCTCGACTACCTGGTTCGTCACCCTGGTGCGAAGGACACGCAGGAAGGAGTGCTGAATTGGTGGATTGCCGCACCGTGCCTGGATGATGGTGCGGAGCGCCTCGCGGTCGAGGCGCTGAACAAGCTGGTTGCGCAAGGCTGGGTCTTGAAACGCGAGACATCGAGCCAGCCGATCTACAGCCTGAATCATGCGCGCCTGGAGGAGATACGAACATTTCTGACACAGGACGGAAACGACAGGTGAACGTCCTAAGCCGAGGAGGATGAGCATGCCAGTGCAACCGACCTATCCGGGTGTGTACATCGAGGAACTGCCGAGTGGGGTGCGCACCATCACCGGAGTCGCCACGTCGATCACAGGGTTTCTAGGCAAGGCCGTGCGCGGCCCGGCCGATCAACCTGTGACGATCACGAGTTTCTCGGATTACGAGCGGATCTTCGGCGGACTACATCGCGAGATGACCCTGAGCTACGCCGTGCGTGACTTCTTTCTGAACGGTGGCGGGCAGGCTGTGGTCGTGCGGCTGTACAAGGCAGTCGTGGGGAGTGCCGCGAAGGCGACCTATGAGGTGCCGAACCTGACGTTACAGGCCGCATCCGAAGGCGCGTGGGGCATGCAGGTCCGCGCGCGAGTTGAGAAGAAAGTTGTGACCGATGCGAATCTGATCGCCGTTGCCACCCGGCTCGGAGTGGCACCTGCCGACCTGTTTGACTTGATTGTGCGCGACGGGAGCACCGGGATCACGGAAACGTTTCTGAATCTCACGACCAAAGAAAGCGCACGTCGTGCCGATCGCGTGCTTGCGGCTGAGTCGAGCCTCGTTCGCGTGACGATCGTCTTGCCGTCGAATTCATCACCATCCGCGCATGCAGGCAGTCTGGCGGATGCCGACGTCTGGACTTCCACAACGAAATCGACGCCCGCGAAGAATGCGGCTCCGGCGGACATTGCCGTCGATAGCGCAGCGCTCGATGGGGCGGCCTACAAAGGAAGCCAATCCGGCAAAACCGGACTCTATCAGTTGGAAAAGATCGATCTCTTCAACCTGCTCTGCATCCTGCCCGATGCGCGCGGAGGAGACGTGCCGGATGACGTGTATCAGGAGGCGCTCGGATACTGCGTCAAGCGTCGTGCCCTGTTGATTGTCGACCCTAAGGCGGCTTGGGCGGTGAGCACTATCGCAGCAGGGGTGGCAGGCATGAATCTGAACGGCGACATGGCGCGGAATGCGGCGATCTATTTCCCACGGATCAAGCAGGCGGATTCACAACTGGGGGGACAAGTGGAGACATTCGTGCCCTGTGGAGTGATAGCCGGTGTGATGGCGAGGACGGACAGTCAACGCGGGGTGTGGAAGGCGCCGGCTGGGCTCGATGCCTCGTTGGGCGGCGTCGCCGGGCTGCAGCTCGATATGACCGACGCAGAGAACGGTCTTTTGAATCCGCTGGGCATCAACTGTCTTCGGACGTTCCCGGTCCACGGTCGCGTGGTATGGGGTTCCCGGACGATGCGCGGTGCCGATGCCGCGGCGGATGAATACAAATACGTGCCGGTCCGGCGCCTGGCCCTGTTCCTCGAAGAAAGTCTCTATCGCGGCACGCAGTGGGTGGTGTTCGAGCCGAACGACGAGCCCCTCTGGGCGCAAATCAGGCTGAACCTGGGCGCGTTCATGCACAACTTGTTTCGGCAGGGGGCCTTTCAAGGCAGCACGCCGCGGGACGCCTACTTCGTGAAGTGCGACAAGGAAACGACCACACAAAACGATATCAATCTTGGCATTGTCAACATCGTCGTCGGATTCGCCCCGCTCAAACCTGCTGAGTTCGTCATCATCAAGTTCCAGCAGATGGCCGGCCAGATTGCGACCTAACAGAAGGAGACAACATGGCGCAGTTTACCGTGAACACGCATCGATTCGATCCCTATAAGAATTTCAAGTTTCGCGTCAAATGGGACGGGCGCTACGTTGCCGGCGTCAGCAAGGTCGGGTCCCTGAAGCGTTCCACCGAGGTGGTCGAACATCGCGAAGGTGGCGACCCCAGCACCAGTCGCAAATCGCCGGGCCGCACCAAGTATGAAGCGATTACGCTCGAACGGGGCGTCACGCACGATACGGCCTTCGAACAGTGGGCCAACAAGGTCTGGAATTTCGGCTCCGGGTTGGGTGCGGAAGTCTCGCTCAAAGACTTCCGGAAGGACCTCATCATTGAACTGTATAACGAGTCCGGACAGTTGGCCATCGCCTACAAGGTGTTCCGTTGTTGGGTCTCGGAGTATCAGGCCCAGCCGGATCTCGATGCGAATGCCAACGCCGTCGCGATCCAGACGCTCAAGCTCGAAAACGAAGGCTGGGAACGCGACTACGAAGTGACAGAACCGTCGGAGCCGACCTTTACGGAGCCGTGATGATGGCGCACAGTTTCCACGCCGGACTCTCCGCAGCGGCAGTGATCGACATCTGGGAGCAGGGGGCGGGTCGGCATCCCCTCGACCAGGCGTTGTTGCTGCTGCGGCACGCCTGTCCCGACGAACTGTTCGAAACCCTGTGTGAGTGGACGGTGGGGAAGCGCGATGCGCGCTTGTTGGCGGCCCGCAGCAGCACCTTCGGCGACTGTATCGAAGGGTATGCAGCCTGTCCGGTCTGTGGCAACGGTCTCGAATTCGAACTGTCCTGCGAGGGGTTGCTGAGATTGGCCTCGACGACGGACTCGACCTGGCACAAGGTGGAGCAGGCGGGTTACTCGTGGGACCTGCGCGGTCCGAACAGCCGTGATCTTGCCGCCGCCGTCGCCGCCCCGGACGTAGATCGGGCGCGCCGTGTCATTCTTTCGCGTTGTGTACGCAATGGAACGGCAGCGGTGGACGAACCTGATTGGACAGACGAGTTGCAGGTAGCCCTGGCGGCACGACTGAGCGAGCTCGATCCGTTGGCCGAGATCCTCATCGATCTGAGGTGCGCGGCCTGCGGGCACGCGTGGCAGACGGTCTTCGATATCGCGAACTTTTTCTGGAACGAGATCCACCTGCGAAGCCGGCGGTTGTTGCAGGAGGTCGATCTGTTGGCGCGCGTCTATGGCTGGACGGAGGGCGAGATCCTCGGCATGACCGATCAACGGCGAAGCCTCTATGTGGGGATGGCACTCTCATGAGTGATTTCCTCACCAGGCTCGTCCAACGACAGAGCGGAACGCTCGCCACGATTCAACCGCGCACCCGTTCCATGTTTGCCCCCGCGGGAGACCGGCCGGACTCGCCGACGCCTGACCTTCTGGCAATCGAACCAGCAACCTCGTCTGGAGAGACGCATCAATCGCCTGACGTGCCGCGGGAGTCGATCACCTCGATGCGTCCATTGCCGGCCTCCCTCGATACACAGCGCCGCGTCGAAGAGCCTGTGAATGCTTCGCCTGCAACATCGCTTGGAACAGGGTTGAGAGAGTCGGAGCCGCCGGGTGAATCGCCCATCGTCAAGTCGATGGCCGTTCCAAGCGTTGGCATGGCGAAGGAGCCGCCGGTGCCCCTGCGCAGTCAGAGCGTGAAATCGGACGGGCATCCGACGGACGTATCCCCGCGCGACGGTGCAAGGCTGCAGGAACGCCGCAGTCAGACACCGGCCGGGCACGCACGAGCGATCACGCCTCCGCCGCGATTGGTCGAGTCGCAACACACGGCATCAACGCCACGTGGCATCGCACCGTCTTCGTTGATGGCAACGGGACAGCAGGGGCAGCGCGGCGATGCTGCAGGGGTGCCGTCTTCCGAGCCTCCCGTGCATGTGACAATCGGTCGCATCGAGGTCACCGCGCTACCTGAGCCGCCAGCGCCCAAGCGAAAATCTCCTGGGCGTCCCCCAGCGATGTCGTTGGAAGATTACCTGGCTCGGCGCCACGGGGGGCGGGTATGAGCACAGCGTTGGCCATTGCCGGAGTCACCGCGGTGTTGCGCGATCTGCTGAACGACGGCCTGATCAACCACAATGTGAGCGGGTTGCTCGGCAGCACCGTGACCGTGAGTGCGGTTCCGCCGGATCGCGTGGTCCCCGCGAATGGCACGGAAAACACCCAGCTGAATCTGTTTCTCCATCAGGTCACATTCAATACGGGTTGGCGGAATCATGCGTTACCGTCCCGCGACGGATCGGGCACGCAACGGCTGAGTACCCCGCCACTAGCGCTGGATCTCCATTACCTGGTCAGCGCCTATAGCGCCGAAGAATTGGGGAGTGAAATTCTGCTCGGCTATGCCATGCAGTTGCTGCACGAGACGCCGGTGCTGGATCGAAAGGCCATTACGACCGCGCTGAACCCTTCCCCTGGGGTGGATAACAATTTACCGCCGGCCTTGCGGGCCCTGGCCGAATGCGGGTTAGCCGATCAGGTGGAACAGATCAAGCTGGTTCCGGATCCCCTGAGCACCGAAGAAATGTCCAAACTCTGGACGGCCGTGCAGTCCCATTACCGACCCACCGCCGCCTATGTGGCGACGGTCGTGTTGATCGAATCGTCGAAACCAACCAAGCCCACTTTGCCGGTGCTCACTCGCGGGCCGGTGGATCCAGTGACGAAACTCGAGCGGGGCGTGGTGGTCCAGGCCGACCTCCTACCGCCGTTTCCAACCATTCAGACGGCGCAGGCAATAGACGGACAACCGGCCGCGACGGTGGGGGCAACCGTCGAACTGACCGGACATCACCTCAACGGCACGGCCCGCACGGTGGTGTTTTCGAATGCTCGATTCGACATCGTTCAGGAGGTGGCGGCCTTGGCCGGGGAGTCGGCCTCGCAACTGCAGGTGGTCGTGCCGCCGTCGTTGGCCATCGGTGTGTACCAAGTCGCGGTGCGACTCGTTCGTCCGACGGAGACGGAGCCCCGGATCAGCAATCAGCTAGCGCTCATCATCGGCCCCAGTATCACGACTGCGCTTCCCATGACGGTGCCCAGGGACGGAGGCGGGAGCGCGACGGTTACGTTGGCCTGTGCGCCGGACGTTCGAGCAGGACAATCGGTGGCACTCTTACTCGGAAGCCGCGAAGTCGTGCCTGAAGCGTGGATCAGCCCGGCGAACTCCTTGACGTTTATCCTCGACCAGGCGCCCGTCGGCGATCATTTGGCGCGGTTACGCGTGGATGGGATCGACAGTCCATTGATCGATCGTGCGGCCGAACCGCCGGTATTTTTCAATTATCGGGTGACGATCACATGAGCGCTCGCGTCGCATATGACACGTGGGTTCAGGCCAACCAACGGTGTTTGGTCCGCGAGTTCGACCGCCTGAAGGACAGACTCACGGGTGGGGGGCAAGCGGAGGCCGTCGGGTCCAATATCGACGAGATCGACGCGGCGGGATCGGCCCCGGCGGCCATTGATGTCCTGACCAATCTGTTCGGCCTGAGTCGATTCGAGCGCGATGTGCTGTTGCTGTGCGCAGGAGTCGAGATGAATGCCGAGGTCGCGCGCATCTGCGGCGAGGCGCTGGCTCCCGGCCATCGACCCTCCGTTACCTTCGGCCTGGCTCTGGCCGCACTTGAAGAGCCGCATTGGAGCGCGTTGACCCCGGTCAGTCCGTTGCGTCGCTGGCGGCTGGTAGAACTCGATGAGAGCATGGGAGTGGCGAATGCGCGTCTCCGTATCGACGAGCGCGTGTTGCACTACCTGGCCGGCGTCAATTATCTCGATCCGCGGCTACGGCCCCTCCTCCATGTCAGACACACCGGTGAGTTGCTGGCCGCCGCTCATCGAGAGACTGCCGCTACGATTCTGTCCGCGATTGGAGGCAGCTGGTCCTCGTCCGGTCTCGTTCTTCTGACGGGGGACGATCTGCAAGGGCAGGGTGATATCGCGGCCTCCGTGGCATCGGAACTGGGACTGCAATTGTATGTACTTCCGGCGGCACTCGTGCCGACCGGCGCGCCGGAGATCGAGGCGCTGGGGGTGTTATGGCAGCGGGAAGCGTTTCTGCTCCATGCGGCGTTGATCGTCGAATGCACGGAACATGAGGTGCCGAAGCAGGTGGGAGGGTTCGTCGATCAACTCAGCGGCCTGGTGTTCGTGATCGGCTCGGACTTGCCGCCGCTCGTGCGGCAAGCGGTTTCATACGTCGTCAACCGGCCGCAGGCGGTGGAGCAACGGGCCTTGTGGGAGCAGGCACTCGGCCAGGATGCCGCGTTGGTCAATGGCTCCCTCGACGGCGTCTCCTGGCAGTTTCGCTTGAGTGCCGGGACGATCGCGACCACGGGTGCGCAGGTGCGCAAACGATTGGCAGGGAACGAACGACCGGAAGGGCTGCTCTGGCGGGCGTGCCAAACGGCGGGCCGATCCAAACTCGATGACCTCGCGCAACGGATCGAACCGGCCGCCGATTGGGAGGCGCTGATCGTGTCAACTCAGCAACAGACGACCCTGCGTGCCATGGTGGCTCAGGTACGGCATCGGCTGACGGTATACCAGGACTGGGGGTTCGGCAGCCACGGCACCAGGGGCCTCGGCATCACGGCTCTCTTCGCAGGTGAAAGCGGAACCGGAAAGACTCTGGCGTCCGAAGTGCTGGCCAACGAGTTGAATCTCGATCTCTACCGCATCGACCTCTCGGCCGTCGTCAGTAAATATATCGGCGAGACGGAACGGAATTTGCGGCGCCTGTTCGATGCGGCGGATGAAAGCGGGGCGATTCTGCTGTTCGATGAAGCCGATGCCCTGTTCGGCAAACGGAGCGAAGTGAAGGACAGCCACGATCGCTATGCCAATATCGAAGTGAGCTATTTGCTCCAGCGCATGGAGGCCTATCGGGGGTTGGCCATCCTGACCACCAATATGAAGGCGTCGCTCGACCAGGCCTTTCATCGGCGGTTACGTTTCGTGGTCCATTTTCCCTTTCCCGATGCCGCGCAGCGGGAAGCCATTTGGCGCACCATGTTTCCCGCGTCGGCACCGGTCGAAGGACTGGATTACGCCAAGCTCGCGCGGCTGCACATGGCCGGCGGGAGTATCCGAAACATCGCCCTCAACGCTGCCTTTCTCGCGGCGCAGGCCAGGCAGCCCCTGCGCATGGGACATCTGCTGCAGGCGGCGCAGAGCGAGGCGGGCAAGCGGGACCGGCCCCTGTCGGATGCCGAGACCAGGGGGTGGGTATGAGGCGTATCGTCGTCAATATCGACAGCCTTGTGTTGAAGGGGTTTCGTTATGAGGACCGGCACGCGATCGCACAGGGGCTGCAGGAGGAAATCAGTCGCGCGCTCTCGATACCGGATGCGGCGGCGCGTGTGGCCGAGTTCGGCTCGGTCCCCAACTTGCGCCTTGGCAATGTCCGTGTCGCGGCCGGCGCCCAACTACGGCAAGTTGGTGTGGCTACCGGGCACGCTGTCGGCGAGGGACTACTGAAATGAAGAGCGGCCGATTGACACTGGATCCCACGGCTTTTTCCGTCGACCGTGGTGCAGATAAGTTTGGCTGGTCATTCGCTCGCGGTTCAGGGGTAGGCAAGTCAGTCGATCAGCAATTGCTTGGAACCGACTTGCCGTTTTCTACGCGTCGTGAAGCCGAGCAAAGGTTCAACCATTCGTTTGCTCATGTGCGGGTGCACGATGATCGCGACGGCGGCATGGTCGCACTCGGCTTGGGGGCGCGCGCGGTGACCGTGGGGCATCATATCTATGCGGCTCCTGGAGCCCTGCAGGCAGATCGAAGGGGTTTGCTGATGCATGAACTTTCGCATGTGGTTGCGCAAGATCCGGCGCTCGGTACCTATGCCGGCATCGTGCCGCAAGATCATCCGGCTGAGCGAGCGGCGCGTCAGGCAGAGTCCGGCCAGCATGTCACGATCTCGCATGCGCCCATCGGAATTTATCGCAGTCCTATGACGCGCGACCATTTCGAAAACGAGATGCGTCTTTTCGGCGTGCGGAAGATATTCACCGCAACTTTTGAGCAGCAGCGCGAGCGGCTGAACTATTTTGGCGCGGGAGCGAGACCCGGAGATTTGCTCACTAAGGCTGCCTGGAAGGCCTGGAGTCCCGGCGATGACTCTGCAGTCTATGATTGGATCGTCGCGGCGTTTAGCGGCTTTGCGCGCACTTTCGGCGGTGTTCCCAAGGTCACTGAAATCGGATTTTTCCCCGTGGACTATGAGCTCGCGGCCGATGGCACTCTGGCTCCCAAGCGTAATGTGGCGGCGGATTTTGGCGGTGGCCGTATGGCGATCTATCGAACAGCGGTAGACCAAGCGGGCAATTTTCTTATTCCGGCGGGCCGAAGCACCGACGGCGTACGGGCGCAGCTGAATCCTTCGACGGAAGCACAAGGAGTCACAGGGGCCATTACCCATGAACTGGGACATGGCTTGGTGGAAACTGCGCTGACGCCTCAGGGAAAAAACCCAGCGCCAGACCCGCAGTTTATGAGGGACTATCGACTCGCCGCAGGTTGGACGAGCGGCGCGAAACCAGAGCTTTTCGATGCCGGTGCGGCGGAGGTGCAGACAGCGTTGGAAGGCGGGCAGACACCGCCGGCGAAGTACAAAATCACCGAGGCCAATTGGAACGAGCCTACTTGGGTCGAGCAGCCGATGACGCTCTATATGACGACGCATCCGTCAGAAGATTTGCCCGAAGCGGTGGCGGCATATGTAAACACTCCAGGGCTCTTGCGCCAACGTTCACTGCGCCGCTTCCAGTTTCTCGACACGCACCGAGCAGTCCTCGCACCTTTTCTACAGCTTCACTTTTCGAAACTTCGCCTGCGCCTCACTGATCAAGAATTGCACCGGATTATTAAACCAACACCAGAGCCGTGGCTGCAACCGGTGCCCGCGCCGGCACCGCCGACGGGATCGGGCGGCCGGCGTGGGCCGCTGATCGAGTTTCGTTTCTGAAACGACATGAGTGAAAAGACGAAAATAGCCGCGACAACTACTCTGCCCAAGATCGCGCCAACAACCAGTGGGCTGTTCCGGCGCAAGTGTGCCTGTGGCGGATCGAGCCGGTCTACCGGTGCTTGTTCAGATTGTGAAAAGACAAGCCTGCTCAGGCAACCGCTGCAAACGAAGCTGCGCATAAATGAGCCGGGCGATGAATACGAGCAGGAGGCGGATCGGGTGGCGGAGCAGGTCATGAGCATGCCCGAAGCGAGACGAGGACGAAAGGGGAACGACCCAGCACGATCACCTGTGGTACAGCGCCACATCGCTTTGGAATCGAGCATCGGAATTGGCTTTGCGCCACAGATGGTCCATGACGTTTTAAACTCACAGGGTCAACCCCTCGACTCCGCTACGCGTGCCTTCTTCGAGCCGCGCTTCGGCCACGATTTCGGGGCCGTGCGGGTGCATGCTGACCGGGATGCCGCTCAGTCTGCCAGCGTTGTTCAGGCTAGGGCATACACGGTCGGCACCGACCTGGTGTTCGGGGGCGGAGGGTTCGTCCCAGGTACTGCAAGCGGCAGGCGGTTGCTGGCCCATGAGCTTACTCATGTCGTTCAACAGGGGCAAGGAGGTAAGCAAGGAATCCTCCAACGTGCGAGCGGAACTGATCCTGAATTACCGGGAGGCGGAAAGGAGCTCGCACTCACAGGGGAACTGGGGAGCACCCATGAGGTGGTTATCGACGGCAGGCCGTACGACCTCTTAGTTAATCCCGATCTTGCGCGCATCAAGGCGCAGAGCAACTTTTTCTACATCGAGATCCGCGACCAACTCGATCGGTATCCTCCGTTAAGTAGCGGCGCACACGCTTTCATTTTGGAACCCAACTCTCTTGTCATGTGCAGAGCATTGGGGAATTGCCTCGGCTGGGCGATGGGAACCTTTTCCTTCCGAGATCCGGTTTCTGCCGTTTGGGACCGGCGTGAGGCATTTCTGGTCTCGTTGGGTGTTGCCATCCCTGAAGGGGAACATCCCGATACGGTCTATGGCCGACAGGCAGCCCAGGGTAGTTTCCCTCCACCGGCGCTCTGGGACTTCTTCATGAAGGCGCAATTCGAGGCTACACCCACCGATTCGGAGTCGGCTGCTCATCTCGCGCTGTATGGGAGCGGTTTTCGCAATACCTCCGAGGGCCCCAGCCACATCGCCTTCAAACTTCCTGGCGGTTCATTCTGGCTGTCCAAGCCGAGTGATGTGTCGAAACCTGTCCTCCATGCGCGAGCCGATCAGATGGCGGGCGGGCAGATGGGGGACACCATCCGGTTATATCAGAGGGCAGGAGGACCGTTGTCCCACATCGCCGTCAGGCCCAAGGCGGGCCAGCAGCCATGAAATCGTCCAAAGGACAGGTGCTGCCCCTTCCAAGCGTGGGCGCTCCCTCGGCGCGAGGCTTTCTGCAGCGGACCTGCGCCTGTGGCGGATCCGGTGGGTTGTCGGGCAGCTGTTCGGAGTGTGAGAAGAAAAAGATGCTCGGGCAATCCCTGCAGACCAAGCTGCGAATCAATGAGCCTGGCGATGAGTACGAGCAAGAAGCCGATCGGGTCGCGGACCAGGTGCTGCGGATGCCGGGTGTCGGAACACCTTCCAGCTTCGGATCCGCCGCATCAATCGTGCAACGGCGCCTGGCCGGAGATGGCACGATGCTCAGCCGGGCGACGGGAGAGGAATTGACACCGGTCAGCGAGCAGCCTGCCTCCGACGGGGCTGCTCCGAAAGCCGCTGCGGCTGACGAAGGCGGCAGTCGCTGCCCGAGCTGGCGAAACGATTCTGAGAGCATCAGCAAACGGGCTGCCGAAAGTTATGTGCAACACGACATCACGCCGCCCTCGCAGGCGAGGGTGGAAAAAATCGACTGTGAGCCGCCGGTCTCCAATGGCAACTACGGATGTTTCGTGTATTTCAGCGATGGTTTGGTGGTCAGAGTGATTGTGCGGGCAACCGACATCGTGGTCGGCATGGGACCGCGACAAATCTCCACGGAAACGCCGCCGGCCGCGACGCCATTGTGTTTTTATGACTATCACTGTCCGGATGGATTCCTCGTCCTCACCAAGCGGGAGTGTAAGAGCGCGAAGTCGTCGGCACCGCACCCGCCGGGCGCCCCATCGGCAGTTGTGCAGCGAAGGGCGGCCTCGGGTTCGTCCGGTCCGATCGCCGCACCTCCGATCGTGCACGACGTGTTGACGTCATCGGGTCGTCCGCTGGATCGCCCGACCCGCAGTTTCTTTGAGTCGCGCTTCGGGCACGATTTCGGCCATGTCCGTGTCCATGCCGATGCGTTGGCTTCTGAATCAGCGCAAGCCGTCAATGCCTTAGCCTATACGGTTGGGTCGCATGTCGTGTTCCGCACCGGGCAATTCGATCCAAGTTCGCATGCCGGCCAGCGGCTCTTAGCGCATGAATTGACCCATGTCCTGCAACAAGCATCGACCATTCGCCCAGTCGGAACGACATCAGGCTTGTCTCAAATCCAGGAGGTGGGTTCGCCGTTTCTTCAGCGGACGCCAAAAGAGGAGGAGCTCGCCAAGATGTCCGCCGCCGATATCATGAACGAGCAGGGTTACATCGACAACAACATGAAGAGCATCGACTTTTACCAGGCGGAACTGGCCATTGTTCACTATCAGGACGGGAGTACACTCAGATTGGGCCTCATCCCGGAGTGGATCGAAAAGCCAATCGAGGGCGTGGATTATCGAACCTCTCCTGAGGAGCATCTACCTGTAGCCACCGAAACCCCCGCCACCTTCAAGTTCATCCCACGAGGCAGGCAGGCGGTGGTGCCGCCAACCGCCACCTTCAAGGAGGTTTTGGATCTCACGACGCAGACCGTGCAGTTCAGGGTGGAAGGAAAGAGCGGCAAGATTGTTCCCACTGAAGTGAATACCCTTACGGCCCCAAACCTGTGCACGATTCTAAATGAAGCCGAAGCCCAATATACGAAGTCCTTTGACGCCATGGCGGAGGGAGCCGTTCAGACGTTGGAAAAGTTGGGCCTCATCGTAACCCTGGCGAGTTTTCTGACTGCTGGCGGCGCGCTCAGCGGAACGGCTAAGGAGGCGGGGAAACGCGGAGCCGCCGGTGCGGCCGGCCGTGCAGGTACGTCGGTCGTGGCCGCAGCCGAAGCACAGCTGACGAGCAAATTTGCCAGCTTGCTCGAAACGGGAGCCGTTGAAACGATGACGGTCGAAGGCGTCACGTTTACCAACGTCAGAGTGGCGCTCAAAGGCGGCGAGCTGTTGGTTCGGAGGTTGGGCATACAAAACGTATCAGCAGTCGCGGGACAAGGACGACTGGTTCATGCCGGATTCGAACAAGCGGCGATCGCTGCCGCTCGTGCGGCAGGGGCGACTTCGACACGAGTGGCCTTAGAGACCGTCGTCAATCAAAGTTGGCGGAGCTACGTGGTTGGGCGAGGCTACGCGCCATATCTGATTGAGAAAGTCGGTGCCAAAGGATTCGAAGTCTTGTTCGCGAAAGTGTTTACTCTGTAGATGCTGAGTTGCATCGTAGTCTGCTCAATCCGAGGAACGATCACATGACGACCTTTCCCAACTCACCCAAACTCCTCAAAGGCGGCATCGTCTTAATCGATCCCGCCACGGCGCGGGTGCAACGGATCATCGTGCTCCAATACAACCCGGACTCGCTGAGTCGCACGCTGCAGGTGCAGGGGGCCGGCGAGGGAGGCGATCGATCGGAGGCGTTGCGGCTGAAAGGCCCGGCCGTGGAGACCATTAAGCTGGAGGCGGAAATCGATGCGACGGACGAAATGGAGCAGGGGGAGGCGGTCGTCGGTGAGGTGGGGATTGCCCCTCAATTGGCCGCATTGGAGACCTTGCTTTATCCGAGTTCGGGACAATTGACGACGAACCACACCCTGTCCAGTCTCGGTACCTTGGAAATTCTTCCGATGGAGACCGCCTTGCCGTTGTTCGTCTTTGGGCAGAACCGGGTCATCCCGGTGCGGTTGACCGATTTCAGCGTCACCGAGGAAGCGTTCGATCCCAACCTGAATCCCACTCGTGCCAAAGTCAGCCTGGGGATGCGTGTGTTGTCTATCGATGATGTCGGGTTCACGCACAAAGCGGGCAGTTTATTCATGAGTTATCTGCAACAGAAGGAAGGCCTGCGCGCGAAAGCGCAGAGCGGCACGCTGGGAGCGCTCGGCCTGACGGGGATTCAGTAAAGATAGCGATCAGGATTCAGTGGTCAGCCATCAGGTATGACGAGGACTCAGACTCTAACCGTTAGAAGCCTAATGTCATGCGAGATTTCAAAACGCTGACTGTATGGAAGACGGCGCATCAATTGACCCTGAACGTCTATAAAGACTGTGCATCTTTCTCGAAGGATGAAGCCTACGGGCTCGTCAGTCAGATGAGACGGGCCAGTGTCTCGATCGCCTCGAATATCGCTGAAGGTTGCGGGAGAGAAAGCAACCTGGAAATGGCTCGGTTTCTGTCTATCGCGGCAGGCTCGGCGAGTGAATTGCAATACCAGATACTGTTGGCGGGAGATCTTGGGATTCTTGATGAAGTCAGCTGTGCAGACTTGGAACGACACGTCATCGAAGTCAGGAAAATGGCTTCTTCGTTCATGACGAAGCTGAAAACTAAAAGCTGATTCCTGACAACTGATACCTGACGGTTACTTGGAGGTCACAATGAGCGATCTATTACAGGCTCTATTGGACAGTGCGCTGAAGCCGAATCCCTTTCCGCCGACGAGTCGTTATTACAATGTCACGACCACGTCGCGACTCGCTCCCGACGGCACGATGCAGGTCTATTTGCGGCGACGCTTTGTGCCGGCGAGCGATCGGTTCACCGTCGTGCAGGAACACCGGGTGGCGGCCGGTGAGCGGATCGATCACTTGGCTGCGACCTATCTGGGTGATCCTGAGCAATACTGGCGGCTGTGCGATGCCAACGATGCGGTGCGTCCGGATGCGCTCATGGAACGGTTGGACAGCGTGATCGATATCGCGCTGCCGCAAGATGCGACAGGAGTTCCCGGTGCTTAAAGGCGTCCATCTGACATTGCTGGCCGGGCCGGTCATCCCGTTTCCGGTTCCCCAACCGGTACTGGACGCCCTGACCGAAGTACAGGTGACCAGCGCGACCGGTACGGCCGGCGGATTCCAGCTGCGCTTTACGATTCGGAATCGGTCGCCGCTGCAGCAGGCCTTTCTCGTGGCCGCGACGCGAACGCCGTTGATGCGCGTGATTCTGGTGGCGACTATCAATTTGATCCCCCACGTGCTGATGGACGGCGTGATTACAAACCAGGAAATTACCTCCGGCGAGCAACCGGGTGAATCGACACTGACGATTACCGGCGAAGATCTGACCAAGATAATGGACCTTCAAACGTTCGATGGGTTGCCCTTTCCCGCCATGCCCGCCAACCTGCGGGTGACGGCGATTCTCGCGAAATATGCGGTCTTCGGCGTGATCCCACTGGCGATTCCACCGATCGGTTTCGATGTTCCGATTCCCACGATCCGGATTCCGTCCCAGCAGGGCACCGATCTCAATTACATCCTCAAGCTGGCGGAAGACGCAGGGTATGTCTTCTACGTTGATCCGGGCCCGCTTCCTGGCACCAACACGGCCTATTGGGGGCCTCAGCTCAAGGTGGGCATCCCCCAGCCGGCATTAAACGTCGATATGGACTTCGATCGCAATGTGGAGTCGCTCAACTTTCAATTCAACTCGACCAAGAAAGACTTGCCGATCGTGATGATTCATAACGCGCTGACGAAGGTGCCTATTCCCATTCCGATCCCCGACATCAATCCCCTGCAACCGCCTCTGGGTTTGGTTGGGCCGCCGGTGACGAAATTATCGATGCTGAAGGCGACGGGGAAACTTTCCGCTCCCGCAGCGCTCAACGAAGGGTTGAAGGCATCGAGTGAATCGATGGAGGCCGTTACGGGAAGTGGGGCGCTGGATGTCGCGAGGTATGGCCGGCTCCTCAAGGCACGTGGTCTGGTCGGTGTACGCGGCGCGGGATTGGCATTTGACGGGTTGTATTACGTGGACAGCGTGACCACCACGATCAAACGCGGAGCCTGTAAACAGAGCTTTCGCCTCACGCGCAACGGGCTTGTCTCCATTACGCCGATGGTGCCGGTATGAGTGATGCTCAGAAATATTACGGCAAGTATCGTGGCACGGTGTTGAACAACATCGATCCGATGCAGATGGGGCGATTGCTGGTGCAGGTGCCCGACGTCGCCGGACTGATTCCGACTTCCTGGGCCATGCCCTGTTTTCCCGCCAGCGGCAAACAAATGGGCGCGTACATGCTGCCGCAGATCGGTGCAGGCGTGTGGGTTGAGTTCGAACAGGGCAACATGGATTACCCCATCTGGAGCGGCTGTTGGTACGGCAGCGCCGCCGAGGTGCCGGTGCTGGGGCTGGCCGGGATTCCCGCGAGTCCGAACATCGTGCTTCAAACGACGGCTCAAAACGCCATTGTGATCAGCGACGTGCCAGGCCCGACCGGCGGCATCATGCTCAAGAGTGCGACCGGCGCCACGCTGATCGTCAACGACACCGGCATTTACATTCAAAACGGCAAGGGCGCGATGGTCACCTTGGTGGGGCCTGCGGTCACCATCAACAATGGCGCCCTCACGATCATTTAGCATGATGCTGAAAACGCCCGCCAGCGGCGTTCTCGTTGCGTTCAGGCCCTCAACGTACCGCAAGGGTACGCCTCGGGCCTTCACTGACTGCGGCCTTGCTGGACAGTCGTTTTGAGCATCATGCGGAAGGATGTGCCGCTTCCGGCCCGAAGCGAATCATTGTGGCGTGTGTGCGCAAATAGTTGTGTGCAGCCTGCGAACCATTGATGGAGGGTGAGCCAATGCCAGGATTTTTGCTGCATCTCGGGGCGACGGTGATGTGCGCCCATGCCGGTCAGGCGACACCGGTGGCGCCGAATCCGCGTGTGCTGGTGAGTGGGCAGCCGACTGTGCCGATGAACAGCCTGTATGTCGTGGCCGGCTGCACGTTGCCGCCGCCGCCCGCCGCGAACGGTCCCTGCGTCACCGCGCAGTACATTACCGCGGCCACACGCGTGACCAGCAACGGCTTGCCGTTGCTCCTGATCGACAGTCAGGCGATTTGTGCGCCGTCCGGCACGCCGCTGCTCGCATCAGTCACCCAAACCAGGGTTATGGGGGTGTGAGGATGATGCAGGTGGACTTTCCCTATCGGTTCGATGCCCGAGGGCGCACCGCCGGTACCGACGAAGCCGATCACATTCGCGATTTGATCGAGCAGGTGCTGTTCACCAGCCCCGGTGAACGCGTGATGCGGCCGGACTTCGGAAGCGGCCTCCTCCAGCTGGTGTTCGCACCCAATAGCGACGTCCTGGCCGCCACGACTCAGATGTTGGTGCAGAGCGCCTTGCAACGCTGGCTGGGTGAGGTGATCCTGGTGGAGGGCGTGAGGGTAGAGGCGGTGGAGTCGACGTTGCGGGTCACGGTGCAATACGTCATCCGGCGCACCGGCGCGCGCGTCACCGGGACCTTCGTGCAAGGAGGCGTAGCGTGACGTATTCCTGTTGTGACGAATTGCGGCGTCAGGTCGTCCGTGACCATCCGACGCTGAACGGGATCGATTTTCTCGAGGTCATCGACCGTGCCGCGCCGACGGAAGCTGAGCGACAGCGGAAACTCGAACTGCATTTTGTGAAACCGTTGGGTGCGTTGACACTGACCGCAACCAACATTCGAATTGACGGCGGGGAGCGTGTGGTCGGTATTCAGGTTCTGACGGTGGTCGCCGGGAGCGGCTCCTCCGCCGACGTCTTGACCGTCGAGGTGGATCAAGCCGGCGATTTCTCCCGCTACACCCTGCGGCTGGTGACCGATACGCTGAATGACGCGGTTCCTCCTGGGATCGACCCGCAACTGGCGGCCATCGAGTTCTCCTTCAAGGTCGAATGTCCCAGTCCCTTCGATTGTGCACCGCAGCATCGTTGTCCGGAAGAACTCGGCCCCCTGCCGGTCATCGACTACCTGGCGAAGGACTATGCCAGTTTCAGGCGTGTCATGCTCGATCGGATGGCTGCGCTCATGCCGCAATGGACCGAGCGTAACCCGGCCGATGTCGGCGTGATGTTGGTGGAAGCGTTGGCCTATACCGCCGACCAGCTGAGTTACCAGCAGGATGCGGTCGCCACCGAGGCCTATCTGGGGACGGCCCGCCGACGTGTCTCGGTCCGCCGCCACGCTCGTCTCATGGATTACTTCATGAGTGAGGGCTGCAACGCCAGGGCCTGGCTGCAGCTGCAGGTGTCGGTAGATGTGGTTCGGGGCGATCCTGCCGATCCTGCGATTCCAGTCGGTACCAGGTTCACCACCCGTATTCCCGGGCAACTCACGGTCATCGCCGACGATCCTCGTATCTATGAACGCGCCGAGACGATTTTCGAAGCCATGGAGCCGCTCCAGTCATTGTATGCCGATCACAATGAGTTGGCGTTTTATACCTGGAGCGATCAACGTTGTTGCCTGCCGGCAGGGGCAGTCTCGGCCACGCTGGCCGGTCATTATCCTCATCTGACGCCGGGAACCATCCTGTTGTTCGAAGAAGTGCTTGGCCCGGAAACCGGGTTGGCAGCCGATGCGAATCCCGCGCGGCGTCATGTGGTGAGGCTCGATCGTGTTGTCGCAACGGCGAGCGGTGGAACGCCGCTGACCGATCCTGTCACTGCCCAACCCATCACGGAGATTACGTGGCATGACGGCGATGCGCTGCCGTTTCCCTTCTGTCTCTCAGCGGCGACCAGCGCCGGATACCGGGACGGCGTCAGCGTAGTGCGCGGGAATCTGCTGCTGGCCGACCATGGCGTAACGCTGGCGGAAGAAGCACTGGGGGTGGTCCCGGAGCCGTTCCTCTCCATGCCGCGTTCGAAGGAGGGCGACCGTTGTGCGTCTCTGTCTCCGGAAATGATTCCACCCCGTTTCAGCCCAGGTTTGACCAAGGTTCCCCTGACGCAGGCAGGGCCTGTCTACGACCATACACAGTCGGCGCAGTCCGCTAGGCAATGGGATTTACGCGCGGCGCAACCGGCGATCGTCCTGACCGGGACCAAGGGGTCGGAGACCACCAACTGGACGGCGCGGCGGGACCTGCTGAATAGTGATGCGGCGGCGGACGAGTATGTGGTTGAGATCGAGAACGACGGCAGCGGCGTGATTCGCTTCGGCGACGATGTGCATGGCCGGCGGCCTGAGCCAGGGACCGCCTTCACCGCCCGCTATCGAGTGGGCAACGGTCGCGCCGGTCATATCGGGGCGGACTCATTGGTCCATGTCGCGATCGGCATTCCGGAGATCAGACAGGTGCGGAATCCCTTGCCGGCCCTGGGCGGGCAGGAGCCGGAATCCTTGCAGGATGTGCGTCAGCGCGCGCCGGTGGCGTATCGCATCCAGGAGCGAGCGGTGACACCGGCGGATTATGCCGAGGTGACCGAACGTCGCGCCGATGTGCAACGGGCTGCCGCCACGTTTCGCTGGACCGGCAGTTGGCACACGGTCTTCGTCACGGCCGATCGCGGGGGCGGTGCCGCCGTGACGGACGCGTTCAAGACGGACATCCGCACACACATCGAGCGGTATCGCATGGCTGGTCACGATGTGGAAATCGATGGACCCCAGTTCGTCTCGCTGGAGCTCGATCTGCACGTCTGTGTGGCGGCCGAACATTTCCGCAGCGACGTGGAGCGCGAACTGATCGAGGTCCTCAGTAATCACGACCTGCCAGACGGCCGCCGCGGGCTCTTTCATCCCGACAACTTTACCTTTGCGCAACCGGTCTATCTCAGTTCGGTGTATGCGGCGGCTCATCAGGTGGCAGGAGTCGAGTCGGTGGAGGTGCGCACATTCCAACGACAGGGCCGGCCGGAAAGTTCGGCGTTGGACAGTGGCCGTCTGGACATCGGACGGCTGGAAATCGCCCGTCTGGACAACGACCGCAATTTTGCGGAGCACGGTCGGCTGACGATTATGCTGGGAGGCGGGAAATGAGTCTATCGCCACAGAACGAATGCGGCTGCTGTGCCGGTATCGCCGCTGAAACTCCCGCCCTGCTCATCAACAGACCGGGTCTTTCAGCAATCGCCTATCGTGTCGGAAGCTATCAAACGTTTCGCCGGAGCCTCCAGGCCAGGCTTTCCGACAGCCGTTGGCCGGTGCTGCGTGGATTGCGGACGCGCGATGACGACGATTTCACGGTAGCACTGCTGGATGCCTGGGCAATGACCGGCGACATTGTGTCCTTCTATCAGGAGCGGATCGCCAACGAGTCCTATCTCCGCACGGCAACGGAACGGCTGTCGATCCTGGAACAATCGCGGTTGCTTGGGTATCAGCTCGGACCAGGACTGGCCGCGTCGACGCATCTCGCCTTCACCATGGAGGAGGCGCCGGGCTTGCCGGAGTTAGCGGCTCAGCCGATGACGCTGGCGATCGGAACGAAGGTGCAAAGTATTCCGGGACCCGATGAACAGCCGCAAACCTTTGAGACGATCGAGGCCATCGAGGCGAGCCCGGCATGGAATGCATTCCGTGCCCAGCTGACTGAGGCACAGACACTCGTCTGGAACATGACGGAACTCTGGCTTGCCGGCGCGAACGTGACGCTGACGGTCGGCGATCTGTTGCTGATCGTCGCCTCGAATAGCGGCGGTTATGACGCGTCGATCCGAAAGGTGACCGGCGTGGAATCCACTCGCGAGGCGGACCGCACACGGGTCTTACTCGCCACGATCTCGACCAGTGCGGGGAGTCTCTCCGCAAGCAAGCCCGGCGTCTACGTCATGCGGAGCGCGGCCTCGCCCTTCGGGCACAATGCTCCCTTGCAGCCCCAGTACAGCAGCGGGGTGTTTCAGGGAACGTTCAGCGAGTGGGCCCTGGATAGCGGCGAAGTGCAGAGCGCCATTACCCTCAGCAGCCGCAACGACAAGATTCTCAAGAACAGTTTCGTCGTGATCGAACAGGACAATCCGGATGACGGCTCGCGTCTCTGGACGTTCAGCACGGTGACGGAGGTCACACATCGGTCGGTGGCTCGTTATGGCCTTGCCGGAAGCGGCACCAGACTCGACCTCAGTACCGGTTGGGCGAAAGGCGTCGACTCCAAGTTGGACCTATTGCGCACCATGACGGTCACGGCCCAGAGCGAGGAACTCGCGTTGGCGGAAAAGCCGCTGCCCTATCCGGTCTATGGCGAGACCCTGTCGCTGGAGCAACTCGTCGAAGGACTTGCGCCGGGTCGTCCGCTCGCCGTGAGCGGGAAGCGTCAGGCGATCCGAATCAGACATCCCCGTCCGGTGCCGTTTGGAGGACCCAGGGTACCGATCGGTACGCCGCCGCTCCCTCCGATGTTGCTGTTGGATGACGGCGGGTCGGTCACGCTGTCACCCGGCGATGTGCTGCATGTGCTCGGCGGGCCTTCGCAGCGGATCGGGCTGGAATTTGTGCCCATGACACCGGCGGAGTTCGGCGCGGCCTTGATCGACGGCGTGCCGCCGCTGTTGCGCCTGCCCTTGATGGATCGTGACGGCTTGACGGGTCTGCTCGATATCAGCGCGGGCGACATCGAGCTGGTCGCAGCTGACGCGAACGACGAGTCTGTTTCAGAAATCGTCTTCATCGACGACGCCATCGGGACCAGCATCATCCATGATCGCGACCGGACGACCCTCCAGCTGGCAACCTCGCTGACATATGTCTACGAGCGGACGACGGTGCACATCAATGCTAACGTGGCCGCCGCGACGCATGGCGAGACGGTGAGGGAGCCGCTGGGCAGTGGCGATGCAGCGGTTCCCTATCAGCACTTTACGCTACGACAACCACCCGTGACCTATATCGGCGCCGACACGCCAGATGGTTCGGCCTCGACGCTCAAGGTCTATGTGAACGAGGTGCTGTGGCAGGAGGTGCCGTTCTTCTACGGCCATGGTCCTACGGAACGCATCTATATCACCAGGCAGGATGATGAGGGACGCACGACGATCCGCTTTGGTGACGGACTCAGCGGGGCGCGGCTGCCGACCGGTCAGAACAATGTGCGGGCGGAATATCGGAAAGGTACGGGGTTGGGCGGGCTGGTGCAGGCCGGCCAATTGAGTCTCTTGATGAGCCGGCCGCTGGGGCTGAAGGGCGTGGTGAATCCGGAGGCGGCGCAAGGGGCCGAGGACCCGGAGTCGCGGGACGACGCGCGCACGAATGCCCCACTGACCGTCTTGACCTTGGAGCGTGCGGTGTCGCTGCAGGACTATGAGGACTTCGCCAGGACCTTCTCGGGCGTCGCCAAAGCGCAGGCCGTGTGGGTGTGGGATGGACGGAAACGCAGTATTTTCCTGACCGTCGCCGGGCCTGGCGGAGAGGTACTCGCCGAAGACGGGTCTGTCATCACGAAGCTTCAGGATGCGCTCCGTGCGTATGGCGACCCCTATGTTCCCTTTACGATCAAGAGTTACCGGCAGGCCTGGTTCGAACTCGCGGGGACCGTGACGGTGCATCCGGACTACGTGAGCGAGACCGTGTTGGCGGAGGTGTCGGCTGATTTGCAGCGACGGTACGCCTTTGAAGCGAGAGCGTTCGGCCAGCCGGTGGCGTTGAGTGAGGCGATTGCGGCGATTCAGTCCATCGCGGGAGTGGTCGCGGTCGACATCGATACGTTCACTCGCAATGACGTGTCGGCACCTGCCATTCAACCACGCCTGATCGCGGACCGTCCTGCCATGGGTGCAGATGGTCTGGTGCCGGCTGCGGAATTGTTGTTGCTCGATCCTGCGTCACTGACAAAACTGAAGGCGATCCAATGAATCCTGAAGTCGACAAATTGTACCAACTGCTTCCGGCGCTTTATCGTATTCGCGACTCGGAACAGGGCGGACCCCTGCGCGCCTTGTGCGCAGTGCTGGCGGAAGATATCGCCGTCCTCCGCGAGAATCTCGACCGGCTCTACGACGACCAGTTCATCGAAACCTGCGCCGACTGGGTGGCGCCGTATATCGGCGACCTGATCGGCTATCGGACGCTGCATGGCGTGACCGCACGTACCAGGAGCGTCCGCGCGGAAGTCGCAAACACGATCGCCTATCGGCGTCGCAAGGGCACGGCGACGGTGCTCGAACAGTTGGCGCGGGATGTCACGGGGTGGAATGCTCGGGTCGTCGAATTTTTTCAGTGGCTCGAGACCAGCCAATATATGAACCATGTTCGGCCGACCAATGTTGTCACGCCCGATCTGCGTCACTGGGAGGCCTTGGAGCGGCGCGACACGGCCTTTAACAGCCTAGCGCATTCCGTGGACGTACGGAGGATTGACACCCAACAGGGACGGTACAACATTCCCAACATCGGGTTATTTCTCTGGCGCCTGGACGCCTTTTCGCTCCGTCGTTCGCCGGCCTTTCGTGTCGATGACGAACGATTTCTGTTCAGTCCGTTGGGGAGCAACGTCCAATTGTTCACGCGGCCTCAATCGGAGGCCGACATTACCCACATTGCCGAACCGCTCAATGTGCCGGAGCCGATCAGTCGCAGGGTATTGGACCGGTATCTCGATCTGTATTATGGGCCGCAGTTGAGCCTGTTCGTCGAGGCGGACAACATGGCGACGGCAGTCGGCGATGTACAGGTGTGCAATCTGTCCGACGACGGTGTGAGTTGGGCGCATCTTCCGGTGAGCAAGGTGTCGATCGATCCGGTGCTCGGGCGGATCGCGTTCCCTCCCGGCACGGCGCCGGTCAACCTGCGGGTGACCTATCACTATGGCTTCAGCATGCCGACCGGCGGCGGGTCATATGAACGCAGCAAGACCTTTGCGCTGGGCGGCGGGTTTGCCGTGGTGACACAGGGGCAGAGTTTGCAAGTCGCACTCACGGCAGCTCAAGCCGGTGGGATCGTGGAAATCGACGACAGTGGACGTTATCAGGAAACTCTGACGATGGCGGTCTCAGCCGCTGCCAAGGTGGAGGTGCGCGCGGCCAATGAACATCGGCCGACCGTCGTTCTCGGGGGCGATTGGTCGATCAGCCTGGCGCCCGGTTCAGAATTGACGCTGAACGGGCTCCTCATTACCGGGGGGCGGGTGCGGGTGACTGCGGCCGGCGGCGTCGGCACGCGCATCCTGCGGTTGCGCCACTGCACGCTCGTCCCGGGACTCGGCCTTACGCGAGAGGGAGAACCCGTGTCGCCCGCTGAACCTTCCCTGGTTGTCGAGCGGGCCGGCACACAGGTCGAGATCGACCATTGTCTGACCGGAGGCCTGGTCTCGGTGGACAGCACGGAAGTCTCCATCACGAATACGTTGGTTGATGCGACAGAGCCGACCAGCGTGGCGTTTGCGGCGCCTGACGGTCTGGCTGCCGGCGGGGTGTTAACCATCGTCAATACCACGGTGATCGGGAAAGTTCATACGGTGCGTCTCGATCTTGCCTCCAACACGATCTTTGCCGCAGCGCTGGCTGCGAGCGATGTCTGGGCCCACCCAGTGCTGTCCGATCAAAACCAGCAGGGCTGCTGCCGTTTTTCCTTCGTGCCGTTGAATTCCATTGTGCCGCGCCGGTATCGCTGTCAGCCGGATCTTGCCGTGGATGCGGTGTTGCAGGAGGCCGATCAGCCCAAAGGCAGCCTCACCGATCCGGAAACACTCGCGGTTACTGTGGCGACGCAGGCTCGCGTGAGGCCGGCTTTCACGGTCCGTCGATACGGGCAACCGGCCTATGGTCAGTTGGCCGGGCATTGTCCCGAAGAAATCAGTCGTGGAGCGGACGACGAGTCCGAGATGGGCGTGTTTCACGATGTGTTCGGGCCTCAGCGTGAAGACAATCTCACGATCCGCTTGCAGGAGTATCTCAGGTTCGGGCTGGAGGCGGGACTCTTCCACGCCACTTGACGAAGCAAGTTGTGCAAGGGGGTGGGGGGCCAGTCTTCCCACCGGGTCCTGAGCCATTGACGTAAACCGTATTATTGAGCAGGAGCGCACACATGAGTGGTGATTACAGCCGTAAACGATTCAACCCTGAGAAACATTACCAGGGCGTGCTGCGGCAACAGGGGCGGGTCGACCTCGATGCCGATTGGAACGAGTACGTCGATCTCCAGGACCGCCGGTGGCGAGCGGAAACGATCGATGTCGTGGGCCGCTCCGGTGTGCCCGCTGAGACGCCCGACGGCTTCAAGATCGCGGTGAGCAGCGGCGAACTCACGGTCGGCCAGGGACGCATGTATGTCGACGGATATGTGGCGGAGAACCATGGAACTGCCTCGACATTCGACCCGACTCTCGAAGAAGGGTATGGAACCGCCGCGTTGCCCGTGAAGGATCAGCCCTATGGCGGGCCGGTCACGGTGCCGCCTCAGACACGGTCGTTGGTCTATCTGGATGTCTGGCGGCGGGAAGTGACCCACCTCCAGGCACCGGACCTGATCGAGCCGGCCGTCAACGTCGATTCGACGACGCGTCATCAGACCGCCTGGCAAGTGAGGTTATTGGCCAAGATTCCGCCGGACATCACGTGCGAAACCCCGCTCAGCGACATTCCGGGCTGGCCGGCCGGCAACCGTTCCTCGTCGGCAAGGCTGACCACCACGACGGTGGCTGTGACCACGGAGCCGGATCCCTGTCTTGTGCCGCCGACCGGCGGGTACCGAGGCCTGGAGAACCATCTCTACCGTGTGGAGGTGCACAGCGCGACGACGACTACCGCCAAGGTCAAATGGTCGCGTGAAAACGCCCATGTAGCCACCACGCTACTGGAGATTCTCGCCGGACGCACGACCGTGCGGGTGGAGAGCCTCGGGCGCGACGATGTCCTGCGGATCAAGACGGGAGATTGGGTGGAATTGACGAGCGACCAGCGTGAGTTCGCCGGTCTTCCCGGCGAGATGCGCAAGGTGACGGTGGATGATGCCAACCAGACACTGACCTTCAGTCCTGCGCTGCCGGCGGCCGACTTCCCGCAAGGTGTCGTCGATGCCGCCAAACATCTGCGCGTGATTCGGTGGGACCAGTCCGGCATCGTACGGAAACCTGACGGGTCGCAGCTGGTCAACCTGGACCTCACCACCGACGGGTTGATCGAACTGTCCACAACGAATCCAAGTTTTGTGTTGGAACATGGCGTGCAAGCTACCCTGTCGGTCGTCGCAGGCGGCACGGTCCACAGCGGCGACTACTGGTGCTTTGTGGCCAGGACGGCGGATGCCGACATCGAGCGCCTGAATCAAGCACCACCGCTCGGCATTCATCATCACCACGCGCACCTCGCCATCATTGAACCGAACGGTGAGATCCATGACTGCCGGACGGTCTTTCCGCCGCTCACGGAGCTGGCACCTGGCTGTTGCACGGTGGTGGTGCGGCCCGGTGAAGATATTCAGGCGGCCATCGATTCGCTGCCCGATGAAGGCGGCTGTGTCTGCCTCAAGGTCGGAGATCACGAGATCCAGGTGCCGATCCGCATCGAAGGATCACACGTCTCCTTGCATGGTGAAACATTGGGCGCGCGGGTCGTGCGAACGAACGGCCCGGAAGTGTTGCGTATCGCCCATCCTGACGCCCTGTTCTTGGACCATGTCACGGTGAGCGGTATTTCCTTCGAACTGGAGACGAAGGGGAGTCAGGGGCAGGGTGTGCAGGCCCTGGTGGAAATGAATCGTTGCCGAAATACGACCGTCGAACGCTGCGTCCTCCATGCGCAGGTGTTGAGTCCGATCGCCGGAATTATCATCGCCCGCTGCAACGACGTGAGCGTGATGAACTGTCTGGTCGACAATGTGCACTACGGTCTCTGGACGGCTGTCGATACGACGGGCCTCACGGTCGTGGGAAACCGCTTCGATGCCACGAACAGGCAGAAGAACGACGGTGGAATCGTGGGGTTGTTGCTGCAGGACCTGTCCTTCCCGGCGAGAATCGAACAGAATCGCGTCCTGGGATTTGTGTTCGGCATCGCGCTGAACGACGGCCTGTTCACCGGCGTGCCGGTGTCGCTCGCTGCGGGGTCTACGATTGCGGGTAACTCCATCGTCCGATTCGGTACGCAAGCGAAAGCCGGTACCGTGAAGGCCTTCGGGATCGACGTGGCCGCCGATGACTGCGTGATCAGCGATAATATTCTGCTCTACAACTCACCTGAGTATGGCGGTATCGCTGTCAGCGGGAGGAACCCGGTCGTCGAGCGCAACCAACTTCGCTCCCTCTTGAAAGAGGCGGGCTCGGTTCGGCCGATCGCGCTCCTGCTGGCTCGCCTCGGGGAGAACGGTAGCCTCGGCTCCGTCGGCGGACGAATTGCCGCAAACCTGGTCCTGGGCGTGCAGGACGGCATCACGGTGATCGGCAACGAGGGGGCTGAGGTGCTGGACAACCGGGTGGAAAGTGACGGGCAGGAGGTTCGGTTCGGTATTCTCCTGGCGTTTTCGAGTCGTGTCCGCCTGCATGGCAATCGTGTCACCAACACGTTATGGCCCATCGCGGCCAGCGGCGGCACGGCGAACGTCCTCGTCGAGAACAGTCTCGTGCGCGGCGACGGCGGTATCACGGTGCTCTTTCACACCTCCCTGACCTGCAGCCAGAATCGCATCGAAGACATGCGGCAGTGGGGCATCATCAGCCTGATCGGATTTGCCAAATGCGCCGTGACCGAAAATCGCGTGCTTCATTGCGGGTATCAGGAAACGCCGTCCATCGGCATCGGGGCGTCCTTGCAGATCGGAGAATTGTGTGTGGAATCGTGCGAGGTGATGGACACCGGGGTGTCGCCGGATAATGCGACGGTAAGCCCGCTGGCCTGGGGAATCTTTGCGGACCTGATTCTGGAGGCACGCGTGCAGAGCAATCTGGTCACCTATGCCAACGCGGCACTGTTGGATGCGAATCAGGAACATCGCGCGCTCTGGATGCGTGGCTGGTGGGAGCAGGTGATCACCTTCGGCGCGGGGCAGGTGATTTTCGGATTCAGCGCTCAGGTTCTGGATAATAAGTTTATTGGGCCGGGCCGGTCGGCGTTGGTCGAAATCGCTCAACTGGCCGTAATCGACAATGTGTTCCGCCGTTTCGAACGACTGTTCTTCAGCAACAATTTCTGTTGGCATGCCAGCGTGGCCGCGCAGGGGACGGCGACGGTGTCCGTCGCGGCACGGAGCGCCATCGTGATGGGCAACCATATCAAGACGAATGTGCCGATTCCGTCCGTGGATTTTCACGGGATAAAAGACGCGGTCTATATGGGCAACCTGGCTCAAGCCAACCCGGCGAATTTCGGCGGCGTTCCATCCTCAATTTCAGGCTTTAATCGACCATAACACCTGTGGGGTAAAGGAGAACTCATATGGCGACCTTAACTCAGATGCTGGCGGAGCAGGCGAAACTCATCGGCGAAGCCAAGTCCTCGCTGGAGGCAGCGTTCCAAAAGCCCCCGACGCAGGCCGCGACCATTGCTGCCCGGGAGAGCACGGTGGCGGAATTGAAGTCGCGGGTGGCCAACCTGACAGAGGCCAAGGCGACCATCACTAGGCAAATCGATCAACAGGTGGCCGGGTATCAGTCTGAAATCACGGCCCTGGAAAAACTCATTGCGGAAGATAACAAGCGATTCGGCGAGCACCCCACGCCTCCGAGCCCGATACGGGGGAAGGGGCGTGGTAAGTAACGGCTGTGGCCGTCCGCGTCTGAGACATCGATGGAGCGGGTCAATCAGGCACGAGCAGCGTCCGTGCAGCAGGAAGGCGGGGCGACGCTGCGCCGGAATGCCCCGGTGGCCTCTCCTGCGTTCGACGAGACTTCTGACGCAGGCACACGAGCGTCCGGTTCCCTCTCACCTCGGTTTACGTACCACCCGAGCCGATTCGGAATATATCCACGTGGGGCGTCAGGCCCGGTTCCCTACCGGATCGGCATGGAGCGAGCCTTCTCCGCCGATCTGTCCGGTGTACGGGCCTACTGTGGCGCCTCCGCTCTCCTGAGAGACTCCGGTGCCCGAGCTGCTGCCTGGCCGGAAACGCTGGTCTTCGTTTCACCGAATCCTTCCCCGCGTGTGGTGGCGCACGAAGTCGCGCATATCCTGCAATATCGTCAGACTCCAGCACCTATCGCTGAGCGGCGAGGACTGGCGTCCCGTCGCGATCCGGCGGAAGCCGAAGCCGGTCGTGTCGCGAGCCTGTTTGCGGCCGGCGCCTCTATTCAGGTGCAGACCCATTCGACCATTGCGCCGATGTTCTACACCGACGAGGAACCAGGTTCCGAAGAGTTTCTCGCGGATCGTCCACCGCTCTTTGCAGGCCAAGAGGTGGGCACCTGGGGAAATTCGTGGCCGGCGAGTTTGATCGCGCGCGAGCGGCTTGCGGTGAGTGTGCCTGACACACAACGTAGCCACGCGATTGTGGAGGCCATTGCGCGGCGCGAGCCGATTGTCATTCTCCATGAATATGGTCGTCTCTGGCTGTATCGGCTGGAATGGGAAGGGCTCTCCGGCCGCTATTCCCGATTCACCAACGCCGAGACCCTATTTCACGAGGGGACGAACGAGCGAGGCAACTATTCCGTCTCCAACGTGCAAGGCCGGACGGAAGTCGAAGCGTTTGTGACGGAGGACGGCGGGGTTCTGTCACCGCCTGGCGCAGGTAAACTCTTCTCCCACACCGGCGGAGAATTTGAAGATCCCTTGGTGTCGAAGGTTCAGAACGCGTCGGCCTTTGTGAACGGCATGCTTGTGGGGCTGGAGAGGGCGAATTTTACAGCCTTGGCGGCCCGGCTTCGTCGTATGGCCGCCCTCAATATGGTTTTCCCGACCCCGTTTGCCATCGGGGCCGTTCGTGGACTGGTCGATGAAATGCTTGAGCTCGTGCAATGGCTGAATCCCCAACAGTGGGTGGCCATCGAAGCGGCGGCGCGCGAGACGATTCTGCTGCTGAGCGATCCGGACGGAGAGGAATTGGCCGCTTCGTTGGGGGAGGAGTTCGGGCGAAGCCAGGCGGATGTCCTCGATACACTTCTGCAGCAGAGCCTGCCGATCTTCGCCTATGAGGTCGGCAAGTTGATTGGCCCCACGATTATCGAGCTCCTGCTCGCGTTGGTCGGCATTGAAATCGGTCCCATGGCAATAATGCAAAAGTCGTTGGCTGCGATGAGGCAGGTTCCTCGTGTGGCTGGGATGCTCCGCGATTTCGCGCTGGTCTTTCCTGATTTGCCCGACACATCCACACCTTCAGCGACGCGGCTTCCCGATCAGGCACCGGGCCATGTTGCAGTTCCGGATGCGTCCACCAACTCAAGTCCCTCGGTCGCAGCACGACTCCCTCAGGGGTTGCCCAACCTCACGCGCGAGGAACAGGCGCTGTTGGCCAGAACCGGCAATCAGGTTGAGTTTCCCGATGCCCTCCCGCAGGACTTGGCCGATCAGGAACTGGCCGTCGTGAAACGTTCTACGAAGCGGCCCACCAGCGGGGGCGATGGAAAGTATGTCAATGAGGTGGATTTGGGCAATGGCCACACCTGGAGAGAACAGCCCAATGGCACCTGGTGCCGGTTCTCGGATAAGCCGACGAATTGTACCGTCCTGATCCAAGAGCCGGGACATCAGGCGCCTGGGACGGTGGTGGCGTTTGCGTCTCGGAAGAGCAGCCTGCGCGAAGTCTATTTCGGTTGGGCGGAAAACAGAGCGGGCGCCAATGTCGAGGTGGCGTTGCTCCGGAGCAGAGGCACATCGGATTATCCGGAAGGGACCTACGTGGTGGTTGTGGGTGGGGGGGGTGAGTTCGTCTATCCGGGGGATACCAGCCAGCCGTGGATCATGGTGGCCCACAGCCATCCTGGCGCAGCGGCTCAGCCTGGCTATGTGAATCCATCGGGTAAGGACATGCAATTGAGCACACGCGGAGGCCGGGGTCGGGCGAAGGCGAGAATCCAGAAATGGATTCATTCCCAGGCACCGGACGGCACGTGGCGAGAAGTGGAATATGGGGTGGATCTGGATCGCGAACAATACTACGTACAGCCGACGGGCGGAGAGCCGATCTTCTTCGATGAGATTACTCCTGAAGACCTGCCGCGAGATGCAGCTCTCAGGTATTGGGAGCTGGAAGAAGCCGGGATGGAGCGCGCGCGGATCGATCTGATGATCGAACAGAATGGGATCGAGTTTTATCTCGGCTGGTATGCGCGCCAGTTCAGATTCGATCCGTGACATCGGAGGTGCGGGATGACCGGGATGCAAACTCAGTCACGTCCTTCCGGGAGTGTCTCCAGTAGAAGTGCGGTATTGTCGGACGGGCGGCGCGGTGATCGATCCTGCTCCTGCGGCAACACCTGTCAGGATTGTCGAGCCAGACAGGTGACAGACAGGTTCCCGCACAGCTGGACTGGCGCCATCCCACCCGTCGTCGACGAGGTGCTCGCGTTGCCGGGGGAGCCGCTGGAGGCCGGACTACGTGCGCAGATGGAGTCACGTTTCGGGCATGATTTTGGGAAGGTGCGTGTGCATCACGATGGGAAGGCGGCGGCTTCCGCTACGGCGGTTCAGGCGCGGGCCTATACGGTTGGTCGGGACGTCGTGATGGGCAACGGGCAGTTCTCGCCGGAGACCAGGATAGGGCGAGGATTGCTGGCTCATGAATTGACGCATGTGGTGCAACAAAGTCGTGGCGGCGGCGCCTCGGCCGGTGCCCCGATTTTACAGCGTGCGGGATTTGGCGAGGTCAAAATTGCCGAGTCGACACAGAGCGGGATATCCCACCCGTCCGGTGACCTTGCCGCCGGATTGCCCGCGCCGGATTGCCGTATCCCTTTTGCGCAGCTGTTTTGGCTCGATGCCATTTACCATCCGCAAAGCCCCGCCTGTTGTTTTGCGCAGGTCAGCCTGAGAAGCGATCCCAATCGTCTTCGGCGTCTTTCGAGCCGATCATCTGATTGAAGGGCGTCCCGATTGCGAGTACGGCGACCAGCGGCAGCATGACTTCTGGATCGGCCCATGGAGAATTCTGGAGATTACTCCGAGGCTGATGACTGTGGTGAACATGTGCGGAGAAGAGGAGACTCTCGATCTGCAAGGCCAGGGCAGCGTCAGGGGGGAAACGGTACCGGCGGCGAGTCGAGCGGCAAGCGCAAAGCCGGAAGCCGTGGATCCCTCGCCGGAACACATCGTGGAAGAGTCTCAGGGGCGATTGGGTAAGACTCACGACATACGGTATGATTCCGGATGCGATGTCGTGTCCTTTCAGCCGCACGATCGTGCGAAACCAGCCAGAATCTACAAATGGGATCCCGGCCAGGAACTTTTTGTGGATGAGCAGGATCCGACGAATGGACAAACGCCGGGGCAGTTGGAACAGATGGCTGGAATCGTCTTGAAGGAATTCCAGGACGGGTCGTGGGAGGGAAAGAACTGCGGCGAGCTCCCACGCTGGGCATTGTGAGTCTTGTGCCACGTGGATTCAGTGGCGCAGCTTGTCAAAGAGGGGGCATTGCTGGCAGGGCCCGGCCATCAACAGTTGCAGCAGCGGGGAGACGACACCGGTCAGGTGATCGGACGACCTCCTTCCTCACGCGCTGAAGCGAATCCACCTCCGGGAGAAAGGAATGTTGTCCGGCAAGACCGGCCTCGGCTTCACCATGACCTCGGCCGGATACCGGTGTTTCCTCATCGTCCTGCTGCTGCGGGGGAGCCTCTGTTCGTCGGTAGCCCGACCGGCCTTGCTGAACAGGAGGCCGAACAGGTCGCGCGCCATCTCGCACAGGGGCCGCAGGAGATGTCTGGTCTTGGTCGTGGCGTGAGGGACAGAATGCGTGGGCAGGGATCGTTACAGGATGTGGTGCGGGTAGGACCCTCCGTGGCGGTGAAGCAGGTCTCGCGTTCAGGAGGCGACCCTCTGGACTCAGGCGACCAAGGCGCTGTTTGAGCCGCGTTTCGGCATGGACTTCGGGCGAGTAAGAATTGTCGCGGACGCTCGCGCGGAGAACGCTGCGATCTCGGTCAACGCACGCGCTTTTTCAATCGGGGAGAAAATTGTGTTTGATCGAGGTGTCTATGCGCCTCAGACATCGGCTGGTCGCGCGCTTCTCGCTCACGAATTGGCGCACGTGGCCCAGTATCGCCTCGGGGGAGCCGGGTCTGTGCCTCGTTTGTTCAGGAGCAAGGGGGACAATGCCGATGCGGTGCGTGCCGAGGTTCAACGCCTCACCGAAGAGATGAACCTGCTTGCTGCGAAAAATGCCTGGTCGGGAGTGGATAGCGAGCCTATCGCAAGATTGAAACGCTGGGAGAGGAGGCATTCGTGTTTGCGCCGAATCCCGCGAATCTTCACTTTCTCGGCGCGCAGGCAGCCCGCAACCTGGGTGATATCCGCCGGTACAAATCATTGGCGCAACGTGCGAGAACGGCGCTGATGGCGGCCGGTTCGACGGCAGACGATCCACAGTTGCAAGCGGTGGACGATGAACTCACGGCGATCGACAAGACCTATGGGGCAGTCAGTATCGCTCCACGGTCAAAGCGATCAGGGAAAGGCAAGGAAGGCGAACCGTTCGGCCCGGAGCTGGTTCCGTCGGCGATGCCGTTTGCCGGGGACCAGCGAGCGAGCATTGAACATGCGCGCGCACAAATCCTTGAGAGCGGTTCCTTCTCAGGCCTCCTTCCGGCCGGAGCCTATACGCTCGGCAATCAGACGTTTACCGTGATTGCAGGGACCAATATTTCCGGGGTGCTGTGGGGCGAGTGAGCCTCGAACATGTGTCGTCGCATAGGCACTCTTGCTTGCGCTATCCCATGGCCGCCCAAATTTTCTGAGCATTTTCCCCGGTAAACGTCATGTCGTCCTGTGCGGAAGAGCTGCGCTCGAAATAGATATGTAGCAAGCCCCCTCCGAAATGCGCTTCCCGGACGAGATCGAGATTGATTGCCACCTCACCGGTACGCTCTTCATCCTTCACTTTCACGAATCGCATAACATGTACCCCTTTCTCATCGATGGCTGTGGGGGGGGGGCCATGCCAACCATGGCGTCCCGTTTCTCACAAGAGAGCATACCGCAGAGGTGCGAAAATCGAGAATGAAGGTTTGAAATGAGCATGCCCCGGTAGAGGATGGTTCAGGTTTCGCGGCGAGACCTAGAACAGGGATTAGATGGCAGGCGTCACACGTGATGCATTAGAACCCAGCCCCAGATCAGGATGGACCACAAGATCAACAGCGGCATGACGAAGCCCTGTTGATGTGTCTGAAGCAGACAACGCGAGGCTGGAACGACGAGTGAGTCAGCTATGGGTGCGGCGTCAGCCTGGACAGTGACAGGTGAAGTGTTGGCGGAGAAACGGCTTACTTCACTAAGGGATGGCCGGCCTTTTGCCAATCATCCAGCCCCATTACGACGGCTGTGGTATGGGTGAACCCCAACTCCGCAAGGGATTGGGCCGCAAGGGAGGCCCGATTGCCGCTTTGGCATTGCAGGTAGACAGGTTTGTTTGTGTCGAGGTGGTCCGGAAACCCGACCTGTTTCCAGATTTGGAATTCGAGCAGTCCCCGGGGAATGTTGACCGCGCCCGGCACATGTCCGGCCGCGAATTCCTGCGGCTCGCGCACATCTATGATTAATGCCTCGCCGGGACTCGCGACGACTTTTCGATACTCCTCCATGCCGATCGTTTTGACCTGTTTCTGTGCCGCTTGAATCTTTTCTGTGACCGACGCTGGAAAGGTTTGCGCGACCGCCGATGATGGAACGGATAGGGCCGTCGCGATTGCGACGAATATGGATGCTGAAACCATGCGGTTCATAGGGTGGTTCCTTGTATGGCATCTGAGAGTAGGGGTGAGTATCTGCGCCGGTATGATCATCACAAGGAAAAGTCTACGCGGTTCCCGTGAATGGTTCAAGCTACGGCTGTGTGCTGCGTGCGGCGAAATTTCCTGCTCAGCTCTTAGACGAACCGTCCGCGCTCATCGGTGGAGGGGGGCCGGCATGCGTCGGTCTTCCCCATCCACTCGTAACGATGACGCGCAACATAGTCGTACAGGGCATCACGCAGGGGGCGTGGAATCAGCATGCCGAGCGAGAATAGGGGCCAAACGCCTGAGAGGTGTCGGACAATTCTCAGCGCAGCCGTGGATTTGGTGTAGACGTGAGTCTGCTCCAGTAGGAGGAAGGTGGAAAAGTCTTCGGTTGAAAGCTGCAGCGTATGCAGAATCTGCTGCCCCTGGTCGGATTGAAGGGTGCCGAACTTGAACTGCCCGTGGGGATCGTGCGCGATCACAAAGTTCACCCAGGCATTGCACCAATTACACACACCGTCGAATACAATGACCCGCTCATGCCTGGCCCACTGATGGGATCCCGGATCAAGTCTGCCCGTCATGGCCTGCATCTCCCGAAGAAGCGAGTGCTGAATCCGCTCCCGACGGAGTGGAATCACGTTGTTCAGACGCCATCGTCACGAACATTGTAACGATTTGCACGCAGGCCGGTCCATGATCTCGATTTATCTGTTTTGTAGGCGTATGCTTTTTCGTGCGGCGACGCGCAGGTTCCGGCCGGGAGGCGTTTGGCTGTGTTCGAGGAGTGAGGCAACCACAGGGGTGGGGACAAGAAAGGTGGGTGCAGCATGACTGGTAAAGGCTTTTTCACCGGCCTCGTAGTCGGCATCCTGACAACCATCCTGTTGAGTCAGTGGGTGTTCAGTGCTGCGAGCAAGGAGGCGAAGGCGGTCCCCTGTTTGCCGGCCGACATCGTCGCTGATTATGTGCATAGCGTGATCCAGGCCGATCGGGAGTTCTACGCTACCGACATCGTGGAGCGGATGCAGTTGCGGGGGATTGTCTTCGCCGCAGAAAATTGGAGAGAGACATCGAGGCTCCCCCTTCCTGCTCAATTCCTGATTGAATCGGGTCGGCTCGTCGCCCAGCGACACAATGGAGTTCGATTCCGGCTGATCAGTAATTGGGCGATCAACAAAACGAATCGGCCGGTCACCGACTTCGAGCGGGCCGGTCTGACCGAGATCCTGGTTAATCCCGATCGTCCCCATACCGGTGTGACGACCGAGGGGGGCAAGCCCGTCTTCCAGGCGCTGTACCCGGACAGGGCCCTGTCCCAGACCTGCGTAAGTTGCCATAATGCGCACCCCAATAGTCCAAAGAAAGATTTCAAGCCGCATGACGTGATGGGGGGAATCCTACTGACCCTCCCGCTTCCTCAGTAAACAGTGCATCCTGGACGGACGGTCTCTCCGGTTGAGGTGCAGGGGGGAAGAGTGAGCTGGCAATGCGTCGCAATCAGCCTGTAGCCTGCTGGGGACATTTTACGCAGAGACTCTATGCCGTCATCGTCCCCGCGCAGTTGACGCACACGAACGCAGACCTCACGCAGCTTATTGAGCAATGACCCCGGATCGACCACCCAATCGAGCATGGGGGAACGGTCCCCCTCAACATGAGCGACGGCGACCGATCGATCTCCCTCACGGTCAGTCGTGACAAGGTCGTGGAGCGTGCCTCTCCACCTCAGCGGCCCGCGACGGGCAAGCCTCCGGCGTTGGCCGACAACAATAGTCTCGTGGCGGGTCTCACCAAATCGTTCAGCTTCGACGTCGGCGAGGCGAACCGGAAAATTTCCACCCGCAAGATTCAATCACGTCTCGCAAAGACGCCTGCGTCGGCACCGGCAGTCGACTCCCGGGTGAGTCTGCGCCGGACGATGGAGTCGCCCGAACCGGCACTGACGTACAACAACGCCGAATGGGGCTTGCTCGACGATTGTCGGTATGCGGCATTGGAGAGGTTCATTGTGACGGCCAAGCGTGGTTTCTAGGCCGACTTGGCGAGTAGTCCATGTGTGGTATGGAACTTCATCGCCTCATTCGAACTCTCGCTGGTTGCGCCGATCGTATACGATTTGATTTATGGCTTCGTCGGACCGTGGCCTTGCCTGATGGCGAAGTCATGCCGGTCGACAAGCGCTTTGATCGACGGGAGGCCGATAAGCTCTTTCTGGAATTGATGGCGCAGAGTAAGATTGCATACCGGAAGTGCAACGTGGCCTATCTGGCCGTCCGCGCGTTCGGCGGATCGTTTTGGCGGCAAGGGTGAGCGCGCGAATCGTGCGATCGCAAGGTGCGCCGTCAGACGAATTCTTCAGCCTTCCCGCTGCCTCGTGTTGCCGAACAAGCTGAATCGGTGCGTGCCTGCAAGGAGAGGTATCGCCTATGACCACCCAGTACTACACGGCCTCAAGTCTCGATGGATTCATCGCGACCCTCGACGATTCTCTGGACTGGCTCTTCCCCCTTGGTGATATCAACGAGACAGGGTATCCGTCGTTCATCAAGGAGGTCGGCGCCCTGGCGATGGGGTCTGCCACTTATGAATGGATGCTGCGCCACGTCATCCGTCCGGACGGGCGAGAACAGGTCGCCTGGCCCTATTCTCAGCCCACCTGGGTGTTCTCAAGTCGTCGCCTTCCCAACGTGGAAGGTGCGGACGTCCGATTTGTACGCGGGGACGTTCGCCCGGTTCATGCTGACATGAAGAAAGCGGCGCGTGGCCGGAACGTCTGGTTGGTCGGGGGAGGTGACTTGGTCGGGCAGTTCTATGACGCCGGACTCCTTGACGAACTGATCGTGCAGGTTGGGTCGGTCACCCTCGGATCAGGCAAGCCGCTCCTGCCTCGCCGGATCACCTCGCCCTCCCTCATCCTGGAGTCGGCCCGTGCGATCGGGCCCGGCTTCGCAGAACTGCGATACCGTGTGCCGCGTGGGTAAGATTTCGTAGTGGTTCGAATGCAGGCGGCCTGTCTTTCGAGGTTGACCAGTTGCGATTCCATGTTCGATGCAGTGTGTCAGTTGATCACCCTGCAATGGTTTGAGGACACGTTGCTGTAGTGCAACGCTGCACGACGTGTGTCCCATCGACAGATGATGACGTGACGGGCGCGCTCCGTTACACCTGCCTGCGCTTTATAATCTGCTGATCCCGGGGCGGTCAAACCGACTGATTGGGATCTGTCCACTCCACCGATTTGAAGCCCACACAAGCATTAATTCGCGGGAACCACATTGACGGCTTGTGCGAGGCACCTCGTCGGCGATTCCCGAACATCTCTGGTGAAGTTGTCGCTTTGACGCTCCGTCATTTGGCTTTCTGTTAAACAACCATTTTAGCGATGCGTATACGTATCAATTTGGATACGTGAGTATCGCATTGTATACAGGAAGGCGAGATCCTTTCATAACTAAAGACCATCCAAATCATTGTTAGTAGGTAAATGACATGACAGCCGAAAACTGGCCGATATTTTGCTTGCTCCTTTACGGGTGACTGCACATGTCGTCACTTTCTGTGCGCTGCGTGGCCGGGGGAACCCCGCGATCGCGACGATCGCAATCATGAGCCTACTCACCAAAGGAGGACCGAATGGAAAAGCCCAGCATGAATCCGGAACTGCCATTGCCGGAAGTATTCAAGTGGCGAGTGCCGATCAATTGGGATCCTGTGCCTTGGTGGTTCTTCGAGCGTGCAAACCTTCCGAAGGAAGCGCTGAGTCAGCTGGCATTGATTCAGTTGGAGAATCAGCGGGCGATCATGCAACAAAACATGAAAGCGATTGAGCAGTCGATGGAAATGGTTAAGAAGTTCGGCGGAAAATAGCTGAGTGCCAGATCCTCAATGGAAGGGAGTGGCCGCTCCCCACGGCCCGAGGCCGCTCCTTTTCAGAGGATTCCGTGGTGCAGGAAGCGGGTTCGACACGAGATGATCGTGTCGGGTGTTTCCACGCGTCGGTGCGGCCGTTCCTTGGGAGGAGGCTATGAGATCACTCACTGTGCTGGAACAGAGAGCGGACATGCCCCGTCTTCAGGCTTTGAGCCAACAGGAAGCGACCAGACCGGTGGTCTTGATCGGATTTCAGAAGCAAGGCAACCTTGGCATCGGATATCTGGCCGCAACGCTGATGCGACGAGGGCATCGCGTGAAGGTGCTCGATTTCGAAGATGCGGCGGAGCAGATCTTGGCGACGGTGGAAGCTGAAGCCCCGGTGGTGGTCGGGTTTTCGCTCATCTTTCAATTTTACTTGCCTCGCTTCCGTACATTGATGCAATACCTGCGGGACCATGGCGTCCGGTGTCATTTTACAATCGGCGGGCACTTTCCAAGCCTAAGTCACGAGCGAACGCTTGAGTTGATTCCAGAGGTAGATAGTGTGGTTCGATTCGAAGGGGAAGTGACCCTGCTCGAGCTCGTGGAGGCACTCATTCAGGACCAGGACTGGCACATGATCGATGGCCTCGCGTATCGCCGAGACGGGCGATTCGTCTGCAATCCTCTTCGGCATCTTCTGGACGACCTCGATGTGTTGCCCTTTCCCTATCGGCAGTACGAGCCGACGGCGATCCTCGGTCAGCGCACGATGCCCATCCTGGCGTCACGCGGCTGTTCCCGGACCTGTTCCTTTTGCTCTATTCATATGTTTTACCGGGCCGCTCCGGGACGAGTGGTTAGGATTCGGAAAGTTGCCGAAGTGGTCCGCGAAATGAAGGACCTCTATCAGAACCGTGGCATTACCCTGTTCCTGTTCCAGGATGATGATTTCCCCCTCTTTGGCCCGTCGTGGCGTCGGTGGGCCCTCGGTCTGGTCGATGAACTGCATCGCCGGGACCTGGTCGGAAAAGTCATCTGGAAAATCAGTTGTCGGGCAGATGCGGTTGAGCCTGAGCTGTTTGCGACCTTGCGGGATGCCGGGTTGTATCTGGTGTACATGGGTTTGGAATCGGGATCGGACGATGGACTCGACGTGCTTCACAAGGAAATCACCGTGGCGGAAAATCTGCGGGCCGTGGAGACGTTGAAGTCGCTGGGCCTCATGTGGGAATTCGGGTTCATGCTGTGATCCATCCAGCACGCGAATCGATAGACGAATGTGAGGTTCTGCGCCGGATGTCGACGACGGGAGGTCGCGGCGGTCTCTGCAAGATGTTGCCCTATGACGGCACGCCCATTAAGGAGACGTGATGGCCCAGGGGCGGTCAACGGCGACGGTGTAACCCAGACTATGAGTCTCATCATCGCGCTTTATAGGCAATAGGACGAACAGTCGGAGAAAGGTTCCAACCCAGGGAGGGGAATGCGGTGGTGCGTGATCAATCATGCACGACCAGGCCCTCGCGATGGAGGCTGTCGTGCCAATCTGACCGGTTGCGCATACAAAATTGCACTGAGTGGTTTGACCAAATTCAGCAACAACATATTGTCGCAGTGGTGGAAGAAATCTGCGCCGGTTTTCGGCAGAGTGGGGGTGAGCCTCGAGAGTACTCAGACCTTGACAGATCCGAGCAGTTCTCTCACTTTTACAGCAGCGCCGTTTTTTATAGACCAGTCCTGGCTGTTGAAAGGATAACAATCACCCTCTGACTGCCTAAGTCTATCTGTGTCGTAGTGCCTTCCCCATCTCTCTCCCTTCATTTCCCCTCCTTTTCTCCCCTTCCAATCCTCTCCCCCCCGTCCTGTGATTTCCCACCTATTTTTTTCCTCACTCTTCTTTCTCAGCCGATTATGAACCTGTCATACATGTCTGAATCTCTTTCATACAACGCCAGCGGAAGAGTGAGGTTCCGCACGCGCTGCCGGACACCGGTACGACGCTGAATTGTTCAGCTTAAAACGTCATGTCCTATTCTCGGTATCCGTTAATAATAAAATATTAATTAATCGGCAGCACGTGGCAGGGAGTGCTGGGAAAAATGAAAGCACCATAAGTCTCCAACTCACGATCGCTGTAAAATGTCATTCCCCCAACACCATCATCTGACATTTACTTTCTCATAACCATTTAGTTGGGCTGGCAACGAGGAAATTCCATCCGTTGACGGATGAGCCCCCGTGGCCACTCATTTCAGCTCGTCTTTGCGCCCACCCCCACAGCACCCCATTCCTCTATCGACCATGATGGAGCGAGTTTTCTGATACCCGACCAGCGATGATTGAGCACGGATATACCGCATATAGCGAATTCCAGCACGGATTATCTACTGGAGCCCGGGGACAGGGGCGCTGGCCTGCCGTGAAACGGTGCGGTTGCACGTCAAGTGTCTCACGGCGCCCACGCGATTCACGATTAACCAGATGATTTCCAATATGCGGCTGACCTATGCGACCGCGCAAGTCGGTGTCAAATATGTGTCGTTTGAGGTCCTGAACCTGACGGCTCTGAACGATATCGATGTCGGCGCCTGTACGATGGGGACGGTGACCGCGGAGCAGACACAGCTATTTGCCAACCGGAATAACGCATCGGCGAACGATGTGGTGGCCTACTTCGTGCGTAGCACGCAGCCGCCCTACAACGGCTGTGCCAGCCATCCGGCCAACCAGCCCGGAGCAGTGGTCGCAAGCGGGGCCAGCGCATGGACCTTGGCGCATGAAATCGGCCACGTCCTGGGGCTATCGCATATCAGTGATAACAACCGGCTGATGACCGGACTGGGAACCGACAATATTACTAACCCTCCGCCGGACATTATCGCTTCAGAGAAGACGACGATGCTGGCGAGCGCCTTTACGAATTAGCCGGGAGACAAGAACATGCCAATCACAATGCAGCAGGTACTAGCTGAAATCGACAAAGACGAGCCCAGTTACGACGCGCTGGCTCTGCTGGGGCAGGAGGCGCTGCCGCACTTACAACTGATTGCCGAGGCCAACGATCCGTTGAAATCGTCCAAGGCCGTCTACGCTGCGAGCTTGATCGGGGGCGCAGGCGCGGTTGAGGTTTTACGAAAGGCCGCCGATCACCACGATCCGCAGGTTCGTATTGCGGTCGCTCAGGGACTGCAGAATCTGGCCGCGGCCGCTCCCACCGATATGGTCATGAAATCACTGAATGACCATGACTCCGGTGTCCGGAAGCTGGCGCTGATGACGGCAGGAAAGTTGAATCGCGCTGATTTCAAGCAGCGGGTTACGGCCATCGCGCAGGGCGACCCTGAAGAGCATCTGCGAAAGGCTGCGTCGGTCGCGGCAAAGAAGTTTGAAGTTCGGTAGGTAGATCATCCTCTCCTCCGCCCTGCGTGATGCGGGGCGAGGGAGAGAAAACCACGCGCACCCCGGCAGGACCTTTGGCGGGAGGCGCCGCTGTCCCGCTATTGTGCGCCGTTGAACTCACCGTGGAGTGGGTTAAGGGAGTGCCGGCGGCGGTTGCCAGGCAGTGAGCTGTGAGGCAAAGGCTCGCAGCGTGGGCTCGATGCCCGGCGCCGCTTCCTGCACGCCATGAGTGCAGGATCATGCTGCGCCGCTCATTCACCACGTCCCGCGGGGGTGGTTCGCTCAATGACTCACTGCGGATATGTTGGGCGGAATGTCGTCGGAGGGAACGTCGCGAATCTGAATCGAATCGACCCGTTGTTGGGCGAGGACGTCCGAGATGATCACGACCTTGTCACCGGCCTTGAAGCCCTCGCGGTCCTTCAGAATCCGGAACGCGGTTTGCAAGGTCTTTTCGGGGTCCGAACTGAAATCGATCTTGAAGGGAAGGACACCGCGGTTGAGCATCATGGTCCGTCGCGGCTGGCTCATGTTGGTAAAGGCGTAGATATTGGTGGCAAACGGGCGGCAGTTGGCGACGAGATCGGCCATGAGTCCTCGTCTGGTGATCACGACGATGCCTTTGGCCTTCACGCCTTCGGCGAGCTGGACGGCCGCCGCCGCGAGTTGTTGTTTGTTCTCCGCGTTGCGCAGGTGTTTCGCAAACTGCAAGCCGGGGATCGTTTCAGATTTCAGCGCAATCCTGCGGAGGAATTCGACGCATTTCACCGGATACTTACCCACCGTGGTTTCCCCGGACAGCATGACGGCATCGGCTTCTTCGTAGATCGCATTCGCGACATCCGTGACCTCAGCCCGGGTGGGATAGGGATTGTGGATCATCGATTCGAGAAGGTGGGTTGCCACAATGACGCGTTTTCCATATTCGGCGCACAGCCGCACGATGGTGCGCTGGACATTCGGGAGGTCTTCCAGGTTGATCTCCACCCCGAGATCCCCGCGCGCGACCATAATGCCGTCCGATTCCTTGATGATGGCTTCGAGGTTCCGGACCCCTTCCTGGTCCTCGATCTTTGCAATGATCTTCACCCGCCCGACCTTGTCGCCCATTAACGATTTGAGCTGCTGAATATCCCCGGCCTCGCGCACGAACGACAGGGCGATGAAGTCCACCTCCCGCTCCAAACCGAACAGGATATCCTTGATATCCTTTTGCGTGATCGACGGGAGATTGACGCGGACACCGGGGAGGTTCACGTGGCGTTTGCTCTTCAGGAGCCCACCGTCCAAGACGCGGCATCGCATGTGGCGTTCGTGCTTCTCCAGTACCTCGAAATTGATCAGCCCGTTGTCCACGGTGATCCGGTCCCCGACGTTGACCGCCTCAAGCAAGTCCGCATAGTTGATGTGGATCGAGCTTTCCTCGACGCTCATCGGCCCGCGTGTCGTGACCGACACGATGTCGCCCTGCCGCAAGTCGAGTTCGTTGGAGAGATCACCGGTGCGGATTTCCGGACCTTGCGTGTCCAGGAGGATGGGGATAGGAAACTTCAGCTTCCGGTTGAGTGACTTGATGTGCTGGATGACCTTGGCGTGAGACTCGTGGTCGCCGTGGGACATGTTGAGCCGAGCGATACTCATGCCGGCCTCGTAGAGCTTGTGCAGCATCTCGTAGGATTCCGTCGCGGGGCCGATCGTGCAGATGATGCGAGTCTTTTGCATGTAGGTTCCTTGGGCCGCTCACGAATCGCTGCTCAGCGCGGCTCGATCGATCAGGTGGAAAACGATGGCGTGCGTGGAGAGACAGAGCGCGCCGGGCTATTCTACGTGGAATCTTCGGTGTCGTCTATTGTGGTGGTGGGGCCGGAGAGTTGATCGTGGAGCATGAGGCGTGAGGTGCCTCGGCGCGCCGTCGCAGACGACACCCTATCGAGCATGATCGTAGGCCCCGCCTGGAACAGGTCTACCGCACCGCTTCCGGCGCTGCCTTCGCTCCTGGCCCTGGGCAACGAGTGGAGCGCTTCTTAGGGTGACGTTGTTGAAGCGAGCATTGGTTTCGGCGTGCGAGGTTTTTGGGCAGCGGGGGGTGGGGGAGGCTGAGGAGGCTTGACGTATGGTTCTCTATCCTATTGCGGTTTCGAGGCGAGGGGTATCTAGAGCCATGTGGCTAAGATGAAGAGGAGGCGAAGCTCGGGTGTGAGATCAGATGATGAACTGACGAGATAGGGGAGAAAAGCGGAGCAATCAGACGGCTTTTTTGACCAGGCCGGACCGCAGGCAACGCGTGCATACCCGAATGCGCAAGGCCGACCCGTTCACGAGTGCCTTCACGCGCTGCAGGTTGGGATTAAAGACGCGCTTCGTCTTGTTGTTTGCGTGGCTGACGTTATTTCCGGTTTGATGCTTCTTTCCACAGAGATCACAGGCAAATGCCACGGCCCTACTCCTTTGTTGCGGCGTCTTTCAACGACTAGTCCTTAGATGGGAGGGGATGCT
Organism: Nitrospira sp.; assembly: GCA_037045225.1. Classification (NCBI taxonomy): domain Bacteria; kingdom Pseudomonadati; phylum Nitrospirota; class Nitrospiria; order Nitrospirales; family Nitrospiraceae; genus Nitrospira; species Nitrospira sp. The sequence goes on from JBAOHZ010000009.1 coordinate 3,447,693, forward strand.
ACCATAGCGTCACCGGCCATGACAAGCTGCTGAGGTGAATTCTCCCTACCAGGGTGCCCTCGCCCGCTCATACTGTTCACTCAAGTGAGGTCGTCGATATGGATCAGGTTACGCTCATCGGATTGCTAGCAGGTACCCTTACCACCATTGCGTTCATTCCTCAACTGCAACAGACTTGGCGTACGCGTTCAGCCCAGGATGTGTCACTGGGGATGCTCCTCACCTTCGTGACCGGGGTATTTCTCTGGTTGATCTATGGGATTATGCTGGGTGCCTTGCCCATCATTCTGGCGAATCTGGTGACCCTGGTGCTGACCCTGGCGATCCTCATCTTGAAGCTCCGGTATCGCTCATAACGCGTCTCCGAATGTGCCGGTGCGGACGATCTCGCATGTACCCGCGTCGGGATAGGTCACCAGATCCCGATCCGTCAAGTTTCAGCTTGACAAGATTGGGTACGCGCTCCTAGAGTTTGGCTCTTTTCAAGACACCTCGGGTCAAGGGAAGAGGGTGAGAAACCCTCGCGGTCCCGCCGCTGTAAATGGGGACGAAACCCGCCGATGCCACTCGCGTGGCCGTGAAGCGTTGTTCGTGAAGTATGATGCGTCTGGTTCTTGACGCGACATGCGATTCACGGGGTACGTGTCACGAGCTAGCTGGGAAGGCGCGGGGAGTAGGATGAACCATGAGCCAGAAGACCTGCCCGAGGGAGACCCTTTATTCCCTCGTGGGCTGGGGAATAGGCGAGGATGATGTTGCGGGTGCAATCCTCAGGGTTCCACGTTGGCCCTGGGGATTTTTTTATTTGCGTGCCGGTCGAACCATCCTCCATAGCCGGATCGTAGCCGCATTCGTCGGACTCGTTGCGTATGCGCTGTTGGCCTGCGTGGCCGTTGCGCTTGGACATTCTCAGGAAGATCAGACCGTGATGAAACGTCGCCAACAGGGCATCCTGACGGGCATGCCGTTTATGGCCAATATCACTCCGCGCACGTTCATCGACGATGCGGGCCGAAAACTCTATGTGGCCAAGGCGCCCACACGAGTGGTGTCGTTGGCGCCGAGCATCACGGAGATGTTGTTTGCGCTGGGGCTGGACGAGCAGATTGTCGGGGTGACGGAGTTTTGCGATTTCCCGGTGGCCGCCAAGGACAAATCCAAAGTCGGGTACACCAACCCGAATCTCGAATCCCTCGTCGCCCTCCGGCCGGAATTGATCGTTGCGCCGCGCGAATTTCACCGCGCGAATGTGTTGGCCAAGCTGGAGGAACTGAAGATTCCGGTGCTCCTGCTCGAAGCCAACTCCGTGGAGAATATTTTCTCGCACATTCACACGCTGGGACGCATTTTCGACCGTTCGACGGAAGCTCATGCGATGACGGCGGCCATGCGAAGCCGGATGGCCGAGATCATCAGTCGGACCGAACACTTGCCGCGCACCCGGGTGCTCTATGTGATCAACAGCCGGCCCCTGATCACGGTCGGACCCGGCAGTTACATCCACCAGATGATCGGCCTGGCCGGGGGAATCAATATCGCATCCGGCGCGACCGCACCCTATCCACGCCTGACCATGGAAACGGTGTTGAAGGAAGATCCCGAAGTGCTGATCTTCCCGATGGGGTCGGTTGAAACGGTGCCACGACGCGAACAGGAGGAATGGCGGCGTTGGACGACTCTGACGGCCGTGCAGCAGAACCGGTTGCGCGAAGTGTCGGCCAATGCGTTGAATCGACCCGGCCCGCGCGTCATGGATGGGCTGGAAGAACTGGTCAGGGTGATTCACCCCGAAGCGTTCTCTTCCCAAGCCGTGCCTGTGCAGCCATGATACCGTCAACCGGCCACCCTACGTCACCTGCGTCCGCAGTGGTCTCGCCGCCGTTGTCTTCCGCGAACCGTCACCCTTCCGCTCTCACGACCGGACATGAACGGCTGTTCCAGGGGGCCATTCTGACTCCGGCGCGCTGGTTCCTGATCATGGGTAGTTTGTCGGTCGTCGCAATGATTCTGGCGGTGGTTTGCCTACAACTCGGAACACAGTACATCGGATTCGGGAAAATCATCGGCCTGTTATCGGCCGCGTTGTTCGACCACCCAACGGACAACGACGCGCTCAAGACGACCAGTGTTATTTTGCTGCAGGTGCGCCTCCCGCGAGTCTTTCTTGGATTTTTAGTGGGAGTCTGCTTGGCGTCGGTCGGGGTGGCGCTGCAAGCCCTGCTGCGAAATCCCCTGGCCGATCCCTATGTGCTCGGGGTGTCCAGCGGGGCCGCGTTGGGTGTGGCCGTCGCGGTGTTGTTCGGAATTGGAACGACGGTGCTTGCCTTCTCCCTCCTGCCGGTCTGTGGGTTTTTGGGCGGACTGGTGGCCTTGCTGGTGGTCTATCGCATGGCGGCGACCTACGACCGGCTCCCGATCCACTCCGTGCTGCTGGCCGGCGTGATCCTGAATGCGATTTTCTCGGCACTCATCATGTTCATCACCTCGATTATGGAACCGAATCGTTCCTTCGGCATGATGGCCTGGCTCATGGGATCGCTTACGGCACCGGCCTATCCTGCGTTGGCTGCGCTGTCGGTGTATCTGATGATCGGTCTCTTTCTGCTCTTCAAGCAGGTGCGGGTGCTGAACATTCTGGCGTTAGGTGAAGAGCCGGCACGGTCCTTGGGAATCGATACCGAACGTGCGAAGCGAGTCATCTTTCTCGTGTCGGCGCTGTTGACCGGCGCGGTCGTGTCTGTCAGCGGCATGATCGGATTTATCGGGATGGTCATTCCTCACGCGGTGCGCCTGGTGATCGGGGCCGATCATCGGTTGCTCCTGCCGGCCTCGGCGCTCGTGGGCGGCATCTTTTTGATGGTGGCCGATACCATGGCCCGGACCCTCTTTGTGCCGTCGGAAGTCCCGGTCGGAATCATTACGGCCCTCGCGGGCGGCCCGTTTTTTGTCTACTTGCTGGTGTGGCGAAAGGATCGGCTCGCATGAGGATTCCTGTCGACCCGATGGGTGAGGCTGATGCAGCGGTGGGTGCCTACCCGGACGAACACCATGCCTACGATGTGCAGGGGGCCTCGTTCTGTTATGGCAGGGCGCCTGGGCGGGAAGGTCGATGGGTCCTCAGCGATGTGAGCCTGCACGTCGAGTCAGGCGAAATTCTCGGCATCGTCGGACCCAACGGGTCGGGCAAAACGTCTCTTGTGAAACTCCTGGCCAAACTCGCGATGCCTCAGCGGGGAACCCTCTCGCTCTTCGGGCGAAATCTGGCCGATCTTTCGCGAGAGGAGACGGCGCGGACCGTAGCCTTTGTCCCGCAGGAGAGTGCGCCGGCCTTTCCCTTTACGGTGGCGGAAACGGTGTTGATGGGGCGGTATCCCCATCGCAGACAGAGCAGATGGAGTCTCGGGTTCGGTTGGGAAGATCGGGAGGATTGTGCGGCGGCCGCTCAGGCGATGGCGACGATGGACATCGGTCATCTCGCTTCGCGCGCGGTGACCAACTTGTCGGGCGGCGAACGTCAACGCGTGATGATTGCGTGCGCCTTGGCCCAAACCCCGCGAGTCCTCTTGCTCGATGAGCCGACCGCCTTTCTCGATCTTCAGCATCAACTCGAGATTTGTTCGGTGCTGCGTCGTCTTACCGACGAGCAGGGCCTGACGGTCGTCATTGTGTCCCATGATTTGAACCTGGCCAGCCAGTATTGCGATCGGATCGTGATGTTGAGCGCAGGGTCGGTGTATGCGATGGGAATGCCGTCGGACGTGTTGTCGGTGGATGCGTTACGGACGGTTTATGGCTGTGAGGTGTTGATCGATCCGCATCCGGAATCGGGTCTTCCGAGGATTACGCTGCCGAGACAGGTTGTGCCGCTGAGAGTGTGATCGGTTGTTGCGGGATGGGTTCGCGCCCGGCCCACCCGTGTGACGAGATGGGGCGCGTAATCATTGGAGAACGGAGTGTCAGGAAGACGCCGTCAGCGTCGGGGAAGATGGTGCAAATCCATCACGGTGCCGCCACTGTAAGCGGGGAGTGACTCTGTATTGAGCCACTGACTTGGTTCGTGAAGCGTCGCTGGTGAAGCGTGACTCGCAGGCCTCTGAGAGCGTGCGAGAGACGTTTCACGAGAGACGATTGACGCTCCGGTTGGGAAGGCGCAGAGAAACGGTGATCCGCAAGTCAGGAGACCCAACTGGACGGCTGTTACGACTGAGCCCTTCGAGCGAAAGGGAGTGTCAGTATGTCGGTGATGGTTAGGAACTGGTCTGTCTATTTCATATTGTGCTGTGCCATGAGTGTCCCTCCTGTTTGGCTGGCGGTGGCCTCTGCTGAAGAGCCTGTGGAGCCCGAGCCGATCGTGTTCGCCGAGGAAGTCGTCGTCTCGGCAACGAAAACCCCGGTCCCGGTGAGTCATGTCACCAGCGCGGTGGAAGTCATCACGGCGGAGGACATGAAAAAACAAAACATCCGGAGCGTGGTGGATGCTCTGCGGTTAGCCCAAGGCGTGGCGGTCTTTTCAAGCGGCGGGCCCGGCACCGAAGTGACGGCCAAAATCCGGGGCGGCAGTGCAAACCAAACCCTGGTGTTGATCGATGGTGCCATTGTGAACAGCGGTACGGTCGGCAGTTACAATTTTGCCAACCTGACGACCGATAATATCGAGCGCGTGGAAATTCTCCGCGGCGCGCAAAGTATGTTGTGGGGGTCCGACGCCATGGGCGGCGTCATCAACATCGTCACGAAGAAGGGCCAGGGGCCGCTCTCGGCCACCGGCTTCATGGAATACGGGTCCTTCGCCTCCCTTCGTGAAGGGGGCACGGTGTCCGGGAAGCAGGGCATCATTGATTACAGCCTCTCCCTGTCCCGATGGGATACCTCCAGTTTCTCGGCCGTCAACTATCGGCGTGGCGCCACCGAGCGGGATTCATATCGCAACTGGCAGGGCTCGGGCCGGATTGGGGTGAATCTTCCGCACGATGGGCGATTCGATTTCACGATGCGCTGGATGAACTCCGATGTCCAGCTCGACAATATCTCCGCGACCTCTCCAAACGACGTCTATGGCTCAAAAAATCGGAGCCAGGAATATGTGTTTAGCGGCAGTTATGAGCAGCCGATCACGACCTGGTGGTCCCAGAAGCTCACCCTTGCACGTGCGCAGGAGGCCTCGCAGTTTTTATCAGGCACGTTGCAGCGCAGTCTGATCACAGGGGCATTCAGTACGCCCTTCAACTCCAATAACGAAATTCGTGTGCTCTCGAATCGGTTGGAGTGGCAGCACAATTTCCAAATCACGAAGTTGTTGTTATTGAGTGCGGGGTATCAATTTCGCGAACAACAGGGCGAGAATGATACAGGGCTCACCAATCGGATTCTGAGTTCCAATGCCGGATTCGCGCAAGCCCAATTCAATTTGTGGGACCGTGTATTCGCCACCGCGGGCCTCCGCCATGACAGTTACAACGTCTTCGGCGATGCGACGACCTATCGACTGACCGGTGGGTATTACCACAAAGAAACCGACACGAAAATTCGAGGCAGCTACTCCACGGGGTTCCGGGCTCCTACGATGAATGAATTGTATTTTCCCAATTTCGGTAATTCCCGATTGGGAACGGAAAAGAGCCAAAGTATGGACGTGGGGATCGATCAATATTTCTTCTCCAAGCAGCTCAAGTTTACGGGAGGGTTTTTCTGGAATCGCTATCGGAATTTGATCACGACCACGTTCGATCCGGCATTTTGCGCGCCGTTCAGTACGTTTGGGTTCTGCCCGCAGCAGATCGGTGAAGCCTCCACGAAAGGGTGGGAAGCCGGGGTCTCCTATACCTATTCCAGCGATCGTCCATTCCTGAAGGGCGTCGTGGTGCAGGCGAACTACACCAACACCCTCACCCGAGATTTGGTTAGCCATGCCCGCCTTCCTCGTTGGGCGACCGACCAGTGGAGCGCATCCGTCGCGTATCAGCCCATCGATCCGCTCTGGATTACGCTGATCGGCAGGTACGTGGGCTCGCGCTTCAATACCACCGGCGATCGGCAGCCGTTGTCGGCGTTCGACGTCTGGTCGTTGGCTGTGACCTATGATGTGACGAAGCAGCTACAAGCGTATCTTCGGGCTGAAAACTTGTTCAATGAGAAATACGAAGAAGTGGCCAGCGCCGGTGTGCCCATCCGCTCGATCTTCGGCGGTGTACGGGTCACGTTTGGCGGGAAAACATGATGGCGAGCGGTGGGTAGTCGTCTGATGCCATGTCCGCGTCTGGTCATTGCCGGCACCCAGAGTGGTGTCGGCAAAACCACGGTCAGCCTGGCCCTCATGGCTGCATTAAAAGCTCGAGGGCTGGTGGTGCAGCCGTTCAAAGGCGGCCCGGACTTTATCGATCCCGGCCATCACCAGGCGGTGACCGGGCGGCCTTCGCGAAATCTGGATGGCTGGATGTTAGGGGACGCCGCCAACCGCGCCATCTTTGCGCGTGCCTCTGCGGATGCGGACCTGTCGGTCATTGAAGGCATGATGGGGCTGTTCGACGGCAGCTCCCCGGTGCATGAACAGGGCAGCACGGCGGAACTGGCGAAACAGCTGAACGCACCGGTCCTATTGGTGATCGATGGGAGCGCGATGGCGAGATCGGCCGCAGCCATGGTGTCCGGGTACGCGAAATTCGACCCGGCTGTACAGGTTCGCGGAGTCCTGTTCAATCGCGTGCGGAGTGAGGGCCACTATCGGTTGCTGCGGGAGGCGGTGGAGGCAGAAACGGACCTGACCGTTGTGGGATATCTGCAGCCTGATGCCTCGGTGACGATTCAGGATCGCCATCTCGGCCTGAGAACTGCCATTGAGCAAGGGCAGGGTGACTTGTATGACCGACTGGCTCGATCTGCCGTAGCCACAATCGACTTGGATCGGGTGGAGGCTTTGGCTCGCTCCGCCGGTGCATTGCCGGGAGAAGATCTCCCGATCACGAGACCGATAGCAAAGGAACAACCGGTTCGAGTCGGCGTGGCGTATGATGCCGCCTTTTGTTTTTATTATCAGGATAACTTGGACTTGCTGGAAGCCGCAGGGGCGGAGCTCGTCATGTTTTCACCGCTCCGCGACGCCGAATTGCCGGTCGTTGATCTGCTGTATTTTGGAGGCGGTTACCCCGAACTGTACGGCGAGACCTTGGCGGCCAACGTCTCCATGCGCGGGGCGGTGCAGACCTTTGCCCGGCGCGGCGGGGCGGTGTACGCCGAATGTGGCGGGCTGATGTATTTGACGGAGGCCATTCGTGATGGTGAAGGTCGGCGACATGCCATGGTCGGGCTGTTTCCGGCGGATGCAGTCATGCGGAAAGACGGGATGACGCTAGGCTATCGAACCGTGGAGGTCGCTCAATCCTGCATCCTGGGTGGAGCCGGGACCGTGGTGCGCGGGCATGAGTTTCATTATTCGAGACTCGAACCAACCGGGGAGCTCCATCATGCCTGTATCCTGTCGGATGCAGCGGGAAAACCTGCCGGGCATGACGGCTTGACGATGGGGAATACTCTTGCGTTGTACAGTCACCTGCACTTCGGCAGTCAGCCGGCCGTCGTGGCCGATCTGCTGGGAACTGCCCGCCGCCTGCGCGGAGTGCAGGCCTCTGCAACGAAAGGATAAAATGACGGAACAAGACGAGCATACAGCAAAGATGCAACGTTTGAAGGCCTCCGTCGATCGTCGGATCGAAGCCGCGCAGGACGAGAAGGGGCTACTGATCGTGTACACCGGCGCGGGAAAGGGAAAAACGACCGCCGCGCTCGGCATGGCGCTGCGTTGTCTTGGCCATGGGATGAAGGTGGCCGTCGTGCAATTCATCAAGGGCGCAATCGACACGGCGGAGGAGCGCATCCTGAGATCGTTCGGCGAGCGGGTGACGTTCCTCCGTATGGGCGAAGGTTATACCTGGGAGACACAGGATCGGGAGCGGGATACGAGCCATGCGCAAGCGGCCTGGGCCAAGGCCTGCGAGTTCATGCGTGATCCCTCTTATGCGATGGTGATTCTGGATGAGTTCAACATTGCGCTCCGGCATGGTTATGTGGCGGTGGCTGACGTGCTGCCGCGTCTGCAGGAGCGGCCGGTGATGCAACATGTGGTCATCACCGGCAGAGGAGCTCCGGATGAATTGATCGACGCGGCGGATTTGGTGACGGAGATGAAGCAGGTCAAGCATCCGTTCCGCACAGGCGTCAAGGCACAGGCGGGGGTGGAGTTTTGAGGGGGCCGGTCACCAAAACGTGTGAGCATTGCCGGACGCCATTCGAATGTGGCGGGTATCAGTGCTGGTGCGGGAAGATCGGCATTACTGAAGCGCAGATGGATTGGATCGCGGCCCGGTTCAAGGATTGCCTGTGTCCCACCTGCCTGCAGCACGTGGCGAGCGGTGTGTTGGGGCCGACACCGTCGCAGAACGAGCCCCATGGCGACTAATACACGAGGCGTGGTGGCTCCGGTGGGCTTGGAGTCGCAGGAGCCCTTTTCCCCCGCCGAGCGTGAAGCGGTGTATCGGGCTATTTTTGAGCGCCGAGACGTTCGCCGGAATTTCCTGCCGAAGCCGATCCCCGATGCGGTCCTCGCCCGTTTGTTGAACGCGGCCCATCATGCCGGATCGGTGGGCTTCATGCAGCCCTGGGATTTTGTCATTGTGCGGGCCCCTGAGACGAAGCGGGCGGTGAAGCAGCTCTTTGTGAAGACGAATGAGGCTGCGGCGCTGCGTTATAAGAAACCTCGCGCGGATTTGTATCGAACCCTGAAGCTCGAGGGGATCGAGGAGTCAGCGGTGAATCTCTGCGTGACGTGCAGTCGGCAACGGGGCGGGCCTCAGGTTCTCGGACGATCGACCGTGCGGGATACGGATCTGTATAGTACCTGTTGCGCCATTCAGAATCTGTGGTTGGCGGCACGGGCTGAAGGCATTGGGGTTGGATGGGTGAGCATCTTGAGTCATACCGCATTAAAGCAGGTGCTCGGTATCCCGAGACCGGTCAAGGTGTTGGCCTACCTTTGCCTCGGCTACGTATCAGAGTTTGCGCCCAAGCCCGACCTCGAAACTGCGGGCTGGCGGGCCAGACTTCCGGTGCAGGAATTGGTGCACTACGAGTTATGGGGCAATAGAGTGCGGCGAGAAGGGGGAAACCGGAGATGCGGATCACCAAAGTCTATACGAGAACCGGCGACGCGGGCCAAACGAGATTAGCCGGTGGCCAACAGGTTTGGAAGGACTGCCTGCGGGTCGAAGCCTACGGTACGGTCGATGAGTTGAATGCCTCTGTGGGGCTGGTGCGGGCGATGAACGTCGAAGCCGGGAGCGAGTCTGCCGCTGCGACACAACTGGAGTCGGATCTGCGCTGGGTGCAGAACAAGCTCTTCGATATCGGAAGCATTCTGGCCACCGCGCCGGGCCAGACGTTTCCCAATATGCCGGAGGTGACGGCGAAGGATGTGACGAAACTCGAGCAGATCATCGATCGATGTCAGGAGGAGTTGGCCCCGCTCAAGGAGTTTATTCTGCCCGGTGGCGGAACGGTCTCGGCGACGCTCCACCAGGCACGAACGATCTGTCGCCGCGCGGAACGCATCTGCATCCGGTTGAGCCGTGAGGAACCGGTGGCGGTCGAGCTGAATAAGTACCTGAACCGGTTGAGTGATGCGCTGTTTGTCCTCGCGCGCTGGGTGTCAAAGACCCAGGGAGAGCCGGAGTTCCTGTGGCAACGTGAATCCGGCGCGAGCGCCGAGTAAGCCGATGAAGAAGTATTCGGCCACCGCATCGCGTCTTATTCTGGTGCTGGGCGGAGCGGCGTCGGGAAAAAGTCAGGCGGCGCTCGATCGGGCGGGCCGCCGAGCGCCCAAAGCCTTTGTTGCGACAGGGCAGGCGCTGGACGGTGAAATGAAAGCGCGTATTGCGCGGCATCGCGAGACTCGTCCTGCCGACTGGATCACCGCCGAGGTGCCGCGTGACCTGGCTGCCTGGTTTCGAGCGGACGGACAGGCCTATCGCACCGTCGTGGTGGATTGTCTGACACTTTGGTTAAGTAATGTGTGTGGGCGTCGGATCGCCGGGGCGGAGATGGTCCCACGCGTGGAGGAATTGCTTCAGGCCATCCGTGCTACGAAGGCGCGGGTAGTGCTGGTGAGCAACGAGTTGGGCTTCGGGCTGGTGCCCACGAGTCGCAGTGCGCGGGCGTTTCGCGATGTCGCCGGTCGGGTCAACCAACAGATCGCGGCAGCGGCCGACGAAGTCTACTTTGTCATCAGCGGCCAGACGCTTAGGCTTAAATGAGAGGGAAGAAAACTCGATGACGCTTCAGGAGGTGTTGGGACGAATTCAACCTGTGGATCAGGCGATTGCCGCGCGGACGCAATCCCGCCTCGACCGGTTGACGAAACCCTTGGGTAGCCTGGGGCGGCTGGAAGACACCGCGGTGCGGTATGCCACGATTACCGGCGAGGTGAAGCCGGCTGTGCCGCGCGGGGTCGTATTTACGTTTGCGGCTGATCACGGCGTAGCGACTGAAGGTGTGAGCGCCTACCCGCGTGAAGTCACGCCGCAAATGGTGCTGAACTTCCTGCGTGGCGGCGCCGGGGTGAATGTGCTCGCGCGTCACGCCGGAGTCGAGGTGCGGGTGGTGGATATCGGCGTGGCGTATGACTTCGGTTCGGTGCCGGGGCTCATTCACAAGAAGGTGATGCCGGGTACGAACAATCTGCTGGTAGAGTCGGCCATGAGTCGTGACCAGGCCGTGCAAGCGGTGGAGGTCGGGATCGGGTTGGCCATGGAATCCGGGCGTGAAGGAGTCGGCCTGATCGGGACCGGCGAAATGGGCATCGGCAACACGACGCCGAGCGCAGCGATTACCTCGGTGATGACCGGCGTGGTGGTTGCTGAGGTGACGGGTCGAGGGACCGGCATCGACGCAGCGGGCCATGCCCGAAAAGTCGCCGTGATTGAGCAGGCGCTCGATCGGCATCGTCCGAACCGAGCCGATGCCATCGATGTGCTCGCGAAGGTGGGCGGCCTCGAAATAGCCGGCCTGGCCGGGCTGATCCTGGGGGCGTCAGCCGCACGGGTGCCTGTGGTGTTGGATGGGTTTATTGCCGGTGCTGCGGCGTTGATTGCGATGGGGTTGCAGCCGCTCTGTCGTGACTACCTGATTGCGTCGCATCGTTCGGTGGAACGAGGGCATCAGGCGATCCTTGACCATCTGGGGCTGAAGCCGTTGCTCGATCTCGACCTGCGGTTAGGCGAAGGGACTGGCGCCTGCCTGGGTATGAGCCTGGTGCAGGCCTCAATTAAGATTCTCACCGAGATGGCGACGTTCGAAGAAGCCGGGGTGTCGCAACGTGACTGAGATTGTCGCCATGACGAGACCCTTTGTCTTTGCCTGGCATTTTCTCACCGCGATTCCGATCAGTCGGCGCCACCATGAGCCGTCGTCTGCCGAGTTGGCGACGTCGATGGCCTGGTACTCCACGGTCGGGCTTCTGATCGGCGGATTACTCGCGACAGCAGACTTCGGCTTGAGCCTGTTGCTGACGGCTGAGGTGGTGAATGTCCTGCTGATCGTCCTGCTGGTGCTCATGACGCGCGGACTGCATCAAGACGGCCTGGCAGACACCATCGATGGGTTGGCCGGCGGGCGCACGGCGGCCGATCGGCTGCGCATCATGCGTGATCCGAGCGTCGGGGCATTGGGCGCGACCGGTCTTTTCCTCTCTCTGCTGTTGCGTTATGCCGGGTTGCTTGCCCTACCTCAACCGGTTCGCCTTCCCGTGTTGCTCTGTATGCCGGCATTGGGGCGTTGGGCAATGGTCTCAGTCGCCTGGGGTTCTCCCTATGCCAGGAGCGAAGGGGGGTTGGCCGCGGCGTTTCTGACTCATCTGTCCTGGCAGCATGTCTTGCTCTCGAGTCTTGTGTTGGTCTGCGCGCTGACGGCTGGATTAGGGGTGATGGCGGCGGTTGCGACGATGGGGATGGGAGCACTCGTGGTGATGATTGTGCGGCGGGGTTGTCGAGTATGGTTCGGTGGAGTGACGGGAGACTTGCTCGGCGCCACGAATGAATTGGTCGAACTGCTGTTCCTGGTCATGATCCCGCTGCTGGTGATGGCGCGATGACCGGTGGTGAGTTGGTGCTGGCAGCGGTATTGGATGTCGTCGCGGGAGATCCCCGTTGGATGCCTCATCCTGTGCGGGGCATGGGCGTGGTTATTTCCTGGTTCGATAATCAGGTCAGAACCGTCTGCCGCAGTGATCAATCTTTGCAAATCGCCGGGGCCTGTCTCGCACTGGGGTTACCGGTGGCGATCTATGCGGCGGCCACGTGTCTGATTGCGCAGGCGGCCATGGTGTCACCGCTACTTGGACAACTGGTCAGTATCGGCTTGGCGTATACCACACTGGCGGGTCGGGATCTCTTCGATCATGTCCAGGCGGTCAGCCGTCAGTTGCAGCAGGGAAACCTGGCCGGAGCGCGCGAGGCCGTGGCCAGGATTGTCGGCCGGGACAGCGCGACGTTGACGGAACCTGAAGTCGTCCGCGCCACCGTGGAGACCATCGCCGAGAGCACTGCCGATGGCATTATTGCGCCGCTGGTGTATCTCTCCCTCGGCGGCGCGCCGCTCGCCCTGGCCTACAAGGCGGTGAATACGCTGGACTCGATGGTGGGACATCACGATGAGCGGTATGAGCATTTTGGCTGGGCGTCTGCCAGATTAGACGATGTGATGAATTGGGTGCCGGCCAGATTGACGGGCGGTTTCATCGCACTGGCTTCTGGTTTGGCGACCGCCGAGTGGCATCGTGTTCACGACAGTTGGTCCATCCTGGATCGGGACGGCGGCAAACATCTCAGTCCGAACAGCGGCATACCGGAAGCGGCCATGGCCGGCGCCTTGGGCGTGCAACTCGGCGGGCTGAACTACTATGACGGCGTGGCTCACGACGGCGAATTGATCGGTGATGACACCACGGCACTGACAATCGCTCACGTTGACCAGGCTACGCGCATCATGGTGGTCGCGGCCGGACTCGGTCTGTTCTTTGCGCTGCTCTCCTTGTGGGTATCATGACGCGCATCGGTCATGGCGGGAATGTGTATGCGGCAGCCCGTGAGTTACGGCGAGATCTCCATCGACTGCTGGATTTTAGCGCCAGCATCAATCCCTTGGGGCCGTCTCCCGCCGCAGTGCGGATCCTGCGAGCAGCAGAAGCGTTACTCGCTCATTATCCAGACCCGGCCTGTTGGGAACTACGGCAAGGACTTGCTGGATATTGGCATCGTCCGGATGAGCAGTTTCTGATCGGCAACGGGTCGACCGAGTTGATCCATCTCCTTCCTAGGGCGCTGGAGATCCGGCATCTGTTGCTGATTGGCCCGACCTTCTCCGAATATGCCGAGGCGATGACAGGTTCCGGGGGACAGGTCACCATGCTGATGGCGGAGAGAGCCGACGGGTATCGTCCTCCACTGGAACTGGTTCTCACGGCGTTGCGGACGCGTCGGCTGCCTGCGGGCGGTGTCGATCCCATTGATGCGGTGCTCCTCTGTAATCCCAATAGTCCCACCGGTCAGGCCTGCGAAGCTGCTGCTGTCAGGAGGCTTGCACGTCTGGCTGCTCGCCAGGGGCTGTGGTGTATCGTGGACGAAACCTTCGCCGAATATGCGAATCATGCGTCGATCTTGCCGGAGCCGCTTCCTGCACGGACCATCGTGTTGCGAAGCTTTACCAAGTTTTATGGATTGCCGGGACTCCGTGTGGGATATGCGGTGGCCAAGCCGCGCGTGATTGCACGCATGGCGGGGCAACAGCCGCCCTGGTCGGTGAACATGTTGGCGCAGCGAACCGCGCTCGCCGCCTTGCAGGATGTGCGTCACACCGAGAGAAGCCTTCGATTCATGGAACGGGAGCGAGCCCGTTTTCAGAAGGCATTGTCCGAGTTGCCCGGGTGCACGGTCGTTCCTTCCGCCGCCAATTTTCTGCTGATGGAATTGCCGGTCGGGAGAAAAACGGTGGCGGTGGTATCTGCGCTTCGCCGGCAGGGACTCCTGATTCGGGATTGTTCGCAGGTGCCTGGATTGAATGGTCGTTCGGTGCGCGTCGCGGTTCGCTCGCGGGCCGACAATGATCGCCTCCTGCGGGCCCTGTCGGCTCTGCTTCGCAAGGGTGGCGCATGACGATGATGCGCCCGAAGGGTTTCACCACGCACTATCGAATTGCTCAAGACACGCTCATTGTCGATCTCGGGACTCGTAGGCGGGTGCTGTCGTCTGCTCCGAGAGGGGGTGGGCTTCGAACCACGCGCTACATTATGAATCATCAGGTGCCGGCCAATCCTCCGCTGCAAGGATCTCATTCGAAGTGGGAACATCCTGCACGGTACCTCAAACGAATCGCGTTAGGCCTGGGCGTAGATCCGGATTGTGTCGGGCTGATGACAGCGGTTCCCATGAAGCAGGTTGTGACCTGCCGTGATGAACAGGATGGAATCTGGGTCGAGTGTTTTGCCACGGTTGGTGTGACAAACGCGGTGCGGGCAGGTGAGGTGCCGGTGCGGGAAGAGGGGGACTGCACAGTCAACCGAGCGGGGACGATCAATCTCATGGTGGCAACGAATGCCTGTCTCGCCGCGTCGGCCATGGTGTGTGCCGTGCAGGTAGTGACGGAGAGTAAGACCGGAGTGTTGCGTGACCATGCCGTGCCCAGCTGGACCGGTCGTCCCGGTGCGACCGGCACGGGGACGGATGCGGTGGTTGTCGCCTGTGCCTTGCGAGGGGACGGCCCCCGGTCGGATTATGCCGGAACTCATACCATGATCGGATCCTTGATCGGAAAGGTCGTCGCCGACTGCCTTACGCAAGGGTTGGCGCGCGCGACAGCGTGGGCGGCGACACATCGCGGCTAAACGGTCGATAGGTTTTATGTCCCAATCTCCACGTGCCACAGCCATTGCGATTTTGGGTACCGGCTCAGATGTCGGGAAAAGCATGATCACGTCCGGGCTCTGCCGGTTATTGTCTCGTGCGGGTATCCGTGTCGCGCCCTTCAAGGCGCAGAATATGTCGCTGAACTCCTTTGTCACGCCGGCCGGCGGCGAGATCGGGCGCGCGCAGGCTCTGCAAGCCGAAGCCTGCGGGATTCCTCCCCATGTGGATATGAATCCCATTCTGCTGAAGCCGGAATCCGATTCCCGGTCTCAGATCATCGTGCAGGGGAAAGTATTTGCTACGAGGGAGGCCAGGGCCTATTTTGCGCGTGGTCGGGATTCCGAATTGTTTCAGGCGGTGGAACGCAGTTATCACCGCCTCGCCTCGCAGTATGAGGTCATGGTCATCGAAGGAGCCGGCAGCGCCGCGGAGGTAAATTTGCGGGATCGTGATCTGGTGAACTGGCCGGTCGTCGAGATGGCCGATGCGAAGGTGCTGTTGGTCGGGGATATCGATCGCGGCGGTGTGTTCGCGCAGATCATCGGTACGCTTGATCTCATCACGCCGGAGGAGCGTGACCGGGTCTGCGGGATCGTCATCAATAAGTTCCGGGGAGACGCGGCGCTGTTTGCCGACGGCGTTCGTTTTCTGACGGAGCGGACTGGCATTCCTGTCCTGGGCGTCTTGCCGTTCCTCCGCGACCTGGCACTCGATCAGGAAGACAGTCTCGATGTCGATCGCCAACGGCAGGTCGCGTTTCAGCCGGATCGTATCAACATTGCGGTCGTGCTCCTGCCCCACATGAGCAACTTCACCGACTTCAACGCGTTGGCTGACGAACCGGATGTGTCGCTGCGATACGTATCTGCTCCAGAAGCTGCCGTAGGCGCTGATGTGATTGTGCTCCCCGGTTCCAAGACCACGTTGGCGGATCTGGCCTATCTACGTAGCAAAGGATTTGAAGCCTTGCTGCGTGTGCATGTTCAGCGTGGTGGAGAATTGGTCGGGGTCTGCGGCGGTTATCAAATGCTCGGGCGACAGATTGCCGATCCTGATGCGGTCGAATCAGGCGGGATCGGCGAGGGCTTTGGTTTTCTTCAGGTCACGACGGTCTTGATGCGGGAGAAAATTACGGAGCAGGTTGAGGGGCGTGCGATACATCTTGATGGATCAGCGACGGTACCGGTGCGCGGGTATTTCATTCACATGGGGCGGACGGATCGTCATGCACATCGACCGTGTTTTGAGGTTCAGGGAACAGTGAATAGTTTCGACGGACGCGCCGAGGCAACCGAACGGAAGCCTGTTTCTTTCGACGGCGCGGTGAGTGACGACGGGTTGGTGTGGGGCACCTATATTCATGGGCTGTTCGACGAGCCCCTCTGCCGTCGCACGTGGCTGAACCGATTACGCACGAGAAAGGGTCTTCCCGTTGCCGACCTTGCTGCTTCCCAACAGGTGAATCAACAACGAGTGGATGCGCTGGATCGATGGGCCGACCACGTGCAACAACATCTTGATCTCACCTCGATCTGGGAACTCCTCCGTCACGGAAGAACCGCCTGATCTCTGGGCGCATCGTACCTGCGACCGTTTCCAAGCGACTTTGACGTTTCGTAGGAAAAGCGACGAAACTTTGGCACTCCCTCCAAATTCTTGAACAACTAGTCGCCTAGGTCAGTCTCGCTGATCATAGTGCATATAGTTGCCCGTCCTTACATATTCATCCGCAAAATCGCCGAGTTCCTTGATCCGGCCAAGCTTCCCGCGAAGATCCTAACTAATTGTTTTGTTTGGCACCAATCGTGCACTGACCTCACCGGGGGCGCATAGGTTTCGCGCGACTCCATCGATTCATGAAATTGTCAACGGAGAATTTTGCGCTATCTTTGGTGAGAGACAGACTCACTTAAGCGTGTGATTTGGTTAGGCGATTTGCGACCGGCGGGAGGAGGGGGCATGGCGACTCATTTCTTCAACACAATTGCGGCGGCATTGACCATGGCTTGCATGGGCGTGGCTGTTCCGGCAGCGGCCAATACCGAGGTGGAAACAGCCGAGTTGCTCATTAAGTTATTGCAGGTGGGGCGCGGTGTGATTTCCGAGCATCAAGCCACGATCAATGACGCCAGCAAGGGCGACAAGGGCTTTACCGGCGACTTTTTGACGGCCCAGGTCGTCGAGCGATTTCGCAAGGCCACTAAGATCGACCTGAGTCGGCCCAGCACCGTGCCGCAAGCTCCGCTTTTTCTCGCCATGGTGGAATCCGAGAAGGAGGTCATCGATGAAGCCCAGCCGGTGATCAACAAGCAAGGCGTTGGTTTCAAAGGCATTATTCCTGCCGTGTTCGCCAGAAAGTCCGGTGAGCGCTTTTATCGAAAAACCGGGATCCGTATCAAGTTGACGGGTATCGACTATCGCTATCCCGGGAATCGTCCGGATGACTTCGAATCGGAAGTGCTGAGGATTTTTTCCGACACGCGCCACCCCAAGGGCCAGCCGTACAGCAAGGCTACGATGTTGGACGGCAAGCCGGTGCTCCGCATGATGGATCCGGAGTATGCCGCAAGCACGTGCCTGGGGTGTCATGGCAATCCCAAAGGGGAACGCGATATTACCGGCGCCAAGAAGGAAGGGTGGCATGAAGGCGATCTGGCCGGTGCGATCAGCATCGTGATTCCCATGCGGTAACCGGAGTGGTCGGATCAACAGGAAGTCATTCGCACACATTTAGCAGGTTTGAAGGGGGGATGTACTCATGAGCAAGATCGTTGTTGTCGATGATTCGTACGCCGAGCTGCAGTTGATCGAAGGCTATCTCAAAGCGGCGAATCATACGGTCGTGTCGTATCCGAATTCCGACAAACTCGAAGACAAGTTGGCGGTCGATAAGCCGGACCTGATCGTCTTGGATGTGGTGATGCCGGGGCGGAACGGCTTTCAAGCCTGCCGCGACTTGAAAAGCGATGACCGCTTCAAAGGGATTCCGATCGTGCTCTGCACCTCCAAGGGGCAGGAGAGCGACAAGTTTTGGGGCCAGCAACAGGGCGCTAACGGGTATGTGGTGAAGCCGTTCAAGGCCGAAGATTTGGTCGCCGCCGTCAAGCGGGCGCTGAACTAATCTATGGACAACGTTCCAACGATCTACCCTCAATCGTCAGCTTCATCCCCGGCTCACGGATCCTCCAGCTCATCGAGGTCTTCTGCCGCGAAGCTCGACGGTCCCTTGCGTATGTGCGTCTTGACGCTAGGCGGCGAACTGTTTGCCGTCGATCTCCGGCATGTGAGTGAAGTGTTTGAGGTGGAATCTGTGACCGTCGTGCCTGCTGCGCCGAGCCTGTTGACCGGCGTGACCAATCTCCGAGGTACGGTCATTACGCTGATTGATTTACGGGGAAGTCTTGGCCTGTCCGTGACGGAAACCGCACTGCCGTTTGCGGTGGTCATTCGCCAGGGTAGTCGTCAAATCGGTGTGCTCGTCGATCACGTTCCTGAGATCCACACCATCAGTCCCGAGCATCTGTTGCCGGCGATGCAAGCCGGACCGGCAGGGGCGCGCCCGTGCGTATCGGCCGTGCTTCGCCTGGACGAGCGGCTGGGAGGGGTGTTGGAGATCCCGCAGCTTTTTGCGCAGGTTGACGGAGGCAGCACGGCAGTTGCGAACGCGTAACCCGTAGGAACTTGACACGACGTAGGCTTGTGACACCGCACACGTATGCGGCCGGCCACCGGATTTTGAGGGACAGCAGAACAAGGAGGAGCGCACCATGATCGGGCAAGGCTTCAAGAACAAATTTCAGGACATGAAAACAAAGACGAAGCTGCTGGTCAGTTTCGGTCTTGTCAGCGCCATTATCCTGGTCATGGCCAGCGTCGGTGTATTTACCCTGCGCCAGCTCAGTAGTCAGTCGCAGATGGTGTATACGGACTACACGCAGCCGTTGGCCGAATTCGCCAAGATGGGTACCGCGTTGACCAAGCATCACCAGGTACTCCTGGACGTTGCGACGGCGACCAAGCAGGCCGACTTTGCCCAGGAAGTGACTAAGCTGGCTCCCTTGAAAGCCGAAGTCGATAAAGCGGTCTCGAACTACAAGAGCACGACCCTGCGCCTGTCGCGCTCGGGACGCGATGAAACAAAGGATTTGTCGTTATTTGAGCCGGCGCTGAAAAAATACTTCCAGGACGCCGACGGTGCGCTCAGCGCGATGGTGGACAGTTTCGATAAAACGATGCTCTCGTCCGGACAGGCCGATCAGATGCGCGCCCTCGGCGTCTTGGCGTTGACGGTCAACCTGACACCATCGTTCGAAAACGCGGTCAAGCGTCACAATGAGCAGGTTTCCTCGATTGAAGCGGTGGCCAAGGATCTCAACGACGACGCGCAATCCCTAGCCAGTAACGGAACGGTCATTCTGATCGTCGGCGGTCTGGTCGCCGTGGCGCTGGGTAGTTTCGTCGGATACCTCTTGGCAACGTTCCTGTCGCGCGGTATCACGCACATCGCCGGTGTCGCGACACAAGCCGCCGGCGGTAATCTGCAGGCTCGCGCGAAAGTCCAATCGCATGATGAGCTGGGTCAGATGGCCACGGCGTTCAATTCCATGCTCGATCGTATTACGGCCTTGGTGTCGACGGAGGAAGAACGCGACCTCATGCAGAAACGCCTCATGCAATTCCTCGTGTTGGTATCCGAAGTCGGTAAAGGAGACTTGACCAAACGAGGTGAGGTGACGGCCGATATGTTCGGAAACCTCGCGGACGGTTTCAACCTCATGATCGCGCGATTCGGACAATTGTTGAAACAGGTGCGTGAGGCGGCCGATCGAGTCAATAAATCGGCCGGTACCTTGCGTGATTCAGCCGGTCACATGTCCGGAACCGCCAAGTCGCAGGCGGAAGAGTCCGTACGTACACTGGGTGCGGTTGAACAGCTTGCGGCCGGTATGCGTCAGGTGGCCACCACGGCCGGCGCGTCGTCCGATTCTGCGAAGCAGGTGCTGTCAGCCACCGAGCGCGGGAACGTCGCGGTGCAAGAGACGGTGCGCGATATGCAGAGCATTCGTTCCGCGGTGCAACGTATGTCGAAGCAGGTGAAGGGCCTTGGCGATCGGTCTCTCGAAATTTCCCAGATCGTGTCGACGATCCGTGATATCGCGAATCAAACAAACTTGCTGGCGCTCAACGCCGCGATCGAAGCGGCCGGCGCCGGTGAGGCCGGTGCACGATTCGCAGTGGTTGCCGATCAGGTCAGAAAGTTGGCGGAAAGCTCGACGCAGGCCACCCGTGAAATTGCTGATCTGGTGAAAGTCATTCAGACAGAAACACAGGATGCGGTTGTGGCGATGGAACACGAAACGCAGGCCGTGGAAGCCGGATCCGCTTCCGCTCTTCGAACCGGTGACGTGTTCGCCGAAATTTCAGGCATTGCCAAACGCTCTTCCGAGCTGGCTGAGAACATCGCAAGCGCGGCATCGGAACAGACCGCATCGACGGAAAAAGTCGGTCGTGCCATTAAGGAGTTCACCGGTGGCGCCGTGGCGACGCAAAAGCAGACGGATTCCACGCGTCTCACGATCGAGGATATGGCGAAATTAGCCGAAGGCCTCAATTCCTCAGTCGCCCAGTTCAAGCTCGCGTAGGGGACGTCTAGAAGAGCGGTGATGTGGTTCCGCTCGGATGCTGAGTGGGTCAATGAGCGCAGATTTTGATCGCGACCAGTTGCTGGGCATATTCGTTGCCGAGGCCGGTGACGATATGCGTTGCTTTTGGAACGCGTTACATCCCGAGGGGAAGGCGCAGCCTGAACCGAGCGATGTGGCCGAC
Organism: Nitrospira sp.; assembly: GCA_037045225.1. NCBI lineage: Bacteria > Pseudomonadati > Nitrospirota > Nitrospiria > Nitrospirales > Nitrospiraceae > Nitrospira > Nitrospira sp. The sequence continues at coordinate 3,468,464 of JBAOHZ010000009.1, forward strand.
TTCCATGCGGTCGGTCACAAGCTGAAGGGTGCGGCGCTGTTGTACGGATTTCCTGCCCTTGGCCGACTCGGTGCGTTGCTCGAAGATGCGCTCGAACATGTTCAGGAAATATCCTCTGCTCAATGGCCCGCAGTCCTGCAATTGATGCGGGAGATCGCTGCCTCCTATCGAGTTCAGGTAGAGGACATCGGGCGCGGAGGTGGGGAAGATCCTTCTGTGGTGGAGGGATTTGTGCGGCGATGTTCCGAACTGATGCCGGTTCTCTCGATGGAGTCGTCGGCGGAGGCGGCACAGTTGTCCGTCGAGCCGGCGGATGAATACCTCATTCCGGCCATTGATGGTGAAGTCTTGTCGTACTTCTCGCCGGAAGCCGAGGAGTATCTCAGCACGATTCAGACTCTCCTCCAGCGCCTGGAAGGCAACTTGGTCGATGCTGATACGATTTATCAATTGTATCGGGTCGCGCATACGTTGAAAGGCTCGGCCTACACCGTCGGATTTGACGTCGTGGGCGATGTGGCCCATCCGATTGAAACGTGCATGAGTGCAGTCCGCGAGAGGGCTGTCACGATCGCCCCGCATTGGATCGCCATTCTCCGCCAAGCGGTGGACGTGATTCGAAATCTGATGGCGCGTGATGCGCAGTTGTTGCCACGCCTGCGCCAGGATGTGCCTGCGATCGTGACGCAGCTTCACGCAATGGAGCAAGGTGTCAGTCAGGCTGAGGCGGCGGTGGGTCCGCACAGTCGTATTGATGGAATAGCGGTTGAGAATCCCGTGCCCGTTACCTTGCCCAGTCCAGAACTATCGGCTCAAGCCATCATTCCGACCCGCACGCAGGAGCTCACGGAAGAGTATTTGATCCCGGTCCTTGATGCTGAGGTGATGTCCTATTTTGCGCCGGAAGCGCAGGAATATCTGGAGAGTCTCGAAGCCGACTTGCTACGGGTGGATAAGGACGCGGAGAACCCTGAGACGATCCATCAACTCTTTCGTACGGCGCATACGCTGAAGGGCTCCGCGTACACGGTGGGTTTCCAATCCATCGGCGATCTGACGCACCATATTGAAGACTTTATGGGCGCCGTTCGCGAAGGGACGCTCGAACTGCTTCCCGGCCATACGGACGTGTTGTTGCGTGCGATCGACGTCGTCCGGGCTCTCATGCGGCGCGACGCCGGCATGGTGGGGCGCACCAGGCAACGATTTGCAGCGTCGTTACAAGAGTTACAGCTGCTGGGACAAGTCCAGGCGACAGCCGATGACGGGCAACAGGTCGTGTCCTCGGCCGCCGAAAGTCTTCCAGTCGAAGAGATGCGCGAGTCCGATGGCACGGAGTCGGCCAAGGGCGCAGACGGAAAAGCCGGTGAAGAGCGGGAAGTGATCCGTGTCAGCCGGGAACGTTTGGAACGTCTCCTGAACCTCGTCGGTGAATTGGTCATCGATCGCGGCCGTCTCGAGCAGCGGCTACGCACGCTGGATCAATTGGCCACGCAAGTGTTGTCGAATAAATCAAGATTGATCGAAGCCGTACGGACGTTCGAGGACAAGCATACCTTTTCCTTTCAACCGTCTCCCACGACACCCGGCGATGTGCCGCCACAAGGCTTCCCGGGGGTGAGTGATTTCGGAAGTTTGGAGTTCGATAAGTATGACGACTTCAATATTTTGGCCCGGCGCATCAGTGAGGTCACGGCCGACATTACCGAGTCGATGGCGCAGCTGAGCGGGTCGATCCATCGTGCCCAGGATGATATGGGGTCATTGCAGCAGTTGACGCTGGGCATGCGCGATGAAATCGCTCGCGCCCGGATGGTCCCGATCGGGACGCCCTTTACGCGGTTCCGGCGCGCGGCCCGAGAAATGGCTCGCGCCACCGGGAAAGAAGTCAATCTGGTTACGTCCGGAGAGCATACTGAAATCGACACCGGTGTCGTCGAGCGGCTCGTCGATCCGCTGGTGCATCTGGTGAGGAATGCGGTCTACCACGGCATTGAACCGGCGGGAATTCGTCGTAGCCAAGGGAAACCGGCGGTCGGCACCATCTATCTCCATGCGGCTCATCGCGGGAACTCGGTGCTCATTGAAGTCGAGGACGATGGCGCAGGCCTCGACATCGCAAAAATTAGAGCCAAGGCGGTGAAGTTGGGGCTCGTACGAGCGGATGTTGTTGCATCCTTGCCGGAAAGTGAAGTCATCAAGTTTATCTTCCTGCCCGGATTCTCTACTGCCGAAGCCGTCGGAGGCCAAGCTGGCCGTGGTGTCGGGATGGATGTGGTCAAGCGAGTCATCGAGACGATGAACGGCCACATTGAAGTGGAGTCAGTCTACGGGCAGGGCACCAAGTTTACGATGCATTTGCCGCTCACATTGTTGATCGCGACTGCCCTGCTCGTCCGAGTTGGAAAAGAACGGTATGCGATTCCTCTTCCGAGTGTGCGGGAGGTGACCATGTCGACGGCGACGACCATCCAGCGTATGGGGGACCGTTCCGTCTTGCAGATCGGCGACGAAGCCATTGAGGTGCATCCGCTCGGAAGCCTGATTCGCCGGGAGGCCGGCATGATTGAAGAAGCCACTCCGGTGGTCGTGGTTCGGACATCGACTGGTGTGCTCGGTTGCGCGGTCGATGAATTGTTGGGTCGCCAGGAAATCGTCATTAAATCCCTGGGGGCGCTCAAACCCTACGATCGATCCGTATTCGGGGGTGCGACCATCGATCCGGAAGGACGCGTAGTCCTGGTGCTGGATGTCAGCCGTCTGACCACTCGGGAGTATCACGAGTCCCTGGCGGTTCTTCAGAGCCCTGTCTCCTCGCCGATGCTCGACGAGCCGGCTCAGACGTCCTCGACGCAGAGTTCGGACAAGCAACTCCCACTGTTGCTGATCGACGACTCGCTGAGTATCAGAAAGTTTGTTGGCCGCATGTTGGAATCCGCCGGGTATACCGTCGAGACCGCGACCGATGGTGAGGAAGGGTGTCGCAAAGCCTTAGTCCAGAACTACCAGGTCATTATCACAGATCTCGAGATGCCGAAGTTGAACGGGTTCGAAGTGATTCAAGCTCTTCGTGCCAGACCTCAAACCCAGGCGACGCCGATCCTTGTCATGACCACGCGAGCCGGAGAAAAACATCGTCAGATGGCTGCCAGTGTGGGCGCGTCAGGATACATTGCCAAACCAGTTGAGGAACGGGCCTTGATTCAAGAAGTCCGTAAGTGGGCAGGGCGTGAATCCGCCGTCAAGAAGTAACCGCGTGTGGTCGAAGTGCGCCATTGCGGGCGAATGAAGGGCAACCATGGGGCTTCGAGGGCATAACGCATTGAGGGAGTCACGCGGGCAGGTGATCCGGTTTCTTGTCTCTCTGATCGGGTCGACGCATGTGGCCTTTCCCTCCCATTGGGTTCGCGGCATTGTCACACCTGGTGAGGCGAGCGGGGGAGGGGCGGTCACGTGGGGCCACGCGGTGTACGATCGTACCGATCTTGCCGATCGGTTCTCCATCCGAACCACGGGTCTGACGGCTGAGACCAGGCTCGTTCTCTATGCCAACGAGGGATGCGCGCGATGTTTTGCGGTGGAGAAGGTGCTCGGTCTCATCGACGTTGAGCGAGATCTGATTCAGCCCCTTCCGGCGCAGTTTCGAGGAAAGGAGCGGGAGCGATTGCTAGGCTTTTTCGTCGAAGCCTCGTATGTCGCCCTCATTGTGAATCCATTTTGGGTGCTCGAGCTTCCCTCTCGGAACAATATCCTGGAGGTGTTTGCCCTGCAGGTCTCGAATGGTCGGCCAGGCGAATTCGATTCCAGACTCAAGCTGGCTTCGGCGGTCTTGGAAGACCTCCACCCGGTCTCAACAGGATCGGCTACGTAGACACAGAGGATCAACGATGTTACGTGCGCAGCGACACAGACAGATACCTGCAGGCTCGAAGGGGGCCCCTGAGGCGCGGATGCAGAGTATGGTCGTCTTCTCGGTCGGAGGCCAACGTCTGGCCGCCAGAACCGATGAGATCGGCGGGGTCATGCCGTGGCCCGGGACGATAGTTGTCCCGAGCGAGACGCCGTTTGTGGTCGGTCTGGTCAGGCAAGAAAGAGGCTGTCTGCCGGTGTTTGACCTTGCGGCAAAGTTGAATCGTCTTGTCGAGGAGCGCGACTGTCTGTGTTTGGTGGTCAAACATGTGGACGGTCCCCTCGCCATCTGCATCGATTCCCATGTTCCTTCCTTACACACAATTGCGCGGTCGGCTGTGCAGTATCGTGCCGGCAATGATCCAGACATGGCCGGAAGCTGTATCGCTGGAGATGAAGAACTTCCGATCATCAACCTGACAACCTTAGGGGTCTCATCGAACCGTTCTGCGTGATGAGCCTTGCAGCGGGTAGAGGAACAACATGCCAAAGATTCTGATTGCCGATGACAGTATCGCAGTGCGTAAGGTAGCCGAGCGACTCCTGACCGAGGCTGGGATGGGTGTCACACTTGCGGCGAATGGATCGGAAGCCCTTGCGCTCTTAAGTAAGGATCGCCCGGACTTGATTGTCTCCGATGTGATCATGCCGGACAAGAGTGGGTATGAGGTGTGTGCGTATATTCGAGCACAGAGCAATCTGGCCGATCTTCCGGTGTTGCTGATCAGCGGGATTGTGAACGATGAGGTGGCGAGGCAAGCGGAATCCTGTAAAGCGGATGGTGTCCTGAAGAAACCGTTTCAGGGATCGTCCCTGAAGGATCGCGTGTTGGACCTACTCAGTAAGCGCCCGAAGAAATCTGTGCCTGAGTTGGAACAGCCACAACGTCAACCCGCAGTCGAGCCGTCGATCACCGAGACCGTTGCTGCCGCACCGATCGTTCTTGTGCCGAAGGACACGAAGCCGACCTCGGTCGAAGACGGCAGACATCAGCCGATCCCCGAGCCGCTCGCGGTGCGTGCGGAAGAGCCCGAGCCAATACTGATGACGAGCGAAGCGGTATTGAGGCCAGCTCCTGCAGTCCACGCCACTCAACCGGATGTGTCCGCACAGGCCCACAAGCAACAGCAGGCAATCCTGGCCGAGCGTGATGCTCGAATCTTGGCCCTCGAAGCACAGCTGGATGATGAACGTCGACGGAATCAGGAACAGATGCAACGTCTGTTGGATGAGCAGCGCGAGCAAGTTGCAGCCCTTTCGTCACAAGCGCAGGTCCTGGATCAAACCCTGGCGGCTGAACGGGCACAGTGCGCCACGTTATCGGAGCAACTGGAAGAAGTCTCGAGGCAGGTACACCGGATCGGAGACATGGAAGCGGCCCTGGCTGAAGCGCAGGGGCGCGCGGAGCAGCTGTCTCAAGAGGTTGCTGAAGGGGCGCGTCGAGCCGCTCGAATTGCGGAACTGGAAGCGCATCTGGCGGCTGAACGGGAAGCCGCGACGCAATTGGTGCAACAAATCACCAGCCTTGAGCAAGCCGAACAGCGTATGCACGAACTTGAAACGACCTTGGCGGCTGAGCGTGAGACCGCGCAGATCCAACGCCACGAACGTGCCGAGCTGGAGACCATCGCGAGCATGGTGCCGGCACTAGAGGAGGCCTGTGCAAAGGCTCGTGCCGAACTGCTTGAGGGGGAGTCGGCCCTGTCGGCTGAGAGAGACGCTGCCTCGGCGCTATTGATGCAGGTAAAACAGTTAGAAGTGGCTGCCGAGCGGGCCCGTGAATTGGACCTCGCACTGGCCGCAGAACAAGAGCGTTCGATGCAACTGACGAAACGTGCGGAGGAGGCAGAGCATATGGCTCAGCAGTCCACTCGCCGGTTCGAAGATATGGCAAGAAAGTTGGGTGAAATCGCGGGGCTGGCCTCGCAACTCGGGAATGGAAAACGCTAGGAAGGCCGTCGCTCGTTCGCTGTTTCAAATGAGCCGACGTGTCATAGGCAGGATGTCACTGTGTCCACCGAACCAGAACAAACTGAAGACGATTTTCAGAAAGAACTGATCGATCTATTCGGACAAGAGGCCCAAGAGTGGCTGGGCCAGATCCATTCGGCCCTGGCCGAGCTCGAAGGCCAACCGGATACGGACCGACACAGGCAACTGGTGGATGCTGTGGTGCGTGGCATCACCAGTCTCGGGGGGTCCGCCGCCACGGTAAATCTTCCCGATGTCGAACGCGCCACCTTCGCGCTTCTTCCCTTCATCGATACCGTAAAAGATCGCACGACGGTCACCAGTCAGGATTTCCGCACCGTCCGTGAACAATTTCGTCTGGTCGTCACTTCCGTCACGATAGCCACCGGACTTTCTCTGGATCTCGGTCCGGCGCAAACGGCGCCTCCGGAACCGGCCGTCGACTTCCTGACCCTGCTTAACGCGCTACGTCGGCTTCAGGATGAACAGAGCATCACAGGGAGCCCTTCTCGCAGCCTCATTCCTCAGGTCATGCATCGCCTGGAACACGAGGCGAAGCAAGGGGTCAGCCAGATGCAAGTGGCGGTGTTTCAGCAGCTGTTGTGTGAACTGCAGAGCGCGGATGCACAGTGCCTTGATTCGTTACGACAGGCGTTGCCCGATATCGCTCAAAGCCTGAACCAGTTTCGTGTAGAAGGCGAGGGGGCATCGCAGTCCAGCCAGGTGCTCAGTACCTGCATGCAACAGGTCGAACAGCTTCAGGGGGTTGCGAAGCAGGCGAATGCGACCCCGCTCGTCACCTTTCTTACCGGCCTTCAAAGCTTCCTCTCCTTGATCGGTCAACGTCGCATTGTGATTGCATCTCAGCGCGTGCAAGCCGTGGAGGCTCGCATTTTTGCCGTGGCGACGATGATCGAGGAGTGGATCAGCGTCGGACAGCAGGAGCGGGATGTGATGAGCCGGCTGCCGCTGGTCGCCTGAGGAGCCTCCGGTCTGTTTAAGACCAGCCAGACGAAGACCTTCTTTCGGCGTGTCAGCGAGCCGGGGAGCCATCCTGCGGTGGAATTGCTTTCAGACCGTATCGTTGGGATGTGGCGTGTGGAGCGTACACAGACTTCTTGTGAGAACCGACGGTCATCGCGCGGGCACGTGCGGTAGCTGGAGGATGAGAGGGAATAGAAGTGAGTCACTATCGGCAGGCTGAGGACGCGGTCATGCAGATTGCCGCCGCGGTACAACGGCAAGAGCCGGTCAATGTGACGGTGCTGAGCCAGCTTGCCGGCGAGATCGTCGAATCAATCCAGGCGAACGATCAATTGGTCGTCGAGGCGTTGTCCAGCCCTGTGGGGCCTCCGCTGGTCACCAATCTCGTCAATGTCAGTATTCTGGCCACAAAAGTCGGTGTCGGTCTTGGCTACTATGGTGCGGAGTTGCGGCGACTCGCATTGGCCGGACTTCTACACGACATCGGTATCTTCGCTGTTCCGCAGCAACTACTCACGAAGACCGGTCGTCTGACCGCCGATGAACGGGCGCTGGTTGAACAACATCCTCGTTTGGGATGCCGTGTGATTGAGCAGCTCGGTGCGGAGTATGCCTGGCTGGCCGAAGTGGTGTTGCAGGCGCATGAGCGCGGGAGAGGGCAAGGGTACCCGAATCGCCTGAAAGATCAGGAAATCCATGAGTTGGCGCAGATTATCGGGCTCGTCGATATCTTCGATGCGCTGGTCAGTCCACGTCCGTACCGTCGACGCCTCCTTCCGCACGAAGCCATACGCGAGTTGTTGAATACAGAACGTACGGCATTTCCTCGTGAAATCATGAAGGCTCTCGTGGAGCAACTTTCCGTCTATCCCTTGGGCACCACGGTACGCCTGAGCAGCGGGGAAGAAGGTGTGGTGGTGCGGATCACCCCTCAGTATCCATCGCGCCCGGTTCTCCGTGTCACGGATTCGCAGGAGAGGTTCGGATCTGAGTCGCCGCGGTATCTGGATTTGAGTGTGTTGCCGCACGTGTCGGTTGCGGAGACCATCGATTCCCCGGCCTTGGAACGCGTCACCTTCGCCTCGGCGCCGACGCCTGCTGAGTCTTCGGCAGCGACAACCACCGCTTCGGATCAGTTCGCGGCGCTTCTCGAGAGTCTGGATGCGATTGCCGGTGTCATTCAGGCAGCTGTCGCCCAGCCGAAGGCCTCCGCTCCCTCAATTCAATCTCCGTCGACGACGGAGGTTATGGATCAGACGCCACACGTTCGGCGGGAGATTGTTGGTCTGTTTGTGTTGGAGGCTCGTGAATGGCTGAACCAGATCCAGACGGCCTTGGAGCGGCTGGATACGACGAGTGAACAAACGCGCCGCACAAAACTCTCTACGATCTTATGGCAGAGCGTCAACAGCCTCGCGCGATCCGCCGCGACCGTTGGTCTCACGGCGGTGGAAGACATGGCGACCCGGTTGCTGCCGCTGCTCCAGGCTACGGCAAAACATGAGCGCGCGGTGGCGGCGCATCATGTTGCATCGCTGCGAGAGGGGCTGCTTGAGATCAGCAAAATGGTGCAGGACATTCAGGCGGTCGAACGTCTGCCCCACGATCATCTCGAAGGGGGCAATGTGGTCGAGCCACCCGTGACTGACTTGCCTGAGCTGATGGTCCAGGAGCCGCCGGTACCTGAGGAACCACTGTCTTTGGGTGAGAGTGTTTCAACCGCGCCGCCGACCCCCTCGATACTTGAGGCCCTGCGGCAGTTACATCTGGCTCGAGGGCGATCGCTGCAGCCGCTGCGGGATGTGCTGGATACCGTGATTCAGCGCGCCGAACGAGAGGTGGAACGAGAGGGCGGAATGGTCGATGCCCGTGCCATCGGGCGCATGTTGCAGGAACTGGATGAGTTGGACGAGCAGTTTCTCGCGCACATGCAAACGCATGTGCCGACGGTCATGGGCACACTCACACATGTTGCGCAGAGCAGTGAAGCGCGTGTCTTTTCGCCTCAGGCGCTGGAACCCATCTTCGAAGAAATTGATGCGCTCTCCGCTGCCGCCGAACGGGTGTCTGCCGCCAACATCAGTCTCTTCCTGCATGGCCTGCGCACATTCCTACGAGTCACAGCCCAGCATAAGCCGACCGTCATCCGTGAACGACTGGCGGTCGTGGAAGAGCGATTGGCGTCCCTGATTCCGCTGGCCCAGCAGTGGGTGGATGTCGGTCGAGTAGAGCGGGCGGCAATCTTTGATATTCTGCCCATGGCCTAATGGCCGTTGAACTTTTTCCTGTCGGATAACTCCCACGATTTTCTCACCTGCACAAAGTTGAACACGTTCCGATCCCGCTGAGAATCCTCGCGTAGCATCGCCCAATTCTTGAGCACATTGCGCGCGTTCCTTCCCAGCCGAAGGCGCGAGCTTCTATCCACATGGTTGCGCACAACCCGTCCACAGTTCTTGTGGACAGAGCGAAATGATGCCAGTTCAGCCTGTGCGTTGCGTTCCTTTGCCGATGCTGGAGGATCCGCTCGATCGTCTGCTCAAAGTAGTTCTCAGATCGATATTGTGGCGTGTCGGGTGTGAGACAGGGCGATGCACGCGGACCTGGCTTGCAATCAGACAAGTGAGAAGACAGTCATGGGCCAACGCACAATCTTGCCTCCTTCGACCAATGAAAATTGTCCTGTCCTGGCACATTTTCTCTTGCGGTTGGGGTTGGGATTGTACGACCATCACGCCCATGGCAAAACTTATCTCTCTCAAGCAGCAGGAAGGCCACGACGCAAAAGCGACGGCCTACATCAAAGCCTACATGTTATTTCCAGCCGGCATCCTCGGCTTGATCTCTATGATCGGTGGGGTCGGCGGGCTCGGGTATCAGCTCATCGCCACCGACACCTATACCTGGAGCACCTTTCTCCAAAGTTCTGGGCTGTTGCTGCTGGGCGGGGTGCTTGGATGGGTGCAGACGACTTACCACCGGTGGATCCTGAGCAACCGTCCGGAGGTGTTTGCGTCGCGGATGCGGCAGCCCGCGGTGAATAAGAGCGGCCGTCCCAAACGAGAAAGTGCGGCGAGTCAGGCGCAAGCCAGCGGGTCGCCATGGGCACCAGGGGGGTATATGGTCGGCCTGGCAATCCTGCTCGCTGGATCAATGCTCAGCGTGCTGTATGGCGCGGTCCATCCGATCGCGGCCTGTTTCCTGCCTTGGGCAGGATTTTTCTGGGCCAAACTCTTCTTCTGGAAGTCGGTGTTGACGAACTAACGAGCCGGTGGCACCGGCTATTTGCGACGAGGTGTGCGGGGTTTGGCGGGAGTCTGATGGGCCTGTTCCAGTTTTGCCAGTCGCTCTTCCAACTCGCGGACGCGTTGCCGTAACTCCGGCAACTGCGGAATCACCGCCTGGGCCTTCAGAAATGTGGCATGGGGCATCACCGGCGCACCGGAGACGATTTGATTGGGTTCCAAGCTTCGCGTGACGCCGGATTTGGCCGCAATCATCACCTGATCGCCGATGTGCAAATGGTCGGCGAGGCCGGCCTGTCCACCCACCATCACATACTTCCCCAGCGTCGTACTCCCGGCAATACCGACTTGCGCGACGAGGATGTTGTGCTCACCGACCACCACGTTGTGGGCGATTTGTACGAGATTATCGATCTTTGTCCCGCGCTTGATAACGGTGTTGCCGAACGTCGCGCGATCCACGCTCACATTAGAGCCTAACTCCACGTCATCTTCGATGAGCACGCCGCCTAGCTGCGGAATTTTCTGGTGACGTCCCTGGTACGGGACGTACCCGAATCCGTCGCTGCCGATCACGGTGCCGCTGTGTACGATCACGCGGGCTCCCAGGCGGCACCCTTCGCGGACCACCACATTGGGGTAGAGCAGGGCATCCTCACCGATGACGCTATCGTCGCCGACAAAGACTCCCGGATAGAGGGTCACTCGCGCCCCGATGGAGACGCGGTCTCCGAGGGTCACGCCGGGCCAGATCGACACATCCGCGCCGATCGTCACGTTCTCGCCACGGGTGATGCCCTGGGCAATGCCGCGCACGCGGGTCGGTTGTGTGAAAAACTGTTGGGCGGCTCGCGCAAAGGCGTAGGCGGGATTGTCCACCACGAGTTGCGGTGACGGACACTCCGGCAGGCGACGTCCTACGAGTAGGGCCCCGATGGCGGCGGTCTGCGGGGATTTTAAGTTGCGTTCGGAGGTGAGGAACGCGAGATCGCCTGGTCCGGCCTCTTCCAGGCTTGCCACCCCGATGACGGTCGCATCCGGCGAACCGACCAGTTCTCCTCCGACATAACTGTGGAGTTCGCGGAGCGTGAGCGGTGTGCGTCTCGGTGCAGTCGTCATACGGCTACGCCTTCTTGCCTTTAGTCGCTCGTTTGGCTGCGGGCTTCTTCGATACGGCTTTCGCCGGAGTTTTCTCGGCCGCCTTCGCGAGAGCCTTCGGAGGTGCCACGCGGCCCTGCACGTAGCCAATCACCTGGCCGACGGTGGTCAGGCCAGCGAGATCCTGGTCGGGGATCTGGAGATTAAAGACCTCCTCGATGCGGTACAGCATTTCGATGACCGCCATGGAATCCAACCCCAGGTCGTCGCGCAGGTGATGGGTCGTCTGAATCGACGCCGCATCCCGCTTGAGGTAGTCCGCCAGCGCCTGAATGATCTTGTCAGAAACGTCTGAAGTCTTCGCCATAACCGGTTCCTTCGTTCCTTGCCGGCACACCGCACGTGCATGAATGTCGGTACCCGACCCGGGTCAGGTCGACAGAGATTTTAAGACGACGGCGGCATTGTTGCTGCCGAATCCGAACGCGTTGATCAGGGCGACCTTCGTTTTGCGGCTTTGCGGTTCCGCAGACAGTCCCGCGAGGGCGCAGGCCGGGTCCGGATCGTCAAGGTTGAGCGTCGGGTGGATCTGCCCGCTGGTGAGAGTCAGAGCCGAGACAATTCCGGCCAGCGATCCCGCCGCGCCTAGCGTGTGACCCACGAGTGACTTGGTTGCGCTCACGGCCAGCTTGTCCGCCCGCGATTTGAACAACAGGCGAATGGCCTTCACCTCGACGGCATCACCCACTGTCGTTGAGGTCGCATGGGCATTGATGTAATCGACCTGTGCCGGCGTGATGCCCGCATCCTTTAACGCCAGGCGCATCGTGATCGCCACCTCTTCACCGTCTTCGCGTGGAATCACCATGTGATGAGCTTCACTGGTGGCGGCGTAGCCCGCCACTTCCGCGTACATTCGGGCCTTGCGTTTCTTCGCGTGGGCCAGTGATTCGAGAATCAGCGCGCCGGCGCCTTCACCCATGACGAACCCGTCTCGCCCGCGATCGAATGGGCGCGAGGCTCGTTCCGGCGCATCGTTATACTTCGTTGAAAGCGCGCGAAGCGAGCAAAATCCGGCAAAGACCAGCGGCGTGATACTGGCATCGGCGCCGACGACGATCACGGCATCTGCCGTCCCGGCACGAATGGCATGCATCGCCTGGCCAAGCGCATGGGCACTCGATGAGCAGGCGGTTGAAATTGTCAGGTTCGGTCCTTTGGCGCCATAGGCCATGGCCACGATGCCGGAAGCAGAATTCAGTGTAATGACCGGAATAAAATTCGGATGCACCCGGTGCGGGCGTTTCTGTTCATACAGTTGGGTAATTTCTCGTTCGCCCATCACCATGCCGCCCATGCCGGCGCCGACGATGACCCCGACCCGGTGCGGCTCCTCCCGCTCCATGTGGAAGTCGGCATCCGCCAGCGCTTCCTTGGCGGCCACGAGGGCGAACTGGGCATAACGATCCACCCGGTCGCCTTGGCCTGCGGGGAGATACTGCTCGGGGGAGAATCCGAGAATGCGTCCAGCCACGCGCGACCGGTACCCTTCCAGCGGGAACGGGTCGAAGGAGGAAATGGCCGAGATTCCAGATCGACCTTCCAGCGCCGCTTTCCAGAACTGCGGCACCCCGATACCGATGGGGGAGACGACCCCCAGACCTGTGATGACGACTCTCGTCGACATAGAACCCTTTCACTACTTGCCGGTGATGCCTTGTGCGGCCTGTCTACTTACCGTACGGTGGCGCCACAGTCAATGCTAGAGGCGGTCAGGTGTTCAGTATCCCTGAAGCTTGCACGCAAGAAGTCGATTCCTAGACACCTGGGTCATGAGGGGCACACTTCAGAGGATGCTCAAATGGCCCACCCAGCAAGCTCCTAGTAACGCACTTTCAGGAGCAAATAAAAGCCGAACGTCAGAAATACCAGATTGGCCATCCAGCCCGCCAGCATCGGCGAGAGGGCGCCGCCGCGGCCCAACGCAATCGCCACGGAGTGGGTCGACCAGTAGAAGAATCCCACGGCCATGGCCTGCCCGATTCCCATGGCCATGCCGCTGCCGCGCACCCCGGTGCGGCGGAGGCTCAGGGCAATGCCGACGACCACCATAATAAACGTCACACAGGGGAAGGCGATCCGACCATAATAGTCCGTCAGCAGGCGCGGCAGGATGGTGCCTCCTAATTTAAGCCGATCGACATAAGCCCGAATCTCCTGCAACGTCATCGTTTCCGAGTCCAGTTCCAGCCAGGTGGTAAAGTCGTCCGGAATTTGCGCGAGCGGCAAGGGTTCCGTCTGAAAGCTGTTCACCGACACCGTGCCATCCTGCCGGAACGAACGTCGAATGCCGTCTTCCAGGACCCAGCCCTGCGGTGAATAGACCGCCCGCTGTGCTTCTGCGATCTGTTCCAGCTCGAACGTCGGGCTCAAGCGATAGAGGCGGATCTTTCGCAACACGGCTCCGCCTGGGTCGATGGTGTCGATGTTCATCAATGTTTGGCCGCCCAGGCTGACCCAGGGCTGTGCCGCTTTCACCGAGACCGGCAACTCTCGTTTTTCGATCCGGGTTGTTTTAATCTGTTCGGCCTTGGCGAGGGCGAGGGGAATGACGGTCGAGCTGAAGGCAAACAGCACCAGGGCCAAGACCGTTCCCAGAAATAAGAACGGAGAGGTGATCCAATAGAGACTGATCCCGCAGCTGCGCATCGCGGTGATTTCATGGCTGCGCGACAGCAGGCCGATCGTGAGCAAGGTCGCCATCAACACCGCCAGCGGTGCGATCTGGTACGAAATGGCCGGCATCTTGAGGACGAAGTACGTCAGCACATCGAGCGCATGGGCGTCGTATCGCAGGAACCGGCGCACCTTCTCGAAGAAGTCGATGACGAGATAAATGGTCATCAACCCGGCAAAGCACATGCCGAAGATCTTCACGTATTCACGCAGCATATAGCGGAAGAGGATGTTCATCGTGTTACTGCCGGCTCACTCGATAGAACCATAGAATCGTGACGAGGGTGAAGATCACGTTGGGCAACCAGGCGCCGGCGAACGGCGAGATCCAGAGGGTGGTGACCAAAAACTCGCAGGCCACATTGATGACATAGTAGGCGATGACCACCAGCACGCCGACTGCAAATCCGCCGATGCTGCCGGAACGTTTGGAGACGATGCCGACCGGCACCCCCAGGATACAAAACACCAGTGACGCCGCCGGGAAGGCCAGATCCTTATAATATTCCATCAAGCGCCGGAGGGCATTGGTATCCGTCCAGCCGGTACTCTCCAACTTGGCGCGAATGACCTCCATCGGGGTGCGTTCTTCGGCACCATAGAGTTTCGCGCCCAGGCTCATCTTCAGGTCATACGAGGTAAACGAAATCTTCTGATACTCCTCCGGGTTTTGGGGGCGACTGTGGATGACCCCATTCATCAGTCGCAGTGCGACCTGATTGCTCGCCGGATCGGTCATCACCCGGTACTGCTGCGCCACGATGATGCGGGGATCGGCCGGGTTTCGCTCATCGGCCACGAAGATGCCTCGATTGTCCTGCCCCTGTTGGGCATCCGGTACGTAGATCGTCATCTTGGGAATGGCTTCATTAAACACGCCGCGATCGAGTTCCAGCACAAGTTCGTCGCGCAACAGGTTGAGCGCCACCTTCTTCATATTGACGTTGCTCCAGGGCTGCCCGTATTGGGCCATGACCAAGGTCAGGCCGCAGACCAGCCCGGCAAAGATAAAGACGGATTGGGAGAGCCGCAGGAGGCTGAAGCCGGCGGCGCGCATCGCCACGAGTTCTTTGTCGAGCGAGAGGCGGCCGAACGCCGTGATGGTGGCGATGATGCCCGCGATGGGCAGCGTGAGTACCAGAAACGACGGCAGTAAGTGCGCGAATACTTTGAGGACGGAGAGAAACCCGATCCCCTTCGTCACCAACAGTTCCACCAGTCGCAGCAACTCTTTCGTGAGCATCACGAAACAGAGCGCCGCCAAGCTGATGCAAAACGGAGAGAGGAGCTCGCGGAAAATGTAACGATCGAGGATGGTGTGCAGCACGAGGGCGGTAACAATCCTACATCGGAGACATGAATGGCCGCACTATAGAAGAGTCTGCGGAGCTTGTAAACAGATTGAAGGTCCGTTTCCAGAACTATCCGCTTGACAAGATTTTCACCCCATGGTACATCGCTCCGCACTTTTCAGCAGGTCACGATGGTTCGGCTTGTATATTGTCTCAACGCCCCGCAAGAGCTTTCTCGCTCGTCGCTATTATTTCTCCTTATATCGTCATCATTACCATGCCATGCGACTCAGCCGGCGAGCTGATGCGCTCATTATGTCTGTGCGTTGAGGAAGGGAGGACCGTATGAAGACCAAGGGAACAGTGAAGTGGTTCAACGATCGGAAGGGGTTCGGGTTTATCCGGCTCGATGGCGGAGACGATGTCTTCGTGCATTATTCCGCGCTGCAGGGCGATGGATTCAAGACGTTGAAAGAGGGGGAGAACGTCGAGTTCGACATCGTCCAGGGAGCCAAGGGGCCGCAAGCGGCGAACGTGTTGAAGGATCTCGCACCGGCGTCCTAACGGCCGGGGTTCTGTCATCCGCGGCCCCTCCGTGTAGGGGAGGGGCCGCCGGTTTTCCTCGCGTGCGCTGCTCCGCTCTAGACCCCGCATTCGCGCGGTTGCTCTTTTATCCATTTGTTTGACAAAGAAAAGGCGGACTGTTAGCGTTGACTCTCAACGTCGGGTGAGGAGTCTTCTTGGCTGTCGATCGCCGAACAGTTCTCCAAAACGCGCAGCTCTTTGCTTCTAAAGGGCAGTACGAAGCGGCCATCGCTGAGTGGCGAAAACTCAGCATCGATACCCCAGCCGACGGGACCGTCCTCAACACCATCGGCGACCTCCAGCTCAAACGCAACGCCAACACCGACGCCGTTACCGCCTTTCTGCAGGCCGCCGGGGCCTTCCGTTCAGAAGGCTCCGTCCTCAAGGCCATTGCCGCGTATAAAAAGATTCTCAAGGTTGATCCCACTCGAATCGACATCTACCGGCACCTCGGCGATTTAAACGCGGAACGAGGGCTGTTGAGCAGCGCCGTCCAGGATTATTTGACCCTGGCGAAACACTACTTCAAAGACGGTCGCAATAAAGAAGCGCTGGAGATTTATCGCAAGATCGTGGTGCAGGATCCGTCGAATCTTGATGCGCAGCTGCGCGTCGCGGAACTCTGTGAACAGGAAAAATTGCTCGACGAAGCGGTGCGGGTCTATGTGCAACTCGGGCGGGAGCGCTCGGCCGCGCAGCAGTATGATCAGGCCAATGCCATGTATGCGGCGGTCTTGCGCCTGGATCCGGAGAACGCCGAAGCCAAAGAAATTATCACCATGATCAAAGCGGGCGGCAGCGCGCCCTTGAATGTGGTCCGCGCGGCCAAATCGGCTGCGGCGGCCGCGAAGCCGGGTGAAGGCAGCGATCTTCTGGCGGAAGCGACGCGTCGGATTGAAGAAGGACAGTATGCCGGCGCCGAAGCCATGCTGACCCAGCTTTTGAGCCGCGAGCCCGGCAACCCTGAAATCTGCCAGCTCCTCGCACGGCTGCATTTATTGCAGGGGAATCTACAGGTGGCATTGGGGGAGTATCGCTTCCTGGCCGGCGCCGCCCTGCGCGCGCAAGACCATGGCATGGCCGAATCGCTGATTAACGATTATCTCAAGGTCGAACCGGCCTCCGTGCCGATGTTGGAATTACTGGGAGAGCTCTATCAGGAAAAAGGGGATGCCGCGGCAGCGGCGCAGCATTTCGGCCGGGCCGTGGAGATTTTGCTGGAGCATCCCGAACCGGGGATGCCCACGCTTCCGGCGGAGCTGTTCGAGAAGGTTCAGGCGCTGGCCCCGGGGAGTGCCATCGCTCGCAAGCTTGCGCCGGCGTTCGATCCCAATGCATCGCCCGTCGTCGAACCTGAGGTTGCCGCAGAGCCTGTCGCAATCCAGGTCGAAGCAGAACCACAACCGGCGCCGATTCCCGCTCCGGTCGTCGCCGCGCCTGCGGCAGACATGCCCTTCCGTTTGCAGGGCGCTGCGCCAGCGCCGGCTGCGCTGCCTCCCGCCACGCCGCCCCCCGCACCGGCTCCTGTGGCAGCACAGGTCAGCACACCGCCTCCGCCTAAGCTGGCTCCGGTTGCGCCTGTCTCTCGGGCTGAGCCTGAGCCGCCGCCTCCCGCTCCCGTTCCTGCCACATCGGCTGCCGTTCAGGTGGATGCGGAAACGAGTTATGCGTTGGGCATGGCCTACAAAGATATGGGCCTCTTAGAGGAAGCCAAAGAAGAGTTCGTCTGCTCGATGAAGGACTCAGGGTTTTTTGTCGATTCCTGCCTGATGATGGGACTGTGTCTCAAGGAACAGAGCCGGGCTGACCAGGCCATTCAATTGTTGGAGAAGCTCATCGCCGATTCGCGTTGCCGGGGGGGCAATGCCCAACTCGTACGGTATGAACTGGCGGTGCTCTATGAACAATCCGGTGCCCGCGAGCGAGCGCTGGCCATGTATCAATCCATTCCCTCGTTCCACGACGTGTCCCGCCGAGTGGAAGCGCTTCGTCTGCTGGGCGCCAACGGGGCCACCTATCCGGACGTGTCAGTTCCTAGTCAGAGCAATCATCTGCCACTCGCCGGCCACTAGTCCGGACTCTTCATCCAAATCTGCTTCCTTGTCCGATCCGATCGGGTAGTCGAAGATTGCCTCGTTCGGCCTCCTCGACGGACTGCCAGTGCGCCTGCATCGGCCTTACACGTGAGGAGCTTCTGTGCGATTCACCTGATTCGGCGCCGACCTTCCGGCAAGCACCGCTTCAATATTCTCCAGACAGATCATCCCCATGCGTACACGCGTCGCAAGGGTGGCGGAGCCGAGGTGCGGGAGAACCACCACCTGCCGGAGTTCGCGCAGGCTGGGGTGAAAGACCGGTTCCTGTTCAAAGACGTCCAGTCCTGCGCCGGCCAGCCGACGTTGCAGGAGCGCATCGACCAATGCGCCTTCGTCCACCACCGGTCCTCGTGAAGTATTGATCAGAAACGCTGTGGGCTTCATGAGTGCCAGCTGCCGTGGACCGATCAAGTGGTGAGTTGCTGGGGTGAGCGGCACATGCAGGCTCACAAAATCCGCGGCCCTCAGCAGGTCAGGCAGGGCGCGCTGTTCCCAGTGAGAGGACACCTGTCCCGGCCCATGCAGGGTGCGTGCGCTGTAACAGACGCGCATGCTGAAGCCGGCGGCCCGCTGTGCCACCGCCTGCCCGATCCGCCCCATGCCGACGATCCCCAGCATCTTGCCCGACACATCGGTCCCCAGCATCTGAGTCGGCGCCCAACCGGGCCAGGCCCCCGCTCGCACATAGGCGTCGCCTTCCGCTACGCGCCGTGCCACCGCCAGGATCAGTGCCCAGGTGAGATCGGCGGTCGAGTCGGTCAACACGTCCGGAGTATTCGTGACTACAATGCCCTTGGCTGTCGCGGCGGCGAGGTCGATGTTGTTGTACCCCACGGCATAGTTGGCGAGGATCTTCAGTCTGGTTGCGGCGGCCAGCAGGGTCGCATCGATGCGATCGGTCAGGGTGCAGATGGCCGCGTCCGCGTCGTGGAATCCTGCGTTGAAGGCCTCCCACGACGGCGCGATGTCGCGTGGCTCGTTCAAGAGCTGGAACTGCTGGCGGGCGGCCGCCATGACCGGATCGGGCAGCAGCCGGGAGATATAGAGCGTGGGACGTGACATGGCGCCTCGTTGGAATGGCACGTATTTTAGCGAATCGCCCCCGACGCAACAACTCACTTGTCCTGCTCTCTGCCGAGCGACTACAATAACGCAACGTAATCACAAGCATGACCCTCATCCTTCCCAACACCTCATCCGTCGTCGTCAGCGGCCTTCGGCAACTCCTCGGACAGGCGAAGGTCTGGAACGACGTGCCCACACTGACCGCCTATGCCGTCGATGCCAGCATTTACCGGATGCAGCCACAAGCCGTCGTGCTCGCGGAACATGAAGGCGACATCGAGACCGTCGTGCGATTTGCGGTGGAGCGAGGCATCCCCCTCACGCCGCGCGCCGCCGGCACCAATCTCACCGGCTCTGCGATCGGCTCCGGCATTATTCTGGATATTTCCAAGCTGAACCGGATTCTCGAAGTGAATGAGGAAGGACGCTGGGCCCGCGTGCAGCCGGGGATCGTCCTGGCGGAGTTGAACAAGCAGCTCGGGCGACGCAATCTCCTCTTCGGTCCCGATCCCTCCAGCGGCGACATGTGCAAACTCGGGGGCATGCTCGCCAACAATTCGGCCGGACCGCACACCCTCATCTATGGTTCCGTGAAAGACAACGTTCAGGCCATGCGCGTCTGCCTGCCGTCCGGCTCCTGGCTCTCCGCGTCCTCGATGAACCTCAACGATCCGGGGTTGGATCAGACCCTCGCGGCCCATCCGTCGCTCAAGCCGATCCTCGACCTCGTTCAGCGGCAGCGAGGCCTGATCGACAGCAAGAAGCCGACGGTGAGCAAGAATAGCTGCGGGTACAACCTGTTCGGCCTGGCCGACGGGTTGAGTCGCGGTGTCTTTGATCTCCCCAAACTGTTCGTCGGCAGCGAGGGCACGTTGGGTGTGGTGAGCGAAGCGACGCTTCGGCTCGTGCCGAAACCACAGGGCACATTGACGGCGCTGATCCACTTTCGCCGTCTCGAAGAAGTCGGAGAGGCGGTGCCGCATCTCTTGAGCCTCCGACCGAGCGCACTGGAAGTCATGGATGCCAACACGCTGAACCTGATCGGGCGGTCGTCGCATGGCATTCCCGCTGATGCGGCAGCCACCCTGCTGGCTGAACTCGATAGCAGCGACGGCGAAGGCGATCTGCGCGAACGGGCCGATCAGATGGCTGCCATCTGCGGGCGGTATCAACTGTGCGGCGACCTGACCATCGCCTATGACAAGGAGCAGCGCGACCAGCTCTGGAAAGCCCGCAAGGCCCTGTATCCCACGCTCTACCGGTTCGATCCGCGCAAGAAGCCGATCAACTTCGTGGACGATGTGGTGGTGCCCGCCACACGGATCAGTGAATTGATTCGGTACCTGGAAACCTTCTTCGAAGGACAACAGGTGCCCGTGGCGATCTTCGGTCACATCGGCAACGGGAACGCCCACATCACGCCTTTGCTCGACGTGAACGACCGGCAGGATTTCGACAAGATGGTGCAGGCCTACCATGAGATTCACGGAGCGGTATTGTCCCGGTTCGACGGCTCCATTTGCGGCGAGCATGGCGATGGCCGGGTGCGGGCGGAGTATGTGCGGAAGATGTTTGGCGACGAGTTGTATCAACTCTTCGTGCAGGTGAAGCAGACGATCGATCCTGCGAATGTAATGAACCCCGGCATCAAGATCAGCGAAACGCCGTTTACGGAACACATCGACTACCAGCGGCTCTCGAAATCCTGTGCGACCTGCGCGAAGTGCAACTCCGTCTGTCCGGTCTACGACGTGTTTCAGTCGGAAGATATGAGCTCGCGCGGCTGGTTCGAAATCGTCACGGCGAAGGACTATAGCTACCTCGACTCGAAGCGGGTGGTGGAGGCCTGCTTGAATTGCAAATCCTGCCGCACGATCTGTCCGGCCGGGGTGGATGTGTCCGAGTTGATCCTCCAGCGGCGTGCTGAGCATCCCAACCAGGGCTCGCGCTGGCTCTTTGCGCTGCAGGCGAAACTGCCGGTATTTGAAGCGATACTTAAACTTCTGGCGAGGACGCAGTCACTGTGGGATCGGCCGGTTCCGCGCGCGCTGCTCGAACGCCTGGCCGCGCCGGTGATGAAGCGCATCGCCTCCACGGCGAGACTGCCGGCGGAGATGGTCCTGCCCACACTCGCCACGACCCATTTGCGCAATCGTTATCCAGAGCTCACGCAATCGTTGAAGTCCAAGGCCGGCCCTCGCGTGGCCTATTTTCATGGCTGCGCGGCGAACTATTTCGACGACGGGGTAGGGGATGCGGTGATTGCCGTGTTGCGGAAGCATCACGTCGAGCCGGAACTTCCTCCGCAGCGTTGTTCGGGGACGCCCATCGAAACCTACGGGCATGTGGATCTGGTGAAGGAGAATGCCCGCTTCAATCTGCAGTCTTTGGCGGGCTATGATCAGGTCGTCACCGGCTGCGCTTCCTGCACGCTGATGCTCAAGGAATACAAGAAGTTTTTCGAGCGTGGCCCGGAGCAGCAGGCGGCAGATGCGTTGGCGAAGAAAGTGGTCCACATCACGGAATTCGTGGCGCGATCCGACCAGCATCCGCCGATGGGGACGCCGCAAGGCCAGACCGGGAAGGTGACCTACCATTCCTCCTGTCACCTGCGAGCCGCCGGAGTGACCAAGGAGCCACGGCAGTTGCTGAAACAGCTGCCGGGATCGGACTATGTGGAGATGACCGATGCCGATCGCTGCGCGGGCGGGGCCGGGACCTATATCGTGAAAGACTACGACACGTCGCAGAAGGTCTTCGACCGGAAGCGGCGGAATATCGAGCAGAGCGGGGCGGAGACGGTGGCTACCAGTTGCCCGGCCTGCATGATTCAGCTCAGCAATGGTATGCGTGGCCGCGTGGCGGTGAAACATGTGGCGCAATTACTTAACGACGCCTATGAGGCGGGCGCAGCAACCGAGAGAGGACCAGGAGCCGGCCAATGACCTTTCGCAAAGTAGATCTGATTTTTGTGGCGCTGGCGCTGCTCGTGGTGGGAGGCGTGGCCCTGTTGCCGTCGCCGCGTGACCGCAACCCGAAGGTGCCGGCCAACGGTGCGCATCAGGCCGTGACGGTCGAGAAAGAGTGCCTGGCCTGCCATGTGCCGGCAGGCGTTCGTCCCTTGCCGGTGGAGCATCCCAAGCGGCAGGACTGCCTGCACTGCCATGCGCGGGGGCAGGGGTGAGGGGAGCCGTCGTTCGTCTCTCGTATCGGATACTCCGTCGCTGACTTCTTGTCATATGCTATAAGCCATACGCTCCTATTACTAATCTCATGAAGGATCTGTAGACCATGGTAAAAGTGTTGATTCTCGGGCCGACGTTATTACAGCGGGTTACGGAGCCTGAACTTGATGTGGACGTGGAAGGGTCGGTGCCCGTCAAGCTCCTCATCGAAGGGAATGCCGACCTCATGGATGCCTTGGCGCCGTTCGTGGTGCGTGGCGAACTGCTGGTGACCGTGAACCGCAAGGTCGGCTCACTCGATTCCGTGGTGAAAGACGGCGACGTGTTGAAAATCTCCCACCAATCGCGCGCCTCCTACGACGGCACCACCGATATTCCCACCTGAGCAGGCGACGGTCACGGGGGCGTCGCCCGCAACGCGTAGACGGGCTCTCGCTCTCGCTGGATGGTCAGAGCACGGCTATCGTCAGGGGGCAGCCCCGGACGCCGAGGGGCTGGTTTTTGAACGACAGCACTGTGCGTATCGTGTGCCGCTCCCGCAGGGGCAGGGGGCAGTGCGGTCTAGACCCTGGCCACGCGCGGGCAGCGCGGAGAGCAGCGCGCCGGGGTCTTGGTGGAACATGTTCCGCAGCATGTCGTACAACGCGGGATCTTTGTGTTTCAGGATATCGGGCGACGTGAAAAAATACTCAGCCAGCACCGCAAAAAACTCGTGTGAATTCGTATAGGCATAGCGATTGATGTGAGCGTGATGCTCCGGCGGGCGAGCCAGTTCCCGGGCCACATACCGTACCCATAGCCGGACCACCATCCACGGCACCTCCGGCGGGAGGCCATAGTCGTCCGCCTCGCGTTCAACCAGATGTGCGAATTCATGGACCCCCACATTCTGCTTGCCTGACGGATGGGCAAACCCTGCCAGGAGCGCCGGCTTCGAGAGAATCATGACTCCGCTCAAATGGTGCAGGCCCACCATCCCGAGCATGGCCACATCCGATCCCTTGGCGCTCTGGTAGTCGTCATCGAACGCATCCGGATAGATCAGCACTTCGCGCAGCCGATGGTAGTCCCAGTCGTGGAAACCAAAGATGGGGATCACCGCGCTTGCCGCGACCAGCACCCGAACCGTCTCGTCGAGCTCGGTGCGAATACCCGTGATTCGAACCTCATCGAGAAAGATCTGCACGACCTGCCGAAAACGCGCCTTGCCTCCCGCATCCATGGCCACGAAGAATGCCACATGCGCGCTGAGTATCTGTTCCCAGGCATCGGGAAACGGCTGCTGCATGACTGCGAGCCGCCGGAGTGTCCGGCGTCGTAGCAGCCAATAGGTGAATGGACTCAGTGCCAGCAGGAGCCACAGCGGCGCGGCGATCCATCCCCACACTCCTGTGCCCATGGCTACCAGGCCAGCGGCGGCGAGCGCCTGCCGCTGGTTTCGTCGATTCGTCTCAGGCGTCACAAGCATCGTGGCAGTGTCCTCAGTGAAAGGGATGCCACGGAGATTCTACGCTGGTGATCTGTGCTCTGCCAGCAGGCCCATGCTGTCAACTATCAGCTTAGATCCCCAACGTCTAACGCTTCACGAGAGACGAGCGACGATCGACGATCCCCTAGATTCCGAAGTCCTGCTATCGGCCATACGCCATAAGCTATCAGCTCTTGTTGCCGAACGAGATACGCTTCACGGACGACGAGATACGGTTCCTCTTCCTCCCCTCAGCCCATCCTGGTAGACTGGGCGCCGCAATCGACCGGGCGGGAGCGGAGAGACGATGGCGCGCAACGATCAAGCGGTGCGTCTGTTGGTGGTGTTGAAGCAGCTGGAGGCGTCGCGGCAGGGCCTCACGCTGGAGCAGCTGGCTGAGTCGCTCGCGCCAGGATCCACCCGGCATCCCCGCACGCTCCGCCGCGATCTCGCCGCGTTGGAAGAAGCCGGCTATCCCCTCGTCACCGAACGCATCAACGGCCAGACCTGCTGGCGACTTATGGAGGGATTTCGCAACGTCCCCGGGTTGCGCTTCTTCCCCTCGGAACTCATGGCGTTGACCTTCAGCCGACGGCTCATCACCCCGCTGGAAGGCACCGAACTCCACACCTCCTTGCAGTCTGCGTTGGGCAAGGCCGCCGCCGCGCTGCCGCCGCAGGGCGTAGCCCTGGTCCAACAACTCGACGGCACCTTCAGCGTCGGCCTCGGTCCGCACAAACGGTATCGGCAGCATCGAGAAACCATCGATCGCCTCACCAGAGCCATCGCCGACGCCACCACCGTGCAGATCCGTTACGATTCCGCCTCGCGCGGCCGCACGACCAGGCGCGAAGTGGATCCCTATCGCCTCTGGTACGCCACCGGCGGCCTCTACCTCATTGCCTACTGTCACCTGCGGCGCGAGCCGCGCATGTTCGCCGTCGAACGGATCAAGTCCGTGACCCCGACCGACCATCCCTATCAGATGCCGCTGCATTTCGATCTCGATGCCTTCGTGCAGGACGCGCTGACCGTCATGCGCGGGCCGCGTATCGAGGTGGAGTTGGATTTCAACAAGGCCACTGCCGCCTGGGTGAAGGATCGAGTCTGGCATGCCACGCAGGAAACTAAACGGACCAAAGGCGGCGGTTTACGCATGACCCTCTCCGTGGCCGATACCCGAGAACTAATCGGCTGGGTGTTGAGTTTCGGTAGCGGCGTGACGGTCCTCAAGCCCGACAGCCTGCGGGAAGCGGTGCGAGAGGAAGCGCAACGCATTGCGGCGCAAGGGGAGTGAAGGGGTGCCATAAGAGAACGCTGACGGTGAAGGATTGATCTACTTCATTTCTCGAAACTGGGAGACGACAATGGCGACGGTAAGTTTCAGCATTCCTGAAGCGGTAAAGAAGAGATTCGACCGGGCATTCGCAGGAAAGAATAAGAGCCGGGTCATTGCCGACCTCATGTCGCAAGCCGTTGAGGAACAGCTGGTGCAGAAGCGCAGGAGTGAAGCGATCGACGCATTGCTGGGCCGTCGACGATCCCGGTTGCCGATGTCGATGCGCGATCTCCGTCGGGCTAGGGAGTCAGGTCGGCTGTGACATGATGGGGTATGTCAGTGGCGCTGACGCTATCAGATGCGGTCTTGGTCACGGCGGATGCGCGGTATGAACGGACCGCCCGACGAAGGGGAGCGATCATGTTGTTGCGCGATGTGGCATTGGTGTAGTCAATCTGCGCGTTCCGTCGAGTGCGGTGTGATGGTGGTCCCAGGGTTGTATTGCCGACAATAGAAAATGTGTTGGCTGGGTGTTGAGTTTCGGCAGCGGCGTGAAGGTGCTCTTGATTTCTCCGATATCCCGGAAGTGAGGGACGCAGAATTGAAACGTATGCGTCGAGTCGGCCGGCCGGCCAGCGGCATGGCCAAGCAGTTGATCGCTATTCGTCTGTCTCCGAAACTTCTGAGCCAGCTTCGCAAGATGGCCGCCAAGCAGGGGAAGCCCTATCAATCCTTGATTCATGAACTCCTGGCGAAAGCGGCCGCAACAGCTGCGTAGAACTTTCCGCGGGTACTTCAAATGAAGAACAGCAAACGAGCCAAACTGGAAGCGGCCGGATGGGCCGTTGGGTCGGTGAAAGAGTTCCTGGGCCTGTCCGAGGCAGAGTCGGCGCTCATCGACATGAAGCTGGCCCTCCCATGTTCTATGAGGACCATGCCCCACCGCATTTTCATGTGCGCTATGGTGAGCACAAGGCTATTATCGCCATTGAGTCATTGGCGCTCTTAGAAGGATATTTGCCGCCGCGTGCATTGGGACTTGTTGCCGAATGGGGCGCACTTCATCGAGATGAGCTGAACGACGACTGGACACTTGCAGAGCAGCGGGCACGGCTTAAGAAAATTAAGCCGCTGGAGTAAGGCCATGCTAAAGGATATTGTCGAAGCCACTGCGTTGGATGGTTACTCAGTCCGCCTCAGATTTGAAGACGGCGTGGTGGGTGAACTTGATCTCTCAGCCATCTTACAATTTGAGGGCGTGTTTGCTCCGCTGAAGGATCTCAATCGCTTCCGGGAGCTACGCGTACATCCGGAGCTTGGGACCATCTTCTGGCCGAATGGGGCCGATCTTGATCCGGCCGTTCTGTACGCCCAAGTGACAGGCACCTCGATCCCGACCTATGAGATTAAGACTGGTACCCGGTAAGACTGCCGTTTCACGCCACTCTTCATCCATCAGGTATCTGCCATGAGCCCAGTTCTTTTTCTCTCTCAGCCATAGGCTCTCGTGCCTCAACCAGCAGTTCCGACCCCACGAGCAACGCCTCCCGAACGACGGCGTTCTGTTCTTCCACGAGATACGCTTCACGAGAGACGAACGACCATCCCCCCATTTCGAAGTCCTGCTATCGGCCATACGCCATCAGCTATCAGCTCTTGTTTCCAAAGGAGATAGGCTTCACGAACGACGAGCGTCGTCTCATGGTGTCTCGTGTTGTGCCTGAGTCCTTACGCACGCTCTTGATCGCTGCGCCGGAAGCTGCTTGCGAATGTCTCGGATTTAGGACATACTGGGAGCGTGAAGTCGATCGTCTTTCATCCGAAGGCGTTGGAGTATATCCGTGATGAGGATCCTGCCATCCGGCGGGAGATCGGAGAAGCTCTCCGAGACCTGCAAAAGGGGCTGCAGCTGGGCATGCCCCTGAGTAGACCGATGCAGGTCGTAGCGCCGGGAGCACATGAACTGCGAGTGACGGGACCATCCACTACGGTGCGAGTGTTCTACTACGTCAAGCTGGTTGACGCAATCGTGGTGTTTCATGCATTTCAGAAGAAGATGCAGAAGACTCCCAAGCGCGAGTTGAGCACAGGGCGACAGCGATTGAAAGAGGTGCTACATGGCGACAGCTAAAACAGGCAAGCGAGTGACAGTTCGATCCGCAGAGGAGCTCGGCCGCGTATTGGGCCTTTCAGTGGCCGATACGGCCGAGATGGAGTTTCGATCCGACCTCACCGTCTCCCTCGTCAAAATTATCGAGGCCGGGTCGCTCACGCATGCGGAAATCGCAAAGCGCGCGGGGACGTCGCGGACCCGTGTCACGGCCATTGCAAATGGGAATACTCAGGGAGTGTCGACCGACGTGCTCATCCGCGTTCTGGCGGCCACCGGGCATCGGGCAGAGGTCCGGGTTAAGAAATCGGCAGCGTAACCCCTCTTCCGTTTGCCGTCAACCAGCACGGTTCTCTTTACGAGCGACGCTTCACGAGAGACGAGATACGGTCCCCTAGATTCCGAGGTCCTGCTATCAGCCACACGCTCTTGTGGCCCAGCCATACGCCATAGGCTCTTTTCCCCATCGTGACCCCGGAGGTCACGGTCGTGAAGTAGGCTGCCGGCAGGGAGTGAGAATCGTCACAGGTGGTGATTTCTTGAGGGGAAACGAGTATTCTGCGGCGGCATTGCCCGTGGTGTGGCGAGCTCATCAAGCGCCTTACGGAGACTGCTTCTATGGTACAGCCGTCATCATTATTGACCCATGTGACTCAGACGATCATCGATCGCTTTCATCCAAAGCGCATCATGGTGTTTGGTAGCCATGCGCGAGGGGAGGCTGGCCCGGAAAGCGACTTGGATCTCTTTATTGAGATGGAGACGCCTCGCCGGCCTCCTGACCGGGCGATCGAAGTAAGCGAGGCCTTCGGGCTACGTGCATGGCCGATGGATATCGTGGTGTATACGCCGGAAGAAGTGCGGCGCTTACGCCACGTGAAGGGAACGCTGCTGTCGGTCATTGAGAAGGAGGGCAAAGTTCTGTATGAGCAGGGCTGAGTCCAACTTCGAAGCCTGGCTTCGCAAGGCCGAACATGATGTGCTGAACATCGAGAATAACCTCGTTGCCAAGGACATTCCCTGGGACACGGTCTGCTTTCACGCACAGCAAGTAGCTGAGAAAGTATTGAAGGCGTTTCTGGTCCATCATGGGCGCGATCTCTCGAAGACTCACGATTTGGTTGCACTGCTGGCTCAGTGCGTCGCGTGTGATGAAGGGCTAGCGGTATTGGAGTCTGACTGCCGGAAATTGACCTCGTACGGTGTCGCGGCACGGTATCCGGATGACCTGTTCGAGCCAGAAGAAGCGGATGGTCGTGACGTGGTGGCCGCCGCCTATCGCGTGCGTACAAAAATTCTCCTGCTCCTGCCGCGAAACCGATGAATGTCTGTGAAGTTTTCGAGCCTATTCCCTATGTTCCCATCCGATAACTGAAGGTCAGTGCCTGTCACTGAGAATTTGTACCCGACTCTCGTCTGCCTCAATTCCGGAGTCACGGCTTAATAACTCCAGTTCCCTCCGCCCCCGGTCTAAAGGTGGTCCTGCTATCAGCCATACGCCATAAGCTATCAGCTCTTGTCTCCGAACGAGCGTCGCTTCACTCCTGGGGCCTGCTATCAGCCACACGCTCTTGTGGCCCAGCCATCAGCCATAGGCTCTTTTCCCCATCGTGACCCCGGATGTCACGGTTGTGGTGTAGGCTCCCTGTCAGGTTGAAACAAACACACAGGAGGCGACCATGCGACAGGCACAGGTGCAGACGGCAGCGATCATCGGCGGACTGCTCTGGCTGGCGTCAATCGGGAATGGCGGAGCGGAGCCGGGCTTCGACGAGAAGTACCAGCGCGACTTTAACATCTTCAACCCCATCAACCAGTATCAGCCCGGCAACCCGCTGAATCCCATCAATGCCTACGACCCGGCGAACCCGTTTAATCCAATCAACCAGTACGATCCCGGCAACCCCGCCAATCCGATCAACCAATTCAACCCCAATAATCCCTTTAACCCCGTGAATCGCTATCGGCCGGAGAATCCGTTAAACCCGATCAATGAGTTTAATCCCAATGTGCCGTTTGCGCCGTTGGGCGGTGGAGGCGGGATGGGGAAGAGGCGGTGATGCGGGGAGAGGAGAATGAAGAGTCGATGGCGAATGGCAGATAGCCTGAACGGAAACAGAGCGTATGGCGGATAGGCAGGCGGGAGAGGCTTGCCAGTCAAGTCGAGCTGTAACTCCTTTGCGACGAGCTCTTTTCCTTCCTGCTATAAGCCATAGGCCATTTGCTCCCATTCCGCCCATCCAAGTATGCCACTAGCTGATTTTGCCGGTAAAAACGCGAGTGATAAATGGATTAGAAACGAGTATTCTTCGCCGAAATAGCTCCAGGAGCCAGAAGTTACGTGCATGGCAGCCCTCGATAAGAAATCTCTCAGCGAACGTGACATTTGTACGAAGTTCATCACGCCGGCGGTGAAGCAGGCTGGATGGGATGAGCTGTCGCAGATTCGCGAAGAGGTCGGCTTTACTAAAGGCCGCATCATCGTTCGTGGCAAACTCGTTACCCGCGGAAAAGCCAAGCGCGCCGACTATATCCTCTACTACAAGCCGAATATCCCCATCGCCCTCATCGAGGCGAAAGACAATAGCTATCCCGTCGGCGGTGGTATGCAGCAGGGGCTGGAATATGCCGCGACGTTGGATATTCCCTTTGTCTTTTCATCGAACGGTGACGCCTTTGTCTTTCACGACCGAACAGGCCAGAGCGAGAAGCGAGAAGTTGAACTCTCGTTGGATGCCTTTCCCACACCTGATGCCCTCTGGCAAAAGTATCGTGATTGGAAGGGCCTGGTGCCGGCTCAGGAAGAGATCGTCCTTCAGAACTACCACGACGATGCGAGTGGCAAGGAACCGCGCTACTACCAGCGCATCGCCATCAACAAAACTATCGAGGCCATTGCCAAAGGTCGGAATCGCCTCCTCCTGGTCATGGCCACCGGAACCGGCAAGACCTACACGGCCTTTCAGATCATCTGGCGTCTGTGGAAAGCCAAGCGCAAGAAACGCATCCTCTACCTCGCGGATCGTAACGTCCTGATCGACCAGACCATGGTCAATGACTTCCGCCCCTTCGGAAAAACGATGGCCAAGCTCAGCACCAGCTCCAAGACTATTGAGCGTGAGGACGGCAACACCGTTGAGCTACCGCTTGCTGTGGACAAGAAGCACCGGCGAATCGACACTTCCTACGAGATCTACCTCGGGCTCTATCAAGCCATCACCGGGCCGGAGGACAGCCAAAAACTGTTCCGGGAACTCTCGAGGGATTTCTTCGACCTCATCGTGATCGACGAATGCCACCGCGGCAGCGCCGCGGCGGACTCTGCCTGGCGGGAAATTCTTGACCACTTCTCCAGCGCCACCCAGATCGGTCTCACCGCAACGCCGAAGGAAACCGAGTACGTCTCCAACATCCACTACTTCGGCAAGCCCGTGTACAGTTATTCGCTGAAGGAAGGCATCCGCGACGGCTTCCTGGCTCCCTATAAAGTGGTGAAAGTCCACCTCGATGTAGACGTGGAAGGTTACCGGCCGGCCAAGGGAGAGACAGATAAATACGGCCAGGAGATCGAAGATCGCATCTATAACCAGAAGGACTACGATCGAAGCCTGGTGATCGACGAGCGGACCAAACGTGTAGCCCGCAAAGTGACCGAGTTCTTAAAGGAAAGCGGCGACCGGTTTCAGAAAACCATCGTCTTCTGCGTAGACGTGGAGCACGCCGCGCGGATGCGTCAGGCGCTCATCAATGAAAACGCCGATCTTGTGCAGCAGAACGAGCGCTACATCATGCGCATCACAGGCGATGACGCGGAAGGCTGCGCCCAGCTCGGCAACTTCATTGATCCGGAGGCGAGGCACCCGGTGATCGTAACGACCTCACGGCTGCTTTCCACCGGCGTCGATGCCCAAACGTGCCGCTTGATCGTGCTCGACCGTGAGGTTGGCTCGATGACCGAGTTCAAGCAGATCGTCGGGCGCGGGACGCGCGTGCATGAGGACACCAAGAAGTACTATTTCACTCTGATCGACTTTCGAAAGGCCACGAACCATTTTGCCGACTCAGACTTCGACGGCGAGCCGGTACAGATCTACGAACCGGGGCAGAATGATCCGGTCGCGCCACCCGACAATGTGCTCCCTTCGACTGATCCGGAAGACCCGATCCCGCCGAATCCCGGTGAGGACGAACGAGTCGTCGTCGATCCCGCCAAGCCGGACATCACCATCCCGCCCGGCGGGACTCAACCACGCAAGTACTACATTCATGGCGACGAGGTCAGCGTCATCGCGGAGCGGGTCGAGTATCTCGATGAATCGGGCAAGCTCGTGACTGAAACCCTGCGCGACTACTCGAAGAACACCCTTAGGAAGCGTTATGCCAGCCTCACGGCCTTTCTCAAACAGTGGAACAGCACCGAGCGCAAGCAGGCCATCATCGAGGAATTGGAGCAAGAAGGCATGATGCTCGAACCATTGGCCGATGAAGTGGGAAAGGATCTCGATCCTTTCGATCTCATCTGCCACGTGGCCTTTGACCAGCCGCCACTGACGAGACGTGAACGAGTAGAGAACGTCCGAAAGAGAGATATCTTTACCAAGTACGGCAAGCAAGCCCGGGCCGTGCTGGAAGCGTTGCTTCAAAAATACCAGGACGAAGGCGTCACGAGCCTGGATGATCCGCACATTCTCAAGATTTCGCCGTTCGATGCCATGGGTACGCCGATTGAGTTACTCAAGACTTTCGGCGGACGGCCCGGCTTTGAACAGGCGGTCCATGAACTACAATCCGCACTCTATCAGGGAGCTGCCTAACTCATGTCCGTTCGCAACACCGTTAAATCCATTCAAGACATCATGCGCCAGGACAGCGGTGTCGATGGCGACGCGCAGCGTATCTCTCAGCTTTGCTGGATGTTTTTTCTGAAGATCATCGATGACCAGGATCTCGAACTCGAAGCGATGCAGAAGGACTACCGTTCGCCGATTCCGAAGAAGTTCCAGTGGCGCACCTGGGCGGCCAATCCCGAGGGCATCACCGGCGAGCCGCTCATGGCCTTCGTCAACAATGAGCTGTTTCCTTCGCTGAAAGAGTTAACCGGTAAGGACGGTCGCCGTCGTGTTGTGCGGGATGTCTTTGAAGACGCCTACAACTATATGAAGTCCGGCCAGCTCATGCGGCAGGTGCTCAACAAGATCAACGCCATCGATTTCAACAGCCTGACCGAACGCCAACACTTCGGCGACATCTATGAGCAGATCCTGGCCGATCTCCAGAGCGCCGGCAACGCGGGCGAGTACTACACGCCCCGCGCCGTCACCGCTTTCATGGCCGACCGGATCGACCCGCATCCGGGCGAGATTCTGCTCGACCCGGCCTGTGGGACCGGCGGCTTCCTCACCTGCGCCATCCGCCATATGCGCGAGCGCTACGTCAAGAAACCGGCGGACGAGAAGAAGATGCAGGAGGCCCTGCGGGCTTGCGAGAAAAAGCAGCTGCCGCACATGCTCTGCGTGACCAACATGCTGTTGCACAACATCGAAGACCCGTCCTTCGTGCGCCACGACAACACCCTCGCCAGGCCCTACATCAGCTACGGCCAAGCCGATCGCGTGGACATTGTCCTGACCAATCCGCCCTTCGGCGGCAAGGAAGAAGACGGGATCGAAAGCAACTTCCCCAAACACTTTCAGACACGCGAGACAGCGGATTTGTTTCTCGCCCTCATCGTGCGGCTGCTCAAAGCGGGTGGCCGTGCTGCCGTGGTGCTGCCGGACGGCTCGCTGTTCGGCGAAGGGGTGAAGACCAGGCTCAAAGAACATCTGATGGAGGAGTGCAACCTCCACACGATTGTCCGTCTCCCCAACAGCGTGTTCAAACCCTACGCCAGCATCGGGACGAACCTCTTGTTCTTCGAGAAGGGCGAGCCGACCAAAGAGATCTGGTTTTACGAGCATCGCATTCCCGACGGGCAGAAGGCCTATTCGATGACGAAGCCGATCCGCTTCGAGCATCTGAAGCCCTGTATCGAATGGTGGGGGGGAGCGAAACGGAAAGGCCGCAAAAAAACGGAAGCAGCCTGGAAGGTGACCGCCGATGAAGTCAAAGCCCGCAGCTATAACCTAGATTTCAAAAACCCGCACACCGTCGCGGACGACCATGGCGATCCGGAAGAACTGCTGGCGAAGCTCAATGAAGCAGAGAAGGAAACCAGTCTGCTTCGAGACCAGCTCAAGGCCATTCTGGAAAAGGCCCTGCTGCGATGAATGCGATGCAACTTCTTTCTCATTTTGACCGCATCTGCGAAGCGCCCGATGCCATCCCGCGCCTGCGTCGCTTTATCCTCGACCTCGCCATTCTGGGAAAGCTAGTTATGCAGGATCAAAAGGAGGAACCGGCATCTGAACTGCTCAAACGGATTCAATGTAATAAGGCTATTGCAGGTTTTGGTAGGCAGCCCAAGAAGCTGCAATCAAGTGGAGGCAGCTCGCCGTTTGGTATTCCGGCCAGTTGGGAATGGACAAGACTTGGGACTATCGCTGACAAACTTACAGATGGCTCACATAATCCCCCCAATGATGCTGGTAAGGGATTTCCGATGCTCAGCAGTCAGAATGTTCTTGAAGGCTCAGTGAGTTTTAACAATCCATCAAGATATCTTTCAGACGCTGATTTCAAATTAGAAGATGCAAGGACCCGAATCACTACAGGAGACGTTCTTCTAACGATCGTTGGATCAATCGGACGATCTGCAGTGGTTCCTCATCATGCTCCTAAGTTTGCTCTACAGCGAAGCGTTGCAGTAATTCGGACCCAGTTACTTCCGGATTTTCTTTCCCTGCAACTCAGAAGCCCGACTGTGAAGATGTACTTCGATGAACATGGAAAGGGTACCGCCCAAAAAGGTATATACCTGGGTAAACTAGCCGAGTGTCCTATTTCGGTTCCTCCCCTCGCTGAGCAGCACCGCATCGTCGCCAAGGTGGAAGAACTGATGGCGCTCTGTGATCGGTTGGAGACAGCGCAGGCGGAGCGGGAGAGCCGCCGGGATCGGCTGGTGGCTTCGTCTCTGCATTGGTTGAACAATGGCGCAGATCCCGACGCTTTCCGCAAGCACGCCCGCTTCTACTTTAACCACCTCCCGTGCCTGACTATGAAATCTCAACACATCCAGCAACTCCGCCAAACCATCCTCAACCTCGCCGTCCGCGGGAAACTCGTTCCCCAGGACCCGCACGATGAATCTGCATCTGTACTGCTGAAGCGTATCTCGGCTGAGAAAACGAAGTTGGCGAAGGAGGGAAAGCGAAAAAGGGATCTTGAACTTGCTCCGGTAGATGATATGCAAGCACCTTTTGCTCTGCCTCCTTCCTGGATCTGGACACGGTTTCCAGAGCTTGGAGTCTTTGGCAGAGGGAAATCGAAACACCGTCCACGCAACGACCGAACCTTGTTCGATGGCGGCACTCACAGGCTCATCCAAACTGGCGATGTTGCTCGATCTAAGGGTGTTATTGAAACCTATACGAGCAAATATAATGATATTGGACTTGCACAGAGTATGAAGTGGCCCCAAGGCACTTTGTGCATCACCATAGCGGCGAACATCGCTGATAGCGGCATCTTGAGCTTCGACGCCTGCTTCCCAGATAGCGTTGTTGGCTTCATACCTGCCTCTCAATTTCCAAGTGCTAAATATTTTGAGTATTTTCTTCGGACTGCGAAAACCGACTTGCTTGCGTTCGCACCTGCCACGGCGCAGAAGAACATCAATCTGGAAATTCTGAATGCAGTTCTGATCCCACTGCCACCACTCGACGAACAACAACGCATCGTTGCTAAAGTGGACGAACTGATGGCCCTCTGCGACAAGCTGGAAGCGCAGCTCACCACCACCCAAACCGAAAGCCACCGCCTCCTCGAAGCTGTGTTACATGAGGCGATAGAGCAGACAGCTTGATTTAAAGGGTTCTCATGCCAAGAAGACAGACGAAGGATCAAGCCTCGGGCTTAACATATGCAGAAGTGCGGGAACGTATTGGTGACACACGATCATATCTGCTACTTGGAAATGGATTTAGCATCGCCTGCAGCAGGATGTTTAAATATAGTAGCCTTTATGAATCGGCTGTTGTGGCGGGCCTTAGTCCAAGGGCCCAGCTATTGTTTGACAAAATCGGGACAAATAACTTTGAGGGTGTAATGAGGCTTCTGGATCAGGCTGACTGGATCGCCCGTACTTACGGCCTAGTTCGAAAAGGTACGTCTGAGATGCTCCGGGATCTAGAGGTGATAAAACAAACACTGGTTGAGGCGGTCGCTACATCTCATCTCGAAACGCCAGGGGATATCGAAGAGTCGCGTAAACGCGCTGCAGCAGACTTCTTTTCTCCCTACCACATTGTATTCACGACCAACTATGATCTATTGCCGTATTGGGTAGTTATGGCGATGGGTGATCCTCCTCCGCTCGAAGATTGTTTTCGAGCAGACCAGGTTGAGCCGAGCGCCCCTTACCTTGTCTTCTCGCAAAGGTTAAAAGATCGCAGAGGATTACTATACCTGCATGGCGGTCTTCACCTCTTTATTGCCGAAGGCGAGTTAAGAAAACATAGTTGGACAAGAACAGGACGCCGCCTAACGGATCTAATAAGGGAAGGCCTAGAGGAGGGGCAATATCCACTATTTGTGGCAGAAGGAAGTCCTGACAAGAAGCTTCAACAAATCCAGGCAAACGGATACCTCTGGTACTGCATGGAAAAGCTACGGGCGATCCAGTCACCGTTGGTTATTTTCGGTCACAGTCTCGGTTCATCAGATGAACACATTGTGGACGCAATTGCTTCAAACATCGAACTACCGGAAGTGTACGTGAGTTTATACGGAGATCCTGAAGCAGACGTGAATGTTGCCATTAAAGCAGCTACGCAACAGATGATCATCAGAAGATCAAGATATTCTAAAAGACGCAAGTATCGTCCTCTACAAGCCTTCTTCTATTCAAGCGATTCAGTGCAGGTGTGGGGATAAGCAAGGTATGCGTCTGGCGAAGACGATGTAGCCGTAAATCTGAATAAAATGTATGTGTAAGGAGCCCGCATGGTCTGACTGCATGTAGTGATCCTAGTGCAACGGTTGCGCGATTCTTGTCTGCAGCCTAGAGAGCCCCTCTGAATTAAAGGTTACACTGCTGTAAAATAGGAGGATTTTGATATGGCTAGACAGTATGTCATGAATGCAACCCGGAAGAAGCAACAAGTGGTGTTGAACAAAAAGGCAAGAGCTGCGGTTCTTGGATTGAATTCATTTAAGAAGAAGTTGATCCAGCCTCTTCGTCCGCTCATGTGGGAATTTGACTGGAAAGTGCTGGAGGGTGCAATTCGTATCGTTCGGCAAGAACTACGGAATCAAACGTTAACACTTAAATAACAATTGAATAAGAAAATGCTCATGCTACTTAAACTGTGAAAGCTAGAACTTAATCTGACAGTTCGGTGGAGTCCTCACGTTCGCGGAAGGAGTGAGGACCATGACGACGGAACAGCAGATCATCAAGACCGGCCACTAAATTAGTGTCAGGTCTTGCAATCAAACAACCAGGCTGGCTCCCCTGCATCTCCCGTTAATGGTTGCCCTCAAGAGGTCGCTCTGCTTATAGCGGAGTCGTCTTCCTCTCCTTCATCGTTCTAGAAGTCACGGTCTGCAGATTTCATGAAGCCTTGAAGCCAGAGTGAGGAGTAACAATTATCCGTGATGCTTTGGGTCGCTTCCGCGGACGGCTCATATACTCCGACACCAAGAAGTGCTGGCATAGAGGCGGCGATTGAACGGGTGCTTCAATTGCCGGCAGAGGTGGAATGTCTCGCTCCGATCACACTCTCTATGTATTGTATGAGGTTTATGCGCAGAGGCTGGTCGGTGGGAAATGGCGCTGTGTCGTGTTAAGGTACCCTCCCGACGACGAGCTTCGTGGTCACGGCAGTCGAGTTTCTGGAAGTTCAGTTCTGCGATGCCCCAGGGTTCATGCGTCCCACGGCCTACGAGGCCGTCATGGAACGTGTGGCCGGGCAGGGGCATCTGTTGGGATTCAGGGTGCTTGGGGGCACTAAAAAAAACTCACCCTCTCGATGGAAGCTGAACTCATGACCGGCACAGAAGGCATGAGAGCTGGCTCCATCTAGTGTCCGACACTGACCAGCCGGGAGTCGTTGTATGGGTTTTCCCGCCGAACGCTCACTCCATCGTTGACGCCGTAGCCGATCTGGGAAAGCTCGAAGAGATCGGCCAGGCGTTCTCTGGATTTCAGAAGTACTTGTATCAAGCGCAAGTTCAAGCGGTGCCATGACCGCGATGCGAGCAATTGACGAACAACTGTGACGGTCGTAACTAGGAGTTCCAGATGTCAGATGTAGAAGATAAAGAAAAGCTAACGATGGTCGCTCAAGAGATCTTGCGACCATTGCCGGTAAAACTCAGAGGCCTTGCCAATGTTCGCACGGAGGTCAAGCTGAAGGAGTCCTACACCAAGGGGTGGCGGGTGGAGCTTGGATCTTTGAAACATCGAAGCCTCAGATTGGAAGTCTGGTTCTGCGAGTATCCCAAACAGGGTCGGCGGTTGTTCTGGTACGGGTTGTATGCCGTACAAGCCGAAAACCTCCGAGCATTTATTGATGTACTGCCTGAGTCCCTGCGGCCGGTCAAACAGCTTTCCGGTTTGGATATGCGGCTAGCAACTGGCTCGAGTCAGGACTATGTTTTAAAGCGGCCTTTGGAAAAAGAACATTTTAACCATCCCATATACGAAGAATACCAAGAGTCTGGGCAGCGGTATGCTTATTATGGGACGTTCGATTCATCCTTGTCGGAGAACAGCAACGCGCTGGCGGCTATCGCCGTGCGCGCACTGTCATTTTTTGACGAGGTTCTTGCGGGTCTTCGCGCTGCGCCGGCGGCAGTCGACCTTGGCCCACCTGATGAATCAGAGGTGTATACCGGCATAGAACGGCGCGTGGTCAAGCTGCACTTGTCACGAGAGCGTAGGCGAGATCTCGCCGAACGCTGCAAGCGGCGAGATAACTATCGGTGCCGAGTGTGCGAGATGACATTCAGAGAAGTGTATGGAGATATAGGACGGACTTTTGCTGAAGCACACCATGTCATCCCTCTCAGTAAACTGTCTAACACGGTGGAGTCCTCGATTGACGACCTCATTACTGTCTGTTCGAACTGCCATCAGATGCTACACCGGCTAGACGGTGAGGCTGGAGATGTGCCAAAGCTGCGAAGAATGATCCACCGCCCATGAGGAAATTACGGAAAGTTAAGGGAGCGCGAGTCGTTTCTTGTGCTTGAATCGACATGAATCACCGAGAGTCTGGCTCCATCGTCGCCGGTGCCAATGGTGGAGGTCCTAAGAAAGGCTTTCACGCCGTCTCACGCATCGCTCGCCTCTGACTTTCTGCCCCCCACCCCGCCGCTGATGGTTTGATCCTGTACCCGAGTCGTTTCTCTCTCTTTAATTGTTGTAAAATGTCTGTTTGAAGATGATTGTGGATTTCCTGAAACCGTGAATTCCGAGTAAGAGATGAACATCATCCGTGATTGTTTCGGTCGATCCGTCAGACTGACCGATGAGCGGGCGGCTCATATTCTCCGGCATGAAGAGATGGCTGGTATGGAGGCAGAGATCGAACGGGTGCTCCAATCGCCGGCCGAAGTGCGGGTATCTCGCTCAGATCACACTGTCCATCTATTTTATGAGTTTTATGCGCAAACGCAGGTTGGTGGGAAATGGCTCTGTGTCGTGGTAAAGTATCCTCCCGACGACGGGTTTGTGGTGACGGCCTACTTGACTGACCAACTCAAGGCAGGAGACACGATATGGCCGACAAAGTAAAAGTCTGGTTCGACCCTGAAGGCGATTTCCTGGAAGTGCAGTTCAGCGATGCGCCTGGGTTCATGCGTCCCACGGCCTACGAGGCCGTCATGGAACGGGTGGACGGGCAGGGGCATGTGTTGGGATTCAGTGTCCTCGGAGTCAGCCGGTTTAAAAAAGACCATCCTCTCGAAGCCGAACTCATGACCGGCACATAAGACTTGAGAGCTGACTCGATCAATTTCACGACATTTTTCGCTTTCTGCGCCAGTGTCATCCTCCATTCTTTCTCTGCCTATCGAATCGTCCGAACATGAGAGTCCGCAGCCATTGCTCCTATCAGGGGCAGGTTGAGGTGCCCTGGAATACAGACACGAAATAAGACAGGGCTCCGGTCTTGCAATCACACATTCTAGTCTGGCGGGAGTCTATCTATCCCATAAGCCCCACGCCGTGGTGCCTTCGGCTTGTTCACCGTCAGTCACGCCGTCCCACGCATCGCTGGCCTCTGACTTTCCGTCCCCACCTCGCCGCTGATGGTTCGGTTCTGTATTTTGCCATCGGACTAAATTGATCCTTCGCAGACTGCCTGATATCCTCAATTTGATTGGGTGTCGAGGCAATGCTCACCCCTCAGGGAGGACGGAATGAATCGGATGACTCCAGCGATGGTCCTCAAGGCGTTGACCATGTTTCGTGGCTTCACACAGACGGCGACGGAGTATCTCAGGGACAAAGAGCGGCTTCGGTATCTGTTGGCCGCGGCGGTCTCGATTGCGCAGAGACGAGGTGGCAGGCTGTTGAAGGACCTTCAATTATTGGTGCGGCTGCTGAAAGCGTCCGTGAGCGGGGCCTATACAGGCCTCTCGGTCCACAAGCTCGTGACCATCGTGGCGGCGATTCTGTATCTCATCAGCCCGCTGGATGTGATCCCGGACTTCATCCCCGTGGTCGGCTATGCGGATGATGCGGCGGTGATTGCCTGGGTGCTGAACAGCATTGCCGAAGAACTGAAGGACTTTAAGAGTTGGGAAGAGGGGGCGTGACCCTGAGAGGTCCTGCGACGCGAGTAGCCATTCACACGACATTCCCTGTTCCAATGGCCACCCTCACGAACATGTGATCAAGGAAAGGCCTGCAATGTCGAAGCCCTCACAATCGAATGCCGTGCTTGTAGCAATCCGCACCCCTCGCGTGACTGTGGATGAGCTGGACAGTTCGCTGCAAGAGCTCACCCGTCTGGTGAAAACCCTCGGGTACGCGGTCGTGGGCCGTGTGACGCAAAAGCGTAGTTCCGATAAATATGCAGCTGTCCTGGGGCAGGGCAAACTCGCCGAGTTGGCGCTATGGACCGGGGGTTCCGGGAAAATCGAATCGGCGTTTGAACGGCCGAAGCACAAAGCGGCCTCGAAGTTTGAGGCGGCGGACT
Organism: Nitrospira sp.; assembly: GCA_037045225.1. Lineage (NCBI taxonomy): Bacteria > Pseudomonadati > Nitrospirota > Nitrospiria > Nitrospirales > Nitrospiraceae > Nitrospira > Nitrospira sp. The sequence continues at coordinate 3,508,791 of JBAOHZ010000009.1, forward strand.
CGGACATCACGGAGGAGTCAGACGACGAGGACGAATCGGATGACACCATCGAAGCTTCCTCAGGCCCTCGCGAACAGGCGCAGATCGCCATCGTGGACTGTGATCTGTCACCGTCACAATTGAAAAATCTTGAACGTGCCGCCGGCGTGCCGGTGCTCGATCGTACCGGGGTTATCATTGAGATTTTCAGCCGACACGCGCGAACCAGAGCGGCCAGGCTGCAGGTGGAGATCGCGAGGCTCAATTATCTGGCGCCACGGTTGCGAGAAACCGGCGGCGGCAGTGAGCGGCAAGGCGGGGGAGTCGGCGGCAAAGGGGCCGGGGAGACGAGTCTGGAGCTCGATAAGCGCAGAATCCGCGATCGCATGAAAGAACTCAGGACCGAATTGGCGGCGATCGGAGACGAGCATCAGACGCGCCGCGCGAGACGGGAACACGAATTGACGGTCGCGCTTGTGGGGTACACCAATGCCGGCAAATCCTCGCTGATGCGGGCGATGACGGGCATCGAGGTGCTTGTGGCCGATAAGTTGTTCGCCACGCTCGATACCACGATCCGGCCCTTGTATCCTGACACGCGCCCCAAAGTGCTGATGTCCGATACGGTGGGCTTCATCAAAAAGCTCCCGCATGACCTGGTGGCGTCGTTCAAGTCGACACTCGATGAAGCGGCCTCTGCCTCGCTCTTGCTGTTTGTCGTCGATGCCTCAGATCCGTCATTTCGATCCCAGCTCGACGTCACGCGGCAGGTGTTAGCCGAAGTCGGCGCCACGGATGTTCCCAGCCTGCTGGTGTTGAATAAACGGGATCGCCTCGGAACGGACGAGCTCGCGGCTCTGAAGGTGGAATATCCCGATGCGTTCTTTCTGTCCACGAGAAGCAAGGACGATCTGCAGGCGCTTCGTGAGCGCATTATGGGGTACTTTGAGAGTGAGATGATCGACGAGGAATTGCGTATTCCGTTTACGGCTCAAGGCGTCGTGGCGGAGATCCGCGCCCGGATGCGTATCCTGTCCGAAGAATATGACGCCGAGGGCCTCACGATACGGGTGCGATCGACCTCCGAAAACCTGGCGGTCATCAAAAAGAAGCTCGTGCGCTGAGGCGCAACATCACAAAATGCATCACAAAATGGGGTCATGTCACAAATGGGGGTCAGGTCTTGTAATCGAACAATCTCGCAGGCTACACTTCCGCCCATGGCTCGTCCCCTCCGTATTGAGGTGCCTGGTGCCGTCTACCATGTCACCAGCCGGGGCAATGCTCGGCAGGACATCGTGGTCGACGATCGCGACCGCTCCCAGTGGCTCACGTTTCTAGCTCATGTCGTGGATCGCTATGGCTGGATCTGCCACGCCTACTGCCTGATGGACAATCACTATCATCTCCTCGTCGAGACGCCGCAGCCGAATCTCTCGCTTGGCATGCGGCAGCTGAATGGCCGCTATACGCAGGACTACAACCGGCGGCATGCGCAAGTGGGCCATCTGTTTCAGGGGCGGTTCAAAGCCATTCTTGTGGAGAAGGACGCCCATTTACTCGAACTCTGCCGTTATGTGGTGTTGAACCCCGTGCGGGCTAAGATCGTTCCGCACCCCCGACAATGGGCCTGGAGTAGTTATCGGGCGACGGTGGGAGAGGCGAAGTCGCCCGCCTGGTTGACGACGGACTGGATTCTGCATCAATTCGGCCAACGAGTGGGTCCGGCGCAGGAGCGCTATCGCACCTTTGTTGCGGAAGGGCGGGGTGGGCCAGCGCCTTGGGAGCAGCTCACTGGACAAATCTACCTGGGCTCCGAGCAGTTTGTGACGCAGCACCAACCGAATCGAGTGATCCGCGATATTCCCCGCCGGCAGACGCAGGCGCAGCGGCCATCGTTAGGTGCGCTGTTTCAGCGGAAGGGGGATCCAACGAGGATTATTCATCAGGCCTATCGGCAGTACGGGTATCGGTTAGCCGAGATTGCAGACCATTTAGGGGTACATGCTGCCACGGTGAGCCGCCGTTTGAAGCGGGCGGAGAAAGCACCTGTTTGATTGCAAGACCTGACCCCACCAGACCGTACCCCATCAGACCGCTCTGATCGGCTCATTTCTGGACAGGATACAGCTCGACCGTCTCGCGAATTTTCACCCATTTATCCCACCCATAGTTTCGTGCCTGGTTCTTGATGGCGTCCCTGGCGGCGTCGATGGTTTTGTTCAGACTATCTCGGGTCATGGGTGGTCGATATCGAACGAGAAGTTGGATCGTGTCAGGAGCGGCGAGGACGACGTCGAGCGAATAGGGACTGTCGGTTGTGGCCTCACGCCTGAGGCCCGCTCTCATGACTAATGCCAGCCACTCGATTTCCGTCGGGGTGTACGCCCCAAGGCCGGGGCGGCCGGGAGTCGGCTGCGACTCCGTGGTCACACTTTGCTCTCTTTGCACCGTGCATTCGTTCTTGGTACATGCCTTCATCTGCTCGTGCCGATTATCCAGGCACGCATTTCTCTCGCTTGGCCCGATAACACTCTCGAGGCATTTTCTTGCCTCTCCCTCAGTCGCATTGAAACAATCTGAACAGGGATTCTGTGCGTAGAGAGGGAGGCCAACACACAAGAGCGGAAACAATACAAGCAGCAGTCGTACGTTCATGATAGGTCCTCCTGCGAAGAGCGCGAGACAACATGCGCGTGAAGAGTCCTTTTTGCATCTTCCTCTACGCCACTCTCTCCTTTATTGCAATCATCACCCGGCCGCTCAGCACGTCGTCAGATGTGATCCGGCGTTGTGTAAGGAGCCCAGCAACTGTCTTGACACTCAATCCGGCTGATCGACCGCCTGTGTCAGACAGCACAATAAGATCGCGTCTTGTAGTCAAACCAATCCATTACAGCCACCGGTCCAATTCAGCCAACCAGCACACCTGGTATGCGAAGGACCCGTTCAGCGGGCAGCCGCATCTGAAATTGTCGCCTGTTGCGGTCCAGCGTCTGAGCTTCGGGGAGCCGGAGCCCTGGCTGCAGGCGCGACGTGCGGAACTGAACGGCGAATCCATCGAGCCGTTCGCCGCTCGAAAATTCGGCGGCACGGTCAGCCGGACTGTTCACACGAAAGTGTGATCGGCGATCACGCATGGTCGAGTGTCAGATTGAGTCGAGCACGCGGCTGAATGTCGTGTGCATGAGGCGGCAGATGTCACGCATCTGCCGCCTGGACGCGGCGGCGTAATTGATTGAACTGGCGGGCCAGCTGTAGGCGCTGATCCTTCACGCGATGCGCGGCAAAGAATTCATCGAGTACGACAATCGGTTTGATGTCGGCATGATCGGATTGCTCGGTTTGATCGCCGGATACTATGCCATGATGAGTTGCGAGACCCTATTGACGCTCGCACCGACTTTCCCTATCAACATTTCCTCCCGGAACAGGCCACGATCGTCTGAGTAGACATTCGAGGTGAGGAGATCGGTCGGCAGACCAAGGTGGGTGCGGCCGGGCTGCTCGGCCTGACGGCGGAGCAGCCCCAGCGTGGTCGTCCTCTGTTGATACAAGCCCTCAATCATGACGGCCCGGCTCTGAGTGAGGAAGTTGTACCTGTCTGCACGGGAGGGGCAGGTCCTGTAATCGAACAGTCTCGCAAGTTACATCCCGCCCATGGCTCGTTCACTTCACATTGAGGTGCCCGGTGCCGTGCCTACTGCCTGATGGTACAAGCACGATCGTCCCCTCGTCGAAACGCCGCAGGCGAATCTCTCGCTTGGCATGCGGCAGCTGAACGGCCGCTATACGCAGGACAACAACCGACGGCATGCGCGAGTGGGGCATCTGTTTCAGGGGCGGTTTAAAGCCATCCTGGTGGAGAAAGATGCCCAATTACTCGAGCTCTGTCGTTATGTGGTGCTGAAGCCCGTGTGCGCGAAGATGGTTCCGCACCCCGATTATTCATCAGTCCTGGCAACGAGTCGGCCCGGGGCAGGAGCGCTATCGCACGGTTGTGGCGGAGAGGCGGGGTGACCCCGTGCCGTGGGCGCACCTCACCGGGCAGATCTACCTGGGGCGGAGCAATTTGTGTCGCAGCATCAACCGAATCGGGTGATCCGCGATATTCCTCGCCGGCAGACGCAGGCCCAGCGGCCGTCGATGGCAAAGCCGGTTTCAGCAGGCGAGTGATCCGACTCAGGTGATCCTCAAGCCTATCGGCAGTGCGGAGATTGGCCGAGCTTGCGGACCATTTGGAGGTACTTGCCGCCGAGGTGAGCTGCCGTTTGAAGCGGGCGGAGGATGTACGTGTTTGATTGTAAGACCTGACCTCAAATAACAAATAGCGAGGGATCAAAGTCAAGACGAGGGTGTTGGATGAGAGCACCATTCTAGACATGCAGGACGTGTGAAAAGTGTTTCCCGAGAAGGCTCTGCGCGGTACGATCATTTACCGGTATGACGTTCTCACTGCTTCTCTCAGCGCTTTCTGCAGCGTGCTGGATAGGGAGGCGATTCGCGGCGTGAATGCCGGGGTAGGCGTGGGTCCGCTTGGTCTGGGAACGGATCATGTGCGCTGGGTCCTGGAGAAGACTCCGAGGATTGTCGGCAATGCGTTGACAACGCCCGCCCAGCGCCAGGGAATCGATCCGAACCGACATTGAAGGAGAAACAATGAGCCCTCGCACTCGTGCCAGCCATCCGACATACGGCCTTCCATTCATGGAAGTCGAAGGGTTCGATGCCCTGGCCGAGTTGGCTCTTGATCTGCGCTGGTCGTGGAATCATGTGACCGACGAGGTGTGGCGGCAGTTGGATCCGGTGCTATGGGCCATCACCCGCAATCCGTGGGTTGTCCTGCAGACGGCTCCGCGAGACCACATTGAGCGCGTATTGGCCGATCCCGGGTATCGCCAGACTGTCGATCGCTTGGTGCAGACTCGACGGAAAGCGGTTGAGGCGCCTGCGTGGTTTCAGGATACCCACCCGGAATCTCCGTTGACCTGTGTCGCCTATTTCAGCATGGAATTTATGTTGAGCGAAGCCCTGCCTATCTACTCGGGCGGGTTGGGCAATGTCGCCGGCGATCAACTCAAAGCCGCCGGCGATCTGGGCGTACCCGTGGTCGCCGTAGGACTGCTGTACCAGCAAGGCTACTTTCGCCAGGTGATCGGCAAGGACGGTGCGCAAGAGGCTCTCTTCCCGTATAACGACCCAGGGCAGTTGCCGATCACGCCGTTGCGTCATGCAAACGGGGAATGGTTGCGATTAAAGATCGCCTTGCCTGGTTACTCGGTCTGGTTGCGTGTGTGGCAAGTCCAGGTCGGCCGAGTGAAGCTGTACCTGTTGGACAGCAATGACGCGGCGAATGTTCCCACGCATCGAGGAATTACCAGCGAGCTGTATGGCGGCGGGCCGGAACTTCGACTCAAACAAGAACTGCTTCTCGGGATCGGCGGATGGCGACTGTTTGGTGCACTTGGCATGCAACCGGAAGTCTGTCACCTGAATGAAGGGCATGCGGCCTTCGCCGTGTTGGAGCGTGCACGCAGCTTCATGGAGGCAAGCGGACAACCCTTCGATGTGGCATTGGCCGTCACGCGAGCAGGAACCCTCTTCACGACGCATACGGCGGTGGACGCTGGTTTTGACCGGTTCTCTCCGGCTCTCATCGAACAATACCTCGGGGGATATGCCAAGAATCAGCTCGCCATTTCCCTGCGCGACTTGCTGGCACTGGGCCGGAAGAATGCGACCGACTCGTTAGAATACTTCAACATGGCCTATCTGGCGCTCAGAGGGAGTGGGGCGGTCAATGGCGTGAGTCGTGTGCATGGACAGGTGAGCCGTCAGCTATTTCGGCCGCTGTTTCAACGCTGGCCTGAAGATGACGTGCCTGTTCGACATGTGACCAATGGAGTTCATGTGCCGAGTTGGGATTCGGCCCAGGCCGATGATCTATGGACGGAGTCCTGTGGAAAAAGCCGCTGGTTGGGAGCGACGGAATGCCTGGAGAGGAATATTCGAGAGATCTCGGACGCCAAATTGTGGCAATTTCGCACCACCGTTCGCACGGCGCTTGTCGCGTATGCCCGCGAACGATTGTATCGTGAATTGGCGGTCTCGGGAGCGTCGCCTGAGGACTTGGAGAAGAGCAAGCAGATTTTTGACCCTCACGCATTGACGCTGGGCTTTGCTCGTCGATTTGCGACCTATAAGCGTCCCAATCTCCTCTTGCTGCACCAGCCGGAGCGGCTGCGCCGCTTGTTGACGCATTCGGAGCGCCCTGTGCAGCTGATCCTCGCTGGCAAAGCCCATCCCGCAGACCGGGCGGGGCAAGCGTTGATTCAGGAATGGATACAGTTTATTCGGCAATCTGACGTGCGCCTACAGGTGATCTTTCTCGGTGATTACGACATGCTCTTGGCCGAGCGCTTGGTGCAAGGGGTGGATGTGTGGATTAATACGCCACGGCGACCGTGGGAGGCCAGTGGCACGAGCGGCATGAAAGTCCTGGTCAATGGTGGCCTTAATCTGTCGGAATTGGATGGGTGGTGGGCCGAAGCCTATGCTCCCGACGTCGGTTGGGCATTAGGTGATGGCCGAGACCATGGCGACGATCCCGCATGGGATGCGATCGAAGCGGATGCGCTGTACGATTTGCTCGAGCGCGAAGTGATCCCGGAATTTTATCGCCGCGACGAACACGGCATTCCCACCGCGTGGATCACACGCATTCGAGAGAGCATGGCGCGGTTGACCCCCCGGTTTTCTGCGAACCGCGTGGTGCGTGAATATACCGATCAACAGTATCTTCCGATTGCAGCCGCTTTCCGTGAACGCACGGCAGATAATGGCGCCAGGGGCAAACATATCGTCGATTGGGAACGGACATTACGAGAGAAATGGGCCACGTTACGCTTCGGAGAGGTAAAGATACACACAAGTGCAGCCCAGCATATCTTCGAGGTGGAAGTGTATTTCAATGACCTCGATCCGAGCGCCGTACGAGTCGAGCTCTATGCCGATGGGATCAATGATAGCCCTCCGATCCGGGAAGAGATGACATGGACTTGTCGGCTGGCTGGCGAATCACATGGGGCGATGTATCGCGCATCGGTCTCGGCCGCCCGTTTCGCAACGGACTATACCGCCCGCATCATTCCCCACTATGCCGGTGTGTCGATACCCCTGGAAGTTGATCTCATCCTCTGGCAGCGATGAACCCAGCTCGAACGGGAGAAGGGTGCAGCTTGGACGTTTCTGAAGGGCTTCTCTTCAAATAGAGAACGCCACCGCAACTCTGTCACCAGCAAAGATTTGTCCGGGCCGCTATCTGAGGCCACGGCTCCCACACATCGATAAGAACACGCGGCGTCTTTCCTCAACCCCGGATGATCAACGAAGCGTGTCACTGAAAGCGTAAGCGCTGACTGCAACAATGCTGGCTTTGATACTCAGTACGTAGGGTAGTCCTGATCCTTCTTGTGCCGTGCAGTCGACCAACCGCAGACTAGAATCTGTTGCAGAATCGTATGCGCTGTCCTGTGATTGGCGAGCGCCACGCGAAGCTCAGGCTCTGCTCTTGATGTTCCACACACATGAACTATTGGGGTTTCCGAGTTGACCTGCGCCATCGATCAGGCGACTTTCAGTGAGGTGCTCACGTGTGGCCAGCCGGATCGTACCCTCCCGCCATTGACACTCCTTTTCTCAGCGTCGGTCTTCTACGGCTGGTCACGATAGGCGACGACGGCGTCGCGATTTCTCGCGACGCCGTCACGGTCGGCGAGGCTTGACGGCAGGCTTACGCGCCCCAATCGGCTGCTCATCAGGCGAGAATTCTTGATATTCCCGCGCATTCTCGTCGACGGCGGGTGGTGACCCTAACTGGCATCTAGTTTGCTTAGAGACGATCTAGTGCATGAATTCGTAGTTGCGAGAAACGCGAAGCTGGCGCAGTAGGCAGAGACACGACGGAGGACGCCGACTGAGGCAGGGGTGTGCTGTGAGCTGACGACGTCCGACGAGACTGCACGATGGCCTGTGCCTGTCATCAGATAAGGGCAGCAGAGGGAGTGGTCTGCTCCGGAGATCAGCCGGAACGTTGCCTGGAAAGGAACGTGTGATCGCATGAAAGTACTGGCGGTGCATCCGGGTCCTCTGATGTATACCAAGATCTATTTGCGGCTTGAACCATTGGGGCTGGAACTGGTCGCGCAGGCCATTCGCACGGCCGGCATGACGTGCGGATGATCGATCTGCAGGCGGAGACGCATCAGGATTATGTGCGACGGATCGAGGAGTGGAGGCCTGATGTGATTGGCTTCTTCTGCAACTACTTGCCCAACGTGCCAGAGGTCATCGACTTGGCCAAACATACGAAAGCGCGATTCCCTCACAGCGCTGTGTTTGTGGGAGGCCACAGTGCTTCATTCGTGGCTCACGAAATACTTGAACACAGTCAGGGGGCCATTGATTGTGTCGTCAAAGGAGAGGGTGAAGGTATTGTGGCCAGGTTGCTGGAGGCCTTCGAGCACGACCCTCACGCGGTGTCGACTCTGCCGGGTTGTGTGACGCGAGCCGGTGAAGGGCCGCCGCCACAGTTTGTCGGGACGCTGGACGGTCCGGGGCCTGCCCGCGACCTGCTCCGGCATCGGCGCAAATATTTTATCGGGGTGTTGGATCCCTGTCGTGCCCGAACGCAACCCGTCAGCCCGGCGCTGTTGTATATCCATCCGGCTCGTGGCCGGCAAAGACGCCGACTTGATGAGGCGACGGAACGGTTCGTGGACGACACAAGGATGGGACGGATGGCGTGACGAGCGAGATTCGCTGAGCTCGGTGTGGAGAATGCAGAGGTTTCAGAATAAGCGCAGCCTGTCCCGATTGCCGCTGAGTATCGGGGCATGGCGCAGTATCTGGCAAGAGGCCGGTCGTGGGGCGAGTCCCATTGTGGACGCCGTTCCAAGAGGGGCCCGTGTAGGCCGAGGCCGAACGGGCCCGCTTGCTGGAAATATGGATCTTTCTCACGGAGGTGACTGCATGAGCGTCTTGTACAACCAGGCCATGAATCAGATCCCGGCGCGTCGTCTGTTCGACCAAGCCATCTGGCTGGATTCCATCGAGCGGGATTTCCTGCACAGTGGTGCACTCAGACGGTTGATTTTCGATGAGGGATTGTGTGGCGTGACGTGTACGCATTCCATCCTTGCGAAAGCCCTCACGAGCAGTGTGGACTCCGCTGAGGCGCTGGCGGCACTCGGGCAAAAGCCTGGCTTGGACGCGAAGCCCCGTTACCAACGACTGGTCATCGAGGATATTCAAACCGTGGCCGATTGCCTGCAGCCGGTCTATGCGCGAACGAAACGGCGAGATGGCTACGTCAGTTTCGAGGTTCCGCCTGACCTGGCGCACGATACCAGGGGCATGTTCGATGAGGCGCGATATCTCTGGAACGCCGTCGGGCGGGACAATCTCATGATTACGGTGCCGGCCACGCCGGAAGGAATCCCGGTGATTACACGCCTGCTCAGCAAGGGGATCAATGTCAACGTGACCCTGATCTTCTCGCAGGAGACCTATGCCCGTGTGGCTGAAGCCTATCTTTTGGGGCTGGAGCAACTGGCGGCACGAGGGCGCACCATAGAAAGCGTGGCGAGTGTGGCCAGCGTATTCGTCAGCTCTCTCGATGCGGCGGCAGATACGGCGATATCCGTCTATCTTGCGAGCTCGATACAGGCGGCGGAGTGGGCCCTGTTCAAGAGTCTTCGAGGGAACATCGCCCTCGCGAGCGCCACGTTGATCTATCACACGTATCAGACACTCTTCTCCGGCCCACGCTGGGACGCACTGGTTCAACGTGGAGCGATGCGCCAGCGAGTGCTCTGGGCCAGTACGGGCACGACAGAGTTCACCTATCGTGACATGAAATGTGCGGAGGCCCTTATCGGCCCTGACACGGTGACTGCGGTTCCTCCGTCGATCTTCGAGGCGTTTCGCGATCGCGAGCGTCCTGCCCACCAACTCAGCGATGCTGTCGAGCATGCGAAGGTGGTCTTGCGCGCCTTCGCCCAAACCGGGGCGTCGCTCTCGGAGATCACCGACCGATTGATGGAGGAGGAGTTGCGGGGACTCAAGAAGGCGTTCGATCAACTCTTGGTCGCAGTCGAGCGTCAATCTAATGTGGACGAGCCTGTTCAGCCGAACGGACTTCCGGGCTATTCCTCGCGCTTCGTACGCGAGAGAGAAAAGGCCGCGACTTGTTTTTCCTCGAAAGTGGCCCGATGAAGCCGACGACCATCGCCACGGCCAGACCTGTTCCTGCCGGAGCGCGTAGGTCCTTAGCCTCTCATGCCGTCAAGTATCGCTTCAGCAAGACGTCGTACTCGTACCTAAGAATGGAATTCACGCGTGCGAATTCTTTGAGCATTTCCGCGCACGTGTCACAGTGCGGAAATGCTCGGATGCGCTGCAATGAAATCGTGAAGCTCCAGCGAGACCGCCTCCCACCGTCGTTTGAACCCCATCTATTGAGCATCGAACAAGAGCGTCTGGTTCCTGGCAGATGGCCTACGATTTGCAGTTTTCTCGGCTCGCGTGATCTGTCCAATGGAGATCCATGCGGACTGAATGTGGCGACATAGATTCCATCAGTTCTCAATTCGCAACTTCCTCTCGATGGACGAAACGGTAGTAGCCGATTCAAGGAGGCAAGATGTGTATCCTGCGTTCCTTCGCCGGTGTACGCATCGCGCCATCCGCCGATCCCTCCCACTCCTCACGAGGGATATTCCGCAGTACATATCAGGATCAGGTGGACATACATTCCCACCTGGAGGGAGCTATATATGAGTCCTATCGCTGCTCCACCGACTCCGCAATTCCAGCTCATCACGATCGATCGTCGCCCGGTCGATTCTCACAGCTCCTGCAAGGTTCACCCCTCCGCCAACCTGGTTCCGACAACACGCCACACCTATCGCATGATCGTCTTGGCATCGGTGCATGCCTATATCGCGGTCCATCTGATTTCCTGGCACGTTTTCGGCATTGAGATCTGGGGCAAGACGGCGATGATGGGAGTGCCCTCTCTTGCCAAAGGGACCGTCAACGCGGCGGCGATCATGGTGATTCTTATTTTAGGATCGATCTTGATCTGGGGTCGCGGGTTCTGCGGTTGGGTCTGTCACATGCGTGGAGCCATCGAATGTGCCGACTGGATCCTGCGGAAACTCAAGGTGTGGCGCTACGTCACATTGCGTGACAAAAACGTGCTCATCAACACGCCCCATCGCTGGCTCCTGAGGATAGGGGCGCTGTTTGTATTGCTGTTGCCGGTCATTATTCTCATTCACAACGTCGGGTTCGTTCCCAAAGTCAATGTGATGGCCCCGGTGCCGATTGCAGATTTGCCTGGTTATGAGGGCAAGGCGTTCGCGAAGACCGCGTTCTTCAATATGGTCATCAACCCGACGTGGAGTGATTACCTCCTGGCATTCGGTTTGGCGTTGTTCATTCAATTCACAATGAGCATCGTGCTGAACCTGCGTTATGGGCAGGGCGCATTTTGCCGGATCCTCTGTCCGTACGCGCCGCTGATGGTCCCCCTCATGAACATCTCGCCGGTGCAGAAGAAAATCACGCGTGTGGCGCAGTGCACCGGTTGCCGCGACTGCAGTCATGCCTGTCCACAGGGCATCGACGTGAGTCGAGAGATTTTCCATTTCAATGGAAAGGTCATTAATACCGAATGCATTAAATGCTACGCGTGTATCGATGCCTGCGACGACCATGTTCTGCAAGACACCGCAGCACCAGGCGTGCCCCAGACAGACAGGCTGAAGCCTTATGAGAAACGCCCTTGGCAGCAGGAACTGGTTCGGAAAGATGGTCTGCTGACGAATGCGAAACACATGCAGCTGTTCGAGCCACTTGGTCCGGTGACTGATTTCGCATCCATGATCGTCGCGTTGATATGTGGCGGCATCACGTCTCGCTTCGGAGGATTTTGGTTTTACCCGGGGGCAATTCTCTCATTCATTGTGTTTCGAGAATGCTGCCTGTACGCGAAGAGATGGTCGGCAACAGGTAAGGAGAAGGCGCCCCATTCCATCGTTCAGCCGTAGGCGATCGTGCGTCTGAAACAAGGTCATAGCCCCCCGCGGGTCACAAGGAGGAGCGAATGAATTCATTTACGAAGGTTCACGAGTATTATGCCCTGGTCTCGGAATTGTTGTTGTATCTGAGGGAGAAGAAATCCTATTGGCTGGCACCCGTTATTTTTGTCCTGTTGGCATTCAGCGCCCTGGCGTTTTTCCTCGAGGGAAGTGTGCTCGCGCCTGCGATCTACTCCGTGTTTTAGGTCGGTGGCGCAGGAGCATGATTCACCACGAACAACGGACCTGAAATGGCACCAGGGTGCGGCGGTCCGGATGTATATCTTCAGGCGGCCCGGTCAGGAGAGTCCGAAGATTTGAAGCCGAAGGTATTGATGCATGTTCATCTGGGGAGAGTCTTTGGCCTCGGAGTCTTTCTCCTGAGCGCGCTGGCATATCGCTCTCAGAATCGAGAGGTCCTCGGCCTATGGTCCTGGCCTCATATGGCAATCGTCGTCGTTGCGAGCACCATGGTTGTGGCGGCTGTTGCGCATGCCTGGACTCGTTTCCGGCAGGTAGATCGCGATACGTATCACCTGTCTATTTCGACTGTGTGTTCGGAAGTGGCGTGGCTGATGTGGGGGGCTGGATTCTTCCTCAATGGCCTGGATGCATCACGGAACTGGGGGCAGATAGCCGACTTGAACTTCGTCGGCTCATCGAATCCCCTTGCGGCACTGTTGTTATGGGGAGCGTTGTTGGTGGCCACACTGGGCCTAGCCGGGACGGTGGTGCCTCATGGGCGTACTTCGAGAGTGGGTGCGATCGTTCTGGCGATCTGGGTCACAGCCATTGTCCTGCTGGTCATCGAAGGCGGCATTCGCGTCTTCGCGATTGTGGCGCCTGAATCACAAGGGTATCCCACCTACCAGACGGCGTTATGGTCGCGTAAGTTCGTGGCCTTAAGTAAGGCAGGGTTTCGCGATGTGGACCATTCCCGTCCGCGTGCGGGTGAGAATCCGGCACTGTTGATCGTGGGCGACTCGCTGGCATTCGGGTGGGGGCTGAACCGATTGGAGGATCGCTTTGGAGAGCAGCTTGCCCGGCAATTGACCAACCGGACGGGGACTGCTTGGACTGTGCTGAATGCCAGCAGAGGTGACACGCACACATTGACCCACATCGAGTTTCTGAAGGTCATGCAAGCATATCAGCCGGAAGTTACTCTTCTCCTGTATGCATTTAATGACATCGACTACCTCGCCCAAGTGACCCCTCGTGACGGCCAAAGCGAGCATGCAAGGTCGCTTCTTGCGCGGATGAATCCCGTTCGCATTCTATTTCTGAACTCGTTTTTATTTCAGGAACTGTATGTTCGTCTCAGGCTCGTGACCTACAACCCTTCGTCCGAGGGGAATGATCCGTATGAGAACGAGGTGCTGTTGGAGGAACACTTTCGTGACTTGGCTCGTTTCGTGTCGCTCGCCTCGACCTCGAGTCGCGTGGTGGCGATTGCTCCATTCAATATCGGAGTGGCGGCAAGTCCGGCCGCCAGCCGCCACTATCATCGCTTTATAAAGGCAGCCGTGACACACGGGTTGCCGATCTGGCCTGCCGGGCAGGAGGTTTTTGCAGGTCATGCCTACGAACACCTCGTCGTGAATAGACTCGATTCACACCCCAATGAACTGGCGCATCGTCTCCTTGCCGCCAGCATGGCTGAGCGAGTGCACGTTGCGTGGGGCATGCCACGCCAACCGCCGGATAGTGATTCTTATAGCCTGCTTACAATGGGAGGAAGTGTACGGTGACAGAGGCCGATCGGCGCGATGCATGATGCCGGCGGGGCGCTTCCATAAAAAGAGGTGTTCGTGGCGGACGTATGTCTCTTGGCGAGGAACAGGCGTGATTCGGCCCTTCCCAGAATAGTGAGGTGACAGAGCTTGTCCGTAAAGTGTCCGATATCGTAGGTGACCTTCCCCTGAACCCTAGACCATTGGCTCGGAAGTCCGACTATGCTGAGACGAGGCCCACGGGAGGAGATCATGACACGGAAGCGTTACACGGAGGAGGAGATGATAGCGGTACTGAAGGATGCCCAAGCGGGCATTGGAATTTAGGAGCTCTGCCGGAAACACGGCATCTCGGATGCCACTTTTTATAAGTGGCGAACGAAATATGCCGGGCTCGATGTCAACGAGATGAAGAAGCTCCGCCATCTGGAAGGCGAAAACCGTCGGCTAAAACAGCTGATGGTGAAGCAATCACGAGACATTCAGGCGCTGAAGGCTGCCAACGAAAAAACCTGGTAGTGCCCAAGGGAAACGAATGCGGTGGATGGCGCTCAGTCAGCTGGCTTGATTATCAAGACAGTTGCTGCCCCCGATTAAGGGCTACATCTCACGAACACAGCCACGCCTGCCTCTGGCTGTTGATGCTGCGACCTCGCTTCTGACGGGCCTAAGCAATAGCCGATAGAGGGGTTAGAGTCTATCAAACTCGTCTCACGTCAACCATTCGTGGAAAGCCCTCCATGATCTCCAGCTGCCGAATGGTGCGGTATCAAGCACGGGCCGGCCCGTTGGCCTTCAGCGTGCACACCGATGAGTCTATCGTGTCGTTGAATGTTGAGCGGTAGCCGTCCCTTCTCACTTCACCAGAAACGCCTTCGAATCTTCACCGGACGCGGTGGTGACGGTCATCATGGCCATGCCTTTGCGTCTGCCGGTCGGCACGGTTGCGGTGATCTTGGTATCGCTGACGAATGTGAATGCGGCGGGATACCCAGGACCGAAGGACAGTGAGCGTAAGCAAGCGACGGGACCGAACCCTCTGCCGGAAATCGTCACCTTCTCACCCGCTTTGGCTTCATCCGGAAGCACGGATTGAATCTTGGGTGCTTCCCCGAAACAGGCGGGTGCTTTGGCGGCTGTTTCCGCCGAGGCATACTTGGGCGCCGAGCCCTTGGCGAGCGGCGCCGGCGTGGACTTCTGGCCCCCGCTCTTCGCGGCGGCCTTTTTTTCAGGGGCCTTCTTGGCCGCCGGTGCGGCCTGTTCAGTCGGCTTCTTGGTGTCTTCAGCCGCCGTGACGGGGATGACTCCCCCCAACAACATGAATCCCATGACCGTCGACCACACAACTGTCTGTTTCTCGCTTGGCATGACCGGCCTCCATGTACACTAAAAGGTGATGCGGGCTGACGACGAATCGTCTCAGTCTTCGATCGTCGAAATATCGCCCACGTCTTGTCCCAGTTCCTTGGCCTTGAGCACCCGCCGCATGATTTTTCCGGACCTGGTCTTCGGCAATGACGGCACGATATCGATTTCTTTCGGTACCGCGATTTTCCCCAACTCCTTCAGCACATGGTCTTTGAGCGATTGCACCAACTCTTTCGAGTCCTGGTAGCCCTGTTTCAAAATGACAAACGCCTTGATCGCTTCACCCGCGGTGCGATGTGGTTTGCCGATGACCGCCGCTTCAGCCACCGCTTCGTGACTCACCAAGGCGCTTTCGACTTCCGCCGTGCCGATGCGGTTGCCGGCGACTTTAATGACGTCGTCGGCGCGGCCCATAAACCACATGTATCCGTCGTTGTCTTTCCGGCAGACGTCGCCCGCCGTATAACAATTGGGGATCGTATTCCAGTAGACCTTGTAGCGATCGGGGTCTTTGTAGATCGTCCGCATCATCGACGGCCAAGGCTTCTTGATGACGGCAAATCCGCCGGCATTGTTCGGCAGGCTGTTGCCTTCCTTGTCGACCACGTCGGCCTCGATGCCGAGGAACGGTCGGGTGGCCGACCCTGGTTTCAGTGGGACGGAGGGCAGGGGGGTCACCAGGATGGAGCCGGTTTCGGTCTGCCACCAGGTATCCATGATGGGTTTGTCGCTGCCGGTGACGCGGTAAAACCATTCCCAGGCTTCCGGGTTGATCGGCTCGCCGACGCTGCCGAGGATTCGCAACGTGGAGAGGTCGTATTTCTTAGGCCAGTCCTCGCCGTATTTCATCAGGAGCCGGACCGCCGTGGGTGTGGTATAGAAAATCGAGACGCCGTAGTGGGCGATGAGATCCCACCAGCGGCCGGGGTTCGGGTAGTCGGGTTTGCCTTCGGCCATGAGGATGGTTGCGCCGTTCAATAGCGGGCCATAGACGATGTAACTGTGGCCGGTGACCCAGCCCGGATCGGCCACGCAGAAGTAGACGTCTTCTTCCTTGAGGTCGAACACATATTTCGTGGTGATGTAGGTGCCGACCATATAGCCGCCGTGCACATGCACGACGCCTTTGGGTTTGCCGGTGGTACCCGAGGTGTAGAGAATGTAGAGCGGAGTTTCCGCATCGAGCGGTTCCGCCCGGCAGACAGCGGGCTGTTCTTTCAGCCACTCGACCCAATCGAGTTCTTTCGGCGCCGCAAGGGGA
Source organism: Nitrospira sp. (assembly GCA_037045225.1). Classification (NCBI taxonomy): domain Bacteria; kingdom Pseudomonadati; phylum Nitrospirota; class Nitrospiria; order Nitrospirales; family Nitrospiraceae; genus Nitrospira; species Nitrospira sp. The sequence continues at coordinate 3,525,275 of JBAOHZ010000009.1, forward strand.
GCGTGCGAGGATTCGCGTCGCACGACCACGACCTTTTCGACGGACGGGCAGGTTCTCACGGCATCGTCGACGACGCCTTTGAGAGTGATGGATTTTCCGCGATCGTAGCCGACATCCGCCGTAATGACCACGCGCGCTTCGGCATCCTGAATACGACTGGCCAAGGCCGGAGCGCTGAAGCCGGAATACACGACGCTGTGGATGACGCCGATACGGGCGCAGGCCAGCATCGCGACGACTTGCTCCGGAATTTTCGGAAGATAGATCGTGACGCGGTCGCCCTGCTGCAGGCCAAGCGCTTTGAGGGCATTGGCACAGCGGTTAACCTGGCGTAGCAATTCTCCATAGGTGAAGATGCGCTCTTCGCCGTTCTCACCGACCCAGATGATGGCGACTTTATTGCGCCGCCAGGTGTTCGCGTGGCGATCCAAACAGTTGTAGGCGATGTTGCAGGTCGCGCCGACGAACCATTTTGCCCAGGGGTAGTTCCAGTCGAGCACTTTGCTCCAGGGCGAAAACCACTCCAGCTCCTTGGCCACACCACCCCAGAACGCATCCGGATCGGCGATGGACGCCTTGTACGCCTGGTCGTAATCCTGAATATGAGCGGCCGCCTTGGTCTTGGCGGTTGGTTGAATGACACGTCCTTCTTTCGTGAGCGTATCGATCTTCTCGTCCATCGGTACCATGCCTCCAGAAATCGCGGGCCTATACGGCGCGCGGTTTAATCATCCTGGCATTATGCGGACGGGGGCATAGAACTGCAACCCTCCACGCCTCCGTGAGCCTGTTCCAGATGCAGCAAAGGCCGCGTGGCGCAAGGCTGGAGGGCTCTACCTTTCTTGACAGTCAGGAGGAGACGAGGGTACGCTGATCCCGTTGCATTTCACTGGATTACTCCCTACATGAACTCGTCTATATATCCCCGTGTGCGTCGAATGTTTGTCGGTCTGGTGGCATTGTGTGCGGCCGGCACCTGTGGCAGTGTCACCATGGTCCACGCGCAGGTCGGCAAGCCGGAGGGACTCTATTACAAGTCGTGGGCGGTTGTGGTTGGTATCGAGAACTATCTCGTGGCGCCGAAGGTGCCCGGTGCCGTGGAGAGTGCCCATGCGGTGGCGACGGCGCTACGGGGGCTCGGCTTCGATGAAGTGATCGAGCTCCAGGACAAAGAGGCGAGTTCCAGGCATCTGCTCCAGATCCTCAACGACTATTTGCCGCGCAAAGTGGGGCGGCAGGACCGTGTGCTGTTCTTTTTTGCGGGGCACGCGGGAATCACCCAGGATGCGCAATCCAAGGAACTGGGGTACCTGGTGCCGTGGGATGCGCAGCTGAACAATTCGGCCAAAGCCATCACGTTCGATCAGCTCAAAGAATTCAGCCGGCGGTCCGCCTCTAAACACATGTTGATGTTGTTCGACGCGAACATCCACGGATGGGAGGTGACCGCGCCGCAGCCGTTGTCGCTCGAAGGTCGCTCGTCGCAGGAGGATGAGATGGAGAAACGAGCCATCCAAGTCCTGACCGCGGCTGAAAAAGAAGAGACGGTCGGCCACGTGCCGGGCCAGAGTGCATTTGTGACGGCATTGGTCGCGGGTCTCAGCGGTGCCGCCGATCTCAATAAGAACGGGTGGATCATGGCCAGTGAACTTGCCGCCCAGGTCAAGCGGGATGTGGAGGGTGCGACCAAGGGGGCGCAGCATCCGCAGTTCGTGCAGTTGGAGGGTGACGGGGATGTGATCCTCATTGAAGGTCAAAAAGGCGCCTTCCAAGCCGGGAAGGAACCGACGAGTGAGGCGGACCGCATGAGGGAGGCCCGCATCCAATATGAACAAGCCTTTACATTGCTGCAGCGGCAGGAGTCAGCCGAAGAGGCCTTGGAGCGGCTCAACCGCGCGATCGGCTACGATCCGTCCTTCGGGGATGCCTATGTGCTGAAGAGTTATATTCGTCTGGAAGTATTGCCTAACCTTGAGGAGTCGTTGTTGGCCGCGCGCGCAGCCGTACAACATGCGCCGCAGAATCCCGACTCCCATTACTCCCTGGCGCTCGCGCTGGAGAAAAATGGGCAGTACCAGGACGCTGAGCAGGCCATGCAGCAGGCGTTAGTGGTGAATCCGGCCTATGGGGATGTCTATTTTTCGCTCGGCGCGCTCTATGCCGACCATTTGAACGAACCGCAAAAGTCCGTCGACGCGTTTCGCCGGTATTTGGAGTTGGGCGGACAGAGTGAACGGGCGATCCGTGCCGTCCAATCCAGCGCTTCTCCGGCTGATAAACCTGCCCCCTAGCAGGCTGTGTCGATGTCAGAGTCGGTCGCAGGCTGCTTAAAAAGGCTGTCCAGCAAGGCCGCAGCGAGCGAAGAGGCGAATCGGACTCGGGCCGTAAGGTGAGCCTCTGAGTGATGTGAGAACGCTGCTGGCAGCCTTTTTACGCAGCCTGCTAGTCTTTTCCTCCGCCTTTCAGATACCCCAGCCCAATCTTCAACGCCCGACGCGTAATTTCCGGCCAACGGACCTGAGGATACTCCGCCAATACGGCGGCCGCCTTGGGATCCTGGATATCGAGTTGCACCACTTTAATGATGCCGTCTTCAATCTGAACGTCAGCCATGTGTGTGTCTCCTCATGAACAACCGGTGTCGTGGGGTGATGAATCGGCTCTCTCGTCAACCGGAACAGTCGTTGCGCGTTGACAGTGTTAGGGGTGCATGTTAGCATAAAATCTGCTTTTTTCGCCCAACTGTGCCTGGTGACAGTGAACCACACACGTGTCGCTCCCATCATCTTTCCGCGCACAACTACGCCGTCATCGGTCATCTGTGTCACACCAAGGAGGAATCGTATGAGCAGAGTAGAGGGAGCTTTGTCTAAGTTCACCGGGAGCGCACTGGCGCTTGTACTCCTCATTGGGCTGACTGCCTGCGGCGGGCCTCCGAACTGGGTCAAAAAAGGATCCGGTGCATTCAACGAGAAAAGCGACAAGTCCTTTTATGGTGTCGGCTCGGTGGTCGGTGTGCGCAACGAACCGTTAGCCTGGGACACGGCGGAGAACCGCAGCCGCGCGGAAATCGCCAAAACCTTCGAAACCTATACCGCCTATCTTATGCGGGACTATGCGGCTTCCACGACCGCCGGCGATTTTTCGCGTAACAGTGAAGAACAGAACATCGAGCGGGCCGTGAAGACGTTCTCTGCTGTGACGTTGAACGGTGTGAAGCCGATGGATCGCTACAAAGACGAAAAATCCGGCATCTACTACGTGTTGACCAAGCTCAGTCTCGAAGATATGAAGAACAATCTGGAACAGGCGAAGGAACTGAATAGTCAGGTCCGTGATTTTGTGCGGAAGAATGCGGACCGGTTGTTCGATCGTCTGGAAAAAGAAGAAGACAAGCGAGACACGAAATAACTGCGGCCGTGCCGGCGTGTGCCGGCCGGGAGGAGAGAGCATGATCGAGTGGCGGGATTGTTCAGTCGGGCGAACCTTCGCGACGATGGTGCTGGTGGGGGCGGCGGCGATCGCCAGCGGATGTGGCCACGAAACAAAGGTCACGCGTGTTGACACGGGTGTCGTCACGGACCTCAGCGGGCGTTGGAACGACACGGACTCACAAATGGTGGCCGAAGCCATGGTGAAAGAAGCCTTGGCCAATCCCTGGCTCGGTAATTTCACCAAGGGCAAGACTCGTCAGCCGGTCGTCATCGTCGGGACCGTCCTCAATAAGAGCCATGAACATATCAATGTGCAGACGTTTGTGAATGATCTGGAGCGGGAGCTCACGAACTCGCAAAAAGTGACCTTCGTCGCGGGCAAGGGCGAGCGTGAAGAGGTGCGGGAGGAGCGGCGCGAGCAGGCTGTGCATGCCCGTGAGGACACGCAGAAAGCGCCCGGCAAAGAAATCGGTGCGGATTACATGATGCGCGGCAGCATCTCCACGATTTTAGATGAACAGGATGGGGCCAAAGCAGTCTTCTATCAGATCGATCTGGAAATGGTGGATATGGAAAATAATGTGAAGGCGTGGTTCGGGCAGAAGAAGATCAAGAAAGTCGTCGAAAAGAAACGAACGATTTTTTAGCCCGACGTATTCTGTTGAAACGCCACTTCCCATCGACCACGGCCTCCCCTCGGGGAGGCCGTTTCATTTCTCTCCCCTGGATGCCCGTTGTTTTCGTGGCACTGTTATGGGCCCTCTCGGGGTGCGGGCTCTCCACCAATCACTATCTCCTCATCGATCAGAGTTTGCTGGCGAATGACCCCCGGCGGGCGGATGCCATCATGGCGCAGGCCGAGTCCGAATACGGCGGGCGCAATCGCCTGCTGTACAGCATGGATCGCGGGATGACACTCCATCTCGCCGGCGACTACGTTCAGAGCAACAGTCTCCTCGAACAGGCCTCCCTCGAAGTGGACCGGTTGTACACCCGGACGATCCGCACCGAGACGGCGGCCTTTCTCACCAACGACAACATGTTGCCCTATGAGGGAGATCCCTACGAACACGTGATGATCAATGTGATCAAGGCCCTCAATTATGCCGCCATGGGACAACTGACGGAGGCGGTGGTGGAGGCGCGGCAGATCGACCATCGATTAAACGTGCTCTCCGACAGCACCAAAGAAAAAGACGGGTATCGCGAAGATGCCTTTGCGCGTTATCTGAGCGGTGTGTTGTACGAGGCGACGGGGGAGCTCAACGATGCCTTCATCGCGTACCGCAAGGCCTATGACATTTATGAATCGACGCGCGGGTGGGCCCGCACGCCCATGCCGCCGATGTTGCGCGCGGACCTGCTCAGAACCACTGATGCGCTGCATATGACGACTGAGTTTGAAGAGTATCGTCGGCAGTTCCCTGACACGGCATGGGTGTCGCTGCAGGGGAATCCTGATCTCGCTCAGGTGGTAGTGATCGGTTATAATGGCCGCGCGCCGCGCAAGGAGGAGATGAATCTCGACCTTCCGGTCAGTCTGAGCGCGCTGCAATTGGTCCTGCTGAATCGAGGCGTGATTCACGCGTCCAACCGCCAGGAGCGGCGTGTGGCCGACAGCGTGTTGTATGGCCTGAACGGCCGCGTCGTGCGGGTGGCCTTGCCTCGATTGGTGCCGCAAAAAACACAGGTCTCGTACGAATCGGTCACCTTGGTGCCTCGGACGGGAACGCCGATCACCGGACAATCGCAGCTGGTCTATAACGGCACCGCATTGGCGGAGAAATCTCTTTCCGACCGCATGCCCGGAATCACGACGAAGGCGCTGGCGCGGGCCGCCGTGAAGTTTGCTGCGGCCGAAGCGGCGACGCGTGGCACCCAACATGCCGTCAACAAGGGGGATGCGCAGTGGGTCGGGTTGTTGGTGGGCCTGCTGGCCCACGGCCTGGCGGTGGCGTCCGAAGTCGCCGATACAAGGAGCTGGCGCACTTTGCCCGATGAAATTCAGATCTCCCGTTTGTGGGTGCCGGCAGGCGAATACGAGAGCCGCATTCAGCCGGTCGTCCGAAACGGCGGAGCGCCGCAAGCCGGTGTGTCCCGGCCGCTGGTGCTTCGCGCCGGGCAAACAGTCTTCCTGATCGAACGGGTGGTGTTATGAGAATCGTCATGGGTCGCGGGAGACAGGCCGTCCTCTTGGCGTTCATGTTGGGGATCATCGCCGGCTGCGGATGGTTTGGGGGGGCGACTCGTCCGTCCTGGATCGATGGCGGCAGTCCCCAGTTTCCTTCCGCCCAGTATTTGACGGGAGTGGGCCAGGCTGATTCGCGCCCGCAGGCGACTGAGCAGGCGTATGCCGCCGTCTCGAGAATTTTCAAAGCCGAGATTACGGCACAGGCGAAAGATTGGGAATCGTATTTGGTGGTAGAGTCCCGCGGGCAAACGCACACAGAACGTCGCCTCACGCTCGACACTGTGACCCGCGTGACCACCGACAAGGTGCTGGAAAACGTGCACGTGTTGGATACTTGGTTTGACCAAACGACGCGACAGTACTATGCTCTGGCAGGCATGAACCGAGCGCAAGCCGAATCGGCGATGGTGGAACGCCTCACGGAACTGGATCGTACGATCCAGACAGAAGTGACTGAAGCCCATCAGACGCAGGATAAACTCTCCCATGTGCGGAATCTTAAGCGTGCAGCCAAGAATCTGGTGCTGCGCGAGGCGTACAACGCCGACTTGCGTGTCGTGCGCCCGAACGGCCAGGGCAACTCCTCGACGTATCGCGTGGCTGAATTGATCGCTGAATTGGAACAGTATCTCTCGAAGAACCTCGTCATGGCGGTTGATCTATCCGGCGATCAGGCCGAACCGTTAGAACGGGCGCTCGTGGACGGTCTTACGCAGGAGGGGTTCACGGTGGTGGGACGGGGCGCCGGGGCCAGTACCGTGCCACCGGAGCTGCTCATGAAGGGGTCGGTGCGTCTCTGGCCGATCGAGGTGAACGATCCTCATTTTCGATATGTGCGCTGGTGTGCGGAGTCCGTGATCGAGGAGGTCGCGACCCATCGCGTGGTCGGGGCCGTGTCGAAAGGCGGCAAAGAAGGGCATGTCACAGAGCGTGAGGCCGCGGCTAAAGCGGTGCGGGTGATGCAGCAGGAGTTTGCATCGGATCTGGCCAGATCCGTGGCCGCGCATGTGTATGGGGAAATGGATTTGCCGGAATCGGCTGCCGCGCCGTCCGGTTGTCTGAAAGAGGCGGCGCAACCGCCGGTCACTCGTTAACGCGGTGAGTCAACCACAGGAGAGAGGAGCAGGGATGCGTAAGATAGGGACCCGGAAAGCGGGTGAGCAAGACAGCGGCGGGCGTCGTTTGTCGAGTCAGACGATGAAGAAACGGCTGCGTGAACGGTTGGCGGCGGATACGCAGCAGGTGTTGAAGAGCAACATCGTGAGTATTTTTCGCAAGCAGGGCTACTACGAGGAATTGCCGTTGGATGAATTGCAAGATCGCCTCTCCAAACTCCAGTCGCCGTTGGTGGACAGTCTCTTAAAGGGGAGGGTCTAGGATGCCGTACTACTATTTCGACTCCACGGCGTTGGTGAAACGGTACAGTATGGAACGCGGCACGCGGGTGGTGAACAAGCTCATGGTGAAACGTGGCAAGGTCGCCATTCTGCCCATGTGGAGCGTCACGGATTTTTACTCGGCCCTCTCCATTCGATCCCAGCAGGGCGAGATCACGCGGGACGACTGCTACTCGGTGTTGTACAAGTTTGAGATGGAGGCCTCGCAGGGACTGTTTCAGTTCATCTCCCCGACGATGGATACGTACCTGGCGGCGAAGGAACTGATCCTGGACTATCCGGCACTGCGCTCGCCGCAGCTGCTGCACCTGGCGCTGGCCTTGGAACTCAAGCCGCTTCGGCTGACCGTCGTGAGCGCGGACAAGCAGCTGTTGGCGGCCTGTCGTCCGGCGGGACTCCATATCATCAATCCGGAAGACGACTAGCGCGTAAGAGCTATGCAGATTGCTGACGGAGAGTCAGCATCGGCGTTATGCGGAGCCGGCTGCAATCGTATGTTCCGAGCGTACTTCCTGCAGGCCGTTCAAAAAGGCCGTTCAGCGAGGCCGCAGCAATGCGAGGAGACGAAGCCATATGGTTCTTACCCGCCCACCCGAGCTTGCCGAGACAAGCTCTTTTCCCGTGTGCGGTACGTTGAGCCTCGGAGCGATGCGAGAACGAAGCTGGCGGGCTTTTTCAACGGCCTGCTAGGCGGGACAGCGAAATTCCCCCTGAATCGAATCCAGCACGATAGACCAGTCTTCCATACCCTGCTGCGCCGCCTTCCTTCGAGGGGAGGCGGTGCCCTTCTCTTCTCTAACATCCGGCCCGCTGAGAGCTTCCTGCGCATGGCGCAGTTCGAGTTGTGCAAGTTGGAGACTCCCGCATACGCCGGCTGAAGCGGGGAGTTCCCCGCCGGCTCGACGAAACAGGGCGACGGCCCGATAGCCATGTTCTTGCGACCGGTAGAGGTGTTCTGTCGCGTTGAAGGTCTGTCGTGTGGCCGACTCAGTTTGCCGTTTGGCTAGTTGCGCGGCCATCAATGCTGCGCGGCCCATACTCATCGCCGCAGTTTCTGCATCGTCATTGCCCATCGCATCTTCCGCCTTTGCCCGGAGGCGGTCGAGTTCCGCCTCTTCCCCCATTACTTGAGCCTGTCCGTTGGCTGCGATGCAGACGATGAGCACCACCGCCAGGATGGCCCATGCAACAGTCGCCCGCCCCATGACCGACCTGCCGAAGGGAAGAAGGACGGCAGCGCTTGTTACTGGACGTGTTCCCAGGTGTCGATCTGTTTGATGCTCCAATTGACGGCTTCCTTCAATTTGACCAGGTTGGGATCGGCGTCGTTCTCGTGGACGCGGTAGAGAGACTTTTGGAGCGTGAACAGCGGCTCATACGCCCGCATGTCCGGCAACTTTCCGAGCGCCCAGGCGACCTCGGTTTTCACGGCGACATCCTCGGTGTTCAGCGTCTCGAGCAGGGGATCCACGATCGTGAAGTCTCCGTGCAAGGCGCCGACGATGCCCAGGGCTTTGGCGGCCGGCGCGCGCAAATCCGGGGTGCCGGACTTCATCGTTTTGATCAGCACCGGGATGGTGTCTTTCTGTCCGATATTGCCCAGTGCCAGCGCCGAGGCTTTGGCGATGCTGCGATCCGCACCGTTCAGTCCATCCAGGAGGCGGGGAATCGCCTTCACGGAGAAGAGCTCGCCGAACAGGGCCACCAGCTTCACCTTACGTGCGACCGGAGTCTTTGGATCGTCGTAGAGGCGAAACAACCGTGCTTCCTGTCCCCACTCAGCGGTGATGAGCGCCGGAAAATCGTACTCTTCCAGGCGGGCTTGTAATTTGGCCATCGCGAACGCGGTGGGATCGCCGGCCTTGGCGATTGTCGCCGCAGCTTGGGCGTCGTCGAACTCCGTCCGGACCTCTTTGCGCCAGGCCATTTTCTTTCCGTTGAGGAGATAGCCGAGCTGGCAGGCCGGCCCTTTCCAGATTCGTGATGGAGCATCGGGAAGGTCGGCATCGCTGCCCATTGTCGTGCTGCCTTCCCAGGTTTTTCGCTGCTCGCACTTGATCCTCAGTTCCACATCGTGCGGCTGGGCCGGATCGGTCACGGTCGTGTAGTCGAACTCTTTCATGCGACCGGCCACTACCTCGACCAATGGTGTGGGATCGATACTGCCCTTGTCCGATAGTGCAATGACATCGACGAAGACGCGGTCGATTCGTTCCAGTTGACTCTTTTGCTCGGCGGTTAAGGCGTCACGGCGTGCCCAGCTGTGGTCGCCCAAGAGTAACAATGTCCCCAGGGTGACGAGCGAAAGGATGCATCTCATGTCTGCTCCATTTTGCTGAAAAGACGATGACCACGAACCCTGTCGTCACTGTATACAACCCCTTCCGGCTGTTGCAAGTTGCGCCTCTGGGAAAGCCGTCCGTATAATCGCGCATGTTGACGGGGACACGAATCGCGTTCATCGGCGGCGGCAATATGGCCGAGTCTCTGCTGGCTGGTCTGTTGCGGAAGGGCGTGACCTCAGCTGAGCGCCTCACTGTCAGCGACCCGCACTCCCAGCGTCGTGAGTGGCTGGCGAGGCGCTTCGGAATTGCAGTCCATGCCGACAACCGGGCAGCGGCGCAAGGGGCGGATCTCATCGTGCTCTGCGTCGAACCGCAGGTGCTCGATTCGGTGTTGGCCGACCTGTCGTCGATTCTCACGTCCAACCTCCTCCTCATTTCCGTCGCTGCCGGATACCCACTTTCCCGCCTGCAAAAACAGCTCAAGACAGCAACCAGACTGGTCCGTGCTATGCCGAACACGCCCTCGACTATCGGAGAAGGGGTCACGGCGTTGAGCCTTGTTCCGGGGTTGTCGTCTCAGGATCAGGATCGGGCGCGATGCCTGTTCGAATCGGTCGGCAAAGTCGTCGTGGTGGAAGAGCGGTTGATGGATGCCGTGACTGGCTTGAGCGGAAGCGGACCGGCCTATGTGTTCGCCATGATCGAAGCGTTGGCAGACGGCGGTGTCTTGATGGGATTGTCACGGGCCACTGCGCAAGTTCTGGCGGCGCAGACGTTGGCCGGAGCGGCGCGTATGGTGCTCGAACAAGGGACACATCCGGCTGTGTTGAAAGATCGCGTAGCCTCGCCGGGCGGCACCACGATTGCGGGACTGTCCCGTCTGGAGCAGGGGCGGCTGCGCGCGACCTTGATGTCGGCCGTGACAGCCGCGGCGCAGCGATCGCAAGAGTTGGGGCAAGAAGAAGGCCATCACCTCTAACAAGGAGCGTGTCTTGTGCAATATTGGGTGAAAGTCGTGTTTGCCGACAATCAGGAACTACTGGTGAAGGATGCGATTCGTCACACGATCAGCGAAGACATGGAGGTGCTGGAAGTCGATTCGGCGAAGGAAGTGATCATCGTTCCCATGAAACAGATTAAGTACATCGCCTGTGATGCGACAGTGTTCGCCAATAAATCAAAGGCGTAAGAATTTTCAGAAGCGTTGGTCACGGTTTTGGCCACGGTTCCAATACTGATTTTAAACGAATCCGGCGTATCAACCGCTTGTGGATTCCCGCCTGGGATCGGATGCCCATAGGTGTCACAGGTGCTGGTAATCGACGCATGGCTCAGTTGCTCTTGGACGTATTTTAAGTTCTCGCCACTCGCGATGAGTCGGCAGTTTGTGCCGCAACCAATTTGGGGCCATATAACTGGGCTCCAGCCTGGTTTCGCCAAGGTTGCCAGGAAAGAGGATTTCAGACGCAGCTTGCCCAGCGGCTGCCGCCTCCAGATCCGGTAGTTCGATCCATTCCGTCATTCCCAGCCTTTCTGCTGGGTCATCCCTCTATCCTTTCCATCTTTTCTTGCCACGGCGGTGCTCCTTATCACCCAATAAGTCCAGGATCGATGCGGCCTCAAGCTGCCAAGTCTGCTTGAACCGGCCTGTTGCGGCAGGGAAGCGGCCACCTGCGATCGAGCGCGGAAGGCCTGGTTGTGTCCTGAGCATACGAAGGAACGACTCTGTGAGTTCTATCACATCGAACGAGCGCGGCTGCGGCTCTGATATACGGACCACGACGTGATGTACGAAGTCTGGCTTTGTGTGGAGTGTGCAGGGCTCACGTTGAGATGGGAAGCACAACCTAAATTGGTATACGTAAGTAAATAAGTAGTTCTCGAAGTAGGTGGTTATGAGTGTAGAAACTCCCGTTTTTCATGACGGTTCATGACAAGTGCGTTATACCAAGAATTGTTCAGCTTCATCTCTACTATTGGACTGAACTACTTCTGGTTCAATCCATGAGCGATGCACCATCCGTATCAAATCACCCGGCGCCTGTCCCCACACCATCGGGCAGTTCAATATGAGGAAGGGTTCAGCTACGTCATGAACATGCGTGTTCTTCTCGCGGTGGCCTTCATGTCGTTCGGTGTTCTGTCTCAGTCGTGGGCTGAGACTTACATCGCCGGTGCGATCGGCGGGACCCTGGCGCTTCCTGCATCTGTCGAGGCGGATGAGAACATCAATTATCCGAACCCGCCCGGTTCGGGCCAGTTATTTCGCGGATCGAATACTACCATCGGGCTCAAAGAGTCTGTGGCATATGGGGTGAAGCTGGGGCACTATTTTGGCTCGCTCCCGTGGCTGGGAGTTGAAACAGATGTGTTTACCACTACACCGCATGTGATGTCGGGAACGATCGCGATTGATACCAAATCATCAACGGTTGGGACCTTCCGGGAGGCGCAGAGCGGAGTCCATCTCCGATTTACCACCTGGGCCTTTAGCCTGTTGGCTCGCTACCCTGGGGATCATTGGCAGCCTTATGCCGGGATTGGACCTGCTATCTTCTGGGGGCATGCCAGCGGTACCGGGTTGTCGTGCAATAACACCTGTCCAGGCCCTTCGGTCGATACCTCCAGCACCTCATTCGGTTGGACGAGCCAGGCCGGATTGCGCTATGTCACAGACTCTTCCGTCGTGTTATTTGGCGAGTGGAAATATATGTCGACGACGGCCAATTTCGATCAGGTTCGGAGCTTCAGCAACATCGACGTGCATTATCAGGCACATATGCTTCTTGTGGGCATTGGATATCAGTTCAAGTAGTCGTGTGGTCGCATCCTCTCGCTTCTTTTCCCTCACGTCCTCCCTGCTGCAATAACGGTCTCCCCGTCACCGCCCACTATCCGTTACGGGTGAGAGGGAACGATGCTCCGTCATTGAGAGGGGGCTAGGAAAATTCGGACAATGTGCTAAGTGGTCGTCTTGCTTCACTCATGCCACCAGCTGATGGCGAACCAGAGGAGTGAGGCGATGAAGAGAACGAACCGCAATCACGGAGCGACCTTCAAGGCCCAGGTGGCCTTGGCCGCGGTCAAAGGCGATAAAACGCTGGCGGAGTTGGCCGAGCAGTTCCGGGTTCATCCCACCCAGATCACCGAATGGAAGTAGCAATTGCTGGCGCGGGCCGCTGATGTGTTTGGCGGCACCAACCCAACGGCCGACACGTCGGTATCAGAGACGGCGCCCGCATGCTGCGCGATCTCTTGCAGCAAGAGGGCCACGCCATTGGAAGACGACATGTGGCCACGCTTATGCGACGCATGAGTATTGAGGCGGTGTATTGTAAGCCGCGCCTGAGCCACCGGCATCCAGCCCATCAGGTCTACCCCTCTCTCCTGCGCGACCTCACGATCTCACGCCCCCATCACGTGTAGGCCGCCGATATCACCTACATTCCGATGGCGCGGGGCTTCGTCTAGCTGTTCGCGGTGCTCGATTGGGCGAGTCGTCGGGTGTTGGCGTGGCGGCGTGTCCAACATGCTGTCCAACCAACCGGGGCCGCCTCTGTTGAAGGCTTACACGGAGGCAACCGCAACAGCGATCATTGTTGCAGGTTAAGATGTCTTCGCCAAGAGCCACTTAAAACTTTTAGACCATAGCTTGGGCGAAACGTCATCACCCAAGAGTGTGATCAAGTCCGAGAGCCTGACGCTCTGCAACTTGTTTCTCCACGCCTCGTCTGCCTCCCACATAATGCGCGCGATGGCACAGGGCTTTGACGGTCGAGGCTCTCCTTGTCGACAGGGGTTGTTCCTGCGTATTTCCGTGCAATTAAACGTCGATGTTTTGCCCTCAACGGCCTCCACAATATCAAGAAAGGTGATCTGATCCGGAGGTTTTGCCAGCCGATACCCACCTGTAGGTCCCAGGGTACTTTCAACGAGCGATGCTTGAGAGAGACTTTGCAACGCCTTGGATAGGTACTCTTTGGGCACGCTGTGAAATTCAGCCAGGGCTTTTGTTGCCAGATATCGTTCTGGTGGCAGCCCGGCAAGCATGGCACAGCAATGTAACGCCCATTCAACTTGGTTCTTTAGATACATCCCGATTCTCCATTGTCGAATCTTTCAGGAGCCGTGAGTCCATCTGCTTCTCACGTTCGCGTTTAAGGATAGCATACATCCTTAAAGAGTGAGAATGGATGAGGCGAAGAGGTTTGAGGTAGGGCCGTTCGTGGGCTTCACTTAATCATGTCTTGCAGAAGCGTACTGCCTGCGACTCCCTTCCACCGTCTACCTAGATGACCATCGGTTACGTGAGGGGAGAATCGAAAAGAGGGATTGACCTAGCCTTAATTGAGGATATATAACATCCTTAAGGATATATAATATCCATAATTGGTGCCGTTCAGCGTTTCGGCGGAGCTAGATGGCACGGTTCGGAAATGTTCATTAACCCAACAGAAGGAGGCCGATCATGAACTACATTTTGGTGCTCTCGTTACTGCTTGTGCAGATCGTGACATTTGGTGGCGGGGGGCGCGCGTATGCAGGGGAGGTGAGTACCCTCCTTACGCAGGCGCTCACAGACCTCCCCGGGAAAGAGGGATTGATGCTCACCGTCTCGTATCCTCCCGGTGGCGCAACACCTGTCCATCGGCACAATGCGCATGTGTTTGTGTACGTGCTGGAGGGTGCTGTGGAGATGCAGGTGAAAGATGGGCCACCGGTGACATTGAGGGCTGGGCAGACGTTCTATGAGGCTCCCGCCGACATCCACCTGGTCAGTCGCAACGCCAGTACGACCCTGCCTGCGAAATTCGTGGTGTTCATGGTGAAGTCGGACGGAGCCCCTGCGGTGGTTCCCGTCAAGTAACGCTCCCTTAACAATATGAGCCTGTGGTTGTGGCGTCCATAGAGGACAAGAAAGTGTGGGATGAAATGAAAATTGTCATTATTGGGGGAACAGGACTTATTGGCACTCAGCTCGTTCGGCAACTCAAGCAGGAGGGGCACGAAGTAATCGCAGCCGCTCCCTCAACGGGCGTGAATAGCCTCACCGGCGAGGGATTAGGCCATGCTCTCGCGGGTGCTGCTGTCGTAGTGGATGTCACGAATGCGCCGTCGTTCGAAGATCGTGCCGTCCTGAATTTTTTCGAGACGTCCACCAAGAATGTGCTCGCGGAGGAGGCCAAGTCGGGGGTTGGGCACCATATCGCCCTGTCGGTCGTAGGAACTGAACGTGTTCCTTCATCGGGATACTTCCGTGCGAAGCGCGCGCAGGAAGTCCTGATCGAGGGCTCGAAAATTCCGTACACCATCGTTCAAGCCACCCAGTTCTTCGAATTTCTCGGAGCGATTGCGGATGTCGCCACACAGGGCACGGTTGTTCGCGTGCCACCAGCCTTGATTCAGCCCATTGCTGCGGCGGATGTAGCGCTCGGCCTGGCTCAGATTGCAGTGGCGCTGCCGACCAATCGTACGATTGCCATCGCCGGGCCGGAGGCGTTTCGCTTTGAAGCCATCATCAAGCAAGTGCTCACGGCTCACGGGGACCATCGTCAGGTGGTTGAAGATCCCGGCGCGAGCTATTTCGGAGGAATGTTAGATGAGAAAAGTCTAGTCCCTGCCGGCGAGGCACTCCTGGGTTCCACCCGATTTCAATCCTGGGTCAATCAGTCGACTAGCAAAGCAGGGGCTTCGGAAGCGGTTGTGGGGGTACGTTCCTAGCAGGGATGGCGAGCATGGGTCGTGAAGATCCGGCAGAAAGTCCATGCTTGTGAACTGGAATGGGGGGGATGAGTTCTGCTTGCTCCTATTCCCCCAGTTCCGCTCCGAAAGTGTGAGGTCCGAAGTGGAAGGAGATCGCGGACCGCCAGGTTGGATCACTTCGGTGAAACATGCCGATCACGACTTCTGCTTCGACGCCCCTGTGGTGTTAGGTCCCACGCACCGATCTCATCGGTCGCAGGTGCGATTCTTCGTCGGTGCCCAGGGCCTCATGGCAAATCCGGGAGTCGGTCGCTGCTTTGACCTGTTCTAAAATGCTCTGCGATATCAGCAGTTGCTTGAGTTGATCCGGAGTGGGAAGGCTGTCCAGCACGACGGCGGCGCAGACCGCGAGGGTGCGTTCTACCTGGTTGTTGAGGATGATCTTAAACTTCGTGTCGGCCAACGGATCGCGTCTGGAGATCACTGGCTCTACGGTATAGGGGGCAGGATATGCGGCCGCCAAGAATTCACGGATGACTTGCACCTTCCTCCGCGCGTAATCGTCTGTCATCGTTGCTCGTCCTTTTCTTTTCTCATCGAGGCTTCTTTCGTCGACGGTCTGTCATTCAAGCTGTGTCGGAATCCTACGCCAAACGGCGGGATGGCGGCAAGACACTCATAGGCGATGATTTGTAGATGTGCCAGGAACACAGGCTATCGAGGTGTGTGGCCAGGTGAGTCCTTCTAGGATGTTTGAGGCAGTCGTCGTTTATCTCCGATCGCAGTGAGCCAGCTTGCGTCAGTGCGCACGTTGCAATTGCTGCAGATCTCCCGCATTGATGCCAAGGGACCTTGCTCATATCCTTTGAGCGAGCACAGCACTCTGCACGTGGTGCAGATCCAGGATCCATCTGTCAGTCGCATGGAGACCTCCTCGTGCCTTCCGGCACCCGCTAGACTCGGTCGCCGACGGGATCCCACTCGTGGTCGCGTTCGACCGCGCCGATCAAGCGCTCGAAGATATCCGGAATGGCGCCTGTGACGCGGCTCCAGTTCGAAATCATCGGCACGCCGAGCGGATCCTCCAGAAACGCCTCTGTCGCGATTTTCATACCTTTGAGAAACACTTCCACGGCCATCCGTTCTTCATGCCGGTCGAATTGCAGGCTGTTGATGGCGGCGTCATTTTGATAGCGGGTGATCGCTTCCTGCGCGGTCTGTAGATATGTGGCCCGCAGGGTTTTGAGCATGGCCTGCGAGAGCACCACGCCTTCACTCGCGAGGTTTCTGAAGAGGGATTTCGTGATATCCACGCACATTTTCTGCAGCCCTTGTTCGGCGTTATCGGCCGATAGACCCTGGTGTTTGTGTTCGTAGGCGTCGGCAATATCGGCCTGGCAGATCCGTCGGAGCGCGCAGTTGCGATAGATTTCGGAGAGCACTCCGACTTCCAGACCCCAGTCGCCCGGCACCCGGTTGATCCAGGCCAGGTCCCGCACCATGGCGAACTCACCGGCCAGCGGGTAACGAAAGCTATCCAGAAAGGTCAGCAGCGGATGTGCCCCGGCCACCTGCTGAAGGCTACGGATCAACGGCGTGAGGTACAAGCGGGTGACGCGGCCATGCAGGCGATTGGTGACCCGGCTGTAGTAGCCCTTGCAAAATTCGTAGCCTAAATTGGTGTTGACGATCGGGTAGCAGAGTCTCGCGAGATATTCCCGATTGTAGCTGAGAATGTCGCAGTCGTGGAGGGCGATGACATTGCTTTGTCCACGGGCCAACACGTAGCCGAAGGCCATCCAACAGCCTCGACCCTTTCCCTGTAGTCCGGTGTCGATTTCAGTGTGGGCCAGTAGCTTGAGGATATCCTGAATGCCGGTTCCGTCGTTCCAGACGATCCGGACCCGCTGCGGCAGTACCGAGAAGAATTGTTTGGCCAGTCGGAACTCCAAGGCCGACGCGCGGTCTAAGGAAATGACGATCTCGTTGACATAGCGAATGTCTTTCAAGACCTGCACGATGTGTTTTAGTGCGGGGTTCTCGAGCTCGGAATACAGCGAGGGGAGGACGAGGGCGATCGGGTTGGTCGCCGCATGGCGTTCCAGCTCTTTTTCCAGTTGCTCAAGGTTCGATGCGCCGAGACGGTGTAGAACCGTGACGAGCCCGTTCTGATGGAAATCCGACATGTGCCCTCCTGTGCCGAGTCCGCAAGGGATGATCAGAACAAATGACCGCTGCGGCCGGGGGCGCTTCTCTGGGAGACGCGAATACCGACCATGCCGGGCGGCTGTATCTGCTGAGGGGAGATCGTTCCTACTGCGCCGGAGGCATGGCCTTGCTGGTCACGACCGACTTCACGATCTTGGCTCGCTTCACAGACTCCAGGAAGCGGTCCGGAGGTTCCGGATGCGGCAGGCTCACTTCAACGGAATACCAACCCGACTTCATCGGCCCCTTCTTAATGCCGTTAATTTCCTGGACCAGATCCTCGATACTTTTTTCGGTCGTGCCGTCTTGGAAGGCGACCCAGAACATAAAGGCCTGACGGTCGACTTCGCGAAGTCCATCTGCCACCGGGGTGGCCATGGGCGTTTCTTTCGGCATGTCTGACTTCGCGACCACGGCTGGTTTGGGTGCCGCGCTGGCTTTGGCCACTTCCAGCGACGTGAGCGCCAGGCGGGCGTGTAATTCCCGATTGCGGCTTTCCAACAGCGCGACTTGCTTGACCAGGGTCTCGTTCACGGACTTGATCGATTTCAGATCCTGGCGCACCAATTCTCGATCGGCTTCCACGGCGTTGACGGCGACGCGCATGCCGGTCTGCACTTCCTGTACGACATCGGCCTTGACCGTCTTGAGATCGTCCTGCACCGTGACGACCTGTGTGTTGAGTTTCTGTTGAGCATGGGTGACGGTGTCGATGAGGGTATGCAGCTGCGCGATCCGGTCCTGCTCGGATCGGGACACCGCGACGGCTGACGCCTGCGCCTCCACGAGTTGTGCAAGTTGTTGATGCACACGATCGATCTGTTCTTGGGTGGACTGCCGCGCCGCCAGTTCTTCTTCCATCTGGTGCGCTCGATCTTCCGCGCCGATCCAGTTTGGAATGCGTTCAGCCAGCAGCGCCACGACTCCCACGGCCAGTACGATCTGGGCGAAGGCCATCGTCATGGTCCAGACGGGTGTTCCGGCGGCCGCCGGTACCCGTGCGCCGGTCGTCAGTCCGATCGTGGACGCCACGTGGGACCACCAGGCAGGGGCGACCTCGTACTGCACGCGCAGTGAACCGCCGTCGAAATGGTTTTGAACGTGAATGACGAGGTGACCTTTGCCGGCAGGGAGGCGAACCGTTTTGGGGCCGGCTTCAGGGGCGACGCACCCTCCGATCAGCACACCGGATTCATTTCGGAGTTCGAGGTGCTGCACACTCCGCTCGTGGATCGTGAAGGAGAAGGTCGGGTCCGTGTGGGCGCAATTCAACGTTCCGACGCGCTCGTGGTTGACGAAGACTTGGAGAAATCCAGGACGTTCCTCAGTCGCGCGTCGCGGCTGATCGTCCAGCGCGTCAAGCAGATGTGCGCGATAATCGTTGAGTTCTGGTGTTTCCATGGTTCCGTCCCCCCCGATCCCCTCCAAAGAGAGCCAAGACGCCTCCCTTTTTCAGCGGATGTATATGGAGATTGACTTGCGGCTTGAACCCGTTGCTGACCTCGGCTTGCCGGCGATCCGCGACTTCCAAGAAGCAGTCGCGGCAAAAGGCCAAGTGCCAGACGCGGTAGTCGTGGCCGTAGTCATCGTGAAATAGTTGGCCCCACTTCTGTTCGGACAGGCAGGGATAATGTTCCGGTTCGCTCTTTCGATAATGTGACTGCAAGACCGGCATCAACCGGTCGACTTCGTGGTTCAGATGGTCGGGCCTGGTGCGTAACTCCTGGTCTAACACCTCGATTTCAGACCCGCTTAATCCGGTTTCGTTCATCGTGCGCTGCCACCCTGTTTGGCGCCACCGCTCGAAGTTTTTATAGACTCGCTGGCTTTCGGCCTGTCCGAACCCTAAGAGCTTCACCACATGAGCCTGACTGAACCCATAGAAGTGATAGAACAGGGCGATCAGGGCGTCGCGGCTGACCACGGCTCGTGAGGCCAGCCCGTCGAGAAACCGTCCGACCGGCGTCAACAGCTCCTTGTGATAACAGAGCGGGTCCGGCAGGCTGAACGATTTCGCGATCAGGCTATCCAGCAGGAAGAAGGGGCGGCAGGGGACTTCGGTGCGACCGAGGACCACGAACCGCTCCACCAACTCATACCCCCAGCGGAGCGCCAGTTTTTCATGCGTAATGTCGTCGCCCCACTGATTGGTTTCACGAAGAAATCGCTTGGTTTGACCTGTGGCGCGGTCCAACAATTCCGGCAACGATTTCGCAACCAGCTCGTCGAACTCTCGCTCTGTGGTAACGACATTGTTCAATCGTGCAGAGAAGATGTGACCATCTCGCATGGTTTTTCCGTCGGACAGCTTAGTCGACATAGTGGCCAATTCCCCGTCAAATAACAATTCGACAAGTCCGCTGCTAGAAGACCACATTTGTCTACGAAGGGTCAATGGCACGAAAGGCGGTAACTCCGCACTGTATCAGGATGGAGCAGGTGTCGGAGAGGGGCGCGATAGGGCCGCCCATCGGAGAGCCATGCCGCGAAAAGTCGTGGCAGGTAGAGGGGTTACGGGTGGTCGGTCGAGAGTCGTTTGGCCAGCCGTTTTGCCAGGCGCATCATGGCCGGCGAGCGGTCGGCCGGATCGAGCAGCACATTAATGACATAGGGCTGGCTGGGATCCGCGAGCGCTTTGGCCAGGGTCTGGACGAACTCGCCATGCGTGGCGACCCGGAATCCCTGTCCACCGCCGATCAGGTCACAGATTCGTTCGTACCGCCACTCGTGGATGTCGTTGAAGGGGCCTTCCAGAATCTCACGCTCGGTTGAATAGCCGTGGTTGTTCAGGACGATGACGACCGGTGCTTGGTTGTAGCGCACGGCGGTCGACAGTTCCGATCCGGTCATTTGAAAGGCCCCGTCTCCCACCAGCACGATCGGTCGCAGGGACGGGTCGGCAAAACCGGCGCCGATGGCGGCTGGTACGGCGAATCCCATCGATGTGTAGTAGGCGGGTGAGAGAAATTCAAAGCGGCGGTGCACGTGAAGATCCACGGAGGCGAAGAGGGATTCGCCTACATCGGCGATGACCAGGGTTTTCTCCGCGAGCACCGTATCGAGGTGGCGGAACACTCCTTGAAGACTGACGGAGGCTTCTGCCGGGGGCATCGGATCGTCGGGTTTCACCGGCGTGGGCAGGTGCGGCGTGGGAAAAGAGGGGAGCGGCGCGCCGGCTAGTCCCTTGACGAAATCCTCGAACAGAATGGAGTCATACCGATGATGCTTGATCGCCACGCGATCCGCCGTGGCATGGATGGTGTGGCCGTCGGAAAAGAGGGCGCTATGTGCATCCAAGTCCTCCACGTCGGACAAGATTGAACCCAGGATGAGCAGGCAATCCGTCTGGTTGACGAAGTCCTTCACCTCATCACGAGCCACCAGGCCGCTGTAGACGCCGATATAAAGGGGATGGTCTTCACGAATGATGGACTTGCCGAGGAGCGTCGAGGCAATCGGCACGTTCAGCCGTTCCACCAGGCTTGTCAATTCGTCATGGAGCCCGAACCGGCCGACTTCAGCACCCGCGAGAATCACCGGGCGTTTGGCCGATTCCAACATGATGCGCACCTCGGCTAGGGCCTCGGTCAAGGCGGCACGGTCGGTTGGTTCAGGCTGGCTGTAGCTGATGTGCGAGGTGTTGACCAACGGGACATGCACCATGTCGCGTGGGATTTCGAGATAGATCGGTCGGCGGTAGCGCAACAAGGCCGCGAAGGCGCGATCCATTTCGCGCTCAGCCGTCACGGGATCTTCCAGGCTGACGGCGGCCACGGTCATTTTTTCGAACACTTCCCGCTGGGTGGAAAATTCGCGGACCATGTGGTGGAGATAGGGGTTGCGGGCGCGCTCGGACAATCCGGGAGAGCCGGTCAGCAACACGACGGGCGAGCGTTCCGCATAAGCACAGGCGATGGCGTTGACGGTATTCAATCCGCCGACACAATAGGTGACACAGAGGGCGCCGATGCCGTTGATGCGTGCGTAGGCGTCGGCCGCAAAGCCCGCACAATCTTCGCGCGTGGTGGCCACGTGCTGGATCGGCGAGGATTCCATCAATTTGTAGAGGCCGAGTACGTAATCGCCGGGAATGCCGAACATGTGACGCACCCCGAGCCGGTAGAGCCGATCTAGGACTGCCGTTCCGATGGTTGGTGTGGTCATGGTGCCTCGGCGGTCGGGTGAGAGGTCGTTAAGTAGGCGGAGAGTACGTCCGTCTTCCTGCAGCAAACCATAGGTAGTAGGGAAGGTCAAGCAGACGAACGATCGTCACATCGGCATTCTCTCCGGTTGCTTCGTGGGATGATTTCAGGCACCCTCGTGAACCATTTACCGCACCACCTTCAACAGTGACTGCATCACCCTGACACTGGACGTACGAACAACCATGACACAGCCTGCGACTGGTTCCCTGGCGAGAGTCCGACTGACACCTGAACGCGAAACCCCACGGTATTATGGCCACCTCTGGGTCTTTGATAGCAACGTGGCCGAGGTGCTGGGCACACCGGCCCCCGGCGACCTCGTCGATGTCTACACCCACCAGAAACGGTTCTTCGGGCGCGGCCTCTTTAATCCCCATTCCAAGATCCGCATCCGCATGCTCACGTTTCAGGACGAGCCGATCAACGACGATTTTTTTGCCGCGCGTCTCCGGGCTGCCGTGGCACTCCGTCGAACGGTGGCGTCCCATGCCACGGCTTGCCGTCTTGTGCATGGGGAGAGTGATCTCTTGCCGGGGCTGGTCGTAGACCGGTTTGCCGATGTGGCCGTGATGCAGACCCTGGGGTACGGCATGGACCTGCGAAAAGAACTCTTAGGCGACCTGTTGGTGCAGGAAGCTGGGGTCAAGACGGTCTACTTGCGGAATGATGCCAAGAGTCGCACGTTGGAGGGCCTGCCGTTGGTGAAAGGATTTCTGCGTGGTGATGGCGCCACGACCGTGAACATTCATGAGGGGAAGGCTCAGTTTACGGTGGATATTGCTGAGGGGCAGAAGACCGGCTGGTTCTGCGATCAACGCGAAAATCGGATCGCCGCGGCCCTCTTCGCAAAAGGGAACACAGTGTTGGACGCCTTTTGTCACACCGGCGGGTTCGGGATCCAGGCCGCGCTGGCGGGCGCGCAATCGGTGGAGGGGTTGGATGTGAGCGCCTCCGCCGTGGCGTTGGCTCAGGCGCATGCGGAGCAGAATCAGGTGGCTGCTCGGTGTCAGTATCGCCAGGCCGATGCGTTTGAAGAGTTGCGTGTGCTCGAGCGGAACAATCAACGGTACGACCTCGTCATTCTCGATCCACCGGCGTTCGCGCGCAGCAAGAAGGCCGTGCCTCATGCCATTGCCGGGTATAAGGAAGTCAATTTGCGCGGACTTCGACTCCTTCAGCCTGGAGGCGTGCTGGTCACCTGTTCCTGTTCGCAACCGATCACGGACGACGATTTCTGGAAGATGCTGCAGGCTGCGGCACGGGATGCGCGCCGGCAGATCAGATTGCTTGAACAACGCGGACAGGGCCCGGACCATCCGGTGCTCGCCGGCATGCCGGAAACGCGGTATCTGAAATGTTATATCGTGCAGGTGCTCTGAGGGCATGATGCGCAAGCAGGACGCGCCAACGGAGCCGGTGGATGTGCCGCTTGTTCCCGCCACGGTGACGCTTCCGGAAATCACGCTGAAAGCGGTCGTCTTGTCGATTGTGCTGGCTGCAGTGCTAGCCGGAGCCAACGCCTATCTGGGTTTGTTTGCCGGCATGACGGTGTCTGCCTCCATTCCAGCCGCCGTCGTCTCGATGGCGGTGCTGCGTCTCTTCCGTCAGTCGAATATTCTCGAAAACAATATCGTCCAAACCGCCGCCTCGTCAGGTGAGGCGTTGGCGGCCGGCGTGATCTTCACCATTCCAGGGCTGCTCCTCATCGGCTATTGGACCACCTTCGACTACTGGCAAACATTCACGGTCTCGCTGGTCGGTGGGGTGCTCGGGGTGTTGTTTACTATTCCTCTGCGTCGCGCTCTGATTATTCACGCTCGACTGCGTTTTCCCGAAGGACTCGCGACGGCGGAAGTCTTGAAGGTCGGCGCTTCGTCGGATGCCGGTGCCGGCGGCAGGATTCGTCTTTTGCTGGGCGCTGCGGCGCTGGGTGGTGGATTCAAGTTTGCCGAGGGAGGATTGAAGCTCTGGAGCGAGTCGCTGGAAGGGGCGTTTCAGCTCGGGCGGTCGACGCTGTATGGCGGGCTGAACCTGTCACCGGCGTTGGTGGCAGTCGGGTACATCATCGGGCTCAACACGGCGGTCGTTGTCTTCTTCGGCGGAGCGATCGGCTGGCTGGTCCTGTTGCCGCTGTATCAGGCGATCGTTGCGTCGCCGGAGGGGTTGACTGGTGTGGCGGCGGCAAAGGCGACCTGGAGCGGGCAGATTCGCTACATCGGCATCGGCGCGATGCTGGTGGGTGGTGTATGGACCCTGGTGCAAGTGCGCGGCGCGATCTTCGACAGTCTACGTCAACTCATGACGTTGTACGCCGATCGTCACCACACTGGTGAGGAATCGAAACTGCCGCGCACGGAGCGCGATGCAGGTGTGGCTTGGTTGATCGGACTGACGGTGGCCGCGCTGGTTCCGATGGTTTTCTTGTATCAAGATCTGTTGGGGCACAACCTGCTCGGTGGCGTCGGCCTGACCCTGCTCATGGTCGTGACGGCGTTTTTGTTTTCTGCCGTGGCGGGGTATATGGCCGGCCTCGTGGGCAGCTCGAGCAATCCGGTTTCCGGTGTGACCATCGCCACTATCATGCTCGCCTCGCTGTTGCTGCTGGGCATCTTGGGGAAGGGCAATCCGGCCGGTCCGGCTGCGGCGCTATTGGTGGGGGCGGTCGTGTGTTGCGCTGCGGCGATGGGCGGCGACAATTTGCAGGATTTGAAAACCGGGCATGTGGTCGGCGCGACCCCCTGGAAGCAGCAGGTGATGCAGGTGATCGGCGTGGCGACGGGCGCGGTCGTGATTGTCCCGGTGCTGTCTCTGCTACAGGCGAAATATGGGATCGGTGAGGTGACGGCTGCCCATCCTCATCCACTCTCGGCTCCCCAGGCCACGCTCATGGCCAACCTTGCCAACGGCGTCTTCGGCGGCTCCTTACCCTGGCATCTGGTCGGAGTCGGAATGGTGCTGGGTGTCGTCGTGATTCATCTCGACAGGCGGCAGGCACGACGCGGTGCTGCCCTTCGTTTCCCTGTCCTGGCGGTGGCGCTTGGCATGTACTTGCCGCTGAAACTTTCAGCAACGATCATGTTCGGCGGTCTGCTGGCTGAGTCTGTGCGCAGGAGCCGGGGCGCGGCAGAGGTTCCGGCTGAAGATCACGGGCTGTTGTGTGCGGCCGGGTTGGTGACCGGTGAAGCATTGGTTGGGATTTTGCTGGCGCTGCCCATTGCCCTCAGTTCGATTTGGGCTGGTTTATCGGGAGATCCCTTTCAGCTGTTTGCCGATCCGCCGCTGGGCGGCTGGCCTGGGCTGGTCGCGTTAGCACTCGTGGGTCTGTTGCTTGTGCGGGCGGGGCAATCGAACGGGACGGGTGTTGAGATTGGAAGGACGAGTGATCGATGCTGACGAGGTCAGACGTCGCGCGAAGTGGAGAGGCCGTCTAATCGCTGGGCGGCTCAAAATGTCCCGGCGGGCGCGATTGCCAGGGGACCGTGGCCTGCTTGGATTGTTTGACGAGGCTTCGCAGGCTCACCTCTGCGGCGCGCAGCAGTTTGGGCTCGCCACTTTGCATGAGTGCCGTCAGGAGGACGTACAGCGACCGGTCATGTCCGGCCGCCACGAGAATTCTCTCAAGGACGGGGTCGCTCCCGGTTAAAGTGGACAGGGGAGCCGGCTCATCGTCATCGTCTTTACACAGCAGGTCCAAATCAGTGGGGTGGATAAAGAGCCAGGGGAGAGGAATCTTGAGTGCGCCGGCCAGCGCTTCCAATGTTGAGGCGTTGGGATCGGCCTGTTCCGCCTCGAGCGCTTCCAGCAGAGACGTTGCGATGCCGGCCCGTTCGGCGAGCGCCGACTCGGAACATTTTTGTGAGACTCGCCAGGCACGAACCAATGAACCGATGTGTGACATGGCCCGATAATACTGCATCTCTTTCGAGCCCTGCAACGTCCTGTTTACGGGGGTCGTTCAATAGTTGCCTGTAACATCAATGTGTTATGAGCCATTCTCCTAGGTAGAACAAAGGCCGCCAAATCGGGTAGAATGAGGCGTTCTAATTGTTGTCTCGAGCGAGGAGGATCAGCCGATGTTAGGTACCGACATTCGCGGCATTATGGCCGAAGAGGAAGAAGTCCAGCGGCGGCAGGAAGCCTTGCAGTCTTTGATGTCGATGCGCGAGAAGCTGCTGCGTGAATCGCTGGAAGCGCGAATCAAGCGGGCGCGTGGAACGGGAGACTGGACGAACCTGTCACCCGCTGAATGTGCCAATATTTACAAGGAAGAGCGTGTGCACCTGCGTGCCCAGCTGGAGCGATTGAAGGCCGAGCGTGATCGCACGCGCGGCAAGCTGTCGGCTCTCAAGCGGGCCAAGGTGCGGGCGCAACGCATCCGCGCCGCCGAAGCGGCTTCCGGCAAGAAACGCAAATAGGAATATCTTGGGGAGGCCCTGCTAAGTCAGGAGGGCCTCCCTGAAGTGTTGCCGACCCTTGGATATCTGTTGACCTTCTCACCTCGCACCGTCTCCCGCAACTTTCTCTCGCACATACGAGATGTCGTCAAGACGAAGCGTACGCGTGACCGCGAGGGCGTGTTCGTGTTGGAAGGCACAAAACCCATTCTTGAATTAGTGCAGTCGGCGCCGCAGCGCATTGTCTGCCTCATCGTCACCCCCAGTTTTCTCGACCGGCAACCGCCGGAAGTCAGCCAGCAGGTGTTGGACAGTGGCTGTACCGTTCACAGTTGTCCCGAGCATACGCTGGCGCAATTGTCCGATGTCGAGACATCGACCGGGGTACTGGCCATCGTCCATCAACCCAGTTGGAACCAGTCTGCGATCCTCGCGCAACCGAAGATATTCGGTCTCTACGGGGACATGCTGCAGGACCCGACGAATATGGGGACGATTATTCGAACGGCGGCTGGACTCAACGTGAGTGCTCTGTGGTTGGCGCCCCATTCCGTCGATGTGTTCAACCCGAAAGTCGTGCGGGCCACCGCCGGCGCGCTCTTCCAGTTGCCCATCTTTCCTCAGACCAGTCTCGAAGAACTGCAGAACTTGGACTGCGCCATCTTTGCGGCTGACGCCGGAACCAGTGAGGGGTGCGTACCGATCCGGGCGATTCGGAGCATTCCCGCGCGTACGGTGTTGGCCATCGGCAGCGAAAGTCGGGGCCTCTCAGAGCCGGTTCTCGACGTGGCGACAGTCCGTTTCACTATCCCGCTGAAACCGGGTGTCGAGTCCCTCAATGCCGCCGCCGCCGCTTCCATCGCCCTGTTCCAGTTGTCCGGATTGCCGGTGGACTCACCGGCAGCGTAACGTCGGTTCTTCGGCTTCGTGCACCTCAGCGACTTCCTTGAAAACTCATGTCTGGACTCAGGGGGCTTGTCTTGCGCGATTGTTGTGTGAGCGATAAATGTCTCCAGTTGAGTCCTTGCACGATATCGTAGGACTCACGGAACCGGAGCGTGCCTGCGCAATCGTACGTGGGGCTATCCAGAATCTGAAAATAAGATTAAAGTCGGGCATGATGAGCAGCGACGTGCACCAAACCAGAGGGATCAATTCATGTGGGTACGCTTGGGCAGATGGGTGGAGTTCGGGGTGCACTTCGGGAGGCAGAGCAGGCGGTCAACAGTGCCGGACCGGTATCTTGTTCACGCATCGATACGTGTGGGAAAGAAGGAGTGGTATCACGGCCCCGATCGTTCCGAAGTAGTACAAGATATCACCGCACACCACAGCCGTCTCCCTTATCCTCGCGTTGATCACTACCCTGATCCCGAGCCACTGAGCTGGGGCATTCGAAAGGTCGCCACCTCTGCGACTCATGCGGGAATGGATGCTGAACGTCACACGTTAGGGAGGCCTATTAGAATTGTGTAGTAGGCCGGAAACGCTATCGCTACCAGCCGTCCTCTTTCCTGAGCGTTTGAATCACGGGAAACGAGTTGGATGTTAGGACTCATCCTCTGAAGAGAATAGGCGCATGCGCCTCTTGCCTCAATTGATGGTGTGAGAGACCAGATCGGCTGGCGTCATTGAACGTAGACGTCACATCGGCCCCCCATGTGTTTCCGGGTGAGCCAGATACCAGCATGGTGCCTGCTATTCGTTTTCCTTCCTGTGCCCATCCCTGACGGTGTACTCGTTTCGAAGAAAGGGATCAGGGGCAGGCAAGCCTGAGTTGTCTAGTGCCTATCACTGTGACCCATCTGCCGTCCGCCATGCGCTGATAGCATCCTGAACCCCTTCCCGAGAGTGCGAGTATGCGCGTCGTCGGCGATGGGCTAGGCTGACCTTCCCGACCCTGCGCCTTCTTCCTTTTTCTCTCCTGTTTCCTTTACGATGCATCTGAAAATTTCGCTGCGATGTGAGGCGAGGACGGATGAAGGCGAAGACGACGTTTCATTGCCAGGCGTGCGGCCATCAAGCGTTGCGATGGCTCGGGCGTTGCCCTGATTGTGGAGGCTGGAACACGCTCAAGGAAGAGCGCTTGCCGGCCGCTCCCAAAGGTCGCCAAGGCATGCCTAAAACAGCCATGGCGGTGGCGACGCCGATCTCCGACATCGAAATCGTGGGTGAGCCCAGGCATAGCACGGGGATGGGGGAGTTTGACCGTGTGTTGGGCGGCGGGGTAGTGCCCGGTTCTGTGATGTTGGTCGGCGGTGATCCCGGCATCGGCAAGACCACGCTGCTGTTACAAGCCTTGCCGCTGCTTGCGGCACCGGGGGAGCAGGTGCTGTACGTGTCAGGAGAAGAGTCGCCCCGGCAGATCAAGATGCGGGGGCAGCGTCTCGGCATCGACGGGAAACATCTGCTGATCCTCGGGGAAACGAGTCTCGAACAGATTCTCAAAGCCATCCAGGAAATCCAGCCGGCGGCCGTAGTCGTGGATTCGATTCAGACCGTCTATACAGAACAACTCACCTCGGCGCCGGGCAGTATCAGTCAGGTGCAGGAAGTCGCCGGGCAGCTCATGTGGTTCGCCAAGCGCAGCAATGTGCCGGTGTTTATCATCGGGCATGTCACGAAGGAGGGCGCCATCGCCGGCCCGCGCTTGTTGGAACACATCGTCGATACGGTGTTGTATTTCGAAGGGGATAAGAGCCACAGTTTCAGGATTTTGCGGGCCGTCAAAAATCGGTTCGGCTCAACGAACGAAATCGGCGTATTCGAGATGAAGGACGGTGGCTTGGAGGAAGTCAGCAACCCCTCCGAGTTGTTTCTCGCCGAGCGACCGCAGCGCACCACCGGCTCGGTGGTGGTGTCCAGCCTGGAGGGCACGCGGCCCATTCTCGTAGAACTGCAGGCGCTGGTATCTAGCACCAACTACCCCATGCCGAAACGCATGGCGAACGGTGTGGAGCCGAATCGTTTGTCGCTGCTGCTGGCCGTGATGGAAAAACGACTAGGCATGCACCTCTCAGGGCAGGATGTGTATGTGAATGTGGTTGGCGGGATTCATATCGACGAGCCGGCCATCGATCTGGGTATTGTGGCCGCGGTCACGTCGAGTTTGCGAGAGAGTCCGATCGATTTTACGACGCTCGTGATGGGTGAAGTCGGGTTAGGCGGTGAGGTGCGGGCGATCAGCCAGGCCGAACTACGGATTCGCGAGGCTGCAAAAATGGGATTCAAACGCTGTCTGTTGCCGGAACGGAACGTTGCAAAACTGGAACCGATCGCCGGGATTGAATTGATCGGCATTCATGAAGTGGGAGATGCGTTGGATGTGGTCCTGGCGTAACGTCCGCAGGGATGCGGGTGCCCTGGTTCTCTGTGCCATGACATGTGCGATGGTGCCCGGCTGCGCCCTGTTCAGCCCCTCCGATACCGTGCCGCTTTTGCAGGCGACGGCGGAGCAACTGACGGCGCGTCTGCAGGAACAGGCGGGAGAAGTTCGCACGATCAAGGGGTTGTTCAGCGCGAAGATCACCGGCGGCATCCTGCCGATCGGCCAGCGCATCCAAGGCACCGTGTTCTACCAACGTCCCAACGCCATCCGGCTGCGCGGTTTCTCCGCGGTGGGCAGTGAAATATTCGAGTTCGTGCAGATCGAAGATCAATTCAAACTCCGGCTGCCGACCATGGGGCGTGAGGTGAGCGGCCGCCCATCGGAGGCCGACCAACTCGGCCAACTCACGCGTCCCTTTCAGCTGAGCGTCTGGGCGATGAGCGGGATTATTGGAACACAAGCGGTGGGTCCGGATGAGTCAGTGCGATTGACGGAAGACGGCAATCGGTATCGGCTTGATGTGTCGACCGCACCGGGCAGCAATGGTACCGCTCCATTCGTGGTCAGGCGGATTTGGTTTGATCGTCGGAATTTGCTGGTCGTACAAGAGGAACGTCTGTCGCCGTCCGGTGAGGTCGAAGCCACGATGCAGTTCGACGACTACCGTGCTGTGGGCGGGGTGGCAGAGGCCCTACCGGCGTCGAATGGTCAGGCCCCAGTCGCCGGGACACGGATTATGCGCCCCTTTGCCATTAAGATGACGGATGGACAGGGATCGGGTAGTTTGCAGGTGACGTTTCACGAATTGGTGCCGAACGAACCGATCAAGCCCGGCGAGCTGGGTCGAGTATGAAGACACAATCAGTGCAGTATGTGCTGGCAATCGATACGGCGACAGCCTGGCAGACTGTCGCGCTGCTTCAGCATGACCAGGTGTTGGCTCTCGTCGAACAGGATGCTCAAGGCTCCCATGCACGGTCCTTGATGGGTGCAATTGATCGCGCATTACGCGAAGCCGGAGTCACGTTGAAGGACCTGCAAGGCCTGGCCGTGTCCATCGGACCGGGGTCGTTCACGGGTCTCCGTGTGGGGCTGGCCACTCTGTTGGGGTTTCGCGCCGTGATGGGGACTCCCATCGTGACGGTGCCGACGTTGGAAGCGCTGGCCTGGAACCTGCGCGACGTCAAGGGGCTGCTGGTGCCGGTTCTCAAGAGTCGGCACAATGAAGTCTATTGGGCCGTCTATGAATGGCTGCCGGGAACGGGTTTACGTACCCATATCGCGGAGCAGGTGGGGCCTCCTGCTTCGGTGGCTCGGGCGTTACAGGGCGCCAAGGCCTGCACGGTGTTTGGCGACGGTTGGCAAGCCTATGAAAAGGACATACGGGAGGCTATTGACGCGGCAGGCGGGCAGGTGCGGGAAGTCAGGCCGGAACAGCAACGTCCTTCGGCCGTGAGTGTCGGCCTCGCAGGCCAGCAGCGCTTGGGGGCAGGACACGTTGAGGGGCAGCAGTTGGTGCCTCGCTATGTGCAACGCACGGAAGCCGAGGTGAAGTTCGATGAGCAGCAGGGGGTGTCGGCCCTCGAACGGCGCCGACAACGGGTTGCCAGCAAATTGGCGCAGGGTCGGCGGGCACGTGGTCGAAAAGAGGCCGATCCACGAGCTCGGAAGTAGGCCACTAAATTGGAAATTGAGTCCGACATGGCGTCCGATTCGGTGGTGATTGTACCGGCGACCGCTGCGGTGCTCGATGAGGTGTTGGCCATTGAACAGGCTTGCTTCTCGGCCCCCTGGTCGCGCAAAATGTTAGCAGCCGAGTTGTCCGGTAATCAATTTGCGCAGTTCCTCATCGCGAAGTGTCCTGACCCCCGGTCAGGCGCCCTCGTGATTGCCGGGTATTTTTGTTTTTGGATCGTGTTCGAGGAAGTGCGCTTGATGAACCTGGCCGTACTTCCTGCGTTTCGCCGGCAGGGTATCGGGCGGCGGCTGGTCTGTACCGCATTGCAGGCCGGACTGACGCGGGGGGCCAGTCGGGCGATGTTGGAGGTGCGGGCGTCGAATCAGGGGGCATTGACGCTCTATGATCGGTTGGGGTTTCGTCAGATTGCCGTGCGGTCGCGCTATTATGTGAATCCCGACGAAGATGCGGTGCTCATGGAAATGACGCCGCTCCGGTTGGGGCCTTTGTGCGAGCAGCCGTAGGGCGATTCCGGGAGCCGGGCAACAGGACAGTCATCCACGAACGTGTGTAGTCAACCAGGAGGTGCGACATGCAGACGGAGACGGCGATTACTGAACGGTTACGGCAGTCCAACACAGAATTCCGCGAGCTGGAAGAATCTCACCATCGCCTCGATGCCGAGTTGTCCGATTTGCAGCGGCGACATGTGCTCACGCCGGCGGAAGAAGTGTTGAAGAAACAGTTACAAAAAGAGAAGTTGGCCACTAAGGATAAGATAGCCGAACTCATCCGATTGTCGCGTTAGCGAGGATCTCCTGTCCTCCGTTCCGGCCGCTTCCCGCCGTGCTCGATTTCAGCCGGTGGCGGCATCGGAGCAAATACAGGATCGGGTCGTTGGTTCAGACAGGCAATGCTCGCACCACTGGCCGCCCATATTCAGTCGCTCAAGAAGCGGCTTCTGATCATCGTGGTGACCTTGGCGGTCGCGTTTGCCACGGCGTTTGCCTACTCCTCCGAGATGGTCGCCTGGCTCAATCGTCCGTTTCCCAATCAGCTGGTGTTCTACGGACCGACGGAAGCGCTGTTCGCATCCATCAAAGTGTCGTTTCTGGCAGGTATTATCCTCAGCCTGCCGATGGTCTTCTATCAGTGTTGGAAGTTTATCGAGCCAGCGTTGCTCCCGAAGGAGCAGCGCTGGGCGATCCCCTTGCTCCTGCTCGCGGCGCTGCTGTTCGCGCTCGGCCTGATTTTTTGCAATCTCGTGATCCTGCCGCTGGTCATCGACTTCTTCGTCAGCTTCGGAATGGATCGGGACATCACCCCTGCGCTCGGTGTGGGGACCTATATCGACTTCAACGTCAAATTTCTCCTGATCTTCGGCTGCGCCTTTGAACTGCCGCTGGTGTTGACCCTGCTCTCGCGTGTGGGTGTCGTGTCGGCTGCGGTGTTGGCCCACTATCGCAAACATGCCATCATGGCGGCGCTCATCATTTCGGCTATCGTGACCCCGGATGCTACGCTCTTCACCATGTTGCTGATGGCCGTCCCGCTCATGGTACTCTATGAAATCGGGATTATCGGCGCCAAGATTTTCGGGCGGGCCGCAGGGCCGTCGCCTGACATGAATCTACCGCTCGACCCGGATATACCCATCGGCACAGCCGGTCATCGCGTGCGGTGATCCGCACACACAGTGGGAAGGATGGTCACGCTATGCTGCGTCATATGCTGATGTTGGCGGTGTTTGCACTCGGGAGCCTGCAGGCGGGCGCACAGGCGGCCTCCTTTTCGGGCGGCAGCGAGGGCGGGTCTCCGCTGAATCTGGAACAGGCGCACCCGGCTCAGGAGCCCGGCGCTACCGCCGATATCGGCAATACGAGTATTCAGGCGTTAACGGTCGGTACCGGGGGGGTGATCTATGCCGGGTCTTTCGGTATGGGTATTTTTCGAAGCGCTGATCGCGGCGGGTCCTGGACGTCGGCCAACCAGGGAGTGACCGATCCGTTCGTGCTCTGCCTCACCACCGGCAAAGATGGTGCGATTTATGCGGGCACGTTTCGCGGTGGCGTCTTTCGTTCGCGTGACGGCGGCAAGAGTTGGCAGCCGATCAACAAGGGCCTCAAACGGTTGGAGATCAAAGCCTTGATGATGGATGCCAAAGGGCTCTATGCCGGGACCGGCGACGGCGTCTATCTCTTGAATGCCGCGCAAGACCAATGGAAGGCTGTCTCAACCGGTCTGGATGAGATTCTGGTTCACGCCTTGGCGCGTACCGACGACGGAACCCTCTACGCAGGTACGTCCGGGAAAGGCGTGCATAGTTACAAGGAGCGGGCGGCGGGATGGACACGTTTGCGACAGGGCCTCCGTGATCACGAAGGATTGGTGGAGAATTTTATTCGCGTGCTGGCCGTGGATAAAGAACAGGGCGTTTATGCCGGCACGTTCGACGGGGGCGTCTTTCGTAGCGGCGACGCAGGAAAGACCTGGTTGCCGATCAGCCGGGCCTTGCCGAACGATTCGATTCGCGGTTTGATCAGCAACGACCGCGGTGTCTATGTCGCCACGGGGCGGGGCATTTTCAAGACCGTCGACAAGGGCCGGCAATGGGTGCCCTTGAACAAAGGGCTTAGCAATCTGTCGGTGCAAGTGTTGATCGAAGGTGACAAAGGGGGCTTTTACGCCGGCACCAGTTCTGGGGTCTTTCGCAGCGATGACGATGGCCTCACCTGGACGGCGGTCAGCCAAGGATTGGAAGGGGAGAGTATCGCGCCCTTCAAGTTTAATTAAGGAGGAAAGGATACGAGATGACGGCACAAGCAGGTTCACCAGTCGCGACCATTTCCGTAACATCCAAGGGCGAAGCATGGGGCGAGATCGTGCTGCGCTTGTTTCCGGACGTGGCGCCCAATCACGTGAAGAATTTCGTGGATCTGGCCAAAAAAGGCTTCTACAACGGCACGACCTTTCACCGGGTCATCCCCGGGTTCATGATTCAGGGCGGCGATCCCAACAGCAAGAATCCGGACCGTGCCTCGCACGGGATGGGTGGTCCCGGGCACAACGTGAAGGCGGAGTTCAACAGCAAGCCGCACAAGCGCGGCACCCTCTCCATGGCGCGCGCCAACGATCCGGACAGCGCGGGTTCCCAGTTTTTCATCTGCGTCAACGATGCCAACTTTTTAGACTGGCAGTATACGGCATTCGGTGAAGTGCAGAGCGGGCTGGAAGTGGTCGATAAGGTGGTCGGCGCCAAGCGCGACGGG
This sequence comes from Nitrospira sp., assembly GCA_037045225.1. Classification (NCBI taxonomy): domain Bacteria; kingdom Pseudomonadati; phylum Nitrospirota; class Nitrospiria; order Nitrospirales; family Nitrospiraceae; genus Nitrospira; species Nitrospira sp. Next base: position 3,559,367 of record JBAOHZ010000009.1, read on the forward strand.
CGGGACAATCCGCTGGAGCGCGTTGAAATGACCGTGACGATTACCGAGTAGTCTCAAGCGTTGTTCGTGAAGCGCAAGAAGACCATAGTTTCAGCCAGGGGGCCGATGCGATTTTTGCGCTTCACGTTTCACGTGTCCCGGTTGGCGGTGCTCTGTATGCTTGCCGCCGGATGTGCCATCCCTCAAGTTCCCTCGCGGACCGTCTACGAAGATCCCGTCAATTTTGTCCGCTTGGAGTTGGATGCCAATGTGCTGCCGGAGTGGCCGCCGGGTCATTTCACGCATCCGGCCCAGTTCTCCCACGAGCAGGTGCGCCGCGTGCTGATGGGGCTTACGGTGCAGGAGCACCGCGTGTCGATTCAGCGCTGGATCGGGGGAGACTCGATCCGTTTGCCGATGTTTCGGGACGGAGAGATCGCGATATTGGTACCGCAGTTGGTCGAAGCGTTACGATTGGCGCGGGAGAATGAGCGGGTTACCTATTACCTGAGCCACCCGCAGACGTCGATCAAACGGATCATCACGTCCGGCGGACTCTACGTCAGGGGCACCGAGCTCCATTTTATTTTGGGGAATTGGCAGACCGTCTACGGCATTCCGGCCTACGGGATGATTTACGATCGCCGCTACCCGATGAACCCTATCGCCTCGAAGGGGTTCGATCTGTTTTTTGATCTCGACGAAGCGATGGTGCATCAGAGCACCAGCATTTGGGACTGGCTCCTCGCCAACTCGAAAGATGAATTGGTGATCGATCTTGCCAGAGTCTTTCCGGGGGAACGAGTATAAACGGAACGCCGCGTCGATCGTGAAGCCTCTCTTGTGAAGCGCCTTACAAGCCGATCACTCCCGGCTCATTGCTGAAGACAGGAGAGGTGAACGACGCTTCACGAATGAGGAGACCTGCTCCGGCTACGGACTCACCCGTTGGCTAATTGGCTGGGTGCGGGCCCACGGCATCCGGTGAAGGGGGGCTGACGCGACTTAATAACAGCGCGTGCCCTGTGTCGTCGCCTTGCGAGGTATAGGCCAGCGTGACTTCCGCGATCTTGTAGTCGAATTGAGTTTCTGCGAGCCGGGTTTGTGCCGCCGTCACCGCCACTTCGGATTGGGTCACTTCCACCACCGTGCCTAGCCCCAGTTTGTAGCGTTGCTTTGAAAGCTGCAAGGCTTCCTGCGCCGTCTTGACCTGTTCTTCAGCCAGGGTAATTTGTTGCGCGAAGGTCAGGGTGTCGAGGTAGGCGTTGGTCACCTGTTGCGTCAACGCCTGTTCGATGTTGCTGGTTGCAGCGGAGGCGGCCTGACGATTGGCGTTGGCCTCCACGACCTGATTCTCGATCAGAAATCCGGTGAAGAGGGGCATCGACACCATCGCGCCGGCCATCCACCAGCCGCCGGTCTGCTGGTTCTGGCGGGCATCGAAAGGATCGAAGGTGCCGCCACTGGCGATCGCCGAGACCGTCGGCAGGTACTGGCGTTTGGTCGCGGTCAGCCTCGCATCGGCTGATGCAGTCTGTTCCTTCGCGCGTTTCACTTCCGGATGCGACAGGCTTTCGTTGATCAGGCTCTCCAGTGTCTTCTGCGGTCGCACCTCCACGGAAATATCTTCGAGAACGTAGTCGTCGGCTCCGACAATGCCCATGGTCCGGTTCAAATCGGCATAGCTGGCTTTCAAATCGTTGCGGCTGCGCACCAGAAGCGATTGCGCATTGACCAGCTCCACATGCGCCAGATCGAAGTCGAGCTTCGATTTCAGTTGTTGGCGATAGAGGGTTTCGATCTGCCCGGCGATGATCCCGCGCTCTCGGACGGTTTCTTCCGCAATCTGGACCAGCCGCTTCCGCTTGAGACTATTCAGGTAGGCTCGTTGCACATACAGCAACACCAGGGCGCGGCGAGCACTGACATCTTGTCCCTGTGCGCGTTCGGCGAGTTTGCTCGACTCCACCAGATTGCTCGTGTAGCCGAAGTCGTAGATGCGTTGGTTGGCGATCACGCCGCCGGTGAAGGTGGACTGGTTTTCACGGAGCAATCCACCGCCGACCATGAAGCGCGGGTTGCTCACCCCGGCGCCTGCTATCGTGTTGGCGTTCGCATAGACTTGCGGGTAGTAGAGGGAGCGAGCCTGTTCGGTGCGCGCTTCCGAGGCTTTCAGATTCGCCGCGCCTTCGAGCAGCATGGGGTGGTTTTTCACCGCAATATCGACGGCGCGCTGTACGCCCAGAAAGCTGCCGTGGGGCAACGTCAGGGGCGGTTCTGTCTCCTCGGCCTGCGAGGCAGAGGTCAACAGCGCGGTCAAGGCCAGTGTTGTCAGTGTCAGAAGGACCGTATGGCGCGACAAGCGTCTCATGGGCGTTCTCCCTGTTTCTGCGAGGTCCCGTTCGGTGCGGAGGTCGGCGGCGGGGGCGTGCCCCCGGGAACGCGACGCTCAAATTTCTGTTGGGATAGTTTGGCGTCAGGCAGATTAAACGGCGAGCCTTGAACCGGCATACCGTCCAGCAGACGGCGTTTACCGACCGCGACGACCTCTTCGTGGCCCTGCAAACCGGAGGTGATTTCGATCCAGCGGCCATCGCTGATGCCGGTCTGTACCACGACCGATTTGGCTTTGCCCTCTTCGACGATGAAGACCGATTTACCTTTGGGTGTGCTGATGACTGCCTGTGGTGGAACGACGAGAGCCTGGGGAATTTCCCGCAACCCGAGTGCCACTTCGGCGAAGGTTCCTGGACGGAGCGCATGGTCTGCATTGGGCAGATCGATCTCAATCAGGAGGCTTCGCGTCGCGGGATCAAGCGCCAGCGTGGAGCGCGTGACCACGCCACTGAATGTGCGGTTGGGCAGCTCCGTGACTTTCACAGTTGCGCTGGTTGTGCCGGGCACGATCCAGGGGCTGTCGTCCTGCGGGACATTTGCATAAACACGAACCGTGTTGAGGTCCATGATCGTAAACAGCGGAATGGCACTGGTGGCCGACGAGGTGGCGATCTGAATCAATGAGCCGGGGTCGGCAAAACGCGCGGTGACGATGCCGTCATAGGGCGCGCGGACTTTGGTGTAGTCCCGCATCGCGACACGTTGCTCCATGAGGTGTCGAGCCCCTTGATAGGACGCTTCCGCCACGTCCACATCCTGTTTCGCAATCACGTCCGGCGATTCCTTCCACACCTTGGCGAGCCGCTCGTAGGTCAATTGTTTGATTTTGTAATCCGACACCGCCTGCTGGTACTGCTCTTCGACTTCCGGGGCGTCGATCACGGCGACGACTTGGTTCTTTTTGACGGCATCGCCCTTGTCGGGGCCGATCCATTTCAGATAACCGGAGACCTTGGCGTAGAGCGTCGTCTGGTAGAGCGGCGATACATTGGCTGGGAGCTTGATCGTATAGACCAGGTCTCGACGGGTCGGTTTCGTGACCTGCACATCGACCGGCGTCGAATCCAACTCTGAGGGAGTCGGGGCGGCTGACTTGTCCGATTGCGCCGTCGCAGCCGGTTTTGCCGGAGCCGAGGGGTCAGCCGGTTCGTCACTCTGCCAAGAGAGATAGCCGCCGATCGCCAGGACCAGGAGCACGGCGGTCCCAATCCAGAGTGGCGTACGGTTGGATCGCTGGACGAGAGGGGGTGGAACTACCTGTTCGGTCATTAAATTTCCTCCAGAGTCGCGGGTGCGGTCGAAGACACAGGGGGACGTTCCCGGCGAATCAACACCAAGGAGTGCATGACCGGGACCACCAAGAGGGTCATGATCGTGCTGACCGCCAGGCCGCCGACCACCGCACGGGCCAGGGGCACCATGGTTTCATTGCCTTCTCCGAAGCCGAGGGCCAGCGGCAGTAGGCCGAGGATCGTTGCGAGGGCCGTCATGAGAATCGGCCGGATGCGCCGCCGGCCGGCTTCCAGTACGGCATGTTCGGCGGTTGATCCGTGGCGGACCATACGATTGGCAAAATCGACGAGCAGAATACTGTTCGAGACCACGATGCCCATCATCATCAACGTGCCGATCATGGATTCAACATTGACCGAGGTATTCGTGAGGTGCAGGGTCAGCACCGTGCCGATCCATCCGAGCGGCACGGCCACCAGGATGATGAGGGGATCGATGAACGACCGGAACAAGGCCACCATCACGAGATAGATCAGCACCACGGCGAGCGGGAGGGCCAGGGCGAAGTTCTGGATCGCGCCGCGCATGTTGGCCACTTCGCCGCGCAAGTGCACCGTGACGTCTTTTGGCAGGGGAACGCCGGCCAACGCCTTTTCGATATCCTTCGCCACGCGGCCGAGATCGTTTCCCACCGGCGTCACCAGCACGTTGATCAATCGCGAGAGGTCATAGTGATCGATCGAATCGGGACCGGTCTTGAATTTTAGAGAGGCCACATCCCGCAGCAGGACGGGCGGTCCACGCCGGTCGTCTCCCGAGGCGTAGTACCCGCTTGTCATCTCCATCTGCCGTCCAGCAAACGGCGTGTTCTGCAGTGCCAACGTGGAGCCTTGCATGCCGCCGCCCGTGAGGCTGGCGGTTGGTAGCAGCGGCGTGCGCGCACCGATGATCGGGATGTTGAGCAGGTTTTCCGTGGTGGTGAGCGACTGCTCAGGGTACTGCGCCAGCAGGAAATAGCCGTTGGCGGTCTTGGGATCCAGCCAATAATTGGGAGAGAGGGCGAGGTTGGAGCTGATGCCGGTCACTACGTCGACCACGACGCGGTTCTGGTTGATGCCGTAGTAGGCGGCTTTGGTACGATCCACATCGATATGCAGTTCGGGATAACTCTTGCCCTGCTTGATCCGCACGTCAACTGTGTTAGGCACCTGCGCGATCCGTTGCTGGATTTGCTCCGCCACCGGCCTGACGATGTCGAGGTTGGGACCCTTGACCTGGATGTCGATGGGGGCTTTGAGGCCGAAGTTCAACACATCGCTGATGATGCCGCCGGTTTGGAAGGCGATCTCGACGCCGGGCAACGAAGTCTTAAACTGTTTGCGTAGGTCCGTAATGTAGTCTTCCGTGTGGCCCTTGTGGCCGGTGACCAGGTTCACGAGCACGAAGGCGGTATGGTTGCCCGTGTTCGGCGCGAAACGAGCGGCATCGCCATAGTACAGCCCGGTGTTTGAGATGACTTCTTCCAGGTCGTCTTTCGGGATCGTGTCGTGCACGAGTTGTTCGATTTGACCCACGATGGCCGTGGTCTTTTCGATTCGTGAACCTTCCGGCGCCACCACCAGCATCGTGAAATTGCCTGCATCCACCTTGGGAAAGAACTCGGTATGGAGACGAGGCAACAGAAAGACTGCGGTGGCGACCAGGGCGAGCGCAGCCAAGCCGATCACGACGGGTTTGAATCGTACGCCGGCCATGAGCAACGGTTCGTAGATGGCCAACACATACCGGAACCACCCCTCGTCGGCCGATGCCTCATGATCGGACGACTTGGCATGCCCGGCTTGGTAGAGCCAAGCCAAGACGACCGGCGTTACCGACATGGAGACGACATAGTCGGCCAACATGGCAAAGGCCACCGTCATGGCCAGCGGCACGAAGAGATACTTCACGATGCCGGTAAAAAACATGATGGGCAGATAGACGATGAGGATGCAGATCGTCGCAACCAGGATCGGTAGCGTCAGCTCCATCGCGCTGTCCTCCGCCGCCGAACGCCCGTCCTTGCCCATCTCCAAATGCCGGTGCAGATTCTCCTGCACGACGATGTTGTTGTCCAGCAGGGTGCCGATCACCAGGGCGAGCCCGCCCAGCGTCATCAAGTTCACGCTTTGCCCGGTGAGGTAGAGCGCCACCAGCGCGGCGGTCAACGACAGAGGAATGGCCAGCCCGACGACGAGTGCCGCTTTGACACTCGCCAGGAAAATGAAAATCATGAGGCCGGCCAGTCCGGCACCGAGGAGGCCTTCTTTCTGCAAATTGGCAATGGCCTGGCGAATGTAGAGTGATTGGTCGTAGATAAACTTGATGGTTGTCCCGGACGGAATCTCCGTGAGCTTTGAGAGCTTCGCACGAATGCCGTCGGTGACTTCCAGGGTGTTGGCGCCCTCCTGCCTGGTGATCGGAATATAGGTTGCTTCGCGGCCGTTCACCCGCACGATCGAGGTCTGCACGGCGGCGCTATCGGCGGCGGTGCCGATGTCGCGGATCAACACCGGAGTGCCGTTCACGATCTTGATGGGAATGTCGTTGATCTTGTCCACCACGTCAATGAGGCTGTTGGAGTAGACGTAGTAGTCGAGGTCGCCGATTTTGATGTTGCCCGCCGGGATGATGGCGCTCTGCGCATTGAGTGCATTGACCACTTCGGACGGAGACACGCCGCGCGCAAGCAGTCGTTGTTGGTCGAGAAAGACGGTGATTTGCCGGACCTTGCCGCCCAGCGGAGGGCCGAAGGAAATGCCGGGAATAGTCGCGATCTGTTGGCGTACGTTGAAGTATGCCAGGTCTCGGATTTCCTTGGGGCCGAGTGTGTCGCTGGAGATGGAGAGGTATCCGACCGGCAGACTGGATACGCCAAACTTATAGACGGAGGGCGGGTAGACGCCGGGCGGCAGCAGACGGATGATGCTGTAGGCCAGACTGGTCAACTCCGATTGGGCCGCATCGATCCCATAGTCCGGCTGGAAGAACACCTTGATGTAACTCATCCCGGAGAGCGACTGGGATTCGATGTGTTCGACATAACTGGCCTCGACGAAGCGTTGCTCCATCTTGAGCGTGATCGCCCCTTCCATTTCGCTGGGGCTCAATCCGCGATAGAACGTCGTGACGAGAATCGAGGGCAGTTTGATCTCGGGAAAGATGTCCACGCGCATCTTCTGATAGGAGACGGCGCCTAGGATCAGCGCGATCATGCAGAGCGCAAAGACGGCGTAGGGATTTTTGAGGGCGGCGCGGGTCAGCATGAGGTGGCCATCCGTCGGGTGCAGTTGTGTTCGAGCCAGAATTTCCAGAGGTGGAGGGAAAGGCTCACAAGGTCATCGAATTGCCCCGGCTTGACCACGTAGCCGTTGGCCCCGGCCTGGTAGCAGGCCCGCACATCCATGGCGTCGTCGGAGCTGGTGAGGATCACCACTGGAATCGGTGCAAATCGCGCATCCTGTTTCAAGCGTGTCAGCAGATCCACCCCGCGTTCCCCCTTCAACTTGAGGTCGAGCAGGATCAAGCCCGGTTCATCGCTGGGCACGTGATCGTGAAGATAGGTCATTGCCGTATGGCTGCCATCGGTGATCTCCAAGCGTCCCTTGTATCCGGACTGCGTCAGGGCCTGGCGAAAAAGTTCACATTCGCCGGGGCTGTCGTCGATGAGCAGGATGGATGAGGGCATAGTGTCTCTGTCCGGTTGATTCTAAAGCAGCACAGAGCAGGGATCGTGCCGTGCGGAGCGATGATGTCTGAAGTGATGAACGTGCCAGCAAAAACAAGCACTCGAAGGAAGAGTGTCTCGAACGAATGAGTAATGAATGCCGGATGGCGCCGGTACGGTTCGGGAGAAACTCCCTAGGTTCCAGGGAGTTTCTCCCGAGTGAGACCGCGCTCAATCAGGCTGCCTTTGCGGCTGTTTTCTTCCACTCCACCATCTTGGCCGTCAATTTGGACGACGCGATCGTGTAGTCGCCCTTCAAGCCGATCGACGCTTCGGCGCCGGGTTTATCCCCCGATTGCACTTTGGTGACGACTGTCGCCGCGATCTTGTGGAATGACTTGTGTAGTTCGAGGATCTCTTTGTAGTAGGGGTCTGTGGCAGTGGGGGTGCCGGTCAGACTGTATAGCCACTTGCCGAATTCGCAACGGTTGTCCACCCCGACCTCAGCCGGGACCAGCGCCAGCGTCCCATCGATGTTTTGCCGCAGCTTCACCTTCCACGCTCCATGCGCACCGATGGCCTTGTCGATTTGTTCGATGATGTTGGACATGCGACCTCCTGGGAAATGAGGAACAGGGTTTCCTGTTTCTGTATCGGAGTGAGGAGGGGATGTCTTGAGGGGTAAGGCGCGCGGCCTGGTCGTCCTCCTGCACACAGAACGCGCGGCCTATGTAGGCCTTTGTCCGACGCGCGCATGTGAGGCGTAACTAGGTCTTGCTGTGGGACCGCGGATTCCAGACCGGAAGGACGGATAGTCTCTCTAAGGCCAGCAACCGCGAGGATCGACGAGTGTGAGCGGGGCGTGATGGGCCAGCCAACTGCTCGTGCACTTCCGTTAGGAGCAGATCTGCGGATCCCTCGACTGCTGAGGCGAGCACTTACCGGTCGTCGGGATTGTTCGAATACAAGACCTGACCTGTATGACAGAATTTGATGTGCGAATCACCACAAGCTCTACATTGCCAAGAGCCAGCGTACGCGATATTCACATCCGTGCGGCCGCCATCAATTCTAACGCGTATCAATCCTCACCAGGACGCGCGACTGATCCAGGTTCGCGACCACTTCGTAAGGCAAGGAAGAGATGGTGGCTGGTTCCGCAATTCGGAATTGTCCTTTCGTCTCGTTGTATTCCAACCACACCGGTAACGGATTCCCGTTTGTCTGGGCAAATAGATTTGGCGTGGTAGTCAGTGCCGTAATGAGGTCTTCCGGTAGTTCGAACGAAATCATGTCTCCGCGTGCAATGATGGATTGTGGAATCGAGACAGTGACGATGCGGGTGCCATCGACTGAGTGCTCGCGAATCCAGTTCACGATGAGTCCATCGATTGGGAAGAGCGTGGCCAACCCTGCCGTGCCGGCTCCTCCGGTGGATGCACGTATGTCACTCACAAGGGGTAGGCTCTGTGGCGGCAGAGTGGAGGAAGAGCCAGGAACGGGCTTGTAGTTTTGGCTTAATTGCGTGATGCCCCCAAGGTACTGCTGGAATTGTGACGACGTGTTCCGAGCCACGATGGAAGCGCTTGTGGCGGTCTGGTGTGTAAAGGCATAGTTCCCCGCATCGGCTCCGCCGTAGACGGTGCCGGTTAAGGTCACGGGCTTGGCAACGCCGACCAATGCATCGGCAAATATTCCGATCGTCCCACTGGCCGTGACGGTATCGCCGGCGACCAGGCCGGTGAAGGTGGCGCCGCTGTGGGCGACCGTGGCACTCGTCGTGCCATCGTAGACTTTATTGGCCGCGGTCAGGCCGCTCACGGTCACGGCTTTCGGAGTGATCGAGGCGGTCGAGGACGCACTGCCGGTAGAGAGTTCATAATTTCCCGCATCGGCTCCGCTGAGACCGAACCCGCTGTAGATCACCGCCTTGTTTGTGCCGGCATTCTTATCGAGAAAACCAGTGACATTGCCGGTGGCAACGTTGACCGTGTCGCCGCTAACCACTCCCGTAAGGCTCGGAGTGACACTGTTGAGGAGGATCGTCGTCGTACCATCATAGACACGGGTTCCCTGCCCTTGCAGATCGATCGCGAGTGCCTTGGCCGTGATGGCTGCGGTGGTGCTGCTCTGGTCGGTGAACGTATAGTTGCCGGCATCGGCGCCGCCGTAGGTGGTGCCGGTCAAGGTGACGGTCTTGCCGGTGCCGACCTGCTTGGTGGCGAAGGTGCCGGTGGTGCCTGAGGCCGTGACGGTATCGCCGGCGACGAGGCCGCTGAAGCTGGCGCCGCTGTGCGCGACCGTGGCCGCCGTCGTCCCGTCGTAGACTTTATCGGCGGCGGTCAGGCCGCTGAGGGTGGCCGCCTTGGCCGTGATGGCTGCGGTGGTGCTGCTCTGGTCGGTGAACGTATAGTTGCCGGCATCGGCGCCGCCGTAGGTGGTGCCGGTCAAGGTGACGGTCTTGCCGGTGCCGACCTGCTTGGTGGCGAAGGTGCCGGTGGTGCCTGAGGCCGTGACGGTATCGCCGGCGACGAGGCCGCTGAAACTGGCGCCGCTGTGTGCGACCGTGGCCGCCGTCGTCCCGTCGTAGACTTTATCGGCGGCGGTCAGGCCGCTGAGGGCGGCCGCCTTGGCCGTGATGGCTGCGGTGGTGCTGCTCTGGTCGGTGAACGTGTAGTTGCCGGCATCGGCGCCGCCGTAGGTGGTGCCGGTCAAGGTGACGGTCTTGCCGGTGCCGACCTGCTTGGTGGCGAAGGTGCCGGTGGTGCCTGAGGCCGTGACGGTATCGCCGGCGACGAGGCCGCTGAAGCTGGCGCCGCTGTGCGCGACCGTGGCCGCCGTCGTCCCGTCGTAGACTTTATCGGCGGCGGTCAGGCCGCTGAGGGTGGCCGCCTTGGCCGTGATGGCTGCGGTGGTGCTGCTCTGGTCGGTGAACGTATAGTTGCCGGCATCGGCGCCGCCGTAGGTGGTGCCGGTCAAGGTGACGGTCTTGCCGGTGCCGACCTGCTTGGTGGCGAAGGTGCCGGTGGTGCCTGAGGCCGTGACGGTATCGCCGGCGACGAGGCCGCTGAAGCTGGCGCCGCTGTGCGCGACCGTGGCCGCCGTCGTCCCGTCGTAGACTTTATCGGCGGCGGTCAGGCCGCTGAGGGTGGCCGCCTTGGCCGTGATGGCTGCGGTGGTGCTGCTCTGGTCGGTGAACGTATAGTTGCCGGCATCGGCGCCGCCGTAGGTGGTGCCGGTCAAGGTGACGGTCTTGCCGGTGCCGACCTGCTTGGTGGCGAAGGTGCCGGTGGTGCCTGAGGCCGTGACGGTATCGCCGGCGACGAGGCCGCTGAAACTGGCGCCGCTGTGTGCGACCGTGGCCGCCGTCGTCCCGTCGTAGACTTTATCGGCGGCGGTCAGGCCGCTGAGGGCGGCCGCCTTGGCCGTGATGGCTGCGGTGGTGCTGCTCTGGTCGGTGAACGTGTAGTTGCCGGCATCGGCGCCGCCGTAGGTGGTGCCGGTCAAGGTGACGGTCTTGCCGGTGCCGACCTGCTTGGTGGCGAAGGTGCCGGTGGTGCCTGAGGCCGTGACGGTATCGCCGGCGACGAGGCCGCTGAAGCTGGCGCCGCTGTGCGCGACCGTGGCCGCCGTCGTCCCGTCGTAGACTTTATCGGCGGCGGTCAGGCCGCTGAGGGTGGCCGCCTTGGCCGTGATGGCTGCGGTGGTGCTGCTCTGGTCGGTGAACGTATAGTTGCCGGCATCGGCGCCGCCGTAGGTGGTGCCGGTCAAGGTGACGGTCTTGCCGGTGCCGACCTGCTTGGTGGCGAAGGTGCCGGTGGTGCCTGAGGCCGTGACGGTATCGCCGGCCACGAGGCCGCTGAAACTGGCGCCGCTGTGGGCGACCGTGGCCGTCGTCGTCCCGTCGTAGACTTTATCGGCGGCGGTCAGGCCGCTGAGGGTGGCCGCCTTGGCCGTGATGGCCGCGGTGGTGCTGCTCTGGTCGGTGAACGTGTAGTTGCCGGCATCGGCGCCACCGTAGGTGGTGCCGGTCAAGGTGACGGTCTTGCCGGTGCCGACCTGCTTGGTGGCGAAGGTGCCGGTGGTGCCTGAGGCCGTGACGGTATCGCCGGCCACGAGGCCGCTGAAACTGGCGCCGCTGTGCGCGACCGTGGCCGCCGTCGTCCCGTCGTAGACTTTATCGGCGGCGGTCAGGCCGCTGAGGGTGGCCGACTTGGTATTGACGGTCATTGTGCCGGTTGTGAGCGTACCGACTGCATACCCAAGTTGGCTGCTCGTCATACCCGATGCGGTCAGCGTATGGTTGCCCGCGGTATAGCGACCACTGGTCGAGGTGGTCCCACCGACTGACACACTCGGACTCGCAAACGCCTGTGCTAATTGGTCGCCGTTGACCATGCCGCTGGTGGTATAGGTCCACGTCGGCAGCGCGTCTCCGTAGGTCATCGTCTTATTCTCTACCGCGACACTGACGGTGGGATTTTCTCGGTAGATGCCATGCAGCCCACTGCCGAGCGCTAACGTGTAGTTCGTGGTGGATTCGTCGCTGTTATATCGGAAGCGGCCGCTGCCGCTCCCGACTAGGCCGGTGAGTCCGGTGCTGCCGCTGATGCTCCCGGAATACAACGTGGCACGACCTCCCGAGCCAATCGTCATCGTCGGCGCCCCACTAATCAGCAGGTTCCCGCCGGTCGCGGTCCCAGCAGCCGTGGCTTTCCCGGCATTGAGGATCAGTGCGGAGGTTCCTGTGTTGGTGGTGGCGATATTCTGGGCGACCGTCAAGTCACCACTCAAGGTTTCGATGCGGACAGGCCCCGTTGCGTTGATGCCGGTGGTCGCACCGACCGTGCCGATGGTCAACGCATTGTTATCGGCATAGGTCAACGTCGTGACGCCACTGGCCGCTAAGGTTGAGATGGCATTGGCGCTGTGTTCAAGCGTGACGTTGCCGCCCAACAGAGCCAGGTTCGTTGCGCTCAGCGAGCCGCTGACCCCCTGGGTCACAGTACCACCGCTGCCGGCACTCAGCGTGATCGTACTGGCGGGCGTGGAAACCGCACTGCTGATAGCGAGATTGCCGTTGCTGGCCGTCAGCGTGACCGGCCCACCGACGCTGATGGATCGATCGATCGTGAGGTCGCCGGACGCGGTGGCGCTGACGCTGCCGGTGCCCCCGATGCCGCCGGCGTTTGAGGCCATCGTACTGAGTGCCACGTTGCCCGAGCGGTTGAACACCAATGCCGCATTGCTCGTCACCACGCCGCTGCCCAATGTCCCCGTGCTGCCCCCATTGCCCACTGCCAGCGTACCAGCGGACACCGTGGTCGTGCCGGCATAGCTGTTGGCACCGGTGAGCGTGAGTGTGCCACTGCCTTGTTTCACAAGATTCAACGTCCCCACGCCGTTTTCAATCTGACCACTGAAGGTGCTGCTGGCATTGTTCCCTCCCACCGTCAGCGTGGCTTCACTGCGGTTGAACAGCAACTGGTGATTCTTGGCGATCTCGGCCGCTGAGAGGGCACGGTTGTAAACCATCAGGGTGCCGATGTCTCCGCGGAATGTATCGTCCCCTGTCCAGTTGCTCTTGCCGATGAAGTTGTCGTTGCGTGTCACGGCGGTGGGTAGCGCGGTTTGGGCGGTGGTGGTGTTGAGTGTCCCGTCCTTGAAGATCTTGAAATTGGTGCCGTCAGCCGTGCCGGCATAGCTGGACTTGCCGTTGGTAATGGCGCTGTTGGTGCCGACTGCGTGAGGGTTGGCCGAGTTCGTGTCGGTGTAAATCTCGAAGTTCAGCCGGCTGGCAGTGCCGGCGCGTGACAGGATGATGTTGTGGTTGGGGGCATTGCCACCTGCGCCGGCATTGCCCAAATCGACCACACGTTCCCAGTTCTCGGCGGTGGCGCCGAAGTTGGCCACGCTGAATATCGTTATGCCAGTGACCGTACTACCGAGAAAATTGGCCGGAAGTGTTGAGAGGCGCACGTACTGACTGTTATTGGCAAACGTGAAGAGACTATTGGCGCTGGAATAGGTAGGACTCCCGTAGATCGTGCTGTGGTACCCATTGCCGCTCAGGTCATACCACGTGTTGCCAGTTCCGTTGTACGAGGAGGTGTTGCCCGCGTCCAGCCACAACACCAGGCCGTCGCGCACCACAGCGCCGTTGACGATGAGGCCGTTGCCGGCGATGGAGCCCACCGTCTCGTTGAAGCCGTTCAGGCTGAAGGTGGCGCCGGCGTCCACAGTGAGAGCGGTGCTGTCGGGCAGGCGGTCGGCCGCGGCCAGCGACAGGATGCCGCCGCTCACCGTGGTCGCACCAGTATAGGTGCTGGCGCCGCCGAGACTGAGATCGCCGATACCCAGTTTGGTCAAGCCGGCTCCGCTCCCGCTGATCACCCCGTTGTAGGTTGTATTGCCGCTTTGCGTGACGGTGAGTGTGCGTCCATTGGCCAAGGTGATGCCGCTGCTGCCGGTGAGGCCGGTGCTGGCGGTGATGCTCACATCCCCTGTGGTCGCGTTGGTGGTGGAGAGGTTGGCGTTGAGGTTGACGTTGCCGCCGTACAGGTTGACCGGCCCGTCGATGCTGGTTACCCTCCCCAGCGTGATGTCCGCCGTGTTCACCCTGTTGCCGATGGTCAGGCCTGTCAGGCTGCTGCTCAGCGCCAGGTTGCTGAAGTCGCCGGCGGCGGTGAACGCGCTCGTCGCGTTCAGTGGCGTAATGCTCGCCGCACCGGTGCCCAGTATCTGGCTGGTGCCGGTGCTGCCAAAGGAGATATTGGAGGCCACCAGGTCGAGGTTACCGGTTTGCCTGGCATGGCCCAACGTTGCCGTCCCGCCGACGGATAGGTTGGTCGCAATGCCTTCGGAGTTTGCGCCGAGCCCTTTGGTACCGGTCAGCGCTACGGTGCTGCTGCCGGTGGTGTACACCGAGCCCCCGCTGCCCTCGATGGCCACACCATCGTTGTTGCTGGAACCACCCGAACCACCTCCCGTGCCTGTGATGCTGATCTGGCCTGAAGTGGCGTGAACCGACGCGGTACCACTGAGCCTGACGCCATGGTTGTTGGCGCCGACGGAACTGCCGCCGGTACCGGTGATGGTGATGGGGTTGCTCGTGGTGCTGATCGTCGAGTTATCCAGCAACACGCCATAATGGTTACCGCCGCTGGCGCTGCTGCCACCGCCCGTGCCGTTGAGCGTCACGGTTCCGGACGCGGTGATACTGGAGGCTGACTCCAGGCTGACCCCCCAATGATTGGCAAAGGTGCTGTTCCCGGCGCTGCCGCTGCCGATCAAGGTCACCCCGGCGCCGGTAATCTGCGTGTTGAAGAGGCGCGTACCGGTCAGGTAACTGTCTGCGGTGGAGATGTTGGTGCCACTCAGATACACGTTGCCTGCCCCGGCGTTCAGCCTGATGCTGGACCCGCCGCCGCCGCTCAAGTTGATCCCTCCATAACGATAGATATCGGCCGAGCCGAACGCGGTGGCCGCACCGCTGCCCACGGTGATTGGGGAGCCGCCGGCATACGGCGTCCAGCTCATGGTGCCGCTGCCACCGCCCATCCAGAGGCCGCCGCCGTTGGTTTGGATGCTGGTGCCGGGATTCAACAGCAACCAGCCGCCGACAGAACTGTCTTGATCGGCCCACAGCAGTGTGTTCAACCGGCCGGAGGTGGACGTGATCGACTGGTTTTGGTTGATGAAGGCGATGTTGCCGTCGGCCTTTATCGTGAGCGTGGCGTCGCCACCGCTGGTCTTGTTGATGTTGGTGGCCATCGTCAGGTGACCGTTGTCGACAAAGTACTCGACGCTGGTGCCGCTGTTGAGTGAACTGACGATGCTGCTGGCATCGGATAAGGTGGTGTTACCAACCGGGTCCAGCAACCACCGGCCTCCCTGGCCGCGCGGTGCGCCGGCCGTCACCTGTGCCTGGTCAACATCAAGGTGGTAGCCGGATGTTTCGACACGGCCTCCATCTCCTCCTTCGGGGCCGCCATTGGCGAGAATACTGCCCGCCACGCGTGTGCTGCCGGCTGGGTTCCGTACATCGCTCCAGAGGACGGCTGTGCCTCCGTCGCCGCGTTGTGTGGCGCTGACATCAATGTGCGAGTCGGATGCCATCGTCACGGTGGTCGCCTGTCGCATCTCGCCGGAGCCTTGCCACCCGCCGCCGACTAACACTTCTCCGCCGCCGGTCGCCCCTGAGGCCGCAATGGTCGAATGTGCCCCCAGGGTAATGGCATCTCCTTCCAACATGATGCGCCCGCCCTTGCTGACCAAGCTGGAGGCTTCGAGCGTTCCATCATGACGGACGACGCTCCCTTGGAGCTGACTGGCTCCCTGTGCCGAGAGCACAATCAATCCGCCTGGAGCCAGCACTGCCTGTTTGTTTTCGACCAGCGTTCGAATCTGGGCGGGCTCGACACGAAGACCCTCCAGGCGTCGTGCCGGATCGAAACGCAATTCGTAGGCTTCGCCTGCCGCCAGTGCGACGGTACCGAGTTCGGCCATGATGACGCCGTGATTACGAACCTCGGGAGCCAGCAGGGCGATGTAACCACCCAAGGCCGCTTTCAGTTGGCCTTCGTTGAGGATGCCGCCGGTGGACCCGTTGCGGCTGAAACGATCGCGCCCGGCCATGAATTCATCAAGACTGAGTTGGTGTGTGGTGGCGACGAGTCCGCCGACGTTGACGGACGCACTCGGCGCAAAATAAAACCCGCTCGGATTGGAAAGGTACACTTGTCCATTGGCGGTCAGTCCACCGAAAATCTGGCTCGGATTGTTGCCTTGGATGCGGTTGAAGAGGACACTATCGGTCGACGGTTGCCGGATATTGACGTGGGCCTGGCTGCCGATATCAAAGGTGTGCCAATCGATGGCGGCCCGGGAGGTACTCTGATTGATGGTCATGGTGGCCTGCTGCCGGCTGATGGTCGCGGCGCCACCTACCACCTGTTCTCCTGTCGGCAATTGGGTCGGCGCCGGTGGCTCGGCGAGTCCAGTACCATGTCCGGCGACCAGTGCGACCATCAGCAGGCCCGTGAGATGTCCCGCGTAACCGAACCATCCATTCCGTCGATCTGCGTGGTCTGGGCTAGCGACTTTCATCGGAGTCGTGGGCGAGATCATAAACCGTCTCCCAATAATAACGACCGACACAACTCTGCTTGGAGGTGTCGGACTCGGCCGTAAGAATTCTTCGAGCGCCTGCGCCGTGTGACTGGCTGAGAGCAGAATGAATCCGTGATGGGCATCGGGATGCTGTGCCGTTCGTACTGAACTTGTCGACGCGTCGCCATGTTTTAAAAGGCCTTCTCGATATGGTCGGTCTTCGAGAACGAACGTACGTGTTGCAGGATCAGGGGGTGCGGCGGTCTAGCCTAAAAGGCATAACTCGCGGACAACCAGACACGGTCTCGCATGAACGAGCCATCCTGATCTTTGCCGGTCGCGGTCGGGTTCGGATTGTCGCCCAGCCGATGCGCCCAGGTTGCATTCAACGCAATTCCCCAGGGACTATGCCAACTGACGGAGAAGCCGCCACCTTTCAAGGTATAACTTGGACCGATGGTCGCCGAGTTCTCGACGTAGCCCGTGTCAAAAAAACCGGTGAGATCGAATCCCCAGGGCAGCTGCCCCCGCACCTCGGCCGTCGCCAGCCAGCCGGTCGACCCACTCGCCTCGTTGACGGGAAAGGCCCGCACGTTTTGTGGCCCACCGAGATAGAATCGTTCTGCCGAGTCCATCGTGCTGAACGATTTTTGACCAAGGAACGACCCGAACAGGGAGAGCCAGGGAATGAGTTGTTGCTGCCGGCTGACGTACCATCGCAATTTCGTGAAGGCACCGGCCACTGCGGGATTTTCTCCAACCTGGCGGTTCCCCTGATCCACCTGACCGGTAACCAGACTGAGGCTGCCGGACGTCACCCCTGGCGTTCCTAGGACTTCTTCGAACCAGTTGCCGCTCATCCCGACCGTGCCTTCATGAATCTGGTAGTTCGACTGCTGCACGTTCGCCGCATGGTTGGAGAACCGTCGATAGTCGTAGTTCATCAACCATTGCAAATTGTAGTTGCGGGCTCGAATCACGGGATAGAGGGCTTCGAGCCCCAGACTCTGGGCATTGCCCGTTGCATTCAACGATGCGAATTCCGGTGCGACGAGGTTGTAGCCCAACCAGGACGCACTGGCGCCGACTTGCCATCCGTCATACCCCACCGGACGCGTGTAGCCGACACGTCCGTACTGGCTCCCCTCAGAAAACAGGCCGGTGAGGGCCAGTCGATCCCCCCGATGAAACGGACTCTCAATTCTCACGTTTGCCAGACCCTGAATCGGGCCGGTGGCGCGTAGACCGGCATTGTTGACGGAGAACTCGCCGTGAACGGGCCGTTGATTGGCTGCTGTGACGTGCACATTCGTCTCTGCCTGTTGTGCGCCGGCTTCGAGGGCTCCTGAGACACGGACGCCGGCCAGATCGCCGGCCAGGAGTAATCCTCGATCAAGCGCCGTGGTGTTCAGATAGTGACCAGGTGTCAGGCTGCGCTGTACTGGCCCCAGCACATGTTCGGGCCGGACCCTGGTGGGTGGGGGATCGTCGAGCGCCACCTCTCCGACCCTGGCCTCTACGATCGCGATGAGAATGTGCCCGTCGCTCACATCCTGCTGGGGAAGATAGGCTCGTACGATCCACTCGGCCTTCCGGTAACGGTCGGCCACCGCGGCAGCCGCTTCCCGCAGCAGCGTCAGATCGGCTCGGCGACCGGCATAGAGCGCAACCACCGACTGGAGCTGCTCATCGGTCAGCAGCGTATTGCCTTCAAACCGATAATCGTTCACCCACACCGTCTCGGCCTGAGGCGACGGTTCATGTATGGGGGGAACAGGAGCAGGACTGGGAGCTTGGGCTGGGAGACGTTCCCGTCGTTCTTGTTCGATGTGCTGTTGTGGCTGTTGTTGTAGAACGCCCGCATCCGGAATGGTTTGCGGTCGACCCAACGAAGGCGCACCCATCAGGATCCCAGTGGCCAACAGGATTGCTACCGGCCATGGCTTGCTATGTCGAGTTAAACGCCGCAAGCTCTTCAAGACCTCTCTTCGTGCCATGGATTTCGCGCGAGCATTGTTGAGATGCGTAAGGCGTATACGTAGGGGCACGTCTAGTATCGGCCTCAACCGACAGAATCTTAAGGCAACGGTCTGAATCGGGATGCGTCCGCCATCAAGTTGCCTGCGACCTCGTCTTCACCCATGTCTGTTAGGTTGCCATCAGGAAATCGCAGCTGATGAACAACCAGTGGGCATTTTTTGCCGAGTCACGGGAACGGACTGTGGCCACCCAACGATTTGATTAATTGCGAGTCGTGATGCGGGGATGGGCCGTGCAGTACTTAGAACACTTGAAAAACACGCAGTACTTAGAGCGCGTGACAATAAGGGGGCGAGATAATTCTGCCGGGCTAGAGGGATGTGCCTGGTATGATTTTCCTAGTGTGAGGATATGGAGCACTCGCCGGTACTCACTCCTTCTCGAACGGGGTCAGTATTTCATCGCCGTACAATCTTGATGTGAGCGCCTTCTTCTTCATCTTACCGGTCTATGCTAAGGAGTTTCTCCAAGGTGGGCCCGTGCAATTGGGCTGAGTGTAGTTCGCATTGGGTGTCGGTACGCTCGCAGCCTCGATCAGGCTGTCGTTGAAAAAAACAGACCGACGGGCAAGGCCGCTTAGGAATCGTCGTCGTCGGCATGACCATCGGCGGTTTGCCGTCTGTGGGATCGAGGGAGTGAAGTACGTCCCGGTAGGGGGGAGTGTATGGTTTGGGAAGAAGATGGGTGTCGTTAAAATTGGCAAGGCAGATATGTGACCTGCAATTGCCGACTTGTCTCTCCCTGCCTTCCGTCGCGCTGGCACTCCAGCGGATCGCCGTGCGGGTGCGTCGGGGCGGGCATGATGTCCCACGAGCCGATGTCGTGCGTCGATTTCGTCGGAGCCTGAGGAATTTTCAGATGCTATATCAGGATCTTGCAGATAAGTGGGACCTCTACGACAATTCCGAACCGATGCCGAGACTGCAGGAGGAGGAACCGTGAAAGTCACTCGAAGGAAAGCGAAACCGAGCGTTGGTGCTGAACAGGTCGGTGCCGCGCTGCGCCGGGCGGCCAAGGTTGCCCGGAAGACCGCTCGCATGTACGGCATACCCATCTATGTGTGGGAGAACGGCAAGGTGGTGGCAAAGAAACCGTGACGCCTGTATCGGGCGAGATGCCAAGACCAACCCACTATCCGATTTCGACTTTCATCTGAAATTGCATCTCTGCCCGCATTATTCATGACGGTTCGTCGCGAAAGCGCCGAGTCGGTGAGGCGGCCGGACCGAGGGGCGAGCCCGCCGGCCGAAAGCCCGTCGTAGCAGTGAATCGGCGATTGCAGCAGAAGTGCTCATGAAAAATGCGGGCTAGCTGTGAAGCTGCCGGGCAGCTAGCTGGTCCTGTGCAGGAGATGGGCTAGGCAGAAAGGCAATGGGTCCAATCTTTTCATGAGCAGTATGCGATTTGCAGCAGAAGGTTAGCCTTCCCTTCTACTCTCACCTCGAATATTTTCGATAACTTTTATCGCTCGCTCGTATCTATTCCGATACTGCCTGCAATTCTTTTGAATACAGTTCATCAACGATCTCTCCTCCCCAAAAAATACGGCCATTCGTATCACCTGAAGAATATAGGGAAGAATCTTTCGGAGCCTTTCTGGCACATGCTTTGCGGCCTGCACTGAAGGTGTCGTTCAAAACATCATGCAGTGGGTACATCCAACGTGACAGAACGTGGACGATACATGGACTCTTAACGAGTGGACGGACTGAAATCCAAGAGAGATGTGGCTAGCAGGCTAAGATGATCGACCACTTATCTTGAGACAAATCCTTATGTCGCTTCGCGGATTATGGATGGAAATCGACATTTCTGCTCAGATGTTGGACGCGTGTTCATACGTAATGTGTTTTTGGAATGGTGGTATTTCAATAGCTGGTAGGGCCATTCAGATCTATTGCGGCTACGTAGTTATAGGCGTTACAAGGTTGTGCCTGTTGGCTCAAGTTGGAGGAGGATGATGGATAATGCTCGACTCAAGGAAGGAACCAATCTCCCTAAAATTGGGCTACCTGATCAGCCTATCTATGGATTCGCCTTCGGGGGAGGCGCCTTCGATACCACGATGTATCTAGGCGTGGTGCATGCGCTGCTGGTGAGCGAACGCCGAGCCCCGGACATTGTGCTAGGGGTATCGGCAGGGGCTCTGGCGGCAACAGCATTGGCAGAAGTCCTTCGGGCAGGGTCGAACCTCTCCTCGCCGCAGAAAATTGTCGAGGCACGGGTCGCTAGGTTTCGTGAATTCTTGAATGCCTATCGCGATGCGCCCGGCGAGCTTCGTCGTGCATTCATGCCGGATCTGTTCGAACTCACTGGTCGTGCGCCTCTCGCAACCATGAATTCTCCGCTCCATTGCAACGTGGAGAGAAACGATCGCCAGCGGTACTTGCAGTCGCTCTCAGGGTTGACCAATCTGATCAACGATCTTCTCTCTCTGCATGTGGACGTTCACTATCTCGTACAGGCTCTTTATCGATGGCTCAACCTTGCAGGCGCTGGAAACCAATCCTCAGCGATCAAACGGTGGTGGTGTACGACTATCAATTTTGCTGGTGTCCTGTTCGGTGCCTTCTTCAATCTCTGGCGACTTACGCCATTTATGGCCACATGCCTGCGACCGAAGGGCGTACTCAAAGGACAATCAGCGAGCAGGTTGATTAGCGTCTGGCGTAACCGTGCTAGCGGAACGGGACGCAAAGTCACCTTGGTGGCTAGCTTCGCACTCCTGTATGTCCTCTACGCGTTCCTCCTCCTCTTTCTGCTGGGCGCGACTGTGATTTCTCTCTGTGGCGCGATCTGGGACGAGATTCGCACTGCATGGGGCAAGGTGCGGCCCACTCCGCCGTTGAGGCCATCTTCCACTATAGGAAGGCTGAAGACCTTCATCCGAAAGAGTTTCACAAGAAGACTCCTGTCTCGGTACGATCTTCTAGATCAATTGTCGCACCAATATCCACTCAAACAACTCCTGATCCGACTGCTGGACCCGGTTCAGTACTATGGCCAATGCAAACTGTCGAGCGTGATTGAGCAGTCGATTCGACAGAAAGACTCGGCAGCCACTCGCGAGAAGGAGAACCCTAAAAAGTTTGTCGATTATCTCAAGGGGGAACCAGCTATCCATGTGGCACCGGTGGCTGCCAACATCTCCAGCCTCAACGTGGATGTCCTTCCGATGGAAGCTCAAGTCATCGACGGCTTGCTGGCGGCCAATGCGATTCCAGTTCTGTTCCAGCCGATCACACACGACGAACTCTTCGGGCGAGACAAAGGCGGGGACGGGTACATCGATGCTGCGCCGGTGACCGATGCGCCGGTGTCGGTGCTTATCAAATATTTGAAAGCGCATGCCCATCCGGATGTGCCCGCGATATTTCTCTACCCGGTTCGAGTGGTTCCGTCGGGAGATGCACCGGTACCTTTGGCGAAATCGATAGATTCTGTGGTGGATTTCGCTGAACGGGCGCTGGAGTTGCAGCGCGCTCAACATACCAGGTTGGAGCATCGACTCATCAAGCTGTATAACCAGCTTCTTCCAAAGGCCGTCTCAAAGATAGGGGATGATGTCTTCATCGCCGCCAATCTTCATTCCATTGACGCAAGCCGGGCTCTGAATCTCAACGAACGCATCTTTAGCGCGGAATCACCGTCGGCGCAGGGAGAGATGGTCCTGGAAGCCGTGGCCATGGGATGCCGTAGGACTATGGAAACCATCCTTGAGCAAGAGATCGTACGCCACGCGGACAATGCGGCGATCGCCAACTGTCGTGATGTTGTCTGGGGGCTGCTCGAGCGAGAAGGGCATCCCAGCTCGATGATGGCCGGTGTGGGGCTCTCTCCAGGTCCCGGACTGCCTGAAGTCTGCAGACATTGCCGACTGTCTGAACCAAATCAGGCGGTTTCTCAGCACGCGAATCCGAAACAACAGGCCTTACGGTTGGTCGATTCCGCGCAACCGTCTCCGCTCTGGCCGCATCGTAACGGTGACAAGAAAAACCGTGATTCTCCCTCGAAGCCATCCGTTACGCTCGCCAGAACCGACTCGTCATTGACCGTTCCCGACGAACCTTGGGTCACGCTCGTCTTGAGTGGCGGTGTCTTCAGGGGCGTCTTCCAGATCGGCGTGCTCGCCGCCGTGCATCAAGCCTCCATCAAACCTCGGCTGTTCGCGGGCGCTTCTGTGGGCTCTATTATGGCCGCCATGGCGGCCCGGCTCTTCACAATCGAAGACGGTACCCTCGCGCTCCAACGCTTGGCCGCAACCTTTCTCTCGCTGGACCGCCTGGTCGTGACGGATCGGTTCGCCGATTTTGTTCGGCGTTTCATGGTGCGGGCGAACGACGTGCGCATTTCGCCGAAGAACCTCGACCAGTTCCTTCGGCGATTCGACCTGCAAGTGGCGGGAGACTATAACGAGAATGCGAGAACAGTGTTGGCGGGTATCGCACGCCTTTTATTCATCAGCCCCTTCGAGTCGCTGGATCTTGTTCGTGCCGTCCATGACGAGCGGTACCAAGAAGCGGCGGAATTGTTCCGACGGTACACTGCCTATTTCTTCGAGCGCTATGGCGCAGGCTTAGAACTTCTGGGGGCGGAACCACTTAGGTTGCTGATCGCGGAGCACATCCTCACCGACCTGGAAGCGCCGTACGGGGACAATCCCTCCTCCACGCCATTCGATTATTTTCGCACACATCACGACAAATTTCTGTTGGCGACATCGACCAACGTCACGAAAGGCGAACTTCATGTGTTCGGTCGGGAAGCGCAGGAAGGCAAGCCGTGCAACGCCCTGCTCGTGGAAGCCTTGCTGGCGAGCAGTGCGTTCCCGGCTGTATTTCGTCCTCGAAGGTATTCCGAGGTTTATCCGTGCGATGCCGATCCATCGGCGGAGGTCGCGACCAGGTTTGTCGACGGCGGCCTCCTGGACAATCTACCGCTCGATCATGTGGTGACTTTTCTGCACAAACGCGCACAGCAGGGGCTGCTCGCGAGAAGGCCAAAGGGGGGCACAGTGCGCCATCTCCTCTTGACGGCCTCACTCGAACCGAAAGCGCAGTCGGGGAATGCCGAGGTATGTCAACGCGATTGGCACGAGGTGGCTCGGCGCGTGAAAGAATTGCACTACAATCGCAAGATCGACATGTTCGAAGGGGCGCAAGCGCATTTCCGGAAGATTGTGTCTACTTTCGGAATGCCTCAACGATCGTCTTGGCAGCCTCTGGATCTGAACGTCTTGACAGTGGTCCCGAAATGGCTGTGCGGCACATTCGCCTTTCACGGCATGCTCGGGTTCCGCTATTACAAGCAGGCTGCCAGTATTGCCCATGGATGCGCCATGACCTTTGCGACCTTGAGTGGCGGGGGGTATGGCGACGCAGTCAAATCACATGAAGGGGCCTTTGTCGAAGGCCGCATCAACGCAGATTTCCTTCATAGACTTAATAGGGATGCCATTAAAGGCAAGCCTGGTGCCTGCTGGTTCCGCCGTGAAAGCACTTGTCCGTTCAGTGTCGAAGCCATCGCTGCGGCCAATAGGGGCGCAGCAGATCCTGATAACCCACCCTTTCTCCAGGAAACGGCCCGTGTGTTGCCCATGATTCACGAATATTGCCGAAGGCCGGAGACGCATGAGCGGTTGAGCTAGGCGTCCGTTGCGTGGAGGCGACCTATGACGGAACCGGGTTCTTCAGGACGGCGAAAAAATGATGGTGGGCGAGCGGGGAAGATTGCCATTCGACTGAAAAGATCTTCCAGCTGGACCGCGTTGACCACTCTTCTATTGTCCGTGGGGTTCCTGATCGCGGGAGGCGTACTCTATTACACCTATGTGAAGGGCCAAGAGGCCTCGCTGACCAAACGACATTTTCGCAACCTCGAAACCATCGGGCGGAATCTTTCGGAGGCGACGAAGGCTTATGAGAATGTGATAGGGGGAGGTAGCGAAGCTGGCCTCAGCTTTCCACAACTGCCCTCATCGTTGCCTCAGGATCAGCGCTGCTTTTCGGAACCATTTGTGAAGGTCAGGGGATCCTTGCCGGCGAAGGAGGCAGCCACTGACTGGTTACGGAGGCTCGCCCCAACCTTCGCCTATCTCTGTGCCAGTTCCAAATTGCACGACGTGGGGCTCTCGCTCGATATCCAACCTCCTGTAGCAGTTGACTTGCGTCATTTCCAAAAGGAGAAGGTCAACCAGACTCTCAAATTAGCCCTGGATGAAGGGTATGAGTTCAAGGCACTAGGCAGGGATATTCTGAAACTGACCCCTCCTCCAGACGATTTTGAGCGAGACTCAAAAGCCTATCGCGTCACGCCGGAACTTAATGGGAGGCGTGGCCTCAAGCTAGAGAAGGGGTTGGGCAAGCCTCCTAAATGGGGGAATAAGAAATTCACGTGTTCCGATTGCAGACTGACACTCCATGCGCGCTTCGATCTACAGCCGGTGTTGGACGAGTTGGTTCCGCCTGACACCTTTGCGGACCTGTTCGTCGCGGACGAGCAGGGCAATGTCATCGTACATCGGGCGGACAAGGAGCGGTCGAACGATACACGTTTCGAGCAACTTGCAGGACTGCTGCGCGGAGATCCTGCTCCAATTGTGCAGGGTACTTCCGCGCCAGTTGACCAGCAGAAACGCCCTCTGTGGGAGCAACTGCCGTTGCGCAAGACGGTTCGGCTTGGGGATAGCGACTATTATCTGTATGCGCAGGCAGTTCCCATCGATTCCAGATCCCCCAACGGAATTCTGCCGCACGGAGATGCCGGTCGGCTGAAACTGATCGTGGCCGGTCTGGTGCCGGTCAGCGAGGTGTTGTGGTCGGCCCTGGTCATTCCGCATGGCGTGTCGCTGACGCTCATTTTCATGTCTTTTGCCCTGACGTTTACGCTGCCGTTGATCAAGCTGGCGACCATGGGGCCGCGGGACCGGCTCGGCCTCACCGACGCCCTCGGGTGCATGTTGTTCTCCATGATGGGGACCGCGCTGCTCACCTTCACCATCGGCTCATGGACGTTACATGACCAGGTGAAGTCCGCGGCGGACGTAAAGCTTAAAGTCGCCGCCGAGGCTGTGAGAGTTAACTTTAAAAAAGAACTTAAGAGTCTTGTGGAAAAACTGAAGGATCTCCGTAAGAAGCCAATGAGCTCTTTGGGGGGTAATTGTCATAAATCCAAGCAGTATGGCGTCTGTTTTGGTATGCCCATCGGGGTGTCTCTAAGTGATCCGTTAATCTTGACGACCATCTGGATTGATCCCCTTGGCGAGATCAGACATCTGGAGACCATTCGGCGCACTTCCCTTCTGACGACGAATATACGGGAACGTGGCTATGTGAAGGATGTGTGGGCCGGAAGGTTGCTACATCTCGAATCAGACCATGAGATGGGTTTCTCGATTCAGCCGATTTATGCCTGGGATGATGGTGAATTCGGCACCATGTTGGCCACGAAAGTGATGCCGGACGAGGTGCCGAAAGCGAGGATTCGATTAGGCGAATCCGTCGAAACTAAAGAGTATTCAGCCGGCGAGTATGTTCTGGCGATTCGGACTCGCATGCAATCATTGGTGAATACGGTGGTCCCTGTCGGGTATGGCTATGCCGTCATCGATACAGATGGCACGGTGCTCTACGCATCCGACATGAGCAGGAATCTGCGTGAAAATCTGTTCAGCGAAACCGACAACGACCCTCGATTCACCAGCCTGGTCCGTGCTCAAACGACCGGCACCTTCCGGGTGAACTATCGCGGCCGTGCTCATGTCGTGAACGTGAGCAGACTCCTCGAGCCCTTATCTTGGACCCTGGTCGTCTACCGAGACACGCGCTGGTTGGATTGGGTCACCGACCAGGCGTTGTTTTTCGGCGTGGCGCTCTTCACGATCTACAGCTTTGTCATTTTGCTGGGCGGACTGTTCGTCATTGTGATCTTCCAATCGGTCAACAGCGGGGAGGGGGGCTGGCTGTGGCCGGCACAGCAACGGTTTGGCATCTATGAAAAACTGATGGTCGTCAACATTCTGTTCCTACTGGTTATCATATTGGTCGTTTATTTGTGTAGTGAGGACCACCCTGTGCGCGTGTTGTTAGGAGCTGTGGTTATATCCTGTATTGCTATGGGCATCATGGTGTGGTGCCTCAGGACTAACCCCGCCAACAAACAAGTGGGCTTGAGCGAGATTCGTGGCGAGCGGGGAGCATTGTCGCCGCATACGAGGTGGGCCTACTCTGGTCTTGCCACCACCGCTATCTTACTCATGTCGGCGATGCCCTCCGGGGTATTTTTGACTGTGGGGTTTCAACGGGCCCTTTCCGTGTATGAGTCCTATGCTGCGAACGAGTTTCATATGCAAATTGGGAAGCGTAAGGAAGAGAGCTTTCGTTGGCATCAACACATTCTTGGAAAAGATCGATTCAACGACTCGCCTCTTGCTGGCATTGAATACTGGCAATTTTTGTTTAACTGTGATTGGACCTCCACGGCTCAGAAATCAGGAACAGTAAACCTGAC
Organism: Nitrospira sp.; assembly: GCA_037045225.1. Classification (NCBI taxonomy): domain Bacteria; kingdom Pseudomonadati; phylum Nitrospirota; class Nitrospiria; order Nitrospirales; family Nitrospiraceae; genus Nitrospira; species Nitrospira sp. Next base: position 3,586,341 of record JBAOHZ010000009.1, read on the forward strand.
AGCTCAACCGCCGGAATGGTTCATGGAGCGGACTCGTTCGCTTCTACATTTGTGGATGTGGGCGCCGGGTAGACAACTCGGAGGCTGGATTGGTCATTCGGTGGACAATATGGGAGGGACGTCGCGCTTTCTCCTGTTTGCTGCGACGGGCAGCCTGCCTTGGGTTTTCACGGGTACTGCCCTCGTTGGTATCGCCGCCATATTGCTGTATATGCGCCTGTGCGAAGAGATGCGGGGAAAAAAGAAATGGGTGATCAGTCTGGCTATTGGCGTAGGCATAGTCGGATTTGCCGTATTGCTGTGGCGTTCCGAGGACCCTGGAACATCGCCCACTTGGCAGCTTGCCGGGTTTGCCTTTCACCTCGGGATCGGCTGCGCGTTGTTAACAGCCACCACCTACGGATGTCAGCGGCTTGTGAGCCACTATTTATTCTTGATGGATTTTGCCGAGCCGTTGATAAAAAGTGGTTACCGCCAACTGGTTGCTAGCAAACGAGTTCTCCTAGTGCTCCCTCCGACGCATGGTGCTCAGTGGGTAGAAGATAAATTGATACAAGACAAGTGGACTGTAGTGAACATAGCAGCGCTTCTAAGAGATTATGAACGTGAAGGCATATTGAACGATTCCCGTATTGGGAAGGATATACCAACCCCCCTGGCCATTTTGTGGTTTGACCATCGCTTGTCTGAGCGTCGTCAAGCGATCAACATGCTGAAACTCATGGAACATCTAGCCTTGGAGAATGACCGCAAGATATTGGTGATTTCACACCGCCACCCCTTCGATCCAGAAATTGTGTCCTTCGAATCAAGCGATATTCCGGTGCAAGATCGTTCCTTTGTCTTGAGTCGCGACCGCTGGGCGGCGGCCTTCAAGGATTTTACGGTCATTCCCTACTCAGGGTTCGAAGATTTTGATGATCATCTCCCGATGGTCGAAACGATTTTGAGAGAGCCGGCGGTGCTCGAACCAAATAACTCACAATCCTCACTCTGGATTAATTGGGTTCATAAGACGACGACTGAGGGGAAGGGACAATCGCCGGATCAGCAGGTTGAGAGCAAGGCCCGTTACGCCTTAGGAGTGTTGCGTTGTCGGTACGAATATTGGTGGGCCGACTGCACGCCGAGCGAAAAGCTGGCCCTCTGGCATGTGGTGAACGATCGATTCTTGCACGCCGGCAATTCCAAATTGTATCCCTTGCTCTGGAAAGGCCTGCTCAAGCTGTCTCCTGACATCAAGCTTCGCAGCAAGAGTTTCCACCTCTTCGTGAAGCAGGTTGGAGACCGTGATGAATTGGCCTTCCTGCGGGATGACCTCAAGCCCAGCACCTGGGCAAAGCTGTCGAGGCCCCTGCTACTGGGACTCCTTTCCGCGGTCATTTTCCTTGCCGTGACTCAGGAGAACGTTCGTGATGTGATCATTGCGCTCGTGCCCGTCCTTCCGGCGTTCCTTATCGAAATTCCGCGGTTGATCGGTGGAAACATTCGAGCCGCTATTTCTAGGGAAGTGTGAGATCGAAACCACCACACCTTCCCGGTCGGCATGGACGCGCGGGTTGTGCTGGCCTTGCGGCCCCGCTGGCCGGACCGTGGTCCACAGCCGTTGGTCAAGCCGAGGTCCGATCATCCGTGAAATCGGGTCGGACCACTCGCGACCGCTCGGCCTTTCGAGGCCATTTGATGAAGCGAACATTTCTAAAGTGGCTGGACAGCCCCCTCCCCCCATATTGACTCCCCCCTAAATCCCCGCTAGCCTCTGTCCCCGCCAGACAATCACCCGGTTCACCAGGAGGTTAGGCCATGTCGCTCTTTCGATCTGCCGTAATGTTGGTCTCGTTGGTCCTTGTGCCCCTGACGGTCGCGGCTGCCCCGCCACCGGAGCCGACGGTGGAATATTCGGCGGACAGCACGATGGAAACCGAAGGTGGGATGATGATGAAGTCTCGCGTCTATCACGCTCCCATGAAGCAGCGAATGGAAATGGGCGGGGCGGGCGGCAGTGTGACCATCATCCGCAAGGACAAGAAGGTCGTCTGGCAGGTGATGGGCGACATGTATATGGAGATGCCTATGGATCAGTCGAACGCGTCCGACATGGGCGGCTTCGACATTCAGGAGCAGACCGAAGTCGGGGAAGAAACCGTCAACGGGATGAAGACCACGAAAACGAAGATCATCGCGACGAAACCCGACGGGTCGAAATTCGGCGGTTTTTTCTGGACCACGAAAGACGGGGTCACGGTGAAAATGGATCTCCTTGCGAAGGACGGAGACAGGAAGATGCGGATGGCCAGTGAGTTGACCAACCTGAAAATCGGGAAGCAGGATCCGGCGCTGTTTGAAGTGCCTGCCGGCGCGACGAAAAACGATATGGGTGCGATGATGGGGCAGGGCGGCATGCCGAATATGGAAGAGATGATGAAACAGGCCGGGCAGGAACGGGCGAAGGAGAAACGGTCGTCTAAGAGCAGCAGCGGGAGCAAGAGCCAGGAGAGCGAGACGCCTGCGGCTGAAGTGAACAAGATGCTCAAAGGTCTCTTCGGCCGATAGGGGAGGTGCGGGATGCGTGCGATCAACATTCTTGGTTGTGTCCTACTGCTGCTTGCTGTGACGGTGTCTCCGGTTCGCGCCGATGATATCTGCTTAGGGGATGAAGAGGAGAAGAGTGCTAAGGCGGCGGTCGCCGTGCTGACGAAGGCCGAACAGGCCGGCCGGCCGGCCGAGCTGTTTGTCGCCTATCGATTCATCCTTGGCAACGAGTGTCTCGATCGCTACGACAAAACCGCCCTGGCCCGGGCCAAAGTAGGCGTGCCGAAATTAGGGCGTGATTTGGCGAAGGCCGCCGAAGCGAAAGGGCTCTGGTACTCCGCCGATCCGGTTCGGGGCGATGGCCAGACCTCAGCGTTTCGCTATTATGACGCGATCGGCGATTATGCCGATGCGAATCGTGTGATGATGAAAGCACTGCAGGCGAAACCGGACGATCTCCCGCTCTTTACGGCGGCCTGGGGGGTGGATCAGGGGCGTTCTGGCGCGCCGGACCCGAAAACCGGTGAGCGGCAACCCTACGTCTCACCCTCGGCCTATCGTCAGGACTTGCAGAAGATGGCGTCGGCCACGGCCGATCGGCTGATGAAAGCGGAAGAGCAGGATGCGAAGGGGCTTTCAGGCGGCGCGGTTGCAGTGGCCACGGCGACGGCCCAGTCTCTTGAGAAACTCAGAACCGCGGCTGGGTGGATGAAGTTCTTACCGGCCGGCGACAAGATGGCGCGGGAACGGGCCGAGCAGCGTGGCGATACGATCACGGCACGTCCCGATTCGACGTTCACTCAGACGAATGCCGTCATGTATTACGAGTTCGCCGGTTCTCCAAAGTCAAAAGACAAACTGGCGCAGGTCAAAAAGAAGATGGAAGAGTCCAGTCGTGCGTTGGAAAAGTCCGGTGAGAGAGTGAAGGGGGCTTTCGCGGAGCAGAGCCAGGCGGAACAAAAGAAGTTCGATAAGAAGAAGGCCGACCTCGAAAAAGAGCTCGGGTTCTAGCGGCGGACTCCGGTCTGTTTTCCGTTCCGTCTTATTTGCGCACGATCTATCGAGATTCCTGCCCGACCACATGGTCGGCTAACTGGTATGTCTGTATCGGGCAGCCGTTCTCTTCTCCAATGCTGCTCCTTGCGCTGCGGCAAGGGGCCTTTTGAACCTGCCGACACGCTACATCCGGCCCTACCCCTTGCTAGGGCCAGGCGAGAGTGACTGCAGATGTCCAGGATTCTTTTCTTCTTCAAACGTGCCCGTTCCGCAGCCCCATCCTCCGTACATCATCCCGAAGAATCCACAATAGGCACCGGCCTTGAACGCCCAATCTCTCCGTGTGGCGTTCTCGATCTGACCGTCATGGATGAGGAACGACACATATTGTGAGCCGACGGGAATCATGGCGGGGAGGGGAATAATCACGACGTACAATACGAGCCCTGACCATCGCAGGCCATCGGTCTTGTACATCCATTCTTCTGTGCCTGGTTCACTCGATTCGATACGGTCTGGCTCGCCCCACTGTGCGCGTAGTTCCGCAGCCGTCTTGGGTGTTCCGTCGGGTTGGCCTGTGCGCAGGTCGATGGCACCTCTGTGTTGATCGATCTTGGGACGGGCACTGGATTCACTCCGGCTACCCAGCGTCCACGCCCCGAACCCGACGCAACCCTGCAACATCATGGCTACGGCCAACCAGATCACAATCTGTCGAGACTTGCGCATAGCGCCCTTTCTCTCTGGAGCAAACGCCCTGACTTCGATTCGAGTGTTCGGCCCGAAGCCTACTCAGATCCGGATGGCAAAACAAGGTGGGGCACGGGCGTGACTTGTTGTCTCACCCTCCCAAGGTGGGATATCGATCGCAGGGCCGGTCTCGGTACCATCCGCCCACAGGGAGGATGTGATGGCACCTCGTCGGTATGTTCGAACGTACTACCGGTTTCCACTCGAGTACCCCGTCATTTTCGCTGGGGCGCCGTTCGTCGGCGAAGGGGTCCTGACCAACCTGTCGCTGAAGGGCTGTTCGGTGACCTGCGATCGTGAGGTCCTTTGCGGCAGTGATGTGCGCGTGAGTGTTCTGCTCGACCATCAACCACCGTCGCTGCCCATCGACCTTGGCACGATTAAGTGGGTAAACGGTCGTCAGTTCGGTGTGGAGTTTATTCGCCTGCCTCTTGAGTCCCAACAACGTCTTCATCGCACGCTTCGCATTGAGCTGATCGAATGGTTGCAGAAACGACAGGCCGGCGGTGATGGGTCGGGAGCATCCGAGCAAGACGCCTAGCGCCGACGGTCTCTCGTCGTGCGCAACGCATCGTTGGTGAAAGAACATTCCTAGGAATGCTGGTCGGCACGACACTGTCGCCAGTGAGCCCTCCGCGACAACCTTCCTGTTTCCCTTCCGATTTCAAGATTTCATCAAGTTATCAGCCCGATACACCGATGTATGGAATGGAACCTACAGGGTAGGCCGGTATTGGTATGAACATTCTTCATCTTGGGAATCCGTTCTTTCTGCAGGATTTCAGGCAGCTCGGCCACGATGTGAAATGGGCCGCCTACGATCCCACGGCGGACTTCGTCCTGAGTCCGTACGTGGAAAGCATGCATAGTCTTTCCGTGCAGTTTCCGGCACGATGGTCTCCCGACTTGGTTGTGGTGGGGGACGATAGCGGGCCACCGAAGTTGTTGGGGCTGGAAGCGCTCGATGTGCCGCTGGTGTGGTATGCGATCGATTCCCATCTTCATGCCAGTTGGCATCAGCAGTATGCGGCGGTGTTCGATGTTATCTGTGTGGCGCAACGAGATTGGGTGTCTCGGTATCGAGTGGATCCGGACCGGCAGATTGTGTCGTGGCAGCCTCTGTTTTGCCATGTGCCCGATGATGGTGATTCGGGCTGCCTACGGGACACGCCGCTCTCGTTTGTCGGTACACTCAACCGGCAGTGGAATCCTGAGCGTGTCGCATTGATCGAGGGACTGCAACGACGGTATCCCATTGCAGTGGGGGCGGGTGCGTATCGTGAGCCGTTCAATCGTTCCTTGATGGTACTGAATCAATCGGCAGCCAATGACGTCAATTTCCGCACCTTCCAAGCCATGGCTTGCGGGGCGCTGCTGGTCGGCGAGCGGATTGGAAATGGATTCAACGAGTTGTTCCAGGATCGGATCCATTGCGCCCTCTATGACAGAGGCAACGTGGAGCAGGTGATCGACCTCGTCGAGTATTACTGCGGCCACCCGGCCGAACGAGATGCGGTCGCACGGCAGGGGTATGAGGCGGTGATGGCCTGCCACACGAGTTTGCATCGGGCGCAGGCGATTTTGCAGGTGGTCGCCACGGCACCGCTGTCAGGCCAGATTCGTGTCCGCCGGTCTCGGCAACTCCAGATTCAGTCGGCCTTGGCCCTCGTGTACGAAAGCGCCGCGCGCACACACCTCCAGGCGGTCGAACGCACGCCGGATGGAACCAGGAAGCAGTACCTTCTCACGGTTGCTGAGCAGTATCGGTTTCTCGCCACGACCATTCGCACACAATTCGGTTTTCAGGCAGCGGCTCACACCTGCTGAACCCTCCCGCCAAGAGCGATTCATCCGGTTGAACGATTCATGGTTGTGCCTGGCGAGGCCCCCGTTCCCCCCTTGCTTGGGGCGGGCTAGGCCGCTGCGGGCAGCGCTTTCTGCCCGGTCAGGCGTACGCTCCTGCGGGCTAGGTTTCTCCCTGCTAACTCCGGTATAATGCGCAATTCATTTCGTTCTGAGAGACTGACCCCGGTCCAGTTCGCGTTCGGTCAACTCAGCGTTGGCTGGTGCGTTGTCTCCCACAGCGTTCGATATCAGAACCGCTTCACGAGTCACGCTTCGAGAAGGAGTTTGAAATGACTGAAAAAGAAGACAAAAAGCGCGCGTTGGACCTGGCCCTGGCTCAGATTGAAAAGCAGTATGGCAAGGGTGCGGTGATGAAGCTCGGTGCCGACAACCGGCCCGCCGATGTCCCGGCGATCTCCAGTGGTTCATTAGGGTTGGATATTGCGCTTGGTGTGGGGGGATTTCCTCGCGGGCGCGTGATCGAGATTTTCGGCCCGGAGTCGTCCGGTAAAACGACGTTGACTCTGCATGCCATTGCCGAGGCGCAAAAAGCCGGCGGTGTGGCGGCGTTCATCGATGCGGAACATGCGTTGGATCTGACCTATGCCAAGAAACTCGGGGTGCAGACGGACGATCTCCTTGTGTCGCAGCCGGATACCGGCGAGCAGGCGCTCGAAATTGCGGAAACCCTGGTGCGTAGCGGCGCGATCGACGTGATTGTGGTCGACTCCGTGGCGGCCCTGGTGCCGCGTGCGGAAATCGAAGGTGAAATGGGCGATGCCCATATGGGATTGCAGGCGCGGCTGATGTCACAGGCCCTCCGAAAGCTGACGGCGGCGATCTCCAAGTCGCAGACCACTCTGATCTTCATCAACCAGATCCGTATGAAGATCGGCGTCATGTTCGGTAATCCAGAAACCACAACCGGCGGCAACGCGCTGAAGTTTTACTCCTCGGTGCGCCTCGACATCCGCCGGATCGAGTCGATCAAGGATGGTCAGGATGTGACGGGAAGTCGCGTGCGGGTCAAGGTCGTGAAGAACAAAATGGCGCCGCCGTTTAAACAGGCGGAGTTCGATATCATGTTTGCCGAAGGGATTTCGAAATCCGGCGAAATGGTTGATATCGGGGTGGAAAAGCGGGTGGTTGAGAAGGCCGGCGCCTGGTACTCCTATAAAGGGGAACGATTGGGGCAGGGGCGTGAGGCTGTTCGCGATTTCCTCAAGGCCAATCCTGTCATTGCCAAAGAGATCGAGGGCAAGGTGCGCGATCTGGCGGGTCTGCCTTCCCGCGGTACCGACAAGAAGGTCGAGGCGAAGGAAGCCAAGGACGAGAAGCCAGAACGGAAAACCGAGAGTCGCCAGGACGAGAAGCGCGGCCATAGCGCGAGGGTCACGACATAGGTGGTGCCAGTGCCGACAGGACGCAGCCCCCGGCAGCGTAAGTCAACGCCGGACTACCTCGTGCTGGCCATGAGGTATCTCGCACGAACCGATCGAACTGCGGCCCAGGTTGAGCGGTATGTGCAGGAGAAAGGGGCGAGCCGGGCAGAGGGGCGCGCAATTGTTCGTGAGCTACAGCAGCGCGGGTACCTCAACGATCAGGCCTATGCGACCCGATGGGCGGAAACGAGACTGTCGCGATATCCGATGGGCCGCGAACGGCTCAAGGCCGAATTGCTTCACCGCGGCTTTGAAGCCAGCGTCACTGAGCGAGCGTTGCGGCAGGCCTATCGTTCGATTTCCGAGCAGGAGTTAGCGTGCCAGGCACTCGAAGGGCGTGCGAGCCGGACGCGCCCAGTGCAATGGGTCCGGTTTCTGCGACAACGTGGGTTCGATGACGACACGATTCAGCAAGTCACTCAAGTAGATTTGGAGACGGGGTTGGACGAGTTATGAGCCAAAGTGTACACGATCTGCGACGAGCCTTTATCCGGTACTTTGAACAGCAGGGACATCGGGCCGTGCCGAGCGCTCCCTTGATTCCGCAGGCAGACCCGACGCTGCTGTTTACGAACGCCGGCATGAATCAATTTAAACGGGTGTTCCTGGGCGAGGAGACGCGTACGTATAACCGGGCGGTGACCGTGCAGAAGTGTCTGCGCGCCGGCGGCAAGCACAACGATCTCGAAAACGTGGGGTATACGAGGCGGCACCACACCTTTTTCGAAATGCTCGGGAATTTCTCTTTCGGCGACTATTTCAAGGAAGACGCCATCCGGTTCGGGTGGGAGTTTTTGACTTCCGTCGTCGGGCTCCCGAAAGACCGGATGTGGATCACGATCTTTCGTGAGGACGACGAAGCCGACCGTTTATGGAAAAAGATCGGCGTGTCTCCGAGCCGTATCGTGCGTTGCGGCGAGAAGGATAATTTCTGGCAAATGGCGGATACGGGCCCTTGCGGTCCCTGCTCCGAACTCCACTTCGACCAAGGCCCTTCTGTGCCGGGCGACGCTACTCCGAACGGTGAAGGTGACCGGGTCATCGAGATCTGGAACCTGGTGTTCATGCAGTTCAATCGTGACAGTGCAGGCACCCTGAATCCGCTTCCGAAACCGAGCATCGATACCGGCATGGGGTTGGAGCGGTTGACGGCGGTGGCGCAGGGGCGGCTCAGCAACTACGACAGCGATTTGTTCGCGCCCTTGCTGGCGGCCATCGGTGGCAGGGCCGGGGCGCAGTACGGTGCGGCTGAGCAGGCCGACCGTTCCATGCGCGTCATTGCCGATCACTTGCGTGCGATCACCTTCCTCATGGCCGACGGAGTCTTGCCGTCGAACGAGGGACGGGGTTATGTGCTCCGCCGGATTCTTCGTCGTGCGGCTCGCCATGGTCGGTTGCTGGGGATTACCGAACCGTTCCTGCATGAACTGACGGCGACGGTCGTGAATCACATGGGCGAGGCGTATCACGAGTTGCGTCCCGCAGCCGGTACGGTGGCGGAAGCGACACGGGGCGAAGAAGAACGGTTTATCGCGACACTCGACCAAGGGTTGCCGATTCTCAACGATATGCTGAGCAAGGTGCGAGCCTCTGGTCAGAACCTGCTCTCGGGCACCGACATGTTTAAGTTGTATGACACGTATGGCTTTCCTATGGACCTCATTGCGGAAGCCTGCCGTGAACAGGATATCCGACTCGATGAGACGGGATTTGAAGCCGCCATCGAAGAACAGCGCACGCGCGCTAGGAAAACGGGCGGCTTCGAGAGTGAAACGGCCCGCCCCGCTTTGAGTGAACTGGCCGCTCGTGTCGGCACCACGGCTTTCGTCGGGTACGAGCAGTTGACGTCGGAGGGGATCGTGCAGGCATTGCTCAAAGGTGATGGGCCGGTGAAGGAAGCGCGTGAAGGTGACGACATCGAAGTGGTGTTGGATGTCACGCCGTTCTACGCAGAAGGCGGCGGACAGGCCGGCGATCAAGGGCTCCTGACCGGCCCCGATGGCCGTGTGGAGATCCGTGAAACCACCAGGCCGGTGCCGACCTTGATCGTGCATAAAGGCGTGGTCACGTCCGGTTCGATCCGTGAAGGCGAGCGGCTGCAACTGTCGGTGAATAGTCGCACTCGTCACGATGCAGCCCGCAATCATACGGCGACCCATCTGGTGCATGCCGCCCTACGGGATCTGCTGGGGCCACATGTCAAACAGTACGGTTCGCTGGTAACGCCGAATCGCCTGCGGTTCGACTTCGCGCATTTCCGTCCCCTCGCGTCACGCGACATCGACGAGATCGAGGCGATCGTCAATGAGCAGGTGCGCCAGGATCAGCCGGTGCAAACCGATGTGATGGGTGTGCAGGAAGCCGTGGCGGGTGGAGCGCTGGCATTTTTCGGCGACAAGTATGGCGATCAGGTGCGGGTGGTCCACATCGACACCTTCAGCAAGGAATTGTGCGGAGGCACGCACTGCCGGCGCACGGGCGAAATCGGCCTGTTCCGCATCGTGTCTGAATCGGGGGTCGCCGCCGGTGTGCGCCGGATCGAATGTCTGACCGGCAGCGGTGCGTTTGATTCACTCAAGCGATTGGACGCGGATGTGCGTGAACTGTCCGATCTCCTGAAAGTGGCGCCGGGTGAAGTCGTCACCCGGACCCGCAGGTTGAGCGAGCAACTGAAGGAAAAGGAACGGGAGCTCGCGGAGGTGAAGCTCAAGATGGCAAGTACCTCCTCCGGCGATGCGCAGGTCCGTGAGATCAAGGGTGTGCAGGTCCACGCGCAACGCACGGATGGCCTCGATGTGAACGGCATGCGAGCGCTGGCCGATCAATTGCGCGACAAACTGCGCAGCGGAGTCGTCGCGCTCGGGGCGGCGAATGACGGCAAAGTATCGCTGCTCGTCGTGGTGACGAAGGATCTGGTGGGTCGTTTGAAAGCGGGCGAACTCATTAAGGAAATGGCAGTGGAAGTGGGCGGGACCGGGGGAGGACGTCCTGAGATGGCGCAGGCCGGAGGAAAAAATCCCGACGGACTCGGCCCCGCGTTGGAAAAAGTTTTTGGGTTGGTCCAGAAGGCCCTCGAAGGGTAGACTGATGAAAGGCCAACGGATTCTCGCCATCGATCACGGCTCCAAGCGGATCGGGTTTGCTCTGAGCGATGAGCTCGGCTGGACGGCCCAGCCGCTGGAGACGTTTTACCGTCGAAATCCCGAGGCCGACATCCGGCATATTCAGGACCTGGTTCGTGAGCATGAGGTCGGACAGGTTCTGGTCGGCATGCCGTTTCGATTGGATGGCGAGATCGGTCCCGCGGCCAAGGTCGTCGCAGAGTTTATCCAGTTATTGGAGCCAGCGCTCTCGGTTCCGGTCATTACCTGGGATGAGCGGATGACGACCTGTGCGGCGGAAGATCTGCTGATCGCGGCGGATGTCGGCCGCCGGAAGCGAAAGGGGATTGTCGACCGCATTGCCGCGGCGATTCTCCTGCAGAGTTATCTGGCGAGTTTGGAACAGCCGGCCACTGGTTCGGCGAATGATCTGAACGCACCAGAGGAGACCGATCCCTGGGCCTTTGACGAACCACGAGTCGATGATGCAGAAGAAAGCGATCATGGGCCTGGTCCTGGCGGCAGTGATGCTGGCGGCCCTTACGGGGTACCTGGTGCTGCGCTGGGCTCAAAGTCCCGCCGCGAGCGGACTTCCTAAGCCTCCCTCCCACATTGTCCTCATCCCGGAAGGCAGCACCTTTCAGCAGGTCGCCAACATTCTCAAACAGGAGCAGCTGATCCGCAGCCGCTCCGCGTTCCTCCTGCTGGGCAAGACCCGGGACATCGATCGAAAGATCCGCCCTGGTGAATATGAATTGGATGCCAGTATGTCGCCGCAGGATATCCTGGCGAAGCTGCTGGCCGGGCGGGTCGTACTGCATCCCGTCACGATCCCGGAAGGGTACAGCCTGACGCAGATTGCCGAGGTGCTGGCGGCACAGCAGGTGACGGATACGAAAGACTTCACCAAGCTTGTGCGTGACCGGACGTTTATCTCGAGCCTCGGCATCGAGGCCGATTCCCTGGAAGGTTATCTATTTCCGGAAACCTATTCCTTCCCACGTCAAACAAAGGCGAAGGAGGTCATCAAAGCGATGGTCGATGGCCTGCATCGTGTCTGGGGTGCCGAACTGCAAGAACAGGCGGCTCGCATGAAATTGTCCCTGCATCAGGTGTTGACCTTGGCGTCCGTCATTGAAAAGGAAACGGGAGCGAAGGATGAGCGGGAATTGATCGCCGCGGTGTTTCATAACCGGTTGCGGAAAAAGATTCCGCTGCAGAGCGATCCGACGGTGATCTACGGATTGCCGGCGTTCGACGGCAACATTCACAAGCGCGATCTTTCCGTCCCGAGCCCCTACAACACGTATCGTGTGCAGGGCCTGCCGCCGGGACCGATCGCCAGCCCGGGAGCCCAGTCACTGCGCGCGGCGCTCTTTCCTGCCCAGGCATCGTACCTCTATTTTGTTTCGCGTAATGATGGTACCCATCAGTTTTCCTCCACACTAGCCGAGCACAATCAAGCGGTGGAGAAATATCAGAAACAGTATTTCCGCAAACGTGCCAGAGGCAACCTCGTTGCCCACGGTGCGTGATTGTTGCGAGCGCCAGTTTCTGCGCGCCGAGCCTCATTTTCCCATGAATCAGAGCGTTTGAAAGGGATATTCGTATGGGTGTGATGTCGTGGAATGAATCGTTGCCGCGGTACCTGGATCATACGGTGCTGCGTCCGGAGGCGACCAAGGCCGATGTGCTCCGCCTCTGCGTGGAAGCCAGGGAGCAGGGGTTCGTCGTGATTTTTGTGCCGCCCTGCTATGTGGATGAGGCCGTGTCGGCCGTTGCAGGGAGCGAGGTTCAGGTCGGCATCCCGATCGGGTTTCCCCTCGGCGGGCATTCCACCCATGCGAAGGTGACGGAAGCCATCGAGGCTGTCGCGCATGGTGCGCGGGTCCTCGATATGGTCATTAATATCAGCCGCTTGAAATCCGGCGACTACGATCTGGTACGGAGCGATATGGCCGCCGTCGTTCAGGCGACCCCTGGGGTGAATCACAAGGTGATCCTGGAAACCTGCTTGCTGACAAGAGAAGAAAAGGTCGCCGCGTGCCATCTGGCCGTCGAGGCCGGGATGGACTACGTGAAGACCTCGACCGGATTCAATCAGGCCGGTGCGACCGTGGAAGACGTTCGCTTGATGAAAGAGGCCGTGGCCGGACGGGCGAAGGTGAAGGCGTCTGGCGGCATCAGAGATTGGAAAGCCACGCGTGAGTTGCTGGAAGCCGGTGCCGATCGGATCGGCACCAGTGCGAGTCTGAAGATCCTCGGCGAATGGCGTGCCGCGCGGGTGGCAGTCCGGTGAGTCGCCAGACGTCTCTGCCAAAGGTCGTGACCTTCGCGCCGGCGTGGCGTGAAAGTCTTGCTCGTTCCGGTGGATTTGGTATAGTGCGGCCATGATGACGCGAATTGTGTTGTTGGTGCTGGATGGATTCGGTATCGGCGCCTTGCCGGATGCTGAGCTGTATGGCGATGCGGGCTGCAATACTCTGCAACGGCTGGCCGCCATTTCCAAAGGGCTCGCCCTGCCGAACTTTGAACAACTCGGCCTTGGACATCTCGGCCAGTTTCAAGGTATCCGCCCCATGGCCCAGCCGGAAGGCTGCTACGGGACTCTCGGGTTTTCAACCAAGGGAAAAAACTCTCTCTCCGGACATTGGGAAATCGCCGGATACGTGATCGAAGAAGGCGAGCGCCCCTGTGAAGCCTTCACGACCGAGCTGTCGACTGCGCTCGAGACTGCGCTGGGACAGAAGACCCTGGGTAATTGCCGCGCGGTCACGCAGGAGCCGATCGCCGAGTTCGGTAGCGCCCATCAGAAATCTGGCATGCCCATCGCCTGGATCGACATGGCAGGCACGATTTTTCTGGCGGCGCACGAGCAGGTCGTGCCGCCTGAGGAACTGTATCGTCTGGCCCGTGAAGCGCGGAAGCTGCTCAAGACCATGGTGCCGATCGTGCGCGTGGTCGCCTGTCCGTTCGTCGGGCAGGCAGGCACTTTTGCTGCGACGGAGCGGCGGCGGGATTTTGCGGTGGAGCCTCCAGGGCTCACCTTGCTGGACCACTTAAGTCGCGCCAGTCAACTCGTCATCGGGGTGGGAAAGGTCGGCGACCTGTTCAGCGGGCGCGGGGTTACGAGATCGGTGCCGCTGTTTCAGGCTGAAGCCGTCATGGATGAGGTCGTGGGTATGTTCAGCAAGGTGCCACGCGGCTTGATCTATGCGAGTCTTCCGGTCATCCATCCGGATCTCCAGACCACAGTGTCCACGCTGCAGCAGATCGATCGTCGGCTGCGCGATTTGCAGGAGTGCCTCAAGGTCGGGGACGTGTTGATCATCACCGGCGATCATGGGTTCGATTGTGCCAGGCCGAATCCGGGTCACTCGCGTGAGTATGTGCCATGTCTTGTCACCGGGCCGCGGCTTGCGCGCGGTGTGAACCTTGGGACCAGGGCAACTGCTGCGGACTTGGGCCAAACGATCGGCGAGGCGTTGGGTGCAACCAGATTGCCCTGGGGCGATAGTTTCTTGGACGCGTTGCAGTCGCGGTAACGGGCAGTTTGGGAATCGCTCAGTCGGCTAGCCCCTTCGATAGCTTGCCACCACGTGTTTGGTTGATCACCGAGCGCTTCACATCCTTTCCTATCCAGACGGGCGAGCATTGTCTGAAGGATGCCAGGAACCAGTTCAAACGCGGTGGGCCTACCAGATGTGGAAGCGCACTAGCGAGGTGATGGGGGCAGGCGCCGGGAACGTTTGGCGTGGAGGGCAAATTCCAGCGCGGCTTCGAGGCGAATCACGCGTGCGTTCAGGTCTTCAATATGGGATTGCTGCTTGGCGACCGTGGTGTTGAGTTGGTCCACTTTGTCGTTCAGTTTGATGGTATTGGCGAAGGCATCCCACACACGCTCGGTGAGTCCCATCGTCACCCTTTCTTGCGGGTCTTGGAGAGCGCGTGCATGCGCGCTTCCGACTCCGCCACGAGGGCGAGGGTTTTGTCGATGGCGCGAACGGTTTTCTTCGTCTCCCGGATGACTTGCTTGGCCATGTGATCCAAGAGCGACGGATCATCGGTCGGAACGTACCGCTCACCCCCTTCTCGAAGCAGTTCTGCCATGGTGAGATTGGCGGCTTTCGCCTTTTGTGCCAGCCGACGTTTCTGGCTGGGGCTCATGAGGATGGGGACTTGGACCATCGTGGATGCCATTGAGGGCCTCCCTTACTCGGATATATAGGTGATATATATCATAGGGAAGAATTGGCTGTCGATTGGTATAGGATCGGGAGTCGTGCCAGGACTCACGATAACAGACTCCGGCTCCATTTTGCTGTGGGCCCATGCCTGCTGGTTTGACCATTGCCCATGGGCACTCAGATGACGTATACGTACGAGTGAGCATTCGAGCTCTCCCACGTGCTTGGCATGATTGGATGGTTGACTCTTGCATGCCTGACGGTCGGTCGAGCCTGTAGTCAGAAAGGACGCGACTATGTCGATTGACGAGAAACTCAGCAGCCTCGGTTTCACGCTTCCGGCGCCTCCCAAGCCGGTGGCGAGTTATGTGCCCGCAGTCCTTGTGGGTGACTTGCTCTATCTCAGCGGCATGTTGCCGTTTCGAGACGGCCAAGTCGTCATCACCGGGAAGCTCGGCCAGGAGGTCACGGTCGAACGCGGGGCGGAGGCGGCGAGATTGGCACTGCTGAACGCTTTAGCGGTGATCCGGCAGGAGCTCGGTTCGTTGGACCGTGTACTGCGGATTGTGCGGGTGGTGGGTCATGTTGCGTCAGCCGCCGGGTTTGTGCAGCAGCCGGCCGTCATCAACGGCGCCTCCGACCTCTTGGTGCAGGTGTTCGGCGAAGCGGGGCGCCACGCTCGGGTCGCGTTGGGCGCGGCAGAGTTGCCCTTGCACGCGGCGATTGAACTCGAATTGCTGGTTCAGGTTCGACCATAAAAAACTTTCCTGCGTCTACTCCCTTCCTGCCTCACCCGCTTGCCTTGACATCAAAAAAATCCGCTTGTTATAGTCCGTGAGCCCCTTCGTTTATTGCCGTGCCCCCCATCCGGCCTCGCTGCCTCAGTTGCGTGGGGTTTCTGTGCCACGTACGGGGTGTTCGTCTGGTAGGTCATCATTTCAGCCTCGCCCAGGCCTGCTGGTCAGGCTCACGCCGAGGTTGCCGGTAGGGAGTGCCATCCCATGAAATACATCGCTCGTGTCATGCTCGTCGTTGCCCTGTTCTCGGGGCCGGTCGTTTCGGGAGAAGTCCGGGCGGAGGCGCCGGCCCTTCATCCTGCTGCGGCCGTACCTGGAGCTACCCTCTCGATCAGCGGGAAGGGGTTCGGTCCCTATAAATCGACGAAGTTTAATCAGGTGACGTTCCAGGGTGTGCCGGCGTTGGTTCAACGCTGGGAGTCCGATCTCATTGAAGTGCGAGTCCCGTCGCAGGCGGCCGATGGACCGGTCGATATCGTTATCGGGAAGAAGCACCTGAAGGCCGGATCGTTTACTCGTTTACAGCCTGCCATTCATTCTTTGTCTCCGGCTGAGGCCGAACCAGGAACAATTCTAGAGATCACGGGTGAACATTTCGGCAACACCGCCGGGCCGCGTGATCCGAACACCATTTTCGGCGTCAACAGTGTGGCCGTGGGCGACGTGACCGTTCGTGTGCGCAAGTGGCGTGACGACAAGATCGAGGTTGAATTGCCGGCCAATGTGCAGACGGGCGATGTCGTGGTTCGCATGGCCTCTTCCGATCCGCTGCCTGATGGTTCCTGCTGCGCACCGGTGAAACAGGTGGTGAGTAATACCATGCCGGTGCGAGTGTTGGCGTCGGTGCGGGTGGATCCGATGAGTGGTCCGGTGGGTACGAAGGTCGTGCTGTTCGGCAAGGGATTCGGTGCGACGAGGAACCCTGAGGATGGGGTCTCGTTTGGCGGGCGCCTGGCGACGGTGTCGCAATGGAGCGATACGGCTGTTGTGGTGCACGTGCCGCTGGATGCGCAGACCGGCCCCGTGGTGATGAAGCGAGGCGGCCAGGAGCGTACCGTCGGAACGTATACGGTACAGACGCCTCAGGCAACCGGTCTCACCCCGACTCAGGCGCCCATCGGAACCTTGCTGAAGATCACCGGTGATAACTTCGGCTTCTATTCTGAGGCCGGTGCAACGCCTTATAACTATCTCGATTTTTCACTCAGCGAAAATACCGTCGAGATCGGCGGGGTTCAGGCGATCGTCTATCGGTGGGGCAACGACCGGATCGACGTGTGGGTCCCGTACAGTGCCAAAAGTGGGCCGGTGGTGGTGAAACGTGCCGCGAATTCCCCGAAGCCCGACGGTAGCTGTTGCGCCGACAGGAAGGTGCTCGAAACGGAGGTCGGCATATTTACCCTAACCACGCCCAATATCGAGTCCTACAGTCCCACCACCGGGGGATTGGATGAGGTGGTGACGATCAAGGGGAGTGGATTCGGGAAGTTCCTGAAGACGGCTGAGCCCAGCAAGGTCATTACGGACAGTGTCTACGCGCGGACCTCTCCCGAGTTGGGGGAGAATGTGTCCCGGACCGAGGTATTGTTCAATGGTGTCGGCGCAATCGTCCAGTCCTGGACGGACACGGAGATCACCGTCAAGATTCCTCATCGCCATTCTTATGGAGTCGGCAAACTTGGCGAATTTAATCCCGATCTGACGTCGGGGCCGCTCGTCGTTCGCCGTGGATCATGGGATCTACTACCGGACGGATCCTGCTGCACGCCGAAGAAGTGGGTCACGCTCGAGGCCGGTACCTTTACCATTCAATCGACGGGATTGCCGGATGCGAGCTACTGGCGCAATCCGAGTTCAGAGAATACTCACCACCAACAATGAGGCGTCGTACCGTGCATATCCTGGCAGTTGCATCGTGGTTGTTCATCGCTCTCCTGTGCGTCGGCACGACTGAGGCGGCTTCCCCGGAGGTCCGGGCCAACGTGGTCATGCAGAAGAGCGGCTCTGAAGCCACGTTGCTGGGGATGTTTTTTCACGATCCTCAGCTCGGCTGGGCCGTGGGGTCCGGTGGAACGATCCTCAAGACGACCGATGGCGGCCGTAAATGGAAGAAGCTCTCCAGCGGCACCACGTCGCTGTTGACGGCCGTCTATTTTCAGGATGCTCGTCATGGATGGGTCGTGGGTGCCAATGGCACCGTACGGACCAGTCGGGACGGCGGAGAAACCTGGAGTATTGTTTTCGTGTCCACGCAGGCGCCACTCTATGGAATTGCGTTCGTGACGCCTCAGAAGGGTTGGTTGGTCGGCGGGAACGGCACCATTCTGCAGACGACCGACGGTGGAGAGAATTGGACGGATCAAGCCAGCGGCACGAGCGCCGCGTTGTATTCCATTGTGCTGACCAATCAGCAGCATGGGACGATCGTCGGGGCGCTGGGTACGATTCTCACGACATCCGACGGCGGCGTGACCTGGACAACGCAAGTCAGCCAGAGTTCGGCGACGTTTTTTGATGTGGCCTTCGCTGATGAAGCGAACGGTTGGGCGGTCGGCAATGCCGGGGCGTTGTTTCAAACGACCGACGGCGGCACGCATTGGATTGATCGAACGTTACCGTGCGGCCGGACCTGTAACAAGCTGACCGATCTGATTCGTATTCGCTTTACCGACGCACAACAAGGCTGGATCGTGGGTGAGCATGGCCAGATCTTGCGAACCACCGATGCAGGATTTAATTGGGTGGAAGAAACCAGCCCCGTGAAACGCTCCCTGATGGCCCTGAGTTTTCCGCACACCACCGCCGGGTGGGCGGCAGGTGAGGGCGGCATCATCATTTCGATCAGCCCCGGTCGCCGGTAGCGGTCGTTATTTAAAATCGCCAGTTTACCCCAAGCAGCCCAATCGACTCTGCACAATGCTGAGAGCAGTGACGGCTGCGGTATCCGCGCGGAGAATACACTCGCCGAGGCTCACGGCCTGGCACTGTTGCGCCAGGGCCAACGCGATCTCGTCTTCAGCCCATCCCCCTTCAGGTCCGATGATCACGGTGAGTTGCTCCGAGGGGAGGTTCGGCAGCGGCACGCTGGCCAAAGCGACCGCCTTGTGGCGTTCTGCCAGGAGGAGCGAGCAGGTCCCCTGGTGGCGTGAGAAAAAGCGGCTCGACTCCAGCGGTACCAATACCTGCGGAGACTGCCATTGTTCCGATTGTTGCGCCGCTTCAGTGGCGATGCGCTGCCAGCGCGCCACTTGAGACGTGATCCTGTCTGACTGCGGTCGGACGACGCCATGGCGTGAGATCAGGGGAAGGATCGTCCGCACGCCCAATTCACTCGCCTTCTGCACGACCCAATCCATATGGTCGCCTTTGAGCAGCGCCTGTGCGAGCAAGAGAGGGGGGGCGGTTTCGATGGGTCCCTGCCGCTGCTCGAGAATCTCTGCCGTGAGCGCCTGCTGGGCGACCAGCGTGACCCGTACACGATACCGGCGGCGTTGATCATCAGTGAGCCACAGAGATTCTCCCGGTTTGACGCGCAGGCTGGCCCTCAAATGATGGCAGAGGTCGCCCGTCAGGGTGATCTCTGCTCCATGAATGTCTGATGAGGCAACGAAAAATGCCGGCATGGTGGTCGGCGGATCAGGCGGGGGACGGTGATCGGTCTATTCGAAGAACGTTTTCATCTTGTCTAGAAATCCTTCGCCCTCGGTGTCTTTGGTGTACCCGCTTTCCTTGGCAAACTCCTCCAGCAGCTCTTTTTGCTTCGAGGTAAGCTTGGTTGGAATCTCGACTTTGACGTGGAACAATTGATCGCCGGTATGGCCGCCCTTGAGGTTCGGAAACCCAAGGCCTTTCAGTTTGAGAATCTTGTCCGGTTGGGTGCCGGCAGGAATCTTCATAAAAGTATTGCCCTTGAGCGTCGGTACTTCCACCCGGCCGCCGAGGATCGCGGTGACGAGATTCACGGGAAGGTCTGACACAATATCCTGAGCCTCGCGGCGGAAATGAGGATGGGGCTTCACTGTGATGGCGACATACAGGTCCCCCTGGGGACCGCCTTGCGCGCCATGCTCCCCCTCATTGGCGAGGCGCAGGCGCATGCCGGTTTCAATTCCGCCGGGTATTTGCACGGAGAGCATGCGTTCCTTTCGGATACGCTGCCGCCCACCGCAGGCTTGGCACGGTTCGGTGATGATTTGTCCGACTCCCTCGCACTGACCGCAAGGCCGGCTGACGCTGAAGAATCCCTGTTGGAAGCGGAGCTGGCCCTGTCCTTTACAGGCCGGGCACATCTTGATGGCCGCGGCGGATCGAGCGCCGGTGCCTTTGCAATCCGCGCATGTTTCCCACCGGGGGATTTTGAGTTTCGCTTCCTTCCCGAACACCGACTCTTCAAAGGTCACTTCAAGATTGTATTGCAGGTCGTTGCCGCGCTCCGCGCGGCCCCGCCCGCGAGGCTGGCCGAAGAAGTCTTCGAAAATATCGTTGAAGATATCGCCGAACCCGCCTTGTCCGCCGAAGTCGAAGCCCTCCGCCCCCTGTGGTCCGCCTGCGTGGCCGAAGGCATCGTACCGTCGCCGTTTTTCCTGGTCGCTGATGACCTCGTAGGCTTCGTTGAGTTCTTTGAATTTTTCTTCTGCAGACTTTTTCTGCTCGGGCGACGTGTGAAGATCGGGGTGGTGTTGGCGGGCTAGTTTTCGGAATGCCTTCTTGATCTCGTCGTCGGATGCGGTTCGCTCGATGCCGAGAGTTTCGTAGTAGTCGCGCTTAGCCACGGAAGATTTTTACCCGGTTAAATGTGCAACACGACCGAGCTTCATCAAGAGATGAAGCTCGGTCGTGCAATCAGTGAGGGTGTTACTTCTTGTCCTTGTCGACTTCTTCGAACTCCGCGTCCACGACCTTTTCATCCGTCTTGGCCTGGGCGCCGCCGTCTCCGGATGAAGCGGATGCGTCCGCACCGGGAGCCGCACCGGCTTCGGCGGAGGCTTTCTTGTACATCTCCTCAGCCAACTTATGGGAAGCCGTGGTCAGCGTCTGAGTGGCTGTTTCGATGGCGGCGGGATCGTCGCCTTCCATCGCCTTACGGAGTCCGGCGATGGCTTCGGTGATCTTGGTCTTATCGTCTTCACCAATCTTGTCGCCATGTTCGGTCAGGTTCTTTTCGGTGCTATACAGCAACGAGTCGGCCTGGTTCCGAGCTTCAGCTACCCGACGGCGTTTCTTGTCGTCCTCGGTGTGCGACTGGGCGTCCTTGACGAGCTTATCGACTTCGTCCTTGCTGAGTCCGCTTGAGGCCGTAATCTTGATGGACTGTTCCTTCTGCGTGGCCAGGTCTTTGGCCGCGACGTGCACGATACCGTTGGCATCGATGTCGAAGGAGACTTCGACCTGGGGCATTCCGCGCGGAGCGGGAGGAATGCCGACGAGATCGAATTGCCCCAACAACTTGTTGTCGTTTGCCATTTCACGTTCGCCCTGGAACACGCGAATGGTGACGGCGGTCTGGTTGTCGGCAGCGGTCGAGAACACCTGGCTCTTCTTCGTGGGAATTGTGGTGTTGCGCTCGATCAACTTCGTGAAAACGCCGCCGAGGGTTTCGATACCGAGCGACAAGGGCGTGACATCCAACAGCAGCACGTCCTTGACTTCTCCCTTGAGCACGCCGCCCTGGACGCCGGCTCCAATCGCCACGACTTCGTCCGGGTTTACGCCGCGATGCGGTTCTTTGCCGAAGAACTCCTTCACGACTTGAATGACTTTCGGCATGCGGGTCATACCGCCGACCAACACGACTTCCTGGATGTCCTTTGCGCTCACACCGGCATCCGCCAAGGCTTTCCGGCAGGGCTCGATGGTGCGTTGGACGAGGTCGCCGACGAGTTGTTCCAGCTTCGCACGGGTCAATTTCGTGACCATGTGCTTCGGACCGCTGGCATCTGCCGTAATAAACGGCAGGTTGATTTCGGTTTCCTGTGACGAGGAGAGTTCGATCTTGGCCCGTTCCGCCGATTCCTTGAGGCGCTGCAAGGCCATCCGGTCTTTGCGCAGGTCGATGCCTTGATCCTTCTTAAACTCCTCGACGAGCCAGTCCATCACGCGCTCATCGAAGTCGTCGCCACCGAGATAGGTGTCGCCGTTCGTGGACTTGACCTCGAATACTCCGTCGCCGATTTCGAGGATGGACACGTCAAAGGTACCGCCGCCGAGATCGTAGACGACGATGCGCTCGTCTTTTTTCTTATCAAGACCATAGGCCAGTGAGGCCGCCGTCGGTTCGTTGATGATGCGCAGAACGTTCAATCCGGCGATCTGCCCCGCATCCTTGGTGGCCTGGCGCTGGCTGTCGTCGAAATAGGCCGGGACTGTCACCACTGCTTCGGTGACCTTCTCGCCCAGGTAATCTTCGGCGGTCTGTCGCATTTTCTGCAGGATCATGGCGGAGACTTCCGGCGGGCTATAACGCTTCCCGCGCAACTCGACGTGCGCATCGCCGTTATCCGCCTCGACCACCTTGTAGGGGAGTCGCTTCATGGCTTCCTGCACTTCTTTGCTGCGGAACTTACGTCCCATGAGGCGCTTGACGGAGAAAATGGTGTTTTCCGGATTGGTGATGGCCTGCCGCTTGGCGATCTGCCCGACCAAGCGTTCGTTCTTATCCGTGATGGCCACCACTGACGGAGTGGTGCGACTTCCTTCCGCATTGGCGATGACAACCGGGTCTCCACCGCTCATGATGGCGACGCAGGAGTTCGTCGTGCCGAGGTCGATTCCGATAACTTTGCCCATGGGTTGGCTCCTTCGCAAAAAATATCAATACGTGAACAATTGTGTCAGCTGTGCTCGTGAAACCTGTTCTTCACACCAATGATTCGGCCCTAGTTTGCGGCTCCGGTCGACACGGTGACCATGGCGGCGCGGAGGATGCGATCTTGGAGGAGATATCCCTTTTGGTATTCTTCCACGACATGGTTTTCAGGGACCGTATCCGACGCTACCTGGGCGACTGCCTGTTGCGTGGCCGGGTCGAACGCCAAGCCGACGCTCTCCACTGCTTTGACACCGAACTTCGTCAGCGCACTCACGAGTTGCTTCAGCGTCAATTCCACACCCTCCGTGAGGGTATCGACGGACCGCGCTTCCTTCGACGATTTAATGGCACGCTCAAGATTGTCCACAACGGGTAAAAGTTCTTTGAGAATCTGTTCGTTGCCGAACTTGATTTGATCCCGTTGGTCGCGCTGGGCCAGTCGTTTGTAGTTGTCGAACTCTGCCGCCAGCCGCAAATATTTTTCGTTGAGGGCTGTGCATTCGTCGGACTTGGCATCCAGCACCTTCTGAAGGTCATTGCCCCCCTCAGTCGTGCCGAACGATGCGTCGCTAAAACCGTCTAAGTTGTCGATACTGTGAATATTCTTGTCGTCTTTAGACATTGATTACACCTTTGCTGGAAAGTGAGATAGCCACCCACAAACGGAAGTCAACGGGGAATAGAAAGAAAACATCGACTTTTCAGGTTCCTAAGGGTTTGAGGCGAGAGGTCACGCCAACTCGTGGGGAGCCAGGCCTACGTCAGGCGGTTTCGATGGTACAAGAATTCTAACCCTTCGAGTGTCAGGAAGGGGAGGACTTCTTGGATCGTTTCGGTTTCCTGTGCAATGACGGTTGCAAGCCCTCCGGTGGCGATGACGGTGGATGTCCGTCCGAGCTCCCGCTCCATGCGTCGGACGATGCCGTCGACCAAGCCGACATAGCCAAAGAGGAGACCGCTTTGAATGCCGCTGATCGTATCGGTCCCGATGACGGTCTTAGGCCGGATAATTTCCACCTTGGGAAGCTTGGCGGTCCTGGAGAACAGGGCATCGGCTGAAATCCCAAGACCTGGCGCGATGACGCCGCCGAGATACTCGGCGGATTTGGTCACGGCGCAGAAGGTCGTGGCGGTGCCGAAGTCGACGATAATGAGATCGGACTGGTACCGCGCATAGGCGGCCGCAGCGTTGACGATGCGGTCACTGCCGATCTCCTTCGGGTTCGCATACCGTAACGTGAGTCCGGAGTCGGTATCCGGTCCGACGATCACGGGCGTTTGGTGGAAATAGGTCTGCACGAGGGAATCGAAGGTGGCGGTCAGTGCGGGCACGACGCTGGAGAGGATACAGCCGGTGATCTGTTCCGGGCTGAAGCCGGCGTTGTCTAAGAGATTGAGCAGGAGAATGCCGTATTCATCGTCGGTTCGCCGTGATTCGGTCGCGAGGCGCCAATGACCGCGCAAGGTAGAATCCTCGAACAGGCCCCACACCACGTTGGTATTCCCGATGTCGATGGTCAGCAGCATCGTGTTCCCACTCTACCCCAACAGGTGGCCTAATTTCATCCCCGCACATGGATGACTTCTGCGCTTCTGACTTCCAGGAGCCGGTGCGGCAGAGTGGGGGAGGGGTCGGAGGTCACGCGTACACAGAGGCATCCATCGGGGCCGATCGACTCCGCGATCCC
Organism: Nitrospira sp.; assembly: GCA_037045225.1. Lineage (NCBI taxonomy): Bacteria > Pseudomonadati > Nitrospirota > Nitrospiria > Nitrospirales > Nitrospiraceae > Nitrospira > Nitrospira sp. Next base: position 3,610,487 of record JBAOHZ010000009.1, read on the forward strand.
CTGGACGATTCCGTTTTCTTCCAGGGTCACACGGACAGTTGTGCCGAGTGTGGAGCAGCGCCGCGTGAATTCATCGATCATGCCGGATGGTCCGTCGTGGAACAACCGATCCATGCGTTGCTCGAGCCGGAGTAGGAGATCTGTCAGGATCGCCACGCGGTCGAGCTGATGGCCGGCCTCTACCGCCAGAGTGGTTACGCCGGCTCTGAGTTCCTCCGGAAAACTGTCGCGTGCCGCATTGATGTTGAGTCCAATGCCGATGACGACCGCCAGAGTTTTATCAGCGGTGGTGGTTTGTTCGCAGAGGATGCCACCGACTTTCTTGTCGCCGATCAACAGATCGTTCGGCCACTTCACCGAGACGGGAAGTCTTGTGCAGCTGACCAGGCAGTCGGCCGACGCGAGGGCGGAAAACAATGGGATCCAGGAGAGCCAGGGGCCTACGCGTTTGGCGCCTGGCTCAGGCACGACAATGACAGACATGTAGAGGTTGCCTTGAGGGGGAGAGTGCCAGGTGCGCCCACGGCGGCCTCGACCGGCTGTTTGGCAGTCGGTCAGCATCACGGTTCCGTGTGGAGCCGCTGGGTCGGTCACTTGTTGCAGGTATGCCAATGCGTCTGCGTTGGTCGATGCGGTTGATGGGGCATATCGGAGCGATCGTCCGAAGGCCCGTGTCTGCAGGGAGGCTTGGAGGCGGTCAATGTCCAGCCGATCGGCTGGAGGCGGATCCTTACCGGGTTCGCCCACGGCTCCCTCGATAGCCGGTGAGGTCCATGCTGAGGTCGGCTGCTGGTGCGGAATGCGTCAGGGCGCCGACGGAGATGTAATCCACGCCGGCTCGAGCCATGTCGGCAACCGTCTGCAGAGTGATGCCGCCTGAAACTTCGACCAGGGCGCGTTTCTTGATGAGGGCTACGGCTTTTTGCACGAGGGTCGGGGACATATTGTCGAGCAGAATGATGTCGGCTCGTCCGGCGAGCGCTTCTTTCACTTCCTGTAACGTCTTGGCTTCCACCTCGATGCGAAGGCCGTGCGGAGCTTGGGCGCGTGCCAACCGGCAGGCCTCGGCCACGTCGATGCCGGCGGAGCGCAACACGGCGAGATGATTGTCTTTGATCAGGATGCCGTCGCCCAAAGAGAAGCGATGGTTTCTTCCACCGCCTAAATGCACCGCCCATTTTTCGAGCGCCCGCAGGCCCGGTGTGGTCTTCCTGGTATCGAGAATGGCGGTCGCTGTATTTCGGACTGCAGCGCAAAACTTCGCGGTCAGCGTGGCGATACCAGAAAGATGTTGGAGGAAATTGACGGCCACGCGTTCCGCCGTCAACAACGACCGTACATCGCCTCGTACAACGATGACCTCCGTGTCCGACTTGACGGTGGTCCCGTCTTTGATGGTCTTGATGATGCGCAACGAGCGGTCCACCGCGAGGAAGACTTCCTGCGCGACGGCGACTCCGGCAACGGTCATAGGCTGGTGCGCCACGATGGCGGCCTGGGCCTGAATCGCGCGGGGAAACAGTGCGCTCGTGGTGACGTCGCCGTGGGCGAGATCTTCGTCGAGGGCCAGCTGGACCGCGTTGCGGATGGTCTGTTGGTTAAGCGCCTTGATTTTGTTTCTGCTCGCTGATGATCTGGTGGAGCGCCTGTTCAAACAATTGGATCATGCGGGATTCACGCGCCAGTCGATCATGGTGATCGGTCAGGACGTCCGGCGGCGCCTTGGCCACGAAATCGGGATTGCCCAGTTTCTGCTGCGTGCGTGCCACCTCTTTTTGAAGCAGCGCGATCTGCTTGAGCACATTGTCCTTGGCCTTCTGGAGATCGGCGCCCTCCATTGATGTGCCGACTTCGGCCGAGCCGCTCGTCAGGGTCAGCAGGTGAGGAGCCGTGACGTCCGAGGTGCTTCCGACAAACAGATCCTCGACGTTTTCCATGTACTCGATCAGTTCGCGATGTTTCTGGAAGGTTGCCGCGGCTTGGTCCGTCTTCCCGTGCACTTTGAAAGGGAGACGTTTGCCGGCGGGATAATTCAGGATCGCGCGTTCCTGGTTCATCAGGGCTCGGCACTCCTCCAGCAGGGCGAACTCCTGCTCGGCTTCTTGGGAAGCCCAGTCGGCGCGGACAGTCGGGTAGGGTTGCCGGACGATGCTGGCACCTTCGTGGGGCAGGGTTTGCCAGATCTCTTCCGAAATAAACGGCATGAAGGGATGTAACAATCGCATCATGGTCTCGAAGGTCTCAGCGAGGGTCTGACGCGTAGTCTTGGCTTGTTCGGACGCCTGATCCTTGAGCGCCGGCTTGATCATCTCAATGTACTTGTCGCAGTACTCATGCCAGATGAATTGATACACGGCGCTCGATGCGCGGTCGAATCGATACTGTTCCAATTCCTGCGTGACGGTGCCGATGGTGGCGTTCAGGCGACTCAGAATCCATCGGTCGGGAAACGACCGCTGCGCCGGCGGAACCTCAACCCGTTCGCCGTCCAGGTGCATGAGGAGGAACCGGGCCGCGTTCCAGATTTTGTTCGTGAAGTTCCGGTAACCCTCGATTCGCTCTTCCGCCAGCTTGACGTCGCGTCCCGGCGAAGCCATTGCGGCCATGGTGAAACGCAAGGCGTCGGTTCCGAACTGTTCCATCACATGCAAGGGATCGATGACGTTGCCCTTGGACTTACTCATCTTCTGGCCTTCGGCATCGCGGACCAGGGCATGGATATACACGTCACGGAAGGGCACTTCGCCCATGAACTTCAGGCCCATCATGATCATGCGCGCGACCCAGAAAAACAGAATGTCGAGGCCGGTGACCAGGGTGGATGTCGGGTAGAAGGTTTTCAACTCCGGCGTCTGCTTCGGCCATCCCAAGGTGGAAAAGGGCCAGAGGGCGGAGGAGAACCAGGTGTCGAGCACGTCGGGGTCTTGCACCAATGCGCCCGAGTGGCCCTTCGGACAGGTGGTCGGTGTGGTCTTTGCCACGATGACGGCTGCATCCGATGGAATCAGCGGTGCCCCGTCTGAGGAGCGGCGCAGAAACGGGCTTCCGTAACAGGTTTCGCAGTACCAGGCTGGAATCTGATGGCCCCACCAGATTTGCCGGGAGACGCACCAGTCTTTGATGTCTCGCATCCAGCCGAGATAGTTGTTTTTCCAGGCCTCGGGAATGATCCTCACCCGACCATCCTCGACCGCCTGAATCGCCGGCTCAGCGAGCGGCTTGATCTTGACGAACCATTGATCCGACAACAGGGGTTCGACAACCGTCTTGCAGCGGTAGCATTTGCCGAGCGCCATTTTGTGGGGCTCGGATTTTTCCAACAAGCCCTGATCCGTCAGCAGTTGTTCGATCTTCGGTCTGGCCTTGGCAACGGGAAGGCCCTCGACGGCCTGCGCCACTCCAGCCTCCGCCAGGGAGCCTTCCAAGCGAAGGTTGGCATGGATGTCCAGGATTTTGATGCGCCGGAGCCCATGGCGTTCTCCTGCTTCAAAGTCATTGAAGTCATGGGCGGGTGTGATCTTGACGGCGCCGGTGCCGAATTCACGGTCGACCAGGATCGAGTCCCCGACGATTGGAATCGCGCGTGTCGTCAGGGGGAGCTGAATCTGTTTGCCGATGAGGTGACGATAGCGTTCATCCTCCGGGTGCACGGCCACCGCCGTGTCACCGAACAGCGTTTCAGGTCGTGTCGTCGCCACAAACAGCACCTGAGTGGGATCGTCAACCAGGGCATAACGAATCGTATAAAGTTTGCCGGTGATCTCTTCATGTTCGACTTCGATGTCGGACAGGGCCGTCAGGCAGCGTGGGCACCAGTTGATCAGGCGCTCGCCGCGATAGAGCAACCCATCTGCATGCAGGCGCACGAAAACCTCGCGGACGGCTTCCGAGAGTCCCTCGTCCATCGTGAAGCGTTCACGCTCCCAATCGCAGGAGGCGCCAAGCCGTTTGAGCTGGGAGATAATCGTGCCGCCGGATTTTTCTTTCCACTGCCACACCCGTTTGAGAAACTCTTCGCGTCCGAGTGCTTCCCGCGTGGTGCCTTCGGTCTGGAGCTGCCGTTCCACCACGTTCTGGGTGGCAATTCCCGCGTGGTCCGTGCCGGGCATCCAGAGCACATTGTAGCCCTGCATGCGGCGCCAACGAATCAGAATGTCCTGCAGGGTATTGTTCAGCGCATGGCCGACGTGCAGCGATCCCGTGACGTTCGGGGGAGGGATCACCATCGAGTAGGGTTGCCCGGAATGGGCCGGGTCGGCATGAAACAGGCCGGCGTCGATCCAGCGCTGGTACCAGCGGTCTTCGACGGCGTGCGGGCTGTAGGTTTTGTCGAGTTGTGGTGTGGACATGGTGTTACCAGGATGCTGAAAAAGCCGGCCAGTCTAGCTCTCGACAGCCATGGAGCGTGCCGCGTCTCCCGTCAAGGACGGCCACCGTGCTGTACCGGGGGACGAGAGGTGTTTCATGAAAGATGGACTATGAGGACGGCCATTTTGAGTATCCTGCGGAAATATTCTGCGTGGTTCCAGCTGTCTTCATGCGCCAGGGGCGCGACGCGGGCGCATCTTAACACGTGCCGTGTGGGCTCACAAGGTAATGGACGCGCGTCCGGGATCGTTCTAAAGGTTGTAGCGGACTGAAGCCCTGTGATATACATCCGGCGGTTCAGCCGGTTGATCGAGATCGCCGGTTTGAGAGCCCATCACCGTTGAAGGAGAGATTATGCCGAGGGGACGAGAGAAGGATCGCAAGACTCGCAAGAAGCACCGGAAGAACGTGGAGCGTATGAAGGGATTGGTCAAGACCCGCCGTGCGGCGGCCAAGAAGGTCAAGCGAGGATAGGCGAACGGGACGTTAATCGGGCGAGCTCAGTCGTTTGATCTCCGCTCGTATCTGAGTTTCCGCCACGTCTGGAACGATCCGCTGCACCGCCTGCTGGATCGGATCTTTTGCCAATTCGTGCACAATTTCATCGGCTGCCTCTCGCGCGCAGTTCGCGGCCACTTGCGCGACTTCCTTTTTCACCAGCTGGTCGATCATTCCCAGGTGTGCTTTCAAGGCCTCCGGCAGGTGTTGCTTCACGCCGGCTTCCGTGAGGTCGCCCAGGTTTTTGGGGGCTGACTGCTCCAGAAGCGCAGGGGCCAACTCCGTGACGGCCTGGCGCACCGCAGTCTCGACGCCGGCAAGTTGTGTCTGGGCCTGGCGTGTGAGTTCCTCTTGAATCAACTCGCGCATGGCAGCCTGCAGGCGTTCCGGTGCGAGTGCTTCCGTGAGTTGTTTTGCCACTTCTGATTGGACGGCCCTGCCTACGGCAAGACCCACCTGTCCCGCAACTTCCTTGGCCATGGCCGAGGGAAGTAGCTCGCTGATTTTCCGGTCGGCCTGCTCTGTGACTGAGTGCAACAGGTGATCGAACAACCCCTTCATTAAGGCCTCCCCGCTCGACCCGCTTGAGGTCGGCGATGATGTGGCCTTCGCAGCCGCGTGGGTTGGTGCTGAGGACATGGGGGTATGCTCCTTCTCCATATCGAGGGACGCATCGTCCGGCGATTCGTCGTCTCCATCGTCCGTTCCCGTGGAGACCGGGGGCCACGTCCGTGTTTTGGTCGGTTTTACGGTACTCGGCTTCTCGATAGGGGCGCGGAGGATGCCATTGATGGTGCAGAGCAATTGCTCGCTCTGAAACGGTTTCTTCAGGACGGCCCGAACTCCGAGCGAACGCAATTTGTCCTCGTCGAAGCGGTCGGTTGCATCCACAAGGGAGACGATGAGCGTTTCCGCTAAATGGTCTTGCCGGCTGATCGCATTGCAGAAGCCGGAAAATGTCATTTTCTCGAGATGAATGTCGGCGAGAATCAGTGCGGGACTGGAGACGCGAGCCGCGTCGAGCGCAGAGGGGCCGTCCGAAAACCCCACGAGGGTATAGCCGTCGGGGGGGGAGAGTTGCTCCACCATGCGACGCACGTCGGGGTTGCTATCGACGACAAACACCGTGGACCCCATCTCGGTACCTCTTGTGTGTAACTCAGCCGAAGCTAACAAAGGCCTTGCACCCTGTCAAAGGAAACGCCGAAATTAGCCGTCTGCTCGGGGGCATTGGCTGCGCCACGGGAGATGCACTGGAGGCTGGCGGTGCTCTGTGCCATCCTGTAGAATCCGGCCGGCTTGCCGGATGGCCTACTCGCCGTCAGGATGGTCGAGCAGAGGAGTGAGTACACACCATGACGCAGAGCCGAATTCAAGTCGTCTTTTTCGATGCGGCCGATACCCTGTTCCATATTCACGGGTCCGTGGCTGAAATTTACCTGCAGCATGCGGAACAACATGGCTTCAGGAAAACTCCCGACTCATTGGTCGCGATTAAATCTGCGTTCGCCCGTTCGTTCCGTGACGCCCCGCCGCCGGTGTTCGCCGCGACGGAACCGGCCGCGATCAAACAGTCTGAGCGGTTGTGGTGGTTCGACATCGTGCACAATGTGTTTTATCGCGTGGGCATGTTTGAGGCCTTCGACGAGTTTTTTGAAGAGGTGTTCGCGCGGTTTGAGCAACCGGAGTCCTGGCGTCTCTTCCCCGAGACGGTTGATGTGCTCAAGACTCTGAAGGGACAGGGATTCGAGCTGGGCATCATTTCGAACTTCGACTCGCGGTTGTTTACCGTGCTGCGTGGCTTAGGGATTGCCGATCTATTCGATACGGTCACCATTTCGAGTTTAGCGCATGCGGCCAAACCATCCGCACGTATCTTTCAGCACGCGTTGGAGAAACATGCGGTCGATCCGGAGGAGGCGCTGCATGTCGGGGATAGTGAGCGTGATGATGTGAAGGGGGCGCAGGGTGTCGGACTGACGGGGGTGTTACTGGCGCGAGGGGAGGTCGCGCATCCCTCGAGCGGGACGACGATCTCCACCCTCAACGAATTGCTGCCGCTACTCTTACGCCTGCAATAACAACGGCACGATGTCTTTGGCGCGTCCCTGGAGCGCCGCATCGACAATGCCCGATTGCGCGGTGGAGTCGAGATTGATTTCCGCGACAAACGCGCCCGCCTGTTTTGCAATCGAACCAAAACCTGCAGCCGGATACACCAGGCCGGAGGTGCCGATAATCAGGCACAAGTCACTGGATTGCAGCGCGGCCTCGCTGGCCTCGAGATCCTGCGCGGCGAGTGATTCGCCAAACCAGACGATGTGCGGGCGGAGCAGACCGTTACAGCTGCCGCACAGGGGCAGAATCGTAATCGGCACGTCGCGATTGTCAGTCACGCGCCGGCACTGTGTGCAACGCACCATCCAGATGTTACCGTGAATCTCGGATAACCGGCGTGAGCCGGCGTCGCGGTGCAATCCGTCCACATTTTGCGTGATGAGCCAAAACCGCTCGAACCGTTGCTCCATCTGAGCCACAGCTTCGTGCGCTGGATTAGGCCGTTTGGTCGCGATGAGTTCACGCCTCCAGTTGTACCATTCCCATACCAGGCGAGGATCACGCGCGAAGGCCTCGGGGGTTGCGAGCTCCTCCGGTCGAAAATTTCGCCAGAGTCCGTCGGCTCCGCGAAAGGTCGGTACCCCGCTGTCGGCGGAGATCCCGGCGCCGGTGAGCACGGTCACCGACCGTGCCGAGGCCAGCTTGTGTCGAATTAAACCGAGCGTGGATCCGGTTCCCATAGGCCTCATTGCGAGGTGCGATCACTGTTTCAGGCGCGCGGCCACATGCTATAGTACCGTCTTTTCGAACGCAACGAGTGAGGGATTTCATGAAGCAGATCATGGTAGTCGGGGCCGGTTCCGTCGGCGGTTTCTTCGGGGCGCATCTCGCGAACAATAATCCGAACGTCTCGTTTCTGCTCCGCCCCCGCACCCTGGAGGCCGTGAAGCGCCATGGCTTGATGATCAAGAGCGCCAAGGGTAATTTTACCGTGCATCCGCCGGCGGCCTCCGATCCGCGACAGCTGGCGCAGCCCGACCTCATTATTCTTGCCGTGAAGGCCTACGACCTCGACGAGGTGATGGCGCAGCTGGAGCCGGTGATGACCGACCGTACGGTCATTCTCACGCTTCAGAACGGTATCGATACGGAGGATCGCATCATTGCCCGGGTGCACCGTGATTGTGTGGTCGGCGGCGTGGCATTCATCTATTCGAAGATCGTTGAACCTGGCGTCATCGAGCATTACAAGCGGGGCGGCGTGGCCATCGGCGAACTCATGGGTCACAAGAGCGACCGTGTGTTGCAGATCGCGGAGATTTTCAAACAGGCGGGCCTCCCCTGCCAGCTCAGCGACGATATTCGGAAGAGCAAATGGGAAAAGATGTGCTGGAACTGTGTCTTTAATCCCCTCACGGTGGTGATCGACGACAAGGTGGCGAAGGCGCTGGATCACCCGGAGATGGCGGGTGTGATCCGGCAGATCGTGGGCGAAGTGATGGCGGTGTCGGCGGCGGTGAAGGTGCCTTTGGCGCCGGACATGGCCGAGAAGGTGGTGAAGTGGACCCAGGAACTGCGTGACATCCATACCTCGATGTACGATGACTGGAAAGCGAAACGCCCGACGGAGATCGATTATCTGAACGGCTACATTGTCCGTACGGGGCGGGAGTTGGGCATTCCTACACCGGTCAACGAGGCGTTAACGGCGATGGTGAAAGCCATCACGGAGCGGGAACCGTCGGGTCCAGGCGTCGTCCGGATCGACGGCGCGGTCGTCCAACCGGTTTCCCTGACGCGCACGGCGCTGACGCAACTTCCCCAGGAACAACATGTCGAAGATATCAGTCAGCTGATGCCGTCGATGCGGGGCCGGGCGATTCGCGTCAAAGGCCTGTTGGATATTCCAGCCCTCGCGGTCGATGCCGACCATGTCACGTTTCATTCCGTCGATGGCAAATATGCGGCGACGCTCACCCTGCAGCAGGCGCAGGATTTCGGCTTGTTGCTGTATGAACTCGACGGCCAGCCGCTGCCGGACGGCAAGGGTGGTCCCTACCGATTGGTGACGCCGGGGTTGGGTGATCTGTGCGCCAATGTGAAAGGCGTCGGGCGGATCGAAGTGCGGGCCGGATCGGGCAAGGATACGCGGCCGTCTGTCAGGCCTCCGGAATGTTCGACCGAAGGCCAGCGTTAAGCGGGCTACGTCGTCGAGGAACGGAGCACCCGGATTGATTTCCAACGCTCCGACCGATACCGCCAGAGCATGAGCGCCATGCGCAGGGTCCAGTCTGCGATCATCGCCAGCCACACGTAGACGACCCCCATCGTGAGCCAGTAACCTGCGACAAGCGCGAGGGGAATGCGTACGCCCCACATCCCGATCATCGTGGCAATCATGATGAATCGTGTGTCGCCCGCGCCGCGTAATGAACCGGCCAACACCATGGTCAGGGCCAACGGCACTTGCAGCAATGCCACGATCTTGAGAAACACGGTACCTAGCTCGATGACTGCTTCATCGCTGGTGAAGGCGCGCAGCAGGGCGTAGGGAAAAAAGAAAAAAACGAGGCCCATGAGGGACATGATGAAGGTGGCCAACCGGTTCGCTTCCCAGTTTTCGAGCTTGGCCCTGGTGTATTTGCCGGCGCCGATACTTTGTCCGACCATCGTCGCGGCGGCGATGGCAAAGCCATAACCCGGTAGGAATGAGAGCGATTCGATCGAGAGTCCGACCTGGTGCGCCGCGTAGGAGACCGTGCCGTAGAGCAACACGATTTTGGTGTAGAGCAGAATGCCGGCCTGTTGCACGATCCGTTCGCCCGATACCGGCGCGCCTACCTGCCACATGGTGCGGATCAGATCCCATCTGAGTCGGTTCGACGGTTTGAGAATTGTTCGGCAGCGGGCAAGGAGATAGACCGCTCCCGTTGCCTCTGCAATCCCCACGGCCACGGCAGCGCCCTTGATGCCGAATGCGGGGAGTCCCCATCGACCATAGATCAGCGGATAGGCAATGGCGATGTGCAACACATTGACCAGGATCATGGCGTACATCGGTGTCTTGGTGTCACCGGTGCCCTGGAGAATCGACGAGAGCACCGCGAGAAGCACGGTGAAGGGGATGACCAGGAAGATCAGGTTTGAATAGGGCAGTGCGAGGGCAATGACCTCCGGCTGGGCACCGAGAAGCTGCATGATGAGCCAGTTCGCCGAGAGGCCGAGCAGAGCCAGGCCGAAGGATACCAACACCGACAAGCCGAGAAAATGCCGGGCAGCCTGGCCGGCTTCGTCATACCGGCGGGCGCCCCACTGTTGCGCGATGATGACGTTGGTTCCGACCGAGAGGCCCGAGACGAGCGTCGTCGCGATGAAGGCAAGCAGTTGTCCTAACCCGACGGCGGCGATGGAAATCGCGCCCAACCCTCCCACGAGAAAGACCGCGACAATGCCCTCGGTTCGTTGCAGCAGGCTGCTGACCGTGACCGGGAGCGCGAGGGTCATGACTGATCGTCTGATTTGTGCGACGCCGTTGGCCATGGGGCGTCATCCTATCAGAACTCGGTTGCGGGCGAGGAGGTCCTTCTCCGGGGACTGGACAAGAGGAGTACTGCTTCGGTAGCCTGGAAACATCCATGTTGATCACGCCCGAACCGGCCGCTCGTTCCTCTTATCGGCTGTCAAAATCACGATATCTGTCGGGGCTGCAGTGTCACAAGCGGCTGTATTTGGAAATCCACGCTCCGGCGCTGGCCACGAAGCCGGATGCGGCCACGCAGGCCATTCTCGACATGGGGACGGACCTCGGCGAACTGGCCCGCCGGCGATTTCCCGGCGGGCGCCTCGTCACGGCCGGGTACCGTCAATCGCAGGAGGCTCTGGCGCAGACGGCGGAGCTGCTCCAGGATTCGACGGTGCCGGCCATCTTCGAAGGCGCGTTTCAGTTCGACCAGGTCTTGATCCGTGTCGATGTCCTGGAGCGCGTCGGAGTGAACGAGTCCGGGCAATCCACCTGGCGGCTGGTGGAAGTGAAATCTTCCACCAAACTGAAGGCGACCCACGTGGAGGATTTGACGATCCAGAGTTACGTCCTCGAAGGGGCCGGTCTGGTGCTCGACGACATCTGTCTCATGCATGTGAATACACAGTATGTGTTTGACGGCGTGGAACTCGACCTGGGCCAATTATTCAGCATCCGTTCCCTGAACGACACGATACGTCCGCGCTTGCCGGACGTGTCTGCACGTCTGGCCTCGATGCACGCTGCGTTGAGCGAGATGTCGGCGCCGGCCATTCCCCCGGATGAACATTGTCACAGCCCCTATGAATGTCCCTTCTGGGCGCATTGCACAGAGACGAAGCCGCCTCGCTGGATTTATCATTTGCCCGGGAGCAGCAAGACGGTCGTTCAGCTGCGCGAGTTGGGTGTGGAGACTATCGACGACATTCCCGACCACGTGACGTTGACGCCGGTTCAGCGACGTGTAAGGGACAATCGGGAATGGATTGGCGAGGGTTTGCGGTCGGCGCTGGAGCAGATCGAGTATCCCGTGCATCATTTGGATTTCGAGACATTCATGCCGGCGGTGCCCAAATTCGTAGGGACCCGGCCCTATCAGGTGATTCCCACTCAATGGTCCAACCACATCGAATACCTCGATGGGACGCTCACGCATGGCGAGTATCTCTGCCGCGACGGGCGTGATCCGCGTGAAGAACTGACCGTCACATTATTGGAGTCGTTGGGATCGGCGGGTAGTATCTGTGTGTATTCGAGTTATGAACGCTCAGTGTTGGAGCGGTTGGCGGAAGATTTTCCATCACTGCGAAAGGACCTGAAGCGGGTGATCGCGAGATTGTGGGACCTGCACATTGTCATCAGGGATCACTACTACCATCCAGGTTTCGAGGGGAGCTACTCGATCAAGTCCGTGCTGCCGGCCGTGGTGCCGTCGTTGAATTATGCCGATTTAGCTATCGGGGATGGGGGAGTGGCAGCCTGTGAATATGCCCGCATGATCTTCACGGTCAGTGATTGGATCGAGAAGGCGCAGATCGAAGAGGCACTTCTGCGGTACTGCGAACGCGATACCCTGGCGATGGTCGAATTGCGGAGGGAGTTGAAGAAACGAGCCGGTTAACGCCTGCCACGAGTACGAATCCATTTCACCATCTGCATGCACGTCGTTCCGATCGACTCATCCGCCATCAACGCAATTCCCCCCAGCGCCAACAGCGTCATCACCACCGCAGCTTCCGTTTGTTCAAACATGCAGCCCTCCTGTGTGGGCCAGAGAGTAGCTTGGACCATCGGAGTCTGACAGACCACTAGACGCGGGGGAGTCCCTTGCCTCGGTAGGTAAGGAATTCATAAGTCGTTGAGACAGAAGGGAAATAGGCAGAGGAGTGGGTGTTCTAGGATGTTCTATGGCGTGTGGCGGAGAGGGTGGGATTCGAACCCACGGTCCCTTTCAGGACAACGGTTTTCGAGACCGTCCGATTCGGCCGCTCTCGCACCTCTCCGCTCCATGGCCGACGAAGAGGTGCAGCTTACCTTGGTCGCACTCCAGATTCAAACGAAATCATATGCTTGGAAGAGACTTTCTCCCGCCACTACGGGTATCTCACGATTGAGGAAAAGGTGATTCTGTTTTGTAATGTATACATTCCGCCGTAGACTCACCTGGTATCTGAGACCGGCCGGAGACAGTGATGTGATCAGAGTGTTTCGCGGTTTCATCATCAGTCTACGACCCATGACCTCTTGGTGCTTCTCGTCTCACTGGGGTTGAGCATTCTGTGGTCAGACATCCGCCTGTAAGCATTCCTCCCGGCGAGACTCTTCTCGATATCCTACGTTGGCGGGCCGAACACCAGCCCGACCAAGCAGCATACGTCTTCCTACGCGATGGGATCAGTCCCGATGCCGTCCTGACCTATAAAGATCTCGATACCAAAGCCCGCTCGATTGCCGGTTATCTGCAGTCCAGATTCGCGTCGGGAGACCGCCTGCTGCTGGTGTATCCGCCCGGGCTTGAATTCGTTCAATCCTTTTGGGGAGCGTTGTATGCGGGGTTAGTTGCCGTGCCGGTGCCTCCGCCGGATGCTTTTCGCCCAAGGATCGGTGTCGCGCGCGTTCGACGTATTGCCGAGGATGCCGGTGTGGCCGGAGCCTTGAGCACCACCCAGATTCTAGAACTGGTTCGGGCCCAAGAGCTTGCGATTCCGTCGGAACAGTGGCTGGTGTGTGATGCTGCCACTCTGGACTCGACGGCTCAATGGACATCGACGCAACCGCTCGTTTCTACGCTAGCCTATCTGCAATATACGTCCGGATCGACCGCCGCTCCCAAAGGCGTCATGGTCGGCCACGGAAACCTGACCGCGCAGAGTCGGTGCATTACCGAAGCCGGCTGCTACGATGCCCATTCTGTCACGCTGTCCTGGATGCCGCATTTCCACGATTACGGTTTGGTGAAGGGAATTATTCAGCCCGCCTGGATCGGTCGCCCCTCGTATCTCATGTCACCGCTCACGTTCCTGAAGCGCCCCCTTCGATGGCTTGAAGCGATTCAACGATATCAGGTGACGCATAGCGGCGCGCCCAACTTTGCCTATCGTCGCTGTGTGGAGGCCATCGCTCTCGAGGATCGTTCACGGTTGGATCTCTCCGGTTGGCAGGTGGCGAGTTGCGGGGCGGAACCGATCGCTCACGATACCATCGAGCGATTTGTGGACGCGTTTGCCCCGTCCGGGTTCCGACGCGAGGCATTTTTCCCTGCATACGGGATGGCGGAGTACACGCTCTTGATCTCGTTGAAGCGAGAAGGTGTGGCACCAACCGTAGAGGCGCTTGACCCGACGGCATTGGAGCGAGGACTGGTGTCCGAGGCCCAGGCGGGTATGGCTCCGAAACGGCAGGTCGTCGGCTGCGGTGTTCCGGTGGGAGATACGAGGGTGGTCATCGTTCATCCGGACACCTTGTCTCGCTGTGCGGCGCAGCAGGTCGGCGAAATCTGGTTGGCCGGCGCCAGCGCCACGCAGGGATATTGGAACAATCCGGAAGAAACCGCGCGCACGTTCGGCGCAACGCTTCGTGATACAGGGGAAGGGCCGTTCCTCAGAACCGGCGATCTCGGATTCGTCCGTAACGGTGAAGTGTTTGTCACGGGACGGTTGAAGGATCTGCTCATCGTTCGAGGCAGAAATCACTATCCTCAGGATATTGAGCGAACCGTGGAGCAGTGCCACAGGCTGTTTCGTGGCGGGGGCGCGGCAGTCTTCTCCGTGCAAGAGGCTGGAGAAGAAGCCGTGGTGGTCGTGCAGGAAGTTGAGCGTCAGGGAGCGGCCTTGGCCATCGATGAGCTGGTCGCCGCGATGCGTTCGGCTGTATCCGAGCAGCATGACCTCCACGTGTTCACTATCATCTTCATCAAGGCCGGGAGCTTGCCGAAGACGTCGAGCGGAAAAGTCCAACGGCGGGCCTGCCGAGATCAATTTCTGGCCGGCCAACTTTCCATCATCGGGAAGAGTGTCGTATCGGTGTCCTTATTACCGGCGCAAGTAACAGTCGTGAAGCTAGAAGACCTGCGCCTACTTTCGCCTGATGCACGGCGGCAGCAGATTGAGCGGGCAGTGCAGGGGATACTTGCCGATCGTCTCAGATGCAGCCGAGAGGCCATCACCCCTGACCGTCCGATTCATCTGTTGGGGCTCGATTCATTGATGGCTGCGGAAGTCTCGCATCGTGTGGAGGAGTCCTTCCATGTGCCGCTCTCGTTACAGCGTCTGCTGGGAGGTGCGACGCTTAGTGATCTGGCCGTAACCATTGAAGAGGGCATGGTCCGGGGATATACGGAATCCATGCCTACCGATGGTTCGAATTTCTCGGAGAGGCCGGTCGGCGAGCTCTCCGAGAATCAGGCCGCGCTCTGGTTTCTCAGTCAATTGGCGCCGGAGAGTTCCGCCGCCAACGTGTCCGTTCTACTGCCGCTGCCTTTGACTATGAATCAAGCCGCGTTGCGGCAGGCGCTTGATCGACTTGGTGAGCGGCACGCGACCCTTCGCACGACCTATGAGATGCAGGACGATAAGCCGGTTCAACGAATCCACAATCGGCTGCCTCTGAGCTGGAGCGTCGTGGATAGTGCGACATGGGATTGGGTGCGCTTGCGGCAGGCAATCATGGAGGCTGCGGCGGTTCCGTTCGACCTGACGAAGGGCCCGTTGTGGAGGGCGGCTGTATTTACGGGCGAACACCAGGCGTGGCTGCTGTTGGTCGCACACCATATTGCCGTGGATGGTTGGTCGATGATCCAGCTGGTGGATGAGCTCAAGCGGCACTTCACCTCCGGCGAGGGGACCGTTCAGGATCTCCCAGACGGAGACGACTACCCGCCGGTTCCCTATCAGGAGTTCGTCCGCTGGCATCGGGGGCTGTTGGACGGCGAGGAAGGTCGGCGGCTGGGTTCTTATTGGAAGGCGCGCCTCGCGGGTGAACTACCGAATTATGACATGCTCTACGATCGACCCCCGACGACGGTGGAGCCAAGCCGGTATGCGTGGCAGGCGGTCCATATTGATCGGGTATTGACCGAGCGACTGAAGGCGTGGGCGCTGGCGGAAGGGACGACGTTGTACGCCGTCTGCCTGACGGCGCTGCAAGCCCTGTTGTATCGCTACACCAGCGTCGAAGACACCGCCAT
The DNA here is from genome assembly GCA_037045225.1 of Nitrospira sp. NCBI lineage: Bacteria > Pseudomonadati > Nitrospirota > Nitrospiria > Nitrospirales > Nitrospiraceae > Nitrospira > Nitrospira sp. The sequence goes on from JBAOHZ010000009.1 coordinate 3,626,116, forward strand.
TGTCACGCCGGTATTCGGTCGAAGCCGGTCTCGATTTTCCGAGACCGTCGGCGATTTTGTGAATATGCTCGTGCTGCGGGAATCGGTTCAGGCCGAGTCCAGCCGCCGCGAACTTCTGGCGCAGACTAAGCACAGCATCCTCGAAGCACTCGATCACCAGGACTACCCCTATGCGCGGCTCGTGTCGGACTTGCGGCCGGCGCGCGACCGCCAGCGGGCGCCTGTGGCGCAAATCCTGTTCGTGCTGCAACAGTTCAAGTTGTTGGCGGAGCTCGACCGGCAGATGGGCCGATCGCCCTCCGCATTGGCGGAATCTCGCCTGCCGGAGTGGGAGGCCTATGTGATTCCCCAGCAGAGCGGGCAGTTTGACCTCTGTCTCGAGTTGTCGGAATCGGAGCAAGGCGTAACCGGCTACTTCGAATACAAGGAAGAACTGTTTTCGCCTGACCGGGTGGCGCGGATGCACCAGCATTTCGTGCGTGTGTTGGAAGGGCTCGTCGACGAGCCTGCCGCGAAAATCGGGTCTCTGCCGCTCATGACGGAGACGGAGCTGCGTGAGACGGTGGTGATGTGGGGACAATCTCCGGACGTGATGGAAGCGGATCATTGCCTCCATCGCCTGATCGAAGCGCAGGTGGTGCGCACGCCTGACGCCATTGCGGTTCAACAGGGCGATCAACTGTTGACTTACCGAGAGTTGGATGCGCGAGCGAACCGAGTCGCGCACTATCTCCGTCGGCGAGGGGTCACGCCTGGTGTCGTGGTTGGGCTCTGCCTGGAGCGTTCGCTCAACCTGATCGTCGGCATGCTCGGCATTCTGAAATCTGGCGGGGCCTATTTGCCGCTGGATGCGGACTATCCGACTGACCGGTTGGACTATATGCTGCGAGACAGCCAGGTTCAGGTGTTAGTGACGCAGCAGGATCAACTGGGCCGGCTCCCCGCGACGAATCCCCACACCATTTGCCTTGATTCCGAATGGGACCAGATTGCCCGTTTTCCGGACAGTGTGATCGAGGGCACGGATAGTCCCGACAATTTGGCGTATGTGATCTACACGTCTGGTTCGACCGGCCGACCTAAGGGGGTACTGATCGAGCATCGATCGATTGCCAACTATGTGCGCGCGATCACCGAGATCGCCGGTGTCTCAGGACCTGACCGGGTGCTGCAATTCGCCTCGATGAGTTTTGATACCGCCGCCGAAGAAATCTTCCCGTGCCTGACGACCGGTGCGACGCTGGTGTTGCGCACGCCGGTGATGCTTGATTCGGTGTCGGGGTTCTTGGATCGATGCCGCGAATGGCACGTGACGCTATTGGACCTTCCGACGGCCTACTGGCATGAAGTTGTCACCCGCATGGAACTCGAAGGGCTCGTCTTTCCGGAATCGGTGAGGACGGTGATCATCGGTGGCGAACGTGTGCTTCCCCAGATCGTGCAGCGATGGGCGACATTGGTCGGTCGCACCGTTCGATTGTTGAACACCTATGGACCGACCGAAACGACGGTCGCCGTCACCTGGTCGGATCTCACGGGCTTCGGCCTGCAGGGTGAGGTGTGTGGAGATCTTCCGATCGGCCGGGTGATTCGCCGCTGCTCCGTCTATGTGTTGGATCAGCATCGCCGACCGGTTCCGGTCGGAGTGGCCGGGGAACTGTACGTCGGCGGAATCGGGGTGGCGCGAGGTTATCGTGGCCGACCGGAGCTGACTGATTCAAAGTTTATCCCCGATCCGTTTTCCGGTCGTACGGGAGCCCGGCTGTACCGGACCGGTGACGTGGTCCGCTGGCGACCGGATGGGCAGCTGGACTATCGCGGCCGTGTGGATCGCCAGGTCAAGATTCGCGGGTATCGAATTGAATTAGAGGAAATCGAAGCGGTCCTGAATCGGCATCCGGAGTTGGAACGTGCGGTGGTCGAGGTACGGGAGGATCAGCCGGGCGATAAGCGGATCGTCGCCTTCATGGTCCCGCGTCCGCAGAACCGGCTGGGACTGGTACAACTGCGTGAACAATTGCGTGGCCAGCTTCCCGCACACATGATTCCGTCCGCCTTTGTCGAAATGGAGTCGCTTCCATTGACTGTCAATGGAAAGGTAGATCGGGCTGCGCTGCGAGTCGCCACGGACAGTCGCGCCAGTAAAGTCGATCTCACCTCTGAGTTTCTCGCGCCGCGGAGTCCCACCGAGCAAGTGTTGGCCGACATTTGGGGGGAGATCCTTCACGTGAAGGACGTCGGGGTCCATGACAACTTCTTTGAACTGGGCGGCCATTCGCTGTTGGCAACGCAGCTGGTGTCGAGGGTCCAAGCCCTGTTTCGAGTGGTCCTGCCGCTGCGGCAAGTCTTTGAACGGCCGACGATTGCGACATTGGCAGAGGTGATCGCGCAGGCTCAAGCGGGCGGATGGCAGCAACAGACCCGTGGTGGGCAGGGGTTGACCAAGGCGGTAGGAGAGGGACCGTTACCGCTGTCGTTTGCGCAGGAACGGATGTGGTTCCTCTATCAGTTATCGCCGACCGGTGCGGCGTACAATATTCCGGCCAGCGTGCGTTTGCATGGGCCGCTCAACCGAGAGGCCTTACGCTGGAGTGTGGCTGAGCTGGTGCGCCGGCACGACTCGCTGCGTACGACCTTCGCCACGGTGGATGGGCAGGCGCGGCAAATCATTCATGCCTCATTGGATCCGCACTGGGTCGAAGAAGATCTGCGGGGGTTGCCTCGGGAGATGCGTGAGGCGCGGGCGTTGGAGTTGGCAACCGCCGAAGCACGTGCTCCATTCAACCTCGAGCTGGGTCCCTTGCTCCGCATTCTGCTGGTTCAGTTGGGTGAAGAGGATCATGTGTTGGTTGTCAGCACGCATCACATCATTTCCGACCAATGGTCGTATGGCGTGATCGCGCGTGAACTCGTGAAGTGCTACAACACCTTCTGTGGGGGGAAGCCTGCCCCCATCCAGCCTGATCTCCCGATTCAATATGCCGATTTCGCGCAATGGCAACGGACGTGGCTGACTGGCCCCGTCCTCGAAGACCAACTTGCGCACTGGAAGCGCAAGTTGGCCGACTTGCCGGTGCTGACCCTGCCGGCCGATCGTCCGCGGTTGCCGATTCATTCGTTCAAGGGAGACCAGGTTTCCCTCGATCTGTCCTGGTCCCTGGTGAATCGCCTCAAGCAGCTCAGTGTGAGGGAAGGCGTCACGTTGTATATGGTGTTCCTGGCGGGATTCTTCGGTCTTCTGCATCGCCTTACGCAACAGCGGGACTTGGTCATCGGCACGCCGATTGCGAATCGGAATCGGCTGGAGATCGAGGATCTGATCGGCACGTTCGTGAATACGCTGGTATTGCGGACGGATGTCACGGGAGAGGTGACCTTTCGTGAATTGCTGGGAAAGGTCAGAGACCTGTCGCTCGATGCCTATGCGCATCAGGACATTCCGTTTGAAAAACTTGTCGAGGAGTTGCGCCCAGACCGGAGCCAGGGCGGGTTGCCGCTGGTGCAAGTGCTATTTAACTTTGCCAATACGCCCTTTGCCAGGACGGAATTTCAGCAGCTCTCATGGACGCCCTATGAGGTGAGCCGAGGCGCGGCTCAATTGGATCTTGGTCTTTCCATTGACCCGCTGGCTTCGCGAAAAGCCTATCTGGAGTTCAATACCGACCTGTTTGATCGCACCTCGGCAGAGCGGTGGTTGGCAGAGTATCGGCAATTCATGGAGTCCATTGCGGAGCATCCTGAGGAGAAGATCGGACGTGTGGCGATTCTCACTGAGCAGGAACAGCATCGCATGCTTCGTGAATGGAACGCGACGGAGCGGTCGGTGGAGCGCGACCTCTGCTTCCCGCAATTGTTTGAAGCGCAGGTGGGCCGCAATCCCGATGCGATCGCCGTGGTATTCGAAGGCACTGAATTGTCGTATGCCGAATTGAATCGTCGGGCGAATCGGCTGGCGCACCACTTGCGGGAACAGGGTGTAGGGCCGGATGTCGTGGTGCCGGTGTTTCTCGAACGGTCTCCCGAATTGCTGATCAGCCTTCTGGCGGTCATGAAGGCCGGCGGCGCGTACCTGCCCTTGGTTCCTGGATTACCGATCCGCAGATTGGCGGCCATGATCGAAGCCAGTCATGCGGCGGTGCTGGTCACGGATTCGACACTCCTTGGCGGACTTCCTCAGCATCAGCTTCGTGTCGTGTGTCTGGATCAGGAGGCAGAGTTCTTGGCGCGGTATCCGGAGGATAATCCGGTCCCCCTCGCCAGGCCGGATCATCTTGTGTATGTCCTGTTCACTTCGGGATCGACCGGACAGCCGAAGGGGGTGGAGATTGAACATCGTGCTCTGGTGAATTTCCTCCGCTCCATGGAACAGGAGCCGGGGATCGGCAGCCGGGACGTACTGTTGGCGCTCACGCCGCTGTCGTTCGATATCGCCGGTTTGGAGCTCTATCTTCCGCTGCTGGTCGGGGCGCGTATTATTCTCGCGAGCCGTCAGGAGGCGATGGAGGGGGTGTGGCTGCAGCGCGAACTGGATCGAGGGACGGTCACGGTCATGCAGGCGACGCCGGCAACGTGGAGAATGGTGTTGCAGGCGGGATGGCGCGGCGGGCGTTCTGTGAAAGTGTTATGCGGAGGAGAAGCCTTGTCCCGGGAGTTGGCGCAGGAGCTCCTTACCAGGGCGGCTTCGGTCTGGAATGTGTATGGACCGACCGAGACCACGATTTGGTCGACGTTGGAGCGAGTGCGTGCCGCCGAGCGCACGATCTCTCTCGGACGCCCTATTGCCAATACCCACGTCTACGTGTTGGATCTGAATCGAGTGCCGGTCCCGGTAGGGATTCCGGGCGAATTGTATATCGGCGGGATGGGGTTGGCGCGCGGATACCGAGGGGCGCCGCAGTTGACGGCCGAGCGTTTTGTCCCGAGTCCATTCCATGCGGGTGAGCGGCTGTATCGTACGGGCGACCAGGTCAAGTGGTTGCCGGACGGACGGCTCGACTATGTCGGCCGAATCGACTATCAGGTCAAGCTGCGCGGATTCCGGATCGAACTCGGAGAAATCGAAACGTTGCTGGCGGATGATCCGACCGTCAGGCAGGCGGTCGTCATCGTGCGGGAAGATGTGCCGGGCGACAAACGGCTGGTGGGGTATGTGCTGGCGAGAGAGGGCCGCAGCTGCGATCCGCTGGCCCTGCGACGTGCCCTCAAGGACATGGTGCCGGACTACATGGTGCCGGCCGCGATCGTGCCGCTGGAGACGTTTCCCCTGACACCGAACGGGAAGGTGGATCGTGGTGCCTTACCCGCACCGTCGGCGGAGCCGGTGCATGATAGCGCTCAGGCGATTGAGCCTAGGACACGAGTGGAATTGCAATTGGTGGCGATCTGGGAGCAGGTTCTGGGAATTGCGCCTATCGGCGTGCGAGACAATTTCTTCGCCCTGGGCGGATATTCGTTGCTGGCGCTGCGAATGTTCAGCGCCATCGAGCAGACCGTCGGCATCCGCCTGCCGATGGCGATGCTCTTCCAGGCGCCGACGATCGAGCAGTTGGCGGCTGTCCTGGCCGATGAGGGTTGTACGGTGCGCTGGCGGTCGTTGGTGGCTATTCAACCCGAGGGGAAGAATCCTCCATTCTTTGCCGTGCCAGGGGTCGGTGGGAATGTGCTCGTTTTTGCCCGCCTGGCCAGGCTGCTCGGGGAAGCCCAGCCGTTTTATGGACTGCAGGCCAGAGGTCTCGATGGCAGAGAGAAACCGTTCATGCGTGTGGAGGAGATGGCCGCGCACTACATCGAGGAAATCCGGTCGGTGCAGCCACACGGACCGTACCTCATCGGTGGCACGTGCACAGGCGGGCTGGCAGCGTATGAGATCGCCCAACAACTCACGGCGCAAGGAGAGCAGGTGATTCTGACGGTCATGGAATCCTGGCACCCGCGGTCCTACCTGACCCACTGGAGTCGGCCGCCCTATTTGCTGTGGCCGATCCTATTCGTGTGGATGAAGATCACCACGTACCTTCGCCTCATGCGACGACTGCCGGCCCGTGAGTGGCTGCCATTCTGGAGAGGGAAGTTGAAACGGCTCTGGAACCTCATGCACCATACCGACGCGGCCGAACATCACGACGAGTTTCTGTACAAGGACCAAGTGACCTACGCCACCTTCCACGCAGTGGCGCGGTATGATCTGAAACCGTTTCATGGGCAGGTGTTGAACGTGGTCGCCTCCAAACACCCGTTGACGAATTCGAGTGAGGATACGCGGTTGGTTTTCGGCGAGGCTGCGACGGGAATGAGCCGCACGATCTATCTGCCGGCCGAAGATTCGGGGCGGTTATTTGTCGCGCCGCACGTGCAGGAGCTGGCGCACCAGCTCAAGGTGTTCTGGGAGGATACCTTGCCGGTGTTCCGCAACAAGTCGAATGAGCAGGGGAAAGGGCCTTCCTCTAAAGCCGCCTAAGGCGGGCGAAACAGCAGTCACCTCACCATGATAAAAATGTACCGGTTCCTCCTGTTCCTGTTACGCGGCGCCAGAACCATGATGGTGTTGATGGTGCTGACCGGTCTGCTGGCCGGCCTTTCGAGCGTGGGGTTGCTCGCCGTCATCAATAAACTCATCAACGGAGCCGGGGCGACCTCCGAGCAGTTTGCGCTGGCCTTCATCGGGTTGGCGGTCCTGAAAGTCCTGTCGAACTACCTTTCTCAATTGTTGCTCGTCACCTTCGCACAGAAAACGATCCTGAACCTCGGGATGGATCTCTGCTGGAAAGTGGTCCGCGCTCCCTATCGCACATTGGAACGGCGCGGCGCGCATGAAATTTTGGCGACTCTGACAGAGGACACCAATGCCATGGCCTGGGCAGTCAATGGCCTGCCTGGTTTGGCGATCAATGTCGCCATCCTGGCGGGTTGCTCGCTGTATCTCGCGTGGCTCTCCTGGCAGGCGTTTCTCGGCGTGGTTCTCTTGGCAGTGTTCGGGTTGCTGGGATATCGGCACCTCTATAACCGGGTGCTCCGGTCGTCGCTGGCGGTGCGTGATGCGAAAGGGGCCCTCTTTGAGCATTTTCGCAGCCTGACGGAGGGGATGAAGGAGTTGATGTTGCATCGCGGACGTCGTGAAACGTTCGTCGACTCGGATATCCGGCAGGCAGCCGAAGCGCTCCGCCATTACAATCTGGTGACGACGAAACAGTACCTCACCACTGATTCCTGGACGCAAGTTCTCTTCTACGGATTGATCGGCGTGATTCTCCTTCTGTTTCCGAGGATGTTCTCCCTGGCCGGCGAGTCTCTGACGGGGTATGCCTTCGCCATGCTTTATATGATCGGCCCCATGTGGGGTTTGCTTGGAATGGTGCCGACCTTGAGTCGTGGGCAGGTGGCGCTGGAGAAGATCGAATCATTAGGGCTCGCGTTGGATGAGGGCAGTCGAGAGGGAGGGGCTGAACGCCCGGTCACGCCTGGCACACACACGCTGGAGTTTTCGAAGGCGCTCTTTTCGTACGACTCCAAGGGTGAGGATGAACGGTCGTTCAGCCTCGGGCCCTTGGATGTGACGATCAAGACCGGAGAACTGGTGTTCATCATCGGTGGAAATGGGAGCGGGAAATCGACCTTTGTGAAAGTGCTGACGGGGTTGTATCTTCCCCAACAGGGAGCGGTGTCGCTCAACGGCGAAATGATTGTGTCCGCAACCCAGGACTGGTATCGGCAACATTTTGCGGCGGTGTTTTCCGATTTCTATCTCTTTAAGAAACTGTTGGGACTGGATCCGGCCTTGATTCAGCGCCAGGCGGAGGGTTGGTTGAAGACACTCCGGATTCAACACAAGGTGACGATCCAGGATGGCCAGTACTCCACGATCAATCTGTCGCAGGGGCAGCGAAAACGCCTGGCGTTAGTCACGGCCATGTTGGAAGATCGACCCTTTTATGTGTTCGACGAGTGGGCGGCTGATCAGGATCCTCAATACAAGGAAGTCTTCTACGGGGAACTGTTGCCTGAGTTGCGGGCGCGAGGGAAAGGCGTTATCGTGGTGACCCACGACGACCGGTATTTCCATGTGGGTGATCGCGTGTTAAAACTGGAAGAAGGCAAGATCGTGGAGTCTCCGAAAGGGGCTACTGCCGGTGACATGCGCCGAACGGCTCCGCTGTTAAAGCCGGTGATTCGCACCTCAGCCTAATGCAGCATCGACCCATCGTCTGACTCGAATCATGTCCGGGTTGCAGACTTTTTCTACAGATTCCTCACCCTCAGCACCGCTCAGTCGGCAGGAGGTGCATGTGTGGTTCTGCGATCTGGTCCTGCACGAGGGGGACCGGCCAGCCCTGGCCTCGCTTCTCTCGATCGAGGAACGGGCGCGTGCGGCTCGGTTTGCCTTCGAGCGGGATCGCCATCGGTTCATCACCTCGCATGGTCTGCTGAGAACGATTCTGGCCCGGTATGTCGGGGGAGCCGCCTCACGGATCGAATTTTCAGCCGGAGTACATGGAAAGCCGGCTCTAAGCGGTCATTCCTGTGCCGCCCAGGACATTCAGTTCAGTCTGTCTCATTCAGGGGCGTATGCGTTGGTGGCGGTGGCGGCCGGTCGGGCCGTCGGTGTGGATGTGGAGGTCTGCAGGCCGGGTGTGGACGCCCTTCAGCTTGCCGAGCGGTTTTTTGCGGCAGGGGAATCACAACAGATTGCTCAGGCTCGGGGTGATGCGCAGTCGAGATTGTTCTATCGATACTGGACGGCGAAGGAGGCCTATCTCAAAGGGCGTGGGGTTGGGCTGTCGCTGGGATTGGATCGATTTGAAATCCTGTTTGACGGGCGGTCGCCGCGCGCTCAGGTCCGCGTGGCCGACTCCGGCGCTCTCGATACGAACTGGCAGGTGCAGTCTCTCTCGCTGGGCGATCATGTATCGGGAGCCTTGGCCGTTGAAGGGGATGCCTGGCAAACACGCACGTTTGCTTCGGGACAGTCTCTCCCTCGCTAGGCCGTCTCTCTCCTGGCAGCGTCTTTTCTTAGCTGTCGAAAGAATTCCTGCAAGAGCGTCTGACTCTCCTCGGCACAGACCCCTCCGATGACCTCCACGCGGTGGTTCAACTGCGGCTCAGGGGGAATATTCATGATGGATCCACAGGCGCCGGCTTTGGGGTCGGTGGCAGCGAATACGAGCCGTGGTATGCGCGCGAGCACGATGGCGCCGATACACATGGTGCAGGGTTCCAGGGTGACATAGAGGGTGGTGTCGATGAGCCGCCAGCTGCCTGTCCGACGAGCTGCGTCCTGAATCACCAGCACTTCCGCATGGGCCGTGGGGTCTTGCCTGGTTTCTCGGAGATTGTGGGCGTGCGCGATCACGGTGCCGTCGTGTACCAACAGTGCGGCGATCGGGACTTCACCGATGAGCGGGGCTGCACGCGCGAGCGTCAGGGCTTGCTGCATGAAGCTGATATCGAGATCATTGAGGGAGGGCATGGTGTCGTAGGCCGATTCGGGTGATGAGCAGGAGGATCCGGCCGTCGGCCACGTGGCGGTATGCTAACACGATTGTTGCCTGAAAGGGCATCGACGCGAGACAGGCGCAGGTCGATTCAGTGGCCGGTTAGTTTTGTCCGATCAAATAGAGTGCACCCGTTGGCTCGGGGAGGCCGCCGTCGGGCTCCACGGTGACGGCGAATTTCTTCATTCGTGGGAACTCAGCCAGATTTTTGATGAACCGGCGGGCCTTGAGGCCGGCATCGAGTCCGAACACACTCAGGCTCACCGGCTTGTCGTCGATGGCCCAGAGTTGATACACCTTGCCACTCGGCAAGGCCGGTAGATTATAGGCATAGAGCCAGGCCTTTTCGGTTGCCGGGTCGAATAGGAGAAAGGCACCGGCTGACTTCGCGATCTCTGAACCGGCCAGCGTGACGACTTTCGATGCTGGATTTTTGAACAGCCCGACGAACTCCTCGCTTTGACGGGCAAGCCGCTGGAGCGAAGAATCGTTCTTCGTCAGCTGGGTATGCGCATCGTCCAGTTCCGCTTCCCGTTGAAGTAACTGGTCCCGTAGATCCGCGATTTCTGTCGTCCGTTGTTCCATACCCGTTTTTAGGGTGGTGATAGTCTGTTCGCGCTGTTGCAGCTCCGACTGGAGCGCCGCGACGCGGGCGGTCTCTTGTTGTGCCGCTGCTTCCAGTTGCCGGATTTCACTCGCCCGCTCGGTCGTCTGTGTGTAGGAGAGCCAGGCGAAATACCCGCCTCCCAGAACCATGACGGCAGCGGCCAATCCCATCGCCAGACGGAGCGGCAGGGAACGAGCCGGGGCGATGGGCGGGAATAGATGGTTCATCCATTCACCCGGCTCCAGGCTCGATCGTGGCGCGGCTTGATCCGCCTCTATCGCACCGGGGATCGGCACCGGCGCCATCATGATCTCGGCTTTGAGCGTGTTGGGCGGTGTCGTCGGTGTGAGTCCGAATGGCAGCTGGGACGCCACGGTTTGATAGTCCTTCAGCGCGGCATGGCAGGCTGCGCACCCCGACAGTAAATGCGCTTCGATGGCTTGCCGCTCCGAGCGTTCGAGGGCGCCGATCGCATAGAGGGGAACCGCTTCTTCGAGTTCCTCGTGGGTCATACCCCCTCACCCTGCGGCAATGTCTGTTGCAACGACGCGCGGAGCTTGGTCATCGCCAGTTTGATGCGTGTCTTCACCGTGCCCAAGGGCTGGTTCAATTTGGCGGCGATGTCTGTATGGGTCAGGCCTTGGTAGAAGGCCATCTCAATGGCCTGTTGTTGCGGGAGCGGGAGATCGAGAATGGCTTTCGCCATGAGCTGTCTTAGTTCCGTGTCCTCCCGGGCTTCGTAGGGGTTCGGGCTGACGTCGGGGGTGACCGAGACCAGAGGATGTTCGAACGAATCGGCCACGGCCTGTTGCCCGCGTGACGCTCGCGAGCGGAGCCGGTCGATGGCACGACTTCGCGTGAGGGTCACGAGCCAGGCGATCGGACTGCCGCGGCCGACATCGTATTTCGCGATTTTTCGCCACACTTCCAGGTAGACTTCCTGGAGCAACTCCGCGGCTTCATCACGATCGTTCAAAATGCGGTAGGACAGGGTGAAGAGCAGGGTGCTGGATTGATCGTACAGTTGCTCGAAGGCCTGTGGATCTCCCTTGGCGACACGGGCCAGGAGTTTGGGATCGATCGTCGATGCAGCTTGTCGGGAGGCAGCTTCCATGCAGTCGGCCTGGGCGCGGGCACCATTCTCCAGATCAGAATAGGGCACACTATAACACTGTCCGAGAAAAACGACTAATCGGATGTGAGAATTGGTCGATTGAAGCAAAACAACCGTCAGGAGGGTGTCGTGCTCACATTGAACCGTGTGCAGCCACGACACGACGGTCGGCGATCAGCGCGTGTTCATACGTAGTGTGTCAGGAACTGCGCGGCTTCGTGCGCGCCGGAAAGCGGAGGCGGTGTCTCGGACAGGGGGTGTGCGAAGGCCTGTTCGATGGCGGCTTCCCATTGTCCACGGCGAAAATCGACCAGTGAAAGCTCCGCCCCGCGACCATATCGATGCAGGTGGGTCAGCAGAGGCGGCTCGTCGGCGAAATTGTATCGGCGAACGTAGACGACCGGGGTGCCCAGGGCCACGGCTTCGACGATGGTGCCGTAGCCGGGTTTGGTCAGGATGAGATCTACGGACGCGATCACTGCTTTAAACGCCAGGCCCAGGGAGGCCAGTGACCGGACACGGGTGAGGTGGGCCGGCACGGGGCCATCCACAATAAAGCGAAAGCCGCGCATGAGCTCCATCTGCTCGAAGGGCAGCTGTCGTAGGGCAATGCCGCCGAACCCAACCAGCACGACCCGCTCCGATTCCTCCGCGCCGATGGCTGTGCGGAGGATGGCGGTTTGGGGAGCGGCCGGTTCCGCGATGGGACCGATCTCCCGGACATTCGGAAACGCAGTCGTCGCGAGCGCCGGCGCCACGCGCAGGAAGCAGTCGGCTCTCCCGTACGCCTCCCGGATCTGCTGGAGGATGGCGGTGTGTTCCGGCTGATTGGGATCGACGAATGGATCCAAGACAAGATCCCAGGACAGCGAGCAGAGGGCGATGGTGGGGAGGCCTGCGGCTGCTCCCGCAGCGATGCCGAGGTGTGAGATGTCCGACAGCACACAGTCGGGGCGAGTCTCGCGGATGAGTGCGGCTTCCGCCTCGATCTTGTTGTCCCAGTCGGTGTGCAGCGCAGCATGGGCGGACCAGGTCCTGGCGACATCAATGGTCAGCGGGCCATCCTGGATACAACCGACATCCTGCTGGGCATGCGTGAGTTGCCAGGGAACGTCGAGACGAGGTTCGAAGAAGTCTGCGGGTACCGTCGTTCGAAGAACGGCGCTGAGATTGGGCACCAATCGTCCCAATGCGTTGAGCACCGGTACTACTTGCGCCGCGTGCCCGAAGCCGTGGCCGGAAATCGAACACCAGATCAGCGGCATAGTGGGATGCTGACGACGTACTCTGTCGACACGACCTCGAAGTTCTTCATCCCGGCTCAGCTGTTCGAGAAGTCGGATTCCATCGGGGCGATGTTGTACATCAGTTCGAGGTCGAACTCGTCGATCAATTCGTTCACGGCTTCCCGGCCCATGTCGGAGCGCACTTCATTGATGACCAGTTCGATAGCCATGGCCGCATGTTGGCCGTATTGTGTGATCGCTGACTCGATCCGTTGTCTGGCTGCGTCAAGATTCATCGTTCCTCCCACGCTTACCCGAGCGTCCGTAACAGTTGTTGCAGCTCCGGCACCAGATCCACTCCACCGTTGGATCGGCCGGAGACGGCGGCGTCGATGCCTGCTTTCAACACGGGTTTCGCCTCTTCCTTCTTGCCCAGCGTCACCAGGGCGCGGCCCAGGGCGAGATGCGAGGCAACATGGGTCGGGTCCAGCTGAGTAGCGACGGTGAGGTGTTCGGCCGCTTCTTCGGCGCTGCCGCCTTCTTGCAAAATCTTATTGCCCAGACCATAGCGGCCCAGGAATCCTTTGGGGTTCTTCTCGACCATTTGGCGAAATGCGCTGATATCCATGAGGCTCCTTATGAAGCGTAATGAACTGTCTTGCTGCGGCGGGATTCTACCATCACCGTTACTCGTTCAGCTACGGGCGGCGCGCAGTCGCGCGAGGCGCTCGCGGTCGGCGGCGGCGGGCGCACGACCGGTTCCCAGCGCCAGATGGTGCAGCCGCTCCACGCAGCGGATGGCTGCGATGGTGTCCCGCCGTTGTTCGTAGAGATCGGCCAATTCCCGGATCACCGCCGCTTCGCCGGTCGGATTCCCGAGTTTGATGAAATGTTCGGAGGCGTTGTTGAAGCACCGTTCGGCTTCGACCGTCCGGCCGCTGTCCAGGAAGGTCTTCCCCAGCTGACTGTAGGTGCCGGCGAGTCCCTCTTCGTTGCCGACTACCCGGTGGGAGTCCAGTGCTTGTGTGAACAACCGGACGGACTCATCCCATTGATGCTGCCGGGCCTCTTCCATGGCCAGGTTGTGGTAGAGGATGCCGAGGGCCCGATGGTCGTTGAGGGGTTTCAGCAGGTCGAGCGCTTCGAGATAGTAGGGACGGGCCTTTTCAGGCCGATCAGCGCCGATATACAGGTTGCCGAGATTCACGAGGGTGTGGGCGATGGCGTGTGGATCCTGTTCGACGCGTTGGATCGACAGCACTTCTTTGTAACAGGCGTCGGCTTTCTCCAGTTCTCCGCCCAGAGCGTAGGTGTTCCCGAGATTGCCGAGGCTGTTCGAGAGCTCGCGTGGAGTTCCGGTCAGCCGGTCGTCCTTGACGGCCGCTTCCCAGGCGGCGCGTGCCTGGACGAGGTCGCCACGATGGAGAAAAATGCGTGCGCGGTGTTTGTCGTTTTCAGCCATGTCTTAGAACCGTCGGTTGCCTTTCGTTGCCCGACCCTCGTGTTCGAAACGCGTCATGCTTCACATGTGGCGTGGCACGGCTTGGGTTAGTCGCCGCCCTTGGGCGTGTCTTTGCGAAATTCCACCACGATGTCGTCCTCTTCATCCAGGCCCAAGCCGGCGCGAAAGGAATCGAGTAATTCAGTGACGTAGGCGAGGTGCCGCGGATCTTTGCCCTCAGGTGAGGCGAGATAGGCCTCGGCGAGTGTCATGCCGGTTTGAAAGTGACGAGCGATCGTCTCCTCTGTGACCTGTTGCCAGGTGATGTAAATGCAGAAGGCCTGGAAACGATGGGCGTTGGGGTGGCGACCGGCCAACGCGAGCAATTGCTCGTACGCCTCGCGGGCGGTGGAACCGGCATTGGAAGAAAAAGTACTTTCGAGCTCAATGGCTTGGTCCCAATCGGCACCGAGCTCGGTTTCTGATTCCTGGAGTGTATCTTGTGCGGCCAGAGCGGCATCGAATTGCATAACTGGTTCTTTCTTGAAGCGTGAGCTGTGGATCGATTTGGCGTGGTGCCTTTCTTGAAGATGCGGGCACGTCTGGCCTCAGCATACGCGGGGAGTGAAAAGCAGGTCAATGAGGTCTCGCGCTTGAGTCGACGGCGCGAGGCTTGTAGAGTGAACGGGTGGTGAGGAGACGAAGTCAAACCCCTGTGATGTTTTGCCTGGTGAGGTGGAGATGGCCGTCGAGTCGTTCATGCTGCCGTTGGGCGCCAGTGCGCCGTCGTTTACCTTGCGCGATGTGGTCAGCGGCCAGGTCTATGAGCTCCATTCCTTTACCGGCTCATCTGCCTTGTTGGTGATGTTCATCTGCCGCCACTGTCCCTATGTGGTACATGTGGAACAGGAGATCGCCAGGATTGGGCGAGACTATCACAAGACAGGGCTTGGGATAATTGCGATCAGCAGCAACGACCCGAACTCGTACCCCGACGATGCACCTCGTCGTTTGAGGGAAATGGCCGAGCGGCTCGCCTTCACCTTTCCCTTCTGCTGCGATGACACGCAGGAGGTGGCGAAGGCCTATCGAGCTGCCTGCACGCCGGATTCTTTCCTGTTCGATCGGCAGCGTCAGCTGGTGTATCGAGGCCGATTGGACGAGTCGCGCCCCGGCAACCACCGGCCGGTGACCGGTCGAGACCTCCGTGCCGCGATCGATGCCGTGTTGGGCGAAACGCCCGTGAATCCCAATCAGCAAGCCAGCATCGGCTGCAGTATCAAATGGAAGCCGGGGAACGCCCCGTTGTAGGCCTATACGACCTCGAACCCAGCTATCGTGAGGCTTTCGCTGCTCTGAGTGTGGGGCCGAATGCGCCTCAGAGGGGAATGCTCCCGGTCCCGTCACGCTTCCGCCCCCTCGCTTCAGGAAAGGCCGGTTCCAACCGATAAAGATAGCCGGGGCTCCCTGCACAGGGCGCATGTGTGATGCGTACCAAGGAGGATCGTCTATCATGGCATCGGCGCAAGAACTCGTCCAATCCTGCTCAAACGTCTTCACCCTCCCTGAAATTTACTATCGCGTGCGCGATGTTGTGGATAACCCGGACTCGACCATGGATGATTTGGCGAAGGTGCTCAAGATGGATCCGGCCATTTCAGCCCGTGTGCTGAAGATTGTGAACAGCCCCCTGTATGGGGTGCCCAAGCAGGTGGATACGGTGACCCGTGCGGTGAATTTGCTCGGGATGCAGGCGATCCGCGATCTGGTGACGGCGACCACCATCGGCCGCAGTTTCAGTGGCATGACGGTGCAGATCATGGATCTGTCCGCCTATTGGCGCAAGAGTGTCCTCTGTGCCTTGATGGCCGGCAAGATTGCCAAGGCCTGCGGCATCGATGACAGTGAGCGGTTCTTTATCGAGGGGTTGCTGCGAGACATCGGGCATCTGGTGTTGTATCAGACCATTCCGGAGCGCGCTCAATCGGCGCTCATCGAGGCCGACAATCTGGGCAGCCCGCTTGCCGAGGTCGAGCAATCCAACTTCGGCTGTGATTTTACGGAAGTGGGCGCGGAACTGATTCATTCCTGGGGGATGCCGCCTCAAATCGAGCAGGCCATCCGCCATCAGCTGTGTCCTGGCGAGGCGGGCGAGTATGCGCTGCATGCCTCGATCGTGCATTTGGCCGGCGTGGTTGCCGACCACCATGAATTACATCCCTCCGTGGCTCCGAAGGAGCTGTCGTTTCATGCGGCCGCATTGCAGTCGACCCGATTCAACGTCAGCGAGCGGCCGGTCTTATTAAACGAGGCGCAGGACCAATTGCAGGAAACGGTGGCCCTGTTTACCCCTCTGACAAGGGCCGCCTAGCAGACTGTTGAGATCATCCGCCGTCGTCGTGCTCACCTGTGCGCTCCTTCTTCTTCAGGTCTCGGCCCTGGCTGGACCGACTGTGTGAACGGCTTCCGACGGATTCTGTAGAGGCTTCGAGCTGTGCTGGTACCCACCTGTCTGCCCTACTGGGTGGTTTGGGAATATCCCCTGTAGCGCAAGACCGCCATCGGATGCTGTGGTCCGGACAAGGCGCGCGAATCGGCTGGTCAGGCGAACTCAGAAATGCTTTTCGTGCAGGCGAAGCAGGGCGAGTGAGCGGCCCTCCAGATCGTAGAGCAGTCCTCCCTTTAACAGCGTGACGGTTTTTTCGTGACCCGGTGCGATGGCCGTGTCGAGCACCGGTTGCCACCGCACCCCGGGCTTGTGCGCGGGCAGCGTAAACGGCCGTGGTTCATGGTGTGCATTGAGCAATATCAGGAAGGTGTCGTCTACGACGGTTTTTCCTTTCGCGTCTTTTTCCGCGATGGCGTGACCGGCCAGGCGGACACCGAGACAGCGCACATATCCCTGGGCCCAGTCCTCATCCGTCATCTCCTTCCCATCCGGGCGAAGCCAGGAAATATCCTTCACCTCCGCGCCACGGATGCGGCGGCCTTGAAAAAAACGGCGGCGCCGAAACACGGGATGCTGCTGCCGCAGTTGGATCAGGCCTTTGGTGAAGGCCGCGAGTGTTTGTTGATGTTTGGTTAACTTCCACTCGACCCAGCTGAGCTCATTGTCCTGGCAATAGGCGTTGTTGTTGCCGTGCTGAGTCCGTCCCAGTTCATCGCCGCCGCAGAGCATCGGCACGCCTTGTGATAAGAGCAAGGTGGCCAGCATGTTGCGTTGCTGCTGTTCTCGCAGCGCGATGAGCGACGGTTTTGTCGTCGGTCCTTCCACCCCGCAGTTCCAGCTCAAATTGTCGTCGGTGCCGTCGTGGTTGTCCTCGCCGTTGGCCTCGTTATGCTTGTCGTTGTAGGAAACGAGATCGTGCAGAGTGAAGCCGTCGTGCGCGGTCACAAAATTGATGCTTGCGTGGGGCCGCCGGCCGTCGCCCTCGTAGAGATCGTTACTGCCGGAGAGACGATAGGCGAGTTCCGCCACCTGGCCTCCGTCGCCTTTCCAATAGCGTCGGATCGTGTCACGATATCGGCCGTTCCATTCGGCCCAGCCTGCAGGGAAGTTGCCGACTTGATAACCGCCTTCACCCAGATCCCACGGCTCGGCGATCAATTTTACCTGCGAGAGCACCGGATCTTGGTGGATGATGTCGAAGAATGCGCTGAGCCGGTCGACGTCGTGTAACTCCCTGGCCAACGTGGAGGCCAGGTCGAATCGAAAACCGTCCACGTGCATCTCCAGCACCCAGTACCGCAGGCTGTCCATAATCAGTTGCAGCACCCGCGGATGACGCACATTCAGCGTGTTGCCGCAGCCGGTGTAGTCCAGATAATAACGCGGCTGGTCCGGCATGGGCCGATAGTAGGAGGCGTTGTCGATGCCGCGAAAGGACAAGGTCGGTCCCAAGTGACTGCCTTCGCCGGTATGGTTGTAGACTACGTCGAGAATGACTTCGATGCCAGCGCTGTGGAACGCCTTCACCATCGTTTTGAACTCCCACACGTGCTGGGCCCGGTCCGAGGTGGTGGCATACTGACTATCCGGCGCAAAAAATCCGATGGAGTTATAGCCCCAGTAGTTGGTGAGGCCACGATCGATCAGATGTTTGTCGCGGACGAAATGATGGACCGGCAGTAATTCAATGGCCGTGACACCTAGATTTTGCAGATGTTCGATCACGACCGGCGTGGCAAGTCCGGCATAGGTGCCGCGCAAGTTCGCAGGCACCTCCGGGTGTTTGGCGGTAAAGCCCTTCACGTGCAGTTCGTAGATCACGGTCCGATCCCAGGACGTCCGCAGCAATTGATCGCCGCCCCATGTGAAGGCCTGGTCGATGACCACGCATTTCGGCATATGTCGGGCGCTGTCGTCGTGGTTGCGTGAGAGATCCGCTTCAGAGGCGCCTAGTTGGTATCCGTACAAGGCCTCGGTCCAATCCATTGTGCCGGCTATGGCCTTCGCATAGGGATCCAGCAGCAGTTTGGCGGGATTGAACCGATGCCCGGCCTCCGGTTCGTAAGGACCATGAATGCGATAGCCGTAATGTTGGCCAGGGCGAACCTCGGGCAGGTACACATGCCAGACGTGGTTGGTGCATTCCTCGACCATGATCCGGTGGGAGTCTTCGGTGGCGCAGGAGCTGTTGAACAAGCAGAGCTCCACGGCCGTCGCATTTTCTGAAAACAGGGCGAAGTTTACCCCTTCGCCATCCCATGTGGCACCGAGAGGGTAGGGATGCCCGGGCCAAATTCGCATGCAGTAATCAGGCTCCTTGTGCGTGACGGGTGCAGAGGGGGTGCCTCTGGCGGTCGCATCGGGAGTCGTATCATACAACGAACAAGATCCGGAGGCTCAAGGGGGCGAGCGGATTGTAGCCTTACCGGCTGTTCATTGTGAGCGTCCGGTGGGGATGTTTGCCTACGATGCTAGACGTGTCGGCGCACGACGTTCCGGCCCATCAGCAGAGTTGTTTCGCAGCCTGCCGGCCTGTGTGATGAAAGTCGTGTGCGCAGTCATTACATCGGCGTGATGTGCCGTCTCGTGGCGCTCCACGAGTGCCACGGTTCGAGGATGGCGTAGGCAGTTGCGCACGCTGGATTTAGAATTAATCGAAATCTTTACTTCCTGTACGGAGAATGGCATCGTAAGGCGGTGATCGATTTATGATACTCAATATGTACTACATAACACTACGTGTTCTATCTATTGGTAGATTCGCGGAGCGTGATGGCGACGGCCCGTCCTTCTCCTGGAAATCAGAACTGATGTCCCTCCTGCTCAGGGTTCGATCGAGCTGGCGTCATTGAGGCCGGCTCAGCGTCTCGACGTGGTACGTCCGCGGTCGTTGCAAAGAATGGTTTCCCAGCACAACCATCATCGTCTGAACATTCGGGAGAAAGGCCATGTTTGATTTAGCCAACTTTACACTATCGGAACTGACAGAGAATTTGACCACCTTGCGCAAGTTTGGTCTCGGTGCCGCAAGCATGGAGGAGACGGCGAATCGAATGGTTCGCTATCTGTATGACCGGTTTCTTCTCCAAGGAACGACCCAACACGCCTGTCCTCTCGTACGACTCTTCATCACCCAGCCATTCGGCAAGTTAGACGACCAACTGAAGAGTCAGGCTCGAATGTTGCTCGGCACGGTACCGGAATCGCCGGCGCATAAGTGTCTGGTGTTGTTAGGCACTGCGGGCGATCAACCTGAGTGGAACCGCAGGCAGCAGTCGTGTGGGCATCAAGCCATTCCACTCCCCAGTGAACAGATTCTCGCCAGCATCCCGATGATTTCGCAATTGATCAGCCAGCTCGGGGTAGATGTGAATTGTGTTCTGCGACCGAATCCGGAGCTGCTGCTGGCTGCCGAGCAGAAAACGTATAACGTGTTTCACATTCCTGAGGCCGTGGGAAGTCCCTATATCCCCGGGCAGGAAGGATTTGTCCTCCCATTTCATGTCCAGTCGGTGCTGGGATTCGGTGGGTTGCTTCCCTCGGGAGAGCTGTTTGCCATGGTGCTCTTCAGTCGAACTCGTATCCCCCATGACACGGCGGAGTTGTTTGCGCCTTGTGCGCTGGCCGTAAAATCAGCACTCCTTCCGTTCGACCGAACCGGCGCGATTTTTTCGGGGACGAGCCGACCGGTGCCGTCCGCGCCGAGCATCGAGCTGTTGATGTCGGAAGCGCTGGTGCATACGCAGTTGATGGATGTGTATGAACACACTGTTCACGAACAGGCGTCTCGTTTGGACAAGGCCTTGATCGATGCCCAGACGGCCACCCGCGCGAAGTCTGCCTTTCTCGCCGTCATGAGCCACGAAATTCGTACTCCCATGAACGGCATCATCGGGATGACCGGCCTGCTCATGGATACACCCTTGACGCCCGAGCAGCGCGACTACGCCGATACCGTGCGGCGGTCGAGTGATGCGTTGCTCGACATCATCAACGACATTTTAGACTTCTCGAAATTCGAGGCGGGCCAGCTCACGTTGGAGGTGATCCACTTCGACCTACGGACGATGGTGGAAGAAGCGTTGGATCTCTTTGCCGAGCCGGCGCAGAGCAAGGGGTTGGAATTGGGGTGCCTCATCCATGCGGATGTGCCCATGGCGCTCTGCGGCGATCCCGGCCGCTTGCGGCAAATCCTCGTCAACCTGGTCGCCAATGCGCTCAAGTTTACGCACCAGGGAGAGGTGATGGTGTACGTCACGCGCGGGGCAGAGACCGACGAACATGCCGTCATTGAGTTTGCCGTGACCGATACCGGTATTGGTATCGCCCCTGCGTCACAGAATGTGCTGTTCAAGCCGTTTTCCCAAGCCGATACCTCGACGACCCGAAAGTTCGGCGGCACGGGGCTGGGCCTCGCCATTTGTAAACAGCTTGTGGAACAGATGGGCGGTCAGATCGGTATTGAGAGTGTGCTCGGACAGGGGAGCACGTTCCGGTTTACGGTGAAACTGGCCAAGCAACCGTCGCAGTCACAAGATCACTTCATGTCGAAAGCGGCGCTCGCGGGTCGGCGGATATGCATCGTCGATGACAACGCAACCAACCGGCGCATTCTAGAGCAATATGCCCTGCAGTGGGGGCTCCAAAGTGCGAGCGCGTCGGATGGATTTCAAGCGCTCGCTCTTCTCAGAGATGCGGCCAGGCGGGGAGAGCCATTCGATGTGGCGGTTCTCGATTTGCAGATGCCTCGGATGGACGGACTGGAATTGGGGCGCACGATCAGCGCGGATCCGAATCTGGTGGCGACGCGCCTCGTCTTGCTGACCTCGATGGGGATTCGAGGGCAGGCAAAGCAGGCACAGGATTCGGGGATTGTCGCCTACCTGACCAAACCTGTGCATCGCTCACACCTCCACGATTGCCTGTCCTTGATTCTGGATCGGCCGGCACCGTCCCCTGGTGATCACCCCGGAACCGGCACCGTGAACCGGTCTGAAGAGCCGTTGCTGACTCGCCACGTGCTCAAGGAAGTCGAGTCGTCGACTCGCCCACGCATTCTGGTGGCAGAAGACAATATCGTGAACCAAAAAGTGGCGGCCTGTCAGTTGGATAAGCTTGGGTACCGGGCCGATGTCGTGGCGAACGGACTCGAAGCTGTGGAGGCGGTGTCGCGCATCAACTACGCACTGGTCCTGATGGATTGCCAAATGCCGGAATTCGACGGATTTGAGGCTACGGCCGTGATTCGCAAAGGCGAACGGGAGCAGGGCAGCCGACGAATTCCGATCATCGCCATGACGGCGAGCGCCATGATCGAGGACCACCAGAAATGCTTGAAGGCCGATATGGACGATTTTCTGAGCAAGCCGGTCAAGAAAGGGGAGCTCGATGCGATCATTGCGAAATGGATTCCCATCCATCCACCGCTAAAAGAGTAAGCATCCTCAAGGATACCTACCGTAGCAAGCATCCGACGTGCCTGTGGTGAGCCCCGTCGGTGATCCGAGAGAACGCTGTGGGGTATTCGGATGACGCGTTATCTCGGCTTGTTTCGATCCCGGCATCTTTCCCTCAAGCCGCCTTCGAGCGATGTAGAGGGCTCCTCCTCTCCTTTGATCCGTCGTGCTGTGGCATGTCGGACCGTTCGATAACCAGCCGGCGCACCGTGGTAGGGGCCAGGTGAGCAGGTTTCGCGACAGCGTCTATCAGCTCATGGGTTCGCTCCATTCGCCCCGACCGCTTCCATACTAGAAGTAGACATGCCCCGGACGTGTGGAGCCGTGTCATTCGGAAGAATCCGTCCTGCCTCCCGACGCACACTATTCCCATCCTCTGCTTGACTGTCGACAGGAAGGCGCGTAGAGAAGCGCCCTAACCAGGAGGGACGTATGCCACCTAAACGAAAAGTGCCACGCCAGTCGGGCCGCAATCGTTCGGTCGGACAGAAACGGAAGGGCGCGGCGCCGAAAAGCGGTGAGGCCGGGATGACCCGCCGGTTGCAAGATCTCGTAGAGCGGATCGATGTGGTGCTGCCGGAGGTAGCCGCCCGGGTGGCGGCTTTGGAGCATCTCTTGCTGGAACTGAAACTCTGCACGCAGGAAGATCTGCGCAATGCGCGGGAGTTTGTGCGTATTCAAGAGGCGTAAACGGTGATGTGTTCTCAGAAAAGAGTGCACCCATGCCTGTGACTCCCCACATTGAAAAACATTTCACCGCAACCGCGACCGTCCGCGATATCGTGATCGGCATGGCCGATGGATTGACCGTGCCGTTTGCACTTGCAGCGGGATTGTCCGGCGCAGTGGCCTCGTCTGGTTTGGTCGTCACGGCGGGCTTGGCTGAAATCGCGGCCGGTTCGGTTGCCATGGGATTGGGCGGGTATCTCGCGGCGAAGACGGATCTGGAACATTATGCGTCGGAACGTCTGCGGGAGTTGCGGGAGACGCAGCATATTCCGGAGCGGGAGGCCGAGGAAGTGTCCGAGATTTTTCGTGGCTACGGCTTGCGCGATGATCAGATCGC
The DNA here is from genome assembly GCA_037045225.1 of Nitrospira sp. Classification (NCBI taxonomy): domain Bacteria; kingdom Pseudomonadati; phylum Nitrospirota; class Nitrospiria; order Nitrospirales; family Nitrospiraceae; genus Nitrospira; species Nitrospira sp. The sequence continues at coordinate 3,648,963 of JBAOHZ010000009.1, forward strand.
TCCCTTGATCGAGACACTGCAGGCCAATCCGACGCAGTGGGTCGATTTTATGATGCGGTTCGAGTTGGGGTTGAATGAACCGGATCCGACGCGCGCGCGGATCAGCGCCTGGACGATCGCGCTGTCCTATGTGGTCGGCGGGCTCATTCCACTGTTCCCCTACATGTTGTTCGCCGATATCCACACGGCGCTCTGGTGGTCGGTGGCGGTTACTCCCGTGGCGTTATTTCTGTTTGGCTACGTCAAGAGTGGGTTTACCGGCGTGCCGCCCTGGCGCGGCGGGTTCCAAACCGTGTTGGTCGGCGGCCTCGCCGCAGCGGCTGCCTTTGGCATCGCCCGGCTGCTGGGTTGATGCGGCCACGCGTTTACTTTCCTTCCTCCGCCTCGTTAGACTGCCGCCATGACACCTGAACAGCCGTCTTCCGCCATTCCGACCGAGCCGGTTTCAACCGATTCGGTCGATCGTGTGATTGCCTATCACGTTCGCACCAAACACCATTTCAATCGATACGCGCGGTCGTTGGGGTATCTGGACTGGGCGAATCAGCCCAATCCCTTTCGACGATTTGATGGAGCGGAACTGGTCCGTTTGCCCTTGCTGAAGCCGGACGACGAGCCACGTTCGCCCTCATACCAGGACATCTATGAACCGGGGGCTGTTCCTGTGCAGCCGATGACGAGTGGGACCCTGTCACGGTTCTTCGAGCTGGCCCTCGGGCTTTCGGCCTGGAAGAAGGCCGGGGAGTCGGAATGGGCGTTGCGGAACAATCCTTCGTCCGGCAATCTCCATCCGACGGAAGGCTACGTCCTTCTGCCGTCGATTAATGGGCTCGATGTGAAGCCCGGACTCTATCATTACGCACCCAAAGAGCATGGGTTGGAGTTGCGCGCTGATTGTTCACCGGCTGCCGTCTCGCGCCTACTGACGCCGTTTCCATCGGGTGCGTTTCTGTTCGGTCTCACCTCCGTCCATTGGCGGGAAGCCTGGAAGTATGGCGAGCGGGCGTTTCGCTACTGCAACCACGATGTCGGTCACGCGATCGGGTCGGCACGGCTTGCGGCAGCGACCCTTGGTTGGAAGATGGTGTTGCTGGATGGTGTCGATCAGAATCAGATCGCGAAAGTATTGGGGACCCATCGCGTAGACGATTTTAGCGGCGTGGAGCCGGAGCATCCCGATTGTCTCGCGGTAATGTGGCCGGGTGCCGACGAGCTTCATCCCTCGTCGGGCTCGGCGCGCGACATTCGGGATCTCCCGTTGTATTTGGATGAGGCAGCCGTCTCCGATGTGGCTGTGGGACCGTGGCATGGAAAGGCCAATGAGCTGAGTCGCGACCATGGCGTGCATTGGGATGTCATCGACCAGGTAGCTGAAGCCTCCTGGAAGACCAGAGCGGAGCGCCCGTTCGTACCGCTTGCCAGCACCTGCACTGTCCCGGTCGAGACACGTCCTGCTTCACAAACGACGAGTGTCGCAGCGGCGATCATCAGGCAGCGCCGCAGCGCCGTCTCCTTCGATGGCCGCACTGCTATTTCAGCCGCCACATTCTTTCACATCCTGCGGCGTGTGATGCCTTGTGCGGAGCGACCGCAATTGCAGCGGCCCATGCCCTGGGATGCCCTTCCCTGGGATCCGGCGATTCATCTCATGCTGTTTGTGCATCGCGTCGAAGGCTTGGAGGCCGGGCTGTATATCTTGGCGCGTGACCCGAAGAAGCTACCGTTGCTCCGGCAGTCGATGAATCCTGAGTTGGAATGGACACCGGCGCCCGGTTGCCCGGAAGATCTTCCCTTGTTTTGGCTGTTGCAGGGCAATGCGCAACGTCTGGCGGCGCAAGTCAGTTGCCAACAGGGGATTGCCGGAGACAGTGCCTTTTCGCTCGGGATGCTGGCGGAGTTCGAAGGTCGCTTGCGCCAGGGCGGGGCGTGGTGGTATCCACGCCTGTTCTGGGAGGCCGGCCTGCTCGGGCAGGTGCTCTATTTGGAAGCGGAGGCAGCGGGAGTGCGGGGCACTGGGATCGGTTGCTTTTTCGACGATCCGGTCCATGAGATCGTCGGCATCAAGGATCTGTCCATTCAATCGCTGTATCATTTTACGATCGGTGGGCCGGTGGACGATCAGCGGCTCATGACACTGCCGCCGTATCATCATCTCCAGAATAAGTGATCGCGGGAGCCCATTCTGAGCGAAACACGAACGACGAGATACGAGGAACGAGCTGATTATGTTCAAGATCAAGAAGAAGCTTGAGAAGCCGAAGCCGCCGGTTTTGTATAACGTGATCGAAGATTACTCGGAGTTCGATGCGCCGGGGAATGTGACGGCCTGCGCCATGACGCTGCCGGAAGATTTGGCGGTGCATGCGAAAATTCTAGCCGAAAGTTACGACGTGCCGTTGGGGCAGATGACACAGCTGCTCACGGAGGGCGGTGTGTATGTGTATCCGCAAGTCGGCGGATTGCTGACCCGTGGCCTCTTTGCCTGTCGGATCGACCCCACCGGCGCCACGCCGAAGCAGACCTGGGTACTCGACCTGATGCAGTTCGCCGAGGCGGAGCAATTGGCCCGGTCTCGCGCCGTGCCGTTGGTTGAAGCGGCGACAGAGGTGTTCTATCGGACGCTTCCCGAAGAATTAAAAACCAAGCTGGCGAAAAAGAATCTCGGACTCGATTACCGGACCCTCGACCGCGCGGTCGCGAAGGGTGGCGATATCAAGTTCATCGACTTCCGCAAAGACTGGTCGCCTCATTTCAAGCGGCTCTGCATTATGCCTGACGGGCGTCTCGTGGAGACGGGCGGGCTGGAAGAGTTTGCACAGCTGCACCAGATTACGGTGCCACAGGCGAAGAAACTCGTGGAGGAGGGGGGGACGATGGATGTGGCCGGCGGAGAAGTGCTCGCTTGTCAGATCGTCAACGGCCAGCCGGCAGTCGCCCGCTTCAGTGCGAAGAATTACACCAAGGCCAAGGAATTGGCGGTGAGCAAAGGGCTGCATATCCTGGATGCCCTGAGCGAAGTGGCCTATAACGATTCAGTGATGATGCGAACGTTGCAGCGGAAGGATTTGGGGGGACGGATCTAAGCCTGAGCAGGCATCAGGCGTTGGTTGATCCGGCCGGCCAACCTTGTCCGCCGTGGTTCGTGTAGGAAAGAAAACCTGTCAGCCATGAAGCCAACGATCCTCATCTGCGCCGGGTGTCTGCTTCTTGCCGGTTGTGCGGGGCCTAAACCGATTCTCTATCCGAACGATCATTATCGACAGGTCGGCGCCGACGCGGCGGAATCGGATATCAAAGACTGCATGACCTTGGCCGAGCAAGCCGGGGCCTCTCCCAGCGAAGGGAAGACCTCCCAGGTTGCCACCGGCACCGTGGCTGGAGGAGCGATCGGCTCGGCCGCCGGTGCGGTGGGCGGGGCGATTCTGGGACATCCGGGGAGAGGGGCCATGGTCGGCGCAGCCAGTGGCGCAACGGCCGGGTTTCTGCGTGGCTTGTTCAAGAGATCGCCGCCGAGCGGGGCGTTTACGAACTATGTGGATCGTTGTTTGCGCGAGCGAGGATATGATCCGACAGGATGGCAGTAGGTTTACGTTGCGGGTTCCATCACATCCGCCGACTTCTTTTTGAGATACATCTCTCCCAGTCTCATCCCGATGTACGCGCCGAGGACGTTATCCAGCAGATCAAGCAGCGACGTGCTGCGATTGTGGCAATAGACCTGGTAGTACTCAATGCCGAATGAGAGCGTGAAGGCCATGAGCATCAGAAGGCCGGGCGAGAAGGATTTCCCACCCAATCCGCGCAGGGTATAGAGCAGGCCGAACGGGATAAAGAGAATGATGTTGGCCACGGCGTCGATGCCGAGATCCAAGAGGACGGCCGGTGAACTCAGCTGGTCCGGTGTCGGCACCCAGCGGATGTACTGCCAATGCGCATGGCCGACAAAGTTATGCAACGGGAGGATGCCTACGAGTACGATCAGCAGGCTCCATGCGCACCAGAGACGTCCTGCGCGAGTGGGGGTTAGCAACACGGGTGTTTGGTGGTGGTTGTCCGCTGCATCGGTCGATTCTTGCAGAAGCAGCGGTGGGGTTGCCAGCAGAATTTCCTTCGTGAATGGCGTTCCAGGAAAGGCCAGAGTGCAGGGGGACGCGGATTATTTTTGGGCCAGTTCCTCTTCCACGGCGTTCAGCATTTCCTTCAAGTCGAAGGGCTTTGCGAAAGTGCGGCGGGCACCGAAGAGTTTTGCGATATCCAGGAAGTTTCGATCACCTTGGGCACCGGTCATTGCGATGATTCTCGTGTCCATGTACTCGCGGGTCAGCTGCAAGGTGGCTTCCAGTCCATCGACCACCGGCATCAGCAGATCCATGATGAGCAGGTCGGCCTTGTGTTTCTGATAGAGGTCCAATGCTTCCCGCCCGTCCTTGGCTTCGACGACCGTGTGTCCTGAGCGCTCCAACACGTCTCGCAGGAGACCACGGATGGATGGTTCGTCGTCGATCACCAGGATGGTCGCCATAACTACTCCTCAGCATGGGCGCCGGTTCTGCGTATAGCGGGGAAAATCGCAGTGTTCGGGCTCGATTGCAGACAGTTCAGCTCGTAGTGAAAGCTTACCGCGCTGACGAAAGTCTGTCCAGAAAAGAGTCGGAAGCTGCCGGCCGTTGATTCGATCCCGTATCGGTTGACCTTAATCGGCCAGGAGGTTACGCGCTGGATGCGGCTATTTCTCTTCTGTGGCAACGGGCTGCGGCCCCATTGTCTCGCTACGCACAAAGTAGGGATACAAGGCCGGAATGACCAGTAATGTCAGGGCAGTCGACGTCAGAAGGCCTCCGATTACCACGGTCGCCAGAGGGCGCTGGACTTCCGCGCCCATGCTGGTCGCCAAGGCCATGGGGAGAAATCCCAGGCTCGCCACCAGGGCTGTCATCAGTACCGGGCGGAGTCGATCCATGGCCCCCTGCACCACCGCCTCGTCGGTCGAGGCGCCGTCCGTTTCAAGTTGGCGGATATGGCTCACCAGCACGACGGCGTTGAGCACGGCAATCCCGAAGAGCGCGATAAAACCGATGATGGCGGAGATACTGAGCGGCAAGCCTCTGAGCCACAGCGCCAGAATGCCACCTGAGAGCGCCAGCGGCACATTGAGAAAAATCAGCAATGCCGGCCGCATCGCACCGAAGATCACCGACAACATTCCGAGGATCAGCAGCAGCGTCACCGGCACGACCATGGTCAACCGGCGAGCGGCTTCCTGCAGGTGTTCGAACTGTCCACCCCAGCGCATTTCGTAGCCGGCGGGAAGTGTGACTGCCCGGGAGACCGCCTGTTGGGCTTCAGCCACAAACCCGCCCAGATCTCGACCTCGAATATTGCACTCCACCACGATCCGCCGTTGCACATGCTCCCGGCTGATCTGCGCCGGGCCTGAATCCACCGTGATACTGGTCACGCGCGAGAGTGGCACCAGTTCGCCATGCATGGTCGGGATCAGCAGGCGGCCTAACGAGGCCGGATCTTGCGACACCCGGTCGGGCAGCCGCACGACCAACTCGAACCGACGAGAGCCCTGCACCACAGTGCCGACCACTGTTCCCACACGGGTCGATTGAATGAGCGTGAGTACGTCGTCGGCGGTGATCCCGTACCGCGCGATTTCTGCACGATCGACTATGACGCGGAGCAGCGGTAACCCCGCAACCTGTTCGACTTTGACGTCTGCCGCGCCCGGCACGTTTTGGAGCGCCCGCGCCGCGCGTTCGGCCTGCTGCTTGAGGATCTCCAGGTCGGAACCGAAAATCTTGACGGCCAGATCCGATCGCACGCCGGCAATCAACTCGTTGAACCGCATTTCGATCGGTTGAGTGAATCCGAGGCCGACCCCGGGCACCTGTTCATCGATGCGCCGCTTCATGACCTCGATCAGTGCGTTGCGGTTGTCGGCTGTGACCCAGTCCCGTTGAGGTTTGAGAATGACGAAGACGTCCGACATCTCGACCCCCATCACATCCGTCGCCACTTCAGGGCTGCCTGTGCGAGTGACGACTTGGGTGACTTCGGGAAAATGGCGGAGCACCCGCTCGATCTCGAGTGCGGTGGCCACCGATTCGGTCAGCGAGATACTGGGCAAGCGCCACACTTGCACGGCGAGGTCGCCCTCTTCCAGTCGTGGCACAAACTCGATGCCGAGCCTGCTTCCAGCCCCCAGGCTGATGATGAACAGTCCCACCGCAATCGTCACCGGCCAGACCGGCCGTGCGACCGCTCTGCGGACCCAGGGGGCATAGATGCCTCTGAGTACACGAATGACTCGGGTTTCTTCCTGGTGGCTCCCTGCTCGTACAAACCAGAACGACAGCAGCGGCGTGACGGTGACTGCGAGGACCAGGGATCCGGCCAAGGCCATGATCACGGTGACTGCCATAGGACGGAACATCTTTCCTTCGATTCCGGTCAGGGCCAGGATAGGTACATACACTAGAATAATGATGCTCACGGCCAGGGTCATGGGACGCAGGACTTCCCGTCCGGCCGCCAGCACGGTCGCGAGTCGCTCTTCCTGTGTACGTGCGGGCTTGTCCGCTAATCGGCGCAGGATGTTGTCGATCATGACCACGGAGCCGTCGACCAATAAACCGAAGTCGATGGCTCCCAGGCTCATCAAATTGCCGGAAAGTCCGGCCTGCATCATGCCGATGAAGGCAATCAGCATCGCCAGGGGAATGGCAGAGGCAACGATCAGGCCGGCCCGCAGGTCGCCGAGAAAGAGTAACAGCACGGCGATGACGAGCAGGCCGCCTTCAATCAGGTTGTTGCGCACGGTCGTCATGACTTTGGAAACAAAAATCGTGCGATCGTAGTAGGGTTCGATGGTGATACCGGACGGCAGGGTCGCCTGGATTTCCTGCACGCGGGCTTTGACGCGGGTCACGACCTGTTGAGCGTTTTCACCCGCGAGCATCTGGACCATTCCGATTACTGTCTCGCCTTCGCCCATCGCTGTGGCTGCGCCGATCCGGAGTCCTGCACCTTCCTTCACCTCGGCTACGTCGGCAATGTAGACCGGCACCCCGCCCGATCCGTGGGCCACGACGATCCGGGCCAGGTCGCTCACCTGCGTGGCGAGCGCTTCCCCCCGAATGAGAAGTTGCTCACGCTGATGTTCGATGTACCCACCCCCGGCGATGGCATTGTTCCGTTGTAGTGCGTTGAAGACCTCCTTCATGGTCAATTTAAAGGAGAGAAGTTTCGAGGGATCCACGATGACGTGGAACTGTTGCGGTTCGCCTCCCCAGATGTTGACCTCGACCACGCCGGGCACAGCGCGTAATTTCATTCCGATGTCCCACTGCAACAGCGTTCTGAGGGCCATGGGACTGTAGCCTGGGCCCTTGACGGTGAACTGATACACTTCGCCCAGTCCGGTGGTTAAGGGACCCATGGCCGGCCGGCCATATTCCGGAGGGATGCGTTCCATGGCCTGAGCCAACCGTTCGGTCACGAACTGTCTCGCCCGGTAGATGTCGGTCTGGTCGTCGAAGATTGCCGTCACGGCGGAAAGTCCGTAACGTGACACGGAGCGCAGCTCCCGTAACGCAGGCAAGCCATTCAACGAAGCCTCGATGGGGAACGTCACGAACTGTTCGACTTCCACCGGACCTAGGGACGGCGCGCGGGTGAGCACTTGGACTTGCACCGGTGTCAGGTCGGGGACGGCGTCGATGGTGAGGTTCCTAAAGGACCAGATACCCGTGGCTATGACGACGGCGATCGCCACCAGGGTAAAGAATCGATAGCGGAGCGAGAATGTCAGCAGGTGGTCCATGAGGTCCTTAGTCGCCCGATCCGATCTGTTCTTTCAGCAGCACGTTTTTCAGATCAAAAACCCCGTCGATCACGACCGGGGTGCCTTCCTTCACACCCGTTCGAATTTCGACCCAGCTGCCGCTTTCACGTCCTGCGTCGATCGGCGCGAAGGTGTACCCGTCCGGGCCTTCTATGAAGACCCCGCGAGTCTTGTCGATAGTGGTGAGAGCAGACACAGGAACCGCCACCACCGGTACCCCTGAGAGGGCGAGCGCCACTTCCACATATTCGTGCGGCTTCAGCTGTCCCTGCTGGTTCTCCACCTCGAAGCGTACGTGGATGGTGCGCGTGGTCTCATCTGCGACCGGCGCCAGATAGGTGAGTGGGGCGGTGATCGTCTCGCCGCCCTTGGGGGTGATCGTGCCCAGGTCGCCCCCTTTGAAATGGCGGGCCTGCTCGATGGGGAGGTTGGCAATGACCCAGACACGGCTGGTATCGACGACTTCGAAGAGTTCCGCCCCAGGCGTGACACCCTGTCCACGCACCGCATTCTGTGCCACCACCGTCCCGGCGATGGGAGACGTCAGTGTGTAGTGATGGCCTTCTTCATGTCCGCCGCGTTCGAGCCCGGCGAGTTCGGCTTTCGAGATGCCCATGGCCAGCAGTTTTTCTCGGACGTGCTGGTAGCGTGCCTTCGTCGCCAAGTGGGCCCCCTTGTCTTCGATGAGCTTTCGCTCCGGCACGATGTCATCCGTGCGCAGCTTCTCTGTCCGTCTGAGATTGTTTTCCGCCACGTCGGCCTGCGCCTTCCCAACGAGATATTCTTCCACCAATTGATCCAGTTGGAGGCTGCCGACGGCGGCGAGCGGCTGTCTGGGCGTGACCCGGTCTCCCAACTGCACGTGAATACGTTCGATCTGCCCTTCAATGCGGGAGGTAATTTTGGCGACTTTTTTTAAGTCGAGTGCGACCTCGCCTGGGGCGGTCACGAGTTCCGGAACGGCACGTCGTGTGGCGGGCTCGGTGCGGAGACGTTCCCGGACGGCCGGCGGGGGGTGAATCGCATGGGGTACGGCTGCATGCGGCGCCACTTCGGCGGAGGAGGGCGGTTTGGGCGGTTCCGCTCCCTGCTCTCCGCATCCGGGGAGACAACTGAGGATGGTCACGATGATTCCGGTCGTTACGCCGCGTCCGATCATCGGCTCACTCCTATCCTGGGCTGATGTGCGAACCAGGCAAGGGTGCTCGTAGGCGTGCTCATAGAGATGCTCCCAATGCCCGCTCCAACCGGGCCAGCGCAATGGAGAGATCGGCCCGTGCCTGCGCATATTCCAGCTGGGTTTGCCGATAGACACGTTGTGCATCCAGGACGTCCAACAGACTGGCGGCGCCGTGCCGGAAACTCGTGCGGGCCACGGTCAAGGTCTGTTCGGCCTGCTTCAAGAGGCCGGTTTCAAACACGAGCAACTGATCCTGCGCCGTGCGGACTTCCTGCGCATATTGAGTGATGGCCTGCTCCAGCTCGTTCTGTTGTCGCAGCCGTTCCGCATCGGCGCGGTGTTTGGCACCCAGCGCGGATTGAATTTCTCCCTGTCGCCGGTACCAGAGGGGGAGGGGCACGCTGAGTCCGGCGGTGAGCGATTCATCACCGGCCTCCCGGTGATAACTACCCAGCAGACTGATGTTGGGAACGCGGGCTTCTCGCTCATACCGCAGGGTATGTTCCGCCTGTTCCGCCAACTTGCTCTGTCGGCGTATGGACGGATGTTGTTCCATGGCTTGCGTCGCCAAGGCCTCCGCATTCACGCCCGGCTTGGGCAATTGAAAATCGCCCTGGATGAAAAACTCTTTTCCGAGGGACCCGGCTGTCAGAGTATTCAAGCGGGCCTTGGCGACCAACAGCGTACTGTTCGCACGGGCGACGTCCTTCTTGGCCTTCTGCATTTCCACGCCGGCTTTCATGCTGTCGAAGGAGGTTGCTTCGCCGGCCGCGACGCGCGCGTGCACCGTCCGTAGGACTTCTTCCACACTGGTGACGTTCTGTGCGGCGAGTTCCACATCACGCTGGGCAAAGAGTAGATGGTAGAAGGCCACTTTCACATCGGCGAGCAGGGCGAGTCGGGTGTCCTCGAATGCCGCAGTCGCTCCGGCTACTCCGGCATCGGCCGCTTCCTGGCGGGCCTGCCGCTTGCCGGTCCATTCCAGCGGTTGTTCCACCATGAACGTGCGCTCGGTCACGTGCGTGCCGGTGCTCGGGTCGCGAATGGCGCCACGCCCGGCGCTGCCGGAAACGGAGGGGTTCGGATAGGCACCCGCGGCAATCTGTTGGCCCTCGCTTTGTTTCACCACGCCCTCAGCGCCGGCCAGCGTGGGGCTGTGTTGCACCGCCAGAGTCAGAATATCCGGCAAGGAATACGTGGCCGTGCGTGGCGCTTCTGCCCAGGTCACGGGGCCGCCCGCGAGGGGGCCGGCGGTAGCCATCGCCAGGACTAGGGAACAGACAAGACGAGCAATCATCAGGAGCCTCCTCCCTGCGCAATCGGCTCGCGATGATGCGAGGTGCAAACCTCAACCTGCGAGCGTTGTGCGATCAGGATCTAGGATGTCAGGACGGACGACGGTTAGCTAAGGAGAGTGGATGGCGGCGCGCGAGCAGGTAGAGCACGTGCGAGGACTGTGCTTGGGAGAGGCACGGTGTGCTGTTCTGCTGGCTGGTCAGGATGTTTCGGAACGGGCAGAAGATTGTGAGTCACGAACAGCAGATGGGGCAGCAGCGGTTTCACGAGCTTGCGGTCGGTGGCATCGTTCAGCAGAGAAAAGCTCAGCTCGGGATCAGCGTTCCAGAAATGCGGGCCTTCCATCGAGAGGGCCGGCCACGATGCTACCTCCGGCGCATGGTGATGCGTGTCTCGATGGCCCTCGAATTCGCCTTCCAGGTCAGCCGAAAAGACGGTGTGTACGGCAGCGGCGTGGATGTGACCGGCTTCTCCATGATGGGGATCGGTTTCGGGATGGATATGGAAGAGCGGGAATGCCAGCAGCCATACGACTGCCCACGCGCGCAGCATCCTGTCGAGTCGGAGGCGGTTGCTGTAGGTGGTCTGCTGGTGCATATGCTTCTAAGTAGACGCTATCACAGCGAGGGAAACACATCAAGAAGCGGGCAGGAAGCTGGACGAACTCTTCCCTGCAGGTCGCGGGCAACTAAGTCACCTGCCACACCTGCTGATCTTTGGGGGCAAGATGTGAGACTATGCTCTTGTGGTGGCGTCCTTCGATTCGGTCACCTCAATAATCATGCTGTGCATATATGCACGTTCGTGCATCGGTGCACGTTGGATTTGGAAATCAAATCGGCCACTGCGTCGGTTGCAGATCACAATTCAATGAATGTTGCGATCTTTTCCTGATTCGCCTGCCAGGCTCTGTTCTTGCTGAAGAGCTCGAACAGGTTGGCAGTGCCTTGGTAAGCCTTGTGTGGGAGATCCTCGTGTGATGGGTGCGATATTTCCTCTGGTCACGATCTTTGCGCCGCTTCTCGGTACGCTCCTGATCGCGTTGTTCTGGCGGGACCTGGGGGAACGGGTTGCGCGTCTCGGCATCGCTGCGCTCTGGTGTTCCGCCCTGGCTTCGCTTGTCACACTGGCGGTGGTGTTGTCGGGAGACACAATCCGGCTGTCCCTGGTGGGCACGTCATCAGGCACCATGACCTACACAATCTTGGTTGATCGCTTGGCCGCGGTGATGCTGGCCCTCATCAGTCTCGTCAGCCTGATCATTCATGTGTATTCCGAGCGGTATATGGTCGGCGATGCGGGGTATGTCCGCTTCTTTGCGTTGCTCGGTGCGCTGACGTTCGTGTTGTTGAGCCTGGTCAGCAGCGGCAACCTGCTGTGGATGTTTGTCTGCTGGCACCTGGTGACCTGGTTACTAGCGATGTTGCTGGTGTGTAATCCTGCGAGCTCCGCCGCCAGGGATGCAGGGCAAAAGACCTTCTGGGTCCAGAGCCTCGGCGACGTGGCTTTTGCGGTGGCTTTGCTGGTCCTGTACGGATCGTACGGGACGTGGGATATGACCGACCTCTTCGCCCGCTTGCAGACAGGACCGGCGCCGCTGACGATCTGGCCGGGCCTGCCATGGGACTGCGATGTGCCGACCGTCGTGACCCTGCTCTTGCTCCTTTCTGTCATGACGAAGTCGGCGCAATTTCCGTTTCATTTCTGGCTGATCGGCACCATCGAAGCACCGACCCCTGTTTCGGCCCTGATGCACGCGGGGATCGTCAATGCCGGCGGTTTTCTGGTGAACCGGTTGGCGCCTCTGTTCGGTCTCGCGCCGACGACGCTCCATCTAATGTTCGTCATCGGGGGCATCACCGCGTTGATCGGCGCTACGGCGATGCTCACGCAGACCAGCGTGAAACGCCGGCTGGTCTATTCCACCATGGGTCAGATGGGCTATATGGTCATGGAGTGCGGTTTGGGCGCCTTTGCTCTCGCCGTGTTCCACCTCTGTGCGCATGGCTTGTTCAAGGCGACGCTGTTCCTCAATTCCGGCTCCATCATTCATAAGGCGAGGACAGAATATAAGCTGCCGCCTGTCGGCCGCGCGGATGACGCGCATACTTTTTCACCCATGACCTGGACCACCGGATTGGTTGCGACGTTGGTGTTGCCGCTGGTGATTCTGCTCGTCGTGCATGGCGTCGTCAGTATTCCCTTGCAGGATGCGCAAGGGGCGGTCATTTTCCTGTTCTTCGGATGGGTGACGACCTCGCAGGCGATGTTTACCTTGTATCGGTTGCACACCGGCGCTTCCTGGGCCGTGTCGCTGACCATGCTCGGAACCCTGGCATTCATCGGGCTCACGTACCTGTGGGCGGGTGAGGCGTTTACGCATTTCTTGTATCCGAGCCCGGGAATGGCGGAGTCCTATCTGCGGGCGGCTGAATGGAATCGTTCTTTCTTTGAAGTGGTCATCGGGCTCGCCGCGATTGTGATTGTTGGCGCCTGGGGCATGATCTATGGCAAGGCCAAAGGCGTCAGTCTTCTGATGCCGGCCTGGACCGAGACCTTGCGTGTCCGGGCCTACGTCACGTTCCTCAATGGCCTCTATGTTGAAGATCTCATTCGCATGATCGGCCGGATCGCATCTCGCCGGTACCCCCCGTCTGCGCGTGGTCGAACCAAAACGGAGTGGCGGCATGGTGGTTAAAACACGCACCTTCACAGATGCCGAGCGGATGGAGTTGCGTTCCCATGTGGAGTTGGCCGGGGAGGCGATTTCATCCTACTGGCCCATGCGCACGTTTATTCACCACAATCCTCTACATGGGTTGGAAGAGCTTCCGTTCGATCAAGCGGTGAAGCGCGGTGAACAACTGCTTGGAGGAAAAGGCTATTTGCCCGACGCCTTGTATCGCCGCTTCTTCGAACAGGGTCGAATTTGTCCGGAGGACCTCACTCAGGTGCTCGCCCCGCTGGCCAGCGAGCGGCGGGTCCTGTTCGCGGGGCGTGAGGTGTCCCATCAGGACGTGCTCCGGCTTTCGATGGTGCATGGGCTGGGTGAGGCGCTGCCGTCGCAGGCCGATCGCTCTGTTTCGGCGGAGGGCAACCCGGATGAGCTGACCTCGTGGCTTGCCACTGTAGTGGGGCAGGCGAGAACCGGCCAGGCGGAGGCGTTGATTCCTCGGGCGCCCGTCGAGGTGTTGTCTCACGAGACCCTCTCGACCTGGTGCGATCGCACGCTGGGGACATCGCTGGTGTCGGATATCAACGAGCAGATGATCAAATGGTGCAGCGCATTTCTGGATGAAGGGGAAGCATCCTGGACCATGCCGGATCGGCAGCTTACGTTTTATCGCGCCTGGAAACGTCTGGTACGGTATGACGCCAGCCTGCGGTTACTAGGTGTGGCGGACGTTGCACCGAAGATTGATGCATTGGGCGACCGGCCGGAAGAAGCCGTACTCGACAGTCTGGCCGTGATGGGCATTCCGAAGTCCGCTTGGGAGTCGTATTTTGCCTTGCATCTGTCCGCCCTCCCCGGATGGACTGGGTATATCAAGTGGCGGTCTGAGGAGCAGCATCATCCCTGGCAGGCGCGGTATCCGGTCGATCTGGTGAAATACCTGGCGGTTCGGTTGTTTTATGAGCGCGAATTCGTGGCGTTGCACTGTCGCCGGTTGCTGGGCATCCCCGGCCACTATGATGCCATTCGGGCCTCTATCGAGCAGGCTCCCTACGCCCACTGGCTCCGACGTCAATTGATGGAGGAAGGGTTGCCCCCTTCATTTGCCGCCCAGGCGCGGGACTGGAGCCGGCTTCATCGGACTGCTACGCCCGACGAGTGGAATGGCATTGGAAAACAGCTCTATGAACAGACCGCCGGGTGGCGCGCCTCAGAAACCGTGAAGCACGATGTCCGACGGCTACTCGCCCTGTCGACCGCGATGGGTGCCGATCCGGAACAGATCAGGGAAACGGCGCTGTCCGATGTGTCGACAGTCTTGAACTGGTTGGATGGATTTCCCGCCGGGCAACAGAGTCAACGGTGGCTGGAAGCGTTTGAAGCCCGTCACCGCCGGGACGTCGTCCGGCAATTGCGCGGGGTCGCGACGCAATTGCGGGAATCTGATGAACGGGTTGCTTCGAGTGGCTCTTCACGTCCCCTGGCGCAACTGGTGTTTTGTATCGATATTCGATCCGAGGTGTTGCGGCGACATCTCGAGCAGCGTGGAGGGTATGAGACGTTGGGGGTGGCGGGATTTTTCGGGATTCCCGTCAAGTACCAGGCGTTCGGCGAAGAACATCCGGTCACGCATTCGCCCGTGCTGTTGAAACCCAAGAACCATATCAGAGAGATCCCGCGAAGTTATCATGGTGCGGCGGCGAGCCGGCACCGCCTGTTCTCGCGCCTCAACAAGGCGGGGCATGAGCTCCTCCACGATCTCAAGGAAAACGTCATTACCCCCTATGTCATGGTCGAAGCGCTGGGGTGGTTTTTCAGTGTTCCCTTCTTCGGCAAGACCCTCTGCCCACTCTGGTATCACCGTGTCACCTCTTGGGTGAAGCGGTTATGGTTGCCGCCGTTGGCGACGACGCTGACGATCGACAAGTTGACCAGAGAAGAGGCGGAGGAAATGGTGGCGGCGGAACAGCGTGCGGCCATCCGCGCTTCGCTCCGGCAAGAGTTTCCTGCGCTCGGCTCCGCGATCACGCCGGCATTGATCGAGACCATCCGTCTCAGGGCGTTGGAGAACCAGAACGAGCAGAGCAGGGAAGTGGTTGCGAGCGCGCTCGGAATTGCTTCCTCCGCAGCGGATGCGTTGAACGAACGATTACGCCGGGAGTTGGCCCTCACACCGCGGGGTATGTCGACTCGTCTGCAGCGCATCACCTTGCATGGGTTTTCTGTCGCGGAACAGGCCTACGGGGTCGAAGCGGCACTCCGTCTCATGGGATTCACGTCCGGTTTTTCGCGGCTGGTGGTGATGTGTTCCCACGGGAGTACTTCGGATAATAATCCGTATGAATCTGCCCTGGATTGCGGCGCCTGCGGCGGCAACAGCGGCCTCCCCAACGCCCGCGCCTTTGCGGCGATGGCCAACAATCAGGCCGTCCGAAAGGTGCTGGAGTCGCGTGGGCTCAAAATCCCAGGCGATACCCATTTTGTCGCGGCATTACATGACACGACCAGGAACGATGTCCGCATCGTAGATCTGGAAGATGTTCCCCCGACGCATCGGAAGGACCTGGTGCGGTTGTTGGAGGATCTCAAGGAAGCGGGGACGCAGGCGGCGTTGGAGCGTGGGATGGCGCTGGAGAGACCGGCGGCGACAGCGAGCCGCCGCGATCCGCAGCAACGGGCGTACCGGCGCAGCGTTGACTGGGCACAGGTTCGCCCTGAGTGGGGCCTGTCGAAGAACAACCTGCTCATCATCGGCCGTCGGGAGCTCACGCGGCCGCTGGATCTCCAGGGCCGGTCATTTCTGCACTCCTACGATTATCGCCAGGATGCCTCGGGGAAACTCCTGGAGACGATCATGACGGCTCCCCTCATCGTGGCTCAATGGATCAATATGGAGCACTATTTCTCCGCCGTCGACAACGAGGTGTACGGCAGCGGGAGCAAGGTCTACCACAATATCGTCGGACGAGTGGGTGTGATGAGTGGAGCGACCAGCGACCTTCGCTTGGGCCTGCCGGCCCAGACCGTCCTGGACGGCCCGGTCCCCTATCATGAGCCGATGCGGTTGCTGGCGGTGATCGAGGCTCCGCGTGTTCGTGTCGAGTCGGTGATTGCGAAACATCCCGGACTCGAACGGTTGTTCCAGAACGAGTGGGTGTCACTGGTGGTGTGTGAGCCGAACGAAGCGGCGTTTTACCATTACGACATCATGCGGGGCTGGCAATCGGTGTCGGAAGAGCTGGAAATGCACCCGGACATTCGAGGGCACTCAGATGGGCACCCTGCTGCCGAGTCGGGCGTCCGACCGGAGGCTGGTGGGGTGGTACGGGAGAGAGCGGAATAAGCCGCCTCGGGCCCTTAGCGTAGGGCAGAGCGGAATGAATCGGGATCAGGTACAAGTTCGAGATGGCGTGGGACGGAACAGGGGACGGAAGAGGGGAGGGGGCAGGGGTATGCTGACGTTGCATCCGATGAAAGAAATCCGCATCGTGGTCGAGGGAGAGCACCTCAAGTTAGTGACGAATCTGCTCGATCGAGTCGGCGCTACCGGCTATACGATCATCAACAATGTTTCCGGCAAGGGGCATCACGGATTCCATGAAGGTCACCTGCTGTTCGACGACACCAGCAGCCAGGTGATCATTTTCACCGTCGTGCCTGAGGAACTGATTGAGCCGATTCTGGCTGGGCTGGGCCCGCTTTTTCACAAACATTCCGGCGCCATGTTCGTCAGCGACATTGCGGTGACCCGCCGGGATCATTTCGTAATTCCGTAGCAGGCGTCTGGACGGGCGACTCCCTCTCGACGGGTGGGGACCTGCTGGGTATACTGCCCCTGCGCGCATGCGCATGTTGAACGAAGCATCTGTCATTCCCGGCGAGCGCGACAGTCATGGCCTCTTCTCATCGTAGTCGCTCCAAGCTGTCACGGCCGGTTCGGTCTGAGCTCGCCGCCGCTGAGGTCCTTGCCTGGCTGAGCGACTGTATCCACGGAGGCCTCTGTTTCGTCTGCCACGGCCTTCTCATCTTCGAAAATTCTCACTTTTCTGAATTGGTGGAGTCTGCCTCTCCTCAGGTGGGAGCGGAAGAGCATGCCCTGAGGAAGCGCCTGCTGGATGACGCGATTGCCTGGAACCTAGGTGCGCTCGGAACCAGAAAGACGATCGAATATACATTGGAGGCTCAGGATGGCCGGCCGCGCTACTACGCCTGCCGGTTCAATGTGGTGCCCTATCGTGGAGACCGTGGTGTGTTGATGGTGCTGGAGGATGTGACCGAGCGGGTGCTGCTTGCGCAGGACGCGGCGCATGTCGCGCGATTTCAGTCCGCGCTGGCGCGTATCGGTACCCTGGCGGTCAGCGGCGTCTCGGCCCAGGCACTGATGAATGAAGCGGTTCAGGAAACGGCGGTGGCGCTGGAAGTGGAACTCTGCAAGATTCTGGTGCCGCGCGAACTGGACGGCCATCTCTACATCATGGCGGGGATCGGGCTGCAACGCGATCTCATCGGCAAACTCACGATCGAAGGCGGCACCCATTCTCAGGCCGGCTATGCGATCCGGGAACGGATTCCGGTTGTGGTCGACGATTTCCGCCGGGAAACTCGGTTTTCCGCGTCTAAATTGCTTACGGAACATGGTGCGGTCGCGGGCATGTGTGTGCCGATGCTGGTCGAAGACCGGGTGTATGGAGTGATGACTGCCCATTCCAAGCGGGTCCGCACGTTCAACCAAAAGGAACAGGAGTTTCTCTGTACGATGGCGAATACCATCGGCACGGTATTGGAGCGCCGGCGCCATGAAGAGACGCAGATGGATTTTTATCATCGCCTCTTCCTATCCGCGCAGGACGGCGTGATGATGACGGACACGACCGGCACAATCGTGGACTGGAATCCGGCTCTGGAGCGCATGACAGGATGGACGCGCGAGGAGGCGCTGGGCCAGCGCCCGGCGATTCTGAAATCGGGCAAACATCCCCCCGAGTTTTATGAGCGTCTGTGGGCGTCGATCCGTTCGGGGCATCCCTTTGTCGAACGGTTCGTTAATCGACGGAAAGACGGGTCGGAGTTTCTGGTGTGGGAGCGTGTCAGCCCGGTGAAGGCTTCGGATGGGACCACGCAGTACTTCATGGCGATCCTGACCGATCTCAGTGAACGGGAACAAATGCTTGAAGCGTTGCGCCACACCGAGCAGGTGAAGCTGGTCGGCCAACTTGCCGGCGGCATATTACACGAGGTGCGGAATCCGCTCATTGGCCTGGGCAGTCTGGCCACGCATCTGGCCGATCAGGCCTCGCTGCCGCAAGAGGCGCGCGACCGCTGTCGGTTGATCGCCAGAGAGGCCGCGCGAATCGATGAACTCCTGGAATCGCATTTGGGGCAGCTGCGGCCACGCCCTTTCGATATCGCACCCTGTGATCTTGCCTCGGTGCTCGATGATATGTGGACACTCCTTCGACCGAACTTGATGAAGAATCACATTCTGGTCAAGTCTTCGATGGCCCCGGACCTGCCGGCGGTCGATGCGTCGCGAGCGCATATTCTGCAGGTCTGTCTCAATATTGCGATGAATGCGATCGATGCGATGCCGGGCGGCGGGAGCGTGCAGGTGACGGTCACGCCCGAAATCCGGCGTCTCGCAGGAGTGTTGATGCGGTTTTCTGATTCGGGAAAAGGGATTGCCGACGAAGATCTTAAGCGGATCTACGAGCCCTTCTTCACGAACGGCAAAGCCAAGGGGGTCGGGCTCGGGTTGACCATTACCCGCGACATCGTGGAGCGGCACCATGGGCAACTCATCATTCAGAGTCCGCCGGGGAGTGGCGCGGTGGTCGATGTGTGGCTTCCCGTGAGACACGAGGCGTAGCATGCCCTGGCATCTCTTATTGTTAGAAGATGAGGCTTCGGTTCGGGAGGCGTTCGCATTGCGTTTGCGCGATCAGGGGTACGTGGTGCAGACGGCAGGGTCTGGCGAGGAGGCCTTGGGTCTGCTCCGATCGTTCGAACCGGACGTGCTGGTGGCTGATTTGGTGATGCCGAATCTCTCCGGGTTGGATGTCTTGGCCCGTGTGAAACAGCTGTCGCCGGCCATGCCGGTGATCGTCTTGACGGCGAGAGGCACGGTGAAAGATGCGGTGGAGGCCATGAGGCTGGGGGCATTCGATTTTGTGGCCAAGAGCATCGATATGGACGATCTGCTTCATACGCTGCGCCGGGCGACGGAGGTCTTGACGCTTCAACGCCAGGTGCAGTTGCATAGCGGACAAGATGCCGCACGGTATGCGCTGGATCGTGTGATTGCCAACAGTCCCGTGACCAGGAGTTTCCTCACCCAGGTGCAGGAACTCATCACGAACGACCGCGTGACGGTTCTTCTGCAGGGCGAAACGGGGACAGGCAAGCAATATATGGGGCGTGTGATCCACTACAACGGCCCACGCGCGGGCAAACCCTGTGTGGAAGTGGACTGTCCGTCGATTCCGCGTGACCTTTTCGAGAGCGAGCTGTTCGGGCATGAGAAGGGATCGTTTACAGGGGCGACTGGCAGAAAGTGCGGATTGCTCGAGATGGCCGAAGGCGGGACGGTCTTTTTCGACGAGATTGCCGATCTCCCGCTTCCCCTCCAGGCCAAATTGCTGCGTGTGCTGGAGGAACGTACGATTCGACGGGTCGGTAGCGCGTCAAATCTTGCGATCGATGTGCGGGTGATGGCGGCGACAAATCGGAATTTAAAGGAAGCCGTGGCGAAGGGTGAGTTTCGGGAGGATTTGTACTTCCGACTGAATGTGGTGACGCTGACGGTGCCGCCGCTTCGCGACCGGCGGGAGGACATCATTCCTTTGGCAGAGCAATTTTTGACCCGTTCTGCGCTGGCGCTCAAGAAGCCGGTGCGGACGCTGAGTGAAAGTGCCCAAGCCTTGCTTCGGGGCTACCACCTTCCCGGGAACGTGCGTGAGCTCAGCAATCTCATTGAGCGGGCGGTCCTCTTCTGTGCAGGGACGACGCTGGAGACGGCGAATTTCCCCGTTGATGTTCAGGGGGCTGTTTCAATACCGGCCACGGCCACCATGGCTCCCGCTTGCGCTCCGGCGGGCGCATCGAATTCCGGGGATGTCCATATCAGCTTCCGGGTCGGAGACCAATCGTTGGCTGATCTGGAGGATCAAATCATCGAAGCGGTGCTGGCCCGATCCGGCGGCAACAAAACCTTAGCCGCGAGGCAGTTGGGGGTGACACGTTGGATGTTGGATCGCCGTCGCAAAGCCCGGTTATGATGCGCTGCTTCATCTCCCGATCGGATCGAATGTAATCCCACCCGGTTCCCTCAGTCGTGGTCGTTTTCAGCTCTCAAACCATCAAATTCCCTCTTGGCTCATGACTGCCCGTGAGTGCAAGTTTGTGGGTGCCCGTGCACGACTCCTCGCGCATTTGTGCACGCGCACACCATTGGTGCAGAGAGATCGGCTTGGTCCGAATTGGGGGGCCGGCACGATCAGTGAGACCAGGGCTGGGAGCCGCTGGTTTTCTTGAGAAATCAGAGTGCGCAGGAGGCGGGCTACATCGACTTCTGTTGTGGACTGAGGTTTGCACTGTCTTTCTCCAGAAATTCAGGCCGCACAGCACCAGTGAGATACCTCACGGAGACGAGATGAATTGCCTGTGATGTCACCGTCCGATGTCTGCCGAGGTCTACGCTCAGCTATCGGAAACGCGAGGACCGCGGGGATCGGGTATGCATTGCATGATGAGAGGTCAGTATGGCGCAGTTCCGGAATCAGGCGGATATTGAATATGCCGTGATGCTCGCGATCTTGAACTTTCACACCGAGTTCATGAAGTCGAACTATGCGCATGTTCAGGTGCGGATCGCCGACGATGTCATTGATGCCACGCTCATCAGGCACAGCATCATCCCCGCCGAGGCACGGTTGGCTCAAACAGAGGATGGCCGAGCGTTACTTCGTCGTGTCCATGAGGCCATGTTTCTCTCCTGTCAGGATGTACTCAAGGCGCGGATTGAGCCGGTGGTTGGGAAGCGAGTGCGTGCGATGGTGACGAGTTTGGATCCCGTCTCCGGGCGAATCACCATTGTGATCAGTCTCCAAACCGGTCTCGCTCCGACCACGCCGGAACGGACTTCAGACGATCGGGAGCAGGCGGACGTACAGCGCTCAGCTCCGGTGGCGAATCGGACTGTGTGAGGCTGTCCGCGAGCGGAGCACGGGAATTGAGAGAACGCTTCTGGTTGAGCGGCAGAGGGGAAAAAGAGATCGTCAGCTGGTTGGGACTATAAAGTGGTGCGCCCGACAGGACTTGAACCTGTAGCCTTCTGATCCGTAGTCAGATGCTCTATCCATTGAGCTACGGGCGCATGGGACATTTTTTGAGCCCGCTCGAAGGGATGTTCCTTCGAAGCGGGCTCAAAGGTGTAGCGCCCGTTATACAGGCTTGAGGGAAGAACGGTCAAGCCTGTCCGGCATAGATATTTTCAAAACAGACTCTTGCTCAGCTCTCCTGATGGCGAGCTTTCGTTTCCAGTCGTATCGTAGGCAGTGACAACAAAGAAATAGGTGCTGCCGAGCGGCAATGTCAATCTAGTGGAGGTGACATTCCCGACGTCGAACGCCTGGGCGCGGCTCCCGGATTGGGTGCCTACATACACGCGATACCCCTTCAGGTCTGCCTCACTGTTGGCGGTCCACGAGATCGTCACGGTACCGGTGGCCGTTCCCGAGGGAGGCGGCGGTGGCGACGTGGCGCCGCCGGTCGGCGAGGGTGGGGGCGGCGGTGGTGTGGTACCACTCGCGAGGACCGAGAGCGAAACGGGGATCCGCAGGGTTTGTGAGCCGTTGGGGCCGCTCTCGACGATATAGACGACTCCCGAGTAGGTGCCGATGTTCATGGCCGAGGTATTAACGGACACCGTGATAGGATCGATCTCGGTGGTGATGGTTTGGGTGCTGCCATAAGGCGGGTTTAACGCCGTCCAAGATTGGGCTGCGCTGATGCTGTAGGAGCTCATTTGGGTGCTCGACTTCTGCAAATTAAAGATGCCGGATACCGTGTTTCCCTTCGCCGTACTGAGCGACAGTGCAGATGGGAACGCTTGGAGCAGCGGGGTCAAGGAACCGGTCGGTGGCGGCGGCGGGGGCGTCGTCGTTGAAGGCGGCGGTGGTGGTGGTGTGGTCGATGGTGGCGGTGGAGGGGGCGTCGTTGAAGTCGGCGGCGGTGGTGGCGGCGGTGTGGTCCCAGTCGCCGTGACATTGAGTGCGACAGGGATGCGCAGAGTCTGCGATCCGTTGGGGCCGCTCTCGACGATATAGACGATCCCTGAATAGGTGCCGATGTTCATGGCCGAGGTATTGACGGACACCGTGATGGGATCGATCTCGGTGGTGATGGTCTGTGTGCTGCCATAGGGCGGATTGAGGGCGGTCCAGGATTGGGCAGCACTGATGTTATACGTGCTCTGTTGGGTGCTTGATTTTTGCAGGTAAAAGACGCCAGAGCCTGTGCTCCCTTTCGCGATGGTGAGCGAGAGGGCGGATGGGAAGGCTTGGAGTAATGACGTCAAGGAACCGGTCGGTGGCGGTGGCGGGGGCGTCGTTGTAGGTGGGGGCGGTGGCGTCGTTGAAGGCGGCGGGGGCGGCGGCGTGGTCGACGGAGGCGGGGTCGTGGATGGTGGAGGGGGCGGCGGCGACGTGGTGCCGGTGGCTGTCACGCTGACGCTTACCGGAATGCGCCAAGTCGTGGAGACGCCAGGCCCTGATTGTCCAATATAAATGGTGCCTGAATAGGTCCCAGCGGACAGTCCCATGGTGGCGGTATTCACCGTGACGGTCAGCAGGTCTGTTTCGGTGCTGATGGTTTGGGTGCTGCCATAGGGTGGATTCAGCCAGATCCAGGATTGGTTGGCGCTGATGAAGTACGTGTGCTGCGCCGTATCGGATTTTTTCAAGCTGAGGGTGCCGCTGACGGTTCCTCCCTGAGCGACGGTCATGGACAGGGAGCTGGGTGTGAACTGAATGTTTTGGGCCAGCGCAGTGGATCCCCCGGTGGCGAGGTCACACAACCACAGAGTCAGCAACATCCCTGCAAGAAGTTTCGCTGCCCGTTGCCGCGGAATGCGTACTAGGTGCTGAATCTGTGTGCGGTGGTGGAACTGCATAGTTCGTACTCCCCTAGGTATTTTTCCGAAATTAAAAAAGCAACGCTTAGTTGGTGAGCAACAGTTGTGCCACAACAAATCGTTCCAGCGTTCTTCTTAATTGTTTGTCGGGAATCGCTCAGCGGAGTTCGGTGAGAATCCCGTCGGGAAATGCGTCAGGGCTGAAACTAACTGAAGAAAACCGAATAGGCAAGCAAAAATTTTGCGCGTTCCAGGTATCATGCGTGAGGAGTTGTCCCGTAAAAAACGCGAGGGGGAAAATTTTTCCGACTGTAGGGGATAGGCACCTTTGTGTTCAAAAGCGACACCACTCACGTGTATGGCTGCCTGTCCTGAGTGGGATGTGTGAAGCATACGGGTATTCTACGGATCGTCTCATCGCCTAGGGCCGAAAAAGTTGTTGACCGTACTTCACAGGTAGGATATCAGTGGGCGCGCAATTCCGGTGGGATACGTAAGTTGAAAGAGAAAGAGATTGTGATGACCGTGGTATTGCCTAGGCTGGCAAAGGGAGTTCTGAAGATATGATCGCAGGTCGATATATAGTCGGTGCGGTAATCGGACTCCTGATGAGCTGCGCGGCGCTGCCGCTCAGGGCCGAAGTTGCGCCTGCCTCGTCCTCTTCCATCGTTCGCGTCGACATCGGCTTATCCGAATGGTTCAGTCAAGGGAACACCCAGTGGAGTCACAATGCGTCGGCTCTCGATGCTAACCTCGGGAACCCCAGTTCTAAACTTCAGTACAAGGATACCGGCACGAACATTACCGAAATCACCGGTCGTGTGAAGTTGAAGAACAAAGTCTTTTTTCGCGGTGCCTTCGGGTATGGTTCGATCGGAGGAGGACGACTCACGGACGATGACTTCTTGAGCGCGCAGGGGGCTGCAGCGCAAGGGGCGACCGTCAGTGGGGAACATCGGTTCTCGCGCACGTACAGCGATATCGGCGGAGACAATCTCTGGTATCTCAACGGTGATATCGGCATGACCACGCACAGCTTCCCTGAAAATAAGGGCAGCCTGGCTATGTTCGTGGGGCTGCAATACTGGCGGGAACGGCACGTGGCAAACGGGGTCGCACAAGCCGAATGCACCACGGCATCTTCTCCGAACCAGGATTTTCGTTGTTCACCAGCCGGTACGATCAAGTTTCAAAATCAGACGGCCATCACCAATACGTCCACCTGGTTGTCAGGCCGATTCGGCGGCGAGGTCGAGTATCGGCTCGATAAGCGCATCAGCATTGAGGCCAAAATAGCGATGCTCTTGTCCTATTTGAACAATGAGGATGTGCATCACCTCAGAACCGATCTCGCGCAGGATCCGAGCCTCAGAATGACGGGGCTTGGCCTGGGGACCAATTCAGATATCAATCTGCGAATAAAAATCTGGGACCGGCTCTACCTAACAGGTGGGTATCGCGTGTTCTGGAACCGCGTGCTCGCCGGTGATCAGTGGAAACTCTACGGCTCCGACGGCTCGTCGAGTACGGCCTCCTTGAACCAATTCCAAACCCTCCGACACGGCCCCACCATCGGCCTGACCTATTCGTTCTAATCGTCGTTCGTCGCTCGATCCAGAACAGGAGCAAATAGCGTATTGCTTATGGCGTATAGTTGGAAACGACCGCAACCCGCGGCGTTCTGTCTTCATCCATGAGCCATACGCTCTTCTTTCCCGCCATCAGCTATCAGCTCGGATGTCTGCCGAGAGACGTTTCACGCTTCACGAGCGACGGTATTCGGCACCGGCGCTCAGCGTGATCGAGATGGACCGGTTTCTTCTTCGTATTCCGTAAAGAGTCGCTTGGCTTCCGGATGCAGCAGGTGGGGTTGTCCGTAGGGGATTCCGGCAGTCCGGAAGAGGGGCGTCAACTTTTCGTTCGGATGGAGGTAGCCGGCCCGGAGGGGGACCGATCGCTTGGTATGGCGGATGAGCGCGCAGGGATTCGGCCGGATGGCGGTCAGCCAATCCGCGATATCTTGCGGATTGCCGATTGAGGCGGATAGCAGCAGCAGGCGCGCCTGCGATGGACAGAAAATCAAGGTTTCCTCCCACACCACCCCGCGTTCCGGATCGGCGAGGTATTGAGATTCATCCATGATCACCAGTCCCAAGGTATCAAGGCGGACGTCGATTTCGCCTCCCGCGGCATCGTAGAGGAGATTCCGCAAAATCTCCGTAGTCATGATGAGCAGGGGAGCCTGGGCATGTTCGCGGCGGTCTCCGGTGAGGATCCCGACTTGGCCCGGACCGAACAATCGTGAGAACTCGGTGAATTTCGTATTGGAGAGGGCTTTGAGGGGAGACGTGTAAATAACGGTGCGATTCTCCTGCATCGCCCGCTTCGTCGCCTCGATCGCGACATACGTTTTTCCGCTGCCGGTGGGGACGCTCACCACCACGTCGGTTTCGGCCAGTCGCGCCAGCGCCTCTACCTGCCAGGGATCCGGCACAAACGGCTGTGCCTGCGGGATACCGATGCCCGATAACCATTCATGCAGCGAGACCGGCGGCTCATGGTGACCATGGTCATCCGCCCGATGCGGGCGTGCTGAGATGGGGGATGTGGCTGGTCTTGTGGGCCCCTTCGGTTTTGGCGGTGTCTCAACGGGCGTCGCCTGTTGGCGGTGTGCTTGTTCCTCGATGAGGGCGGCCAGATCGGATTCCAGTCCGGGGCGATTTTCAGCCGAAGCCTGGAGGAGCAGCTCGACGAGCTTACGTTTGCCAGAACGAAAATGCCGACTGATGCGTCCCCGTGCCAATCGGTGCAGGAGGGAGACCGGTTGTTGCATCAAGAGTTGTTCGAGCTCGTGCGTGGTCATGAGATCCCCGTGAAGCGTGAAGCGTGACATGTGACACGCAAGAATGGAAACGGAATCCTGCATTGATCCGTCGAATGCGCGAGAATCGTGTGTTTCGCGAACGACGCTTCACGAGGAACGAACGACGAGTTCATGGCAGCTCCTCCAAGACGCCACGGCGCATCGCCGCGATGGCTTTTTCCGCCGATTCTGCCAATGAAGGATGGGTGCTCTTGAGCGTCTTGAGCTGGGACAGAAATTCGATCGTGCGTGCGAACAGGCGGAACATGTCGCCCTCGGCCATCGTGGTCAGCCGGGCCAGGCCGATCCAGGTCAGCGTTTGGTCCGCCACCCATCGCTCGGTGAGGGCGGCGACATCGGCACGGAGCATCGGCGGCGCCTCGTGCGGCACGAGACTTTCTGCCAGCTTGCGGACTTGGAACAGAAGGGTGACGAGGCCGGCGCTGCCGCGTGGAAACGAGCCGGGACGATCGTCGTCATGCGCGATGCTGGCCATCACGGCGGCGAGCAGAGGCGGATCGATGGCGCCGAAGGCCTCGGCCCGGATCAGTTCCGTGATCAGGAGAGAATGGTCGATGCGAATCAATCGCGCCCACTCGCCGTCGGCGGTGAGTTGGGCCGTGGCGTTGAGATAACCGAAGCGCTCAAGGATATCGATGCGTTCTTGAAACCGGTGCCACAAGCTGGTCTGCAGCGCTTGAATCGATTTCATGTGGCGTTGGATTTCCTGGCGAACCCGGGAGGCCCTGGGGAAATCGCGTTGACAGGCCTGGCGCGAAGGACAGGTGGGGCAGGCGAAGTCGCCCAGCGTTTGGATGATCGAACTGTCGAGCGGGATCTCTTCGTTCTGATGAGTCAGAATCGGCAGAATCGGGAGACGCGGCGGTAGATCCAGGAGGTGATGCGTCAGCTGCTCCAATGTTTGCGGAGTGCACCAGGGATAGGCGGACGTTTCTTCGCAGTCGAACGTGCGGTCGAATACCTGCGTCACGATCGAGGCGGGGCATTCGTTGAGGGACCCGCCGTCCCGCAGTAAGGTCACCATCGGCGCATGTTGGCCCTTGCTTCGATATTGGCGCAGGATGATACCGCGTCCCCGGATCAGCCCCACGACGCGTCCGGGCGTGAGAAAATGCAGGCGTGCGGCGACATCGGGTGATTCCTGCCTGGCCGCCGGGCCACGAGGTTTTTTTCGTTTCCGGGCCTGATCAAACACTTGCCACTGTGTGATCCAGTCCGAACAGACTCGCGGACCAAAGGGTTCCATTTCAGCGCGCAGTCCATCGAGTTTGGTTTCCAGCACGGCGGTGCGCTGATTCAACTGAAACTGGGCGAAGCTTTTCGCGAGAATGGACTGGATCTGTTCGCGCGGGTGGGCTTTGAGCAGGTTCAGCACCATCGGGTAACTGATGACGAATTGACTGTGAATTGCCTCCGGTTGTCCTGTGAGCCCTTTGGTCAGAACGGTGAGATCGATATAGGGTGACGGGGTGATCACGGCGAATCCCACCAGGTCTTTGCCGCGGCGACCGGCCCGGCCGGCCAACTGCTGGATCTCGCTGGCGGTCAAGTCGGTGAAGTCGCGCGCCTTGCGGATGCTGGATTGTGTCACGACCACTGTGCGGGCGGGAAAGTCGACGCCGGCGGCGAGGGTGGTGGTGGCGAAGACGGCATCCAGAGACCCTGTGCGCATGAGTTCTTCGACGGCGATCTTCCAGGAGGGGAGATGGCCCGCATGATGCGCCGCCACGCCGATGCGCTGGACGGTGTCGATCAGCGGGTGTTCCGCAATGCTGGGAAACTGTTCGGTCACCTGTGTCAGGACGCGGGCAATCTGTTCCTGTTGTGTCTTGGGCAGGGTGACCTGGCTGCGCTCGAACGACTGCATCGCTTCGTCGCAGGCCCGTCTCGATGTGAGAAAGATAATCGCAGGAGTGAGGTTTCTTTGGCGGAGTGTCGCGACCAGATCAACCGGATGAATCGACGGCGGCATGCAGTTTCATTCCCTTTGAGATGACCACCAATCCGGAGTCGGTGACTTTGAAACGTTGACGATCTGCGACCGGGTCGAAGCCGATCACGGTTTTGGGCGGAATGATCACGTCTTTGTCGATGATCGCGCGTCTGATGCGGGCATGTTCGCCGATGACCACGTTCTCCATGACGACGGACTCGCGCACATCGGCGTGGTCGTGGACCCGGACGTTCGGCGAGAGCACCGAGTTCTGCACACGGCCGCCGGAAATGATGCAGCCGCCGCACACGATGGAGTCCAGCGCTACGCCCATGCGGCCTCCCTGAAAGTCCTGGGCAAAGACGAACTTGGCGGGAGGGAATTGTCCCTGGTAGGTGCGGATCAGCCATTCCTGGTCGTAGAGGTTGAACAGCGGATCGACGGCGACGAGGTCCATATTGGCTTCCCAGTAGGCATCGAGTGTCCCGATGTCCCGCCAGTACTTCACCGCTTTCTTATTTTCGTCTTGGAACTTGAACGCATAGACGCGCTGCTCCTTGATCATACGCGGAATGATGTTCTTGCCAAAGTCGTGCTTGGTGCCCTCTTTGGCGTCCCGGATCAGCTGTTCCCGCACGACATCGGTGCGGAACAGGTAGATGCCCATCGAGACGAATGCCTGAGTCGGGTCGCCGGGGATGTGCATCGGCTTCTCCGGTTTTTCGTCGAAGCTCAGGATTCGCCGGTCTTCATCGACGGCGATGACGCCGAAACGATTGGCATCCGCCAAGGGCGTTTCGATCGCGCCGACCACTGCGTCTGCCTGCTTTTCGATCAGCAGGTTGTACATGTCGGCGTAGTTCATCTTGTAGATGTGATCACCGGCCAGTACCAGCAGAAACTCTGGTTGATCGTTGTCGAGCAGGAAAAGGTTTTGATACACGGCATCGGCCGTGCCGCGGTACCACTCTTCGCTGATCCGCTGTTGAGGAGGGACGGATATGATGTATTCGCCCAACTCGGGATTGAGGATGTTCCATCCTTTGCGGATGTGCCGGTCGAGAGAATGCGATTTGTACTGGATCAGAACGGCCATCTGTCGCAGGCCGGAATTCAGGCAGTTGCTGAGCGTGAAATCGATGATGCGATATTTCCCGCCGAACGGCACCGCGGGTTTCGCGCGCTGGTCCGTGAGGGGATTCAGGCGTTCGCCTTTCCCGCCGGCCAGCACCATGGTGAAGATCTTAGCCATAGACGGGCAGATTGTAGCAGGACGACAGACGAATAGAAAGGACGCAGAATGATTGACTTCACTTCGAACTCGGATGATACTACGATTCAACGTGCGGTTCCGACATCCGGTCGAGCTCAATGCGAAGGAGCGGACATGAAGAAACAGAATGCCCGTCGGGCAGTCGTTAAACCCGATATCGAGGCCGCGAATCCGATGATGGAAATGGTGTGGCGACTGGAACGCTTGGAACGACAGGTCCAGCGCTTGTCTGAGCTGGTGCGGAATCATGCCGAAGATAACGATCGGCTGGTGCGCATTGTGGCGGAGGATCGGGACGTCATTCGCCGTGAACTGTTGCGGAAACATGAGCATCGGGTGCGGGTGCGGAAGCACTTGCGCGATGTCAGCGCCAAAGTTGATTTGGATCAGTGAGCCGTGGCTGTCGGCGCGGCGGTTTGAATTTAGCCTTCGATGGCCACGTTTTCCACCCCTCCGTTGTACCCTTCTGACCCATCTATTCCCTCCATACCTCCGACGATCGATATCCGTGGGATCGTGCGCCGCCACGGTGCGGTCACGGCCGTGGATCAGGTGAGCTTCCAGGTCCGGCGTGGCGAGTTTTTTTCCATTCTCGGTCCGAGTGGAGCAGGAAAAACCTCGGTCTTGCGCATGCTGGCGGGTTTCGAAGATCCGGACGAAGGCGACCTGCTGATCGACGGGCAATCGATGCTCGGTGTGCCGCCGAATCGCCGGCCGGTGAATCTGGTGTTTCAATCCTACGCCTTATTTCCTCACCTTACCGTGTTCGACAACGTGGCCTTCGGCCTGAGGATGCGTCGCATCTCGTCCGCGCGCATCGATGAGCAGGTGCGCCGGGCCTTGGGGATGGTCAAGCTGTTTGGTAGAGAAACGCGGATGCCCTCTCAATTGTCGGGCGGCGAACAGCAACGTGTGGCTCTGGCTCGTGCCTTGGTGAACACACCGGCTGTGGTCTTGCTCGACGAACCGTTGGCGGCGTTGGATCAACAGCTGCGGCAGGCCATGCAGGTTGAGCTGAAATCTATCCAAGAGCAGGCGGGGCTGACCTGTGTCTGTGTCACGCATCATCAGGAAGAGGCGATGATGATGTCGGACCGTATTGCCGTTATGCACCAGGGGCGCATGTGGCAGGTCGGGAGCCCACGCGAGGTCTATGAGCGGCCGTGTAATTTGTTTGTGTCTCGATTTCTCGGCGTGTCGAACGAATTGCCGGGTACGATCGGATCTTTGGTCGGGGAGGAGCGCGTGTTTCGGCCGGCCGATCACGAGCAGCCATCGGTTTCCGTACGCATCGCTTCCACCGAACAGGCCGGTCGTTCAGCCACACTCTCGCTTCGGCCGGAACATATCCGGATGGCGCACGAGCGGCTGTCTACTTCCGATCCGGTACTCTCCGGCCGGGTGGAGAAGGTGTTCTTTGCCGGGAGTGACACGAAGTATTTGGTACGGGTCGGCCGTGACCGTGTATGGGAAACTAGAATGGCCTCGGGCACATCGCAGGCTCCGTTCACCGCGGGAGATCCGGTGTTTCTCCACTGGTCCTTGGCTGATGCGCGGGTATTTTTCGAGTGACCATGCCTGTCCGCAACACATCATCTTCCTCCGCACCTCTTGGGTCTGCCTGCCGTTCCTGCTGGCTGGCCGTTCCCGGTCTGCTGTGGATGGGCCTGTTTTTTCTGGCGCCGCTGGCCTTGGTGTTCGCGATCAGTTTTGCCTCCCGTGGAACCTACGGCGGCATTGTATGGGAGTTCACGGCGGCGAATTATCTGGATCTGTGGCATCCCCTGTACGGCAAGATTCTCGGGCAATCGTTCTTGTACGCGAGTCTCACCACGGCGATCTGCTTCGTGCTCGGGTTTCCGCTCGCCTACATGATCGCCAGAAGTCCGGCCCGGTGGCAGCCGGTGTTGTTGCTGCTGGTGATGTTACCGTTCTGGACGAATTTTCTCGTACGAACCTACGCCTGGATGATTGTGCTGCGCCAGGACGGCCTTGTGAACGGCCTGTTGCTCGCGCTCGGAATAGTGGACGCCCCGCTTGAATTGCTGTACACACCGGCGGCCGTCGTGATCGGACTGGTATACGGGTACCTTCCCTTTATGGTGTTGCCTCTCTATGTCGCCGTGGAACGGCTGGACCCGCTCCTGGTGGAGGCGGCCTGGGATCTGTACGCCTCGCGTTGGGCGGTCTTCACGCGGATCGTGGTTCCACTCACCATGCCGGGCATCGTCGGCGGCTGTGTCCTGGTCTTCATCCCGTCGATCGGCTCGTTCATCACACCGGACCTCCTCGGCGGGGCGAGAAGCATGATGATCGGCAACCTCATTCAACACGAGTATCTGGTGGTGCGTGACTGGCCCTTGGGATCGGCGGTGTCCTTCGTGCTGATGGGGATCGTGACGGCCGCGGTGGGGTTGTATTATCGTCATGCTGCCCGGGCTGCCGGGCCGCTGGAGGGACGATGAGGCGAGGATTGGCGAGCCTAAGCCTCGTCAGCATTCTGGCCATGCTGTTTCTCTATGGCCCCATTTTCGTGCTGGTGCTCTACTCGTTTAATACCGCCCACCTGTCGATGGCCTGGCGAGGAACGACGCTCAAGTGGTATGTCGCACTCTGGCATGACGAGGCGCTGCTCGCCGCGACTGCGAATAGCCTGCTCATTGCCGTGAGCTCGACTATCGGCGCGACCCTGCTGGGCGGGCTGATGGCGCTCGGCATGGAGCGCATGCCCCTGCGCCGGCAGCAGCTCATCGAAGGCGGGTTGGTGCTGCCGCTCGTCATTCCGGAAGTCATGATGGGCGTGGCGTTGATGCTGCTCTTCGTGCTGCTCAAGATGCCGCTTGGTCTCACCACGGTGATCCTTGGCCACATTGCGTTTAATATTCCGCTGGTCACCATCATGATCCGCGCGCGGTTACGCAAATTAGATCCGGCGTTAGGCGAGGCGGCGGCCGATCTGGGCGCGGACTCCTGGCAGGTCTTCCGGCATGTCACGTTGCCGCTCTTGCGTCCGGCGATCTGGGGCGCGGTGCTGGTGGCGTTTACGGTCTCGCTCGACGATTTTCTGGTGACGTTCTTCACGGCCGGTCCCGGCGCGACGACCCTGCCGTTGAAGGTCTATTCGATGATCAAATCCGGTGTGACGCCTGAGATCAATGCGCTGTCCGCGCTGCTGCTGGCCATTTCCATGGCCTGTGTTGCCCTCTCCCTTCATCTGCAACGCCGCGAGGTGTAAGTGGGGACTCGTCTTCGATGGTTGAGCCAATGGGGGCTGTGCCTCATCTGTTTGGTACTGACCATGTCTTCCTGCGGGCAAGATTCAGTCGGTGATCCTGCCGGGAACCGACCGGTCCTGCATTACTTCACCTGGTCCGACTATGTAGGGCCTAAGCTGATTCAGGACTTCGAACGACGCGAGGGCGTGAAGGTGGTCATCGATACCTTCAGCAGCAATGAAGAGTTGTTGGCCAAACTCCAGAGCGGAGCCACGGGGTATGATGTCGCGGTACCCTCCGATTTCATGGTGGCCATCATGATCCAGCAGGGGCTGCTGAGTGAGTTGGACCAGCCGGCGCTCCCCAACGCCTCGTTCTTGGAACCGCATTTACAAGCTCTGCCCTTCGATCCGGAGCGACGTTACTCGGTTCCGTATCTATGGGGTAGCGTGGGGATCGGATACGACTCCGCGGTGATCCCAACGCCGCCGGATAGTTGGGCGATCCTCTGGGATCCGCGTTACAAAGGCCGCATCAGTATGTTGAACGACCAGCGTGAAGTCTTCGGCGCGGTGTTGCGTTCCATGGGGCAATCGATGAACAGCACGGATCCGCAGGTGATCGAGGCGGCAAAGGAGCGGTTGCTGCAGCAGAAACCCCTGGTGAAGCTCTATACGAGTGATCATTACGATCAGTTGTTGGCTTCAGGGGAGGTGGTCCTGGCGCATGCCTGGGGAGGACCGGTGGCGAGGGCCATGGCCGAGCGGCCTTCCATTCGTTATGTGGTCCCGAAGGAAGGGGCGACTTTGTGGGCGGATTGCCTGGTGGTGCTTCGGACGGCGCCTCAGAAACAGTTAGCCATGCGTTTTATCAACTATCTCATGGAGCCTCAGGTTGCGGCGCGCACGTCGGAGCGGCTGCGTTTTGCCTCCGCTTCCCGGCCGGCCCGGGAATTGGTGAGCGCCTCAACGAGGAATAATCCGGCGGTCTATCCGCCGCTTGACCAACTGGGTCGATTGGAATGGATGAAGGATGTCGGCCGGGGGATCCGCCTCTATGACCGGGCCTGGACGGAGCTAAAAATGCAGTGAGTGATGGGTACGGGTCTTGTTTCAAATGCACTGGAGAATCAGTATAATGCGCGCGCTGTCCTGCATGGTTCGATACTCCTGCACACTGTGTGACGATATGTTCCAATTCAGAAATCGCCGGAAGGACGGCTCCTGTCCATCGGCTTTGAGTCGTGGGCTCTGGCTGGTGATCGGCCTGCTAGGTCTTGGTCTGCTTGGTGGCGGGATTGCGCAGGCGACTGAGCCGACTCCGGCCAAGACGACCCCTTTTTCTCCGCCGGTGGCCCGTCTGGACCTGTCCGAGGCGATGGCCTTGTTCCTGAAGCAGAACCTGGATTTATTGATCGCCAGGTATGGCATCGAGTCCAGCAAAGGACAACAGATTACCGCACGGCTCTTTCCGAATCCGGTGGCGCAGGTGGGAAACGTGGCTTCGTTTACGCAGGGCAATACGCTGGCTAAAACCGGCGCCCTCACCATGCAGGTGCAGCAATTGTTTGAATTGGCCGGCAAGCGCGGCTACCGCATCGAAAGCGCCGGCTTCGGGGTGCAGTCGGCGGAAGCGGATTTTGAAGATGCCGTCCGGCAGTTGGGGTTCACGATCAAGGACGCCTACTATCGAGTGTTGGTGGCACAGCGCCGGTTGTCTCTGGCCGAAGAAAACCGAGACCGATTTGCGCGTATTCTGGACGTCAATACGATCCGTTTTAAGAAGGGCTACATTGCCGAAGTCGATCTGATCCGAATTCGTCTCCAGGTGGTGGATTTCCAATCTCAAGTGATCGAGGCGATTCAGGAGGGCGAGTCCGCCCGAGCCGATCTCCGGCAACTGCTGCGGCTCTCTCCGGCGTCGAAGCTGGAGCTGACGACCGAAATGGACTACCGGCGCGTGGATCCCGACATGGAACGGCTCAGGTCGGTGGCCCTGGATGTCCGCCCCGATATCAAGAGCCGGCGGGCGACTCTGTCGCAACGAGAGGCGGATCTCAAACTGGCCAAAGCCTTTCGGATTCCGGATGTGACGATCGGCGCAGGTTATTCGGTGCAGGGCTCGCGAGGTCCCGACAACCAGCAGATGGGAATCCTAAATCTCGGAGTGCCCCTGCCGTTATTCAATCGGAACCAAGGCGGGATCGTCCAGGCTGAAGTCGGCGTGCAGGCCGCGCAGGCTGAATTGGATCGCACGGTGAATCAGGTGGAAAACCAGGTGGATGTGGCCTACCGCAATCTCCTCCAGAGTCGCCGGCTGGTGGAAGCCTATCTGGCGGGAGTCCTGGAAGATGCCCGTTCCACCTTCACCATCGTTGAACGCGCCTATGAGCGGGGAGGCGCCACGATTTTGGATCTCCTCGACGCCGCGCGGACGTCCCGGACAATCCAACAGAATTTCATCGAGGCCCTCTTTACCTATCAGCGGAACCTGTTTCAATTGGAGAGTTCGGTCGGGCAGGAGATTACCTCATGATCTCTGGGGCGAGGCCGATCGCAGGAATGGCCGCGGCGCTGTCGCTGTGGGCTTGTAGCCAAACGCAGGAACCAGCGTCTTCGAAGCCACCCGTCACCCCGGAACATGTTGCCGTTGAGTCTCCGCCACAGTCCACGGGGCAGATCGAAACGGCCGTGGTGGATTTCAAACCCATCCAACCCGAGCTGGTCCTGGTCGGCAAGGTGGCCTACGGCGAAGACCGGTATTCGAAAATTTCCTCTCCGCTGCAAGGACGTGTGGTGGAGGTGCGGGCCAAGCTGGGCGACCACGTGGAGGCCGGCGCGACGTTGCTGGTCATCGACAGTTCCGATATTACCGCCGCCTATTCGGAGTTCGTGAAAGAAGCCTCCGAGTTGGAGTACTCCACGCGGGCGCAGGAACTTGCGAAGGAATTGTTTGCCACCAAGGCTTTGGCCCTGAAGGACCTCAAGCAGGCCGAGAACGATTTGATCAAAGCGCGGGCTGAATTCCGGCGAGCGAAAGAGCGGTTGTTGTCCTTGCGCATTCCGGCTCAAGAGTTGGAGAAGCCGCTCGCTCAACAGCGTATTACCTCGCGCTTCGAGATGAAGAGTCCCTTGACCGGCACCGTGGTCGAGCGGGCCGTCACTCCTGGGCAGTCTGTCGGCAGTGACGCCGGCCAGGTCTTATTCACGGTGGCCGATCTGGATCGGTTGCAGGTCGTGGCCGATGTCTATGAGCGGGACCTCGCCTTGGTGAAAGTCAGTCAGGTGGGACGTATCAATGTGGAGGCCTATCCGGGGACCGATTTCGCTTCCGTCGTGGCGTCGATCGGGGATGTCGTCGATCCGAACACCCGTACCATCAAAGTTCGGGCCTGGGTCGACAATCGCGATCAGCGCCTCAAGCCGGAAATGTTTGCTCGGCTGAGGCTGGACGTCGGTGATGCGACGCCGTTCCTGACGATTCCCAAAGAGGCGGTCGTCGAGATCGACGGGAAACATTTCGTCTATGTGGTGGATACGCCTCAGCACTACGAGAAGCGCGAGGTACTGGTGTCGAACGTCTCCGGTGGCCAGGTTCGCATTCTGGAGGGGTTGACGTCCGGTCAGCGCATTGTGATCAAGGGCGCGGTGTTGGTGAAGGGACAAGAGGCGAGGTAATGAGTCAGCGCATCATCCTGCATGTCTATTCTCGCCGGCGGGTCCTCGTCTCATGATCGTGCGAATCGTCGAGCTCTCGCTCGTCCAGCGTTTCCTGGTCTGTGCGCTCGGGTTCACTCTTCTCTTCGGCGGGCTCTATGCCTTCCAACAGCTCGACATCGTTGCCTATCCGGACCCTTCGCCTCCGATGGTGGAGGTGATCACCCAGTTCCCCGGTTGGTCCGCGGAAGAAATCGAACGGCAAATCACGGTTCCCATCGAGGTCGCCTTAAACGGCATGCCGGGCCTCACCGATATCCGTTCGCTCTCGATTTTCGGGTTAAGCGACGTGAAGATCTATTTCGATTTCGGGACGCAGTACTTTTTTGACCGGCAGGAAGTCATCAATCGTCTGGCCACCGTCAGTCTTCCTCAAAACGTGCAACCGGCTCTGTCGCCTTGGTGGGCGATCGCGGAGATCTACCGCTACGAACTGGCCGGCGACGGAAAGACGAGCCTGACGGACCTCAAGACGATTCAGGATTGGCAGGTTCGGCGCGAGTTCCGTCGCGTCCCGGGCATCATCGATGTGACGGCCTTCGGAGGAACGACGCAGGAATATCACGTCGATATCGATCCCGGGAAATTGATCAGCTATCAGGTCAGTCTGGCGCAGGTCATGGAGGCCTTGACGAACAGTAACGCCAACGTCGGCGGCAATTACCTGACAGTGGGCGCTCAAAACTACAATATCCGTGGCCTGGGGCTGATCAACGGTCTGGCGGACATTGAAAATGTGATGGTGGCCGCAAAGGAAGGCACTCCCATTTTCGTGAAGACGCTGGGAACCGTGTCGGTGGGGCATCGGGTGCGGTTGGGCAAGGTCGGAATCGACGACCACGACGACGTGGTGGAAGGAGTGATTCTCCTGCAGCGCGGGTACAAGGCGCTGTCCGTCCTGGAGCGGGTGCGGGACAAGGTCGAGGAGCTGAATAAGTGGAAATTGCCGGAAGGGGTGAAGATCAAGACCTTCTATGACCGGACCGCTCTGATCCATACCACGGTTGAAACGGTCACTGACATTTTGATCAGCGGCATGGTCCTCGTGTTCGTGATCCTGTTCGTCTTTCTCGGGCATTTCCGTGCGTCGCTCATTGTGGCGCTGACGATTCCCATGTCGTTGCTGTTTACGTTCACGATGATGGTGATGATCGGGCAGTCGGCCAACCTTATTTCACTCGGCTCGATCGATTTCGGCATCATCGTTGATGCGACGCTGGTGATGGTGGAGAGTATTTTTTTCCATCTCGGCCATGATCGCCGTTTGGGTCTCACCGTGCCGCAACAAATTGTGCGCGCCGCGCGCCAGGTGGGCCAGCCGATTTTCTTTTCCACGGCCATCATCGTCGTGGCGTTCATTCCCCTGTTCACGATGACCGGGGTACCGGGAAAGATCTTCGCGCCGATGTCCATCACCTATGGTTTTGCCCTCTTTGGCGCGCTGCTCATGGCGTTTACGCTGGCGCCGGTGCTCTGCTCCCTTCTGTTGACGGGTGTGGTGAAGGAAGAAGATACGCGGTTTGTCGGTGCGATTCGCCGGACCTATCTGGCGGTGTTGCAATGGGCTCTGCGCCACAACGTGAAAGTGATCGGCGCGGCGCTGGTGCTGCTGGTCGGGGCATTCGGGGCGCTGCAATTCATCGGTGGAGAATTCATGCCGGCACTGGAGGAGGGGAATCTGTGGGTCCGCGCGACCATGCCGGTCGATATTTCCTACGACGAGGCTGCTCGCTTGGCCGGAGAAATCCGGCAGATGTTCAGGCAGTCGCCCGAGGTGGTCACGATCGTCTCTCAGCTCGGGAGACCCGACGATGGAACCGACCCCACGAGTTTTTTCAACGCGGAGTTCCTCGCGAATCTGAAGCCGCAGAAGGAGTGGCGGCCGGGGCTGAGCAAGGACCAGTTGGTGGAGGAGATCGAGGCGCGGCTAAAAGTCATTCCCGGGATTGTCTTCAACTTTTCGCAAGTCATTCAAGACAATGTGGAAGAGGCCATGTCCGGCGTGAAGGGAGAGAACTCCATTAAGCTTTTCGGCAACGACCTGAAGACCATGGAAGCGAAGGCGGTCGAGGTCGAAGCGGTGATGAAGGGCGTGCGAGGCGTGAAGGATTTGGGAATTTTCCGCTTGGTCGGACAGCCCAATCTGTTGATCCAGGTGGATCGGGAGGCCAGTGCCCGCTATGGACTGCGAGTCTCCGATGTCAATGCGGTCGTACAGGCGGCGGTGGGAGGGCAGGGAGTAACCCAGGTGTTCGAGGGGGAGCGACTCTTCGATTTGGTCGTCCGCTTTCTGCCCGAATTTCGACGGGATGCCGAAACGATCGGAAATATTCTCGTGAGTACGCCGGATGGTGCGCGGATCCCTTTAAAACAGGTGGCGACGATCAGAACGCAGACCGGCGCGTTCATTATTTATCGGGAAAACAACGAACGCTATATTCCCATCAAGTTCAGCGTGCGCGATCGCGACCTCGAGAGCACAGTGAAGGAGGCGCAAGCGAAGATGGCCACAGCGGTTTCGCTCCCGGAGCGGTATCGGCTTGAATGGGCCGGCCAGTACGATCAATTGACGGCCGAACAGAAACGGCTGACCATGATCGTGCCGGTAAGTCTCGTGATCATCCTCTTTCTCCTCTATACGACGTTCAACTCGCTTACGAATGCGCTCTTGGTGCTGGTCACGGTTCCCTTTGCGTTGATCGGAGGCATTTTCTCGCTGGTCTTTACTGGTACCCATTTCAGCATTTCTGCGGCGGTGGGTGTGATTTCGACGCTGGGAGTAGCGATTCTCGGAGGAGTCCTGTTAATCTCACGTATCGAGGATTTTCGTCTCAACGGGCTGGATTTGCGCGAGGCTGTGTTGAAGGGCGCGGATGTGCAGATGCGCCCGATTCTCATGGCGACACTGGCGGCGGCCATCGGGTTGCTCCCGGCGGCCTTGGCCACCGGGATCGGTTCGCAGGCGCAACAACCGCTGGCCCGGGTGGTGGTGGGCGGGATGCTCACGGCGGCCGTGCTGATCCTTGTCGTATTGCCGGTATTGTATGAAGTCGTGCATCGTCGCACGGCGAGCACGCGAACGGTCGAACGGGGCCAGGAACCGACCGTTCCATATTCATGATCAAGACTGTAAGGGGTACGTCATTATGAAGGGATTGAGCCGTCAGGTGGTCTGTCGGGTGGTGATCCGTGGTGTGATGTGTCTGGGCTTGATGGGAGGGATGTTGGGGCAGGCGTGGTCGGCCTCCGTGGTGTGGCCGGTGCAGATGCCGTATGAGGCGCCGCCCAAGTCCGAGCCGGTTCCGGATGTGTCGGTCGCTCCGAATACCAAGGCCCTCACCCCTGAGGAACTGCAGCGGGCTGAGGCGCTCTTACCGTTGTTGGAGGGGAAGCAGGAGTTTTGGGCGATGGGTGAATTCGTGCACTTGGGCGAGCCGGTGCTATCGGTGGTGACGAAGGCGCTCTCGCTGCCCGGTCCTCGCATTCGGTACAATGCCATTGAGACGCTGTCGATGATCAAGTCTCCGGCAGCGGTGCCGGCCTTGCTGGACACGGCGAGACTCGATTCCGAAATTCCCCGCATTCGTGAGCATGCCCTCCGGGTTGCCGTGCGGCTCGATCCGATGCAAGCCGCGCCGGCGATTGAAGTCATGACCAAAGATGCCAATGCGTCGATTCGCAAGGCGGCGGCGGTTGAAGCGCGGTATGTCCGTCGGAAAGAGGTGATTCAACCGCTCATCGATCTGCTGGGAGACGACGAACGGTTCGTGGCCCTGTCTGCCGTGCAGTCGCTCTGGACCTTAACCCGGCATGAGACGGAATTTCACGACTGGGATGCCTCCAGCAAGCAGGATCGCCAGGCTTGGGCGCAGGAATGGATCGAATGGTGGAATCAGTCGAAAGAGACGTTTGAAATGCCGGAGCCGAAGAGCCGGAAACGGGCCGGCTGACGACCGGATTCTGGTGGTTGCGGAGCATCAAAAGGCCGTGGTAGGTATGGAAGAGACCGGTTGCGCGGGTTGAATTGCTCGCGTAATGAGATAGATATTGACAGAAAAGGTGCAGGATGGCGATCTTGGCGATCAGTAAACTCGGTAATCCGATTCTCCGGCAGAAGGCCCTGCCTCTGACCCTGGGGGAGATAAAAAAAGCGGCGTTTCAGCAACTTATCGACGATATGTTCGAAACCATGTACGACGAACCGGGGATCGGTCTAGCCGCTCCGCAGGTGGGGCGGTCGCAGCAGCTCGTCGTGATGGATTGTCCCGGTGAAGGCGGTTTTCCCAAGACGGTCCTCATCAATCCGACGATCCAGTTTTACGGGCCTGAGCAGGTTGAAGGATGGGAAGGCTGCTTAAGCGTCGATGGATTGCGAGGCAAAGTGACGCGCCCTTCGACCGTTCGAGTGACCGGGTTGGATCGGAATGCGAAGCCGTTCGATTTCGAAGCCAGCGGCTTGTACGCCGTCTGTATTCAACATGAGCTGGACCATCTCATCGGCACGTTATTCATCGACCGCATGACCGACTTCTCCACTCTCACCCAGATGGATGAATTTCAGAAGTATTGGCAGAAGGAACCAGCCAGTGTCATCTGATCCGTCGCGGATCCCCGAGTCGTCGTGAGCTCGCTTCTACGCGTCCTGTCGTACCTGAAACCGTTCCGGATGCTGGCGGTGGTGACCTTCCTATGCGCGGGTCTCGCCACGGCGCTCGAACTGGTTCCGCCGTATCTCGTCAAGATCATCATCGACGATGTGATCCAGTCGAAGCGTCCTGAGATGTTGCCCGGAGTATTGGGAGCGCTACTTGGCTCCTATGTCCTGCGGAACGTGATGAGTTCAATGCGGGTCCGGTTCAATAACCTGCTCGAACAAAAGGCCGTTCACGCGTTACGCATGCAGGTGTTCGGGGCGCTGCAACGCCTGTCGTTGAGCTATTTCGAGAACCGCTCGACCGGCGAGATCATGACCCGGGTGACCAGCGATACCGAACATGTCGAGCGGATCTTCGTGGATGGGCTTGAGGGGTTGCTGACGGCCTCGCTGACCCTGGTCGGCATCACGATCATGATGTTTTTCCTGAACTGGAAGCTCGCACTGCTTTCGCTGCTGCCCATTCCGATCCTGATCGTCTGTGCCGCCTGGTTTACGCGCCGGGTGCACGGATATTATGCCGAGATGCGTAAAAGTGTGGCGGACCTCAACGCCTATCTCCAGGATGCCTTGTCCGGCATCAAGGAGACGATCGGCTTCAATCAGCATGAGTATGAACGGAAACGGTTTGAGACCTTGAGCCAGGCATACAGTCAGAACAGCCTGCGAGCCATGTTCCTCTGGTCCTGGTACTGGCCGGGTATGGTGTTTGTGGGCAGCACCGGCACGGTGTTGATCTTGTGGTACGGCGCAGGGGAAGTGCTCGCGGGGGAATTGACGGTCGGCCAGTTGGTGATGTTCCTCTCCTACCTCGGACTTTTTTATACCCCGATCAATGAAATCCATTCCTTGAATCACATGCTGCAGCATGCGCTGGCGGCCAGCGAGCGCGTATTCGAGATTCTCGACACCAAGCCGGAAGTTGAAGACCGGCCCGGTGCCGTGCGACCCGCGGAACGGATGAGCGGTGCGGTGGAATATCGGCATGTAGGGTTCGGCTACCAAAAGGACGGCGCCGTCTTATCCGATGTGAATCTCACGGTGAGGCCGGGTGAACGGATCGCCCTGGTTGGGCCGAGCGGAGCCGGAAAAACATCGTTATTGAAGCTGTTGATGCGATTTTACGACGTCCGCAGTGGCGCGGTGCTGGTGGATGGATATGATGTGCGAGATCTGCCGCTTGATTTTTTGAGAGGCCAGATCGGCCTGGTGCAGCAGGAGCCTTTTCTCTTCAACGGCACCGTGCGTCAGAATATCGTCTATAGCGATTTGTCGGCCGGTCATGAGCGTATCGAGGCGGCCGCCCGCGCGGCGCGAGCCCATGACTTTATCACCCGACTGCCGGATGGGTATGATAGCTGGATCGGGGAGCGCGGGGTGAAATTGTCGGTCGGACAGAAGCAGCGGGTGTCGATTGCCCGTGTGCTCCTGAAAGATCCGCCGATCATCATCTTTGATGAGGCCACCTCCAATATCGACACTGAAACCGAAGTGAAGATTCGCGAAGCCTTAAATGAGCTGACCAAGGGACGAACGACGTTCATCATCGCGCACCGCCTGGCGACGCTCCACGATGTGGATCGTATCATTGTCGTGGAGCGGGGGACGATTGTTGAAGAGGGAAACCATAACGCCCTTATGAAACGGGGCGGGGTCTACGCCGGGCTGTACGAGGCCCAGTTCAAGATCTAGCAGGAGGACAATCTCGTGAAGCGTCGTTCGTGAAGCGCATCTCGTGAAGATTGTATGGCGCAGCACGATGCCTTCTGATCCTCGTTGCGAACGACGAGATGCGAGAGACGAACGACGGTTCATGCCTTGATACGAAGGAGCAAGAGGAAAACATGGTGCTGATATACGAAAGCGATCCGCTCGATAATGAGGACGCCCGGGGGCGGTTTTATCATGTCTGTCGAGGCCGGATCGACCGGACGGAAATCCGGTTGCCGGAGGGGCAATCGATTTATGAGTGTGCGGTGTGTGGTGTTGATCTGGAGCCTGAAGATTTCTGGATCGCAAGGCAAAAGGGATCGGTGTAGCGCGAGCTGCGCGCACCGGAACGTATATAGAAAGGAAGGGAGTTATGGCGGGGAGTACAGGCCGGAAAACAGTGTCCGTGTCACGTGGTCTCATGATGCTGTGTGATGTGTGTTACGAACAGGTCTTTGCCGAAAATCTGGTCGATCCGCGCAATTTCGTGTCCGACCACGAATCGCTCTTCGATACCATTTGTATGGGGTGTACGGATATCAACCGTCCCCTGGTCGACGACATGTTGGGCAGTTCGGAATAGTGCTACGTCATTTGTGAGAAGTGCCGCATCGGATGTGGTGTGTCGAATCCCCCATGCTATTATGCCCCAGTAATCCTCCTTGAGATGGTGGGCCGGTTGTCGCCGACTCTCCTTGGAGGGCTGGCCTGAATCGATATCTCTGACGGCGTCGAAGCGGCTGTGAAGTCATTCAAAGTGGGTGCATGGCGCCGATCCGCATAAGGTCACGCAATAAATGGTTTCATGAGCGCAACTCATGAGCCGACAACGACGATTGTCCATCCTTCACGAC
This sequence comes from Nitrospira sp., assembly GCA_037045225.1. Classification (NCBI taxonomy): domain Bacteria; kingdom Pseudomonadati; phylum Nitrospirota; class Nitrospiria; order Nitrospirales; family Nitrospiraceae; genus Nitrospira; species Nitrospira sp. Next base: position 3,692,333 of record JBAOHZ010000009.1, read on the forward strand.
AATTGCTGGCCTGTTACATGTATAGAACTTTGCTGATTCGGCACTTATGCGAACGACCTAAACATTATTAGTCCTTTGGAGGGCTCCATGAAGGCTGGTGCCGATCGGTGGCATGAGGTGTTTGAACGCGATCAAGGCCACTGTCGGTATTGCAGTTGCGATCTACTTGCGTCCTTTGAACACTATTATTTTGCAGAAGTAGATCACCTACTTCCGCAATCGGCTCCAGACCGTGACGAGCTAACAAATTTGGTTCTCGCTTGCCGAGCCTGCAACGGACGTCTATCCAGAGCTCACTCTCTCGGTCATATTACATTCGAAGCACGACGCAACTACCTTAGGCAAGACAGCTTGAGCCTTGCTACTCGCAAGAAGTACGAGCAGTACCTTGCTCGTCGTCAACAAGGCTGGGGCTAACAACATGTTCAAGGCGGATGGCTACGCCACCGTTCAACTCCAGCGTTTGATGTTGCGACATTCCTTCTGTACGCGCCATACAAACGTATGGCAGTCAGTCTTTCTTCGCGCTAATCTTTGCCCATCGCAAAAACCCTACTCGAGTGGGGCTCGAATAGGGATGAAGGAAACCAAGGGAAGCACAGAATTTCCTTCTCCATGGTTCAGTTTTCCTTCACCTATATTGGCCGGATCTCGACGTGAGCCTAGCCATTGAGTCCATCAGGCACCACAAGAAGTTTCCTCTCGTCTCGAAGGTAACTCGAGCAACAAGGCGTCCGACTCGCAGCAAAGAAAGCGCGCAGCTGAGGCGAGGCACTAATCATGCGACTCTACTTTGCCTACGGCTCCAATATGTGGAGCGCCCAAATGGAAAAACGATGCTCACAAAGCAAGAAAGTTGGTGTCGCCTGTCTTCTCGATTACCGTTGGATTATTTCGAAGCGTGGATACGCGAACGTCGTTGAATCGATGAATGACTACGTCGAAGGTGTCCTGTTCGAAATTTCTGCAACGGATGAAGCGTCGTTGGATAAGTATGAAGGCGTGAGTTCAGGCTCGTATCAGAAGGCCGAGCTTCCGGTGTTGCATGAGGGGCTTGCCAAAGTGGCGCTCGTCTATGTGGATCCAGTGACGGTCGAAGGCAGCCCTAAACAGGAATACATTCAGCGTATCAATTCAGGGCTGGCAGATGCGAAGCTATCTGATGCCTACGTCACACATTATATGCGGAGATATATACCAACCCAACCAAGTTAGGGCCAAGCGCAACGCTTCTTCCCTACTTGCAGACTTTTCCGTCGAAGTGCAGACAGGTGGATTCGCCGGATTTGACCTTCCAGGTTTTCAGCAGCGGCGGTTGCCCCTCGCGTGTTTCCACCACAATATCGACGAGCCCTGACTGCGGTAGTTTTTCGATGTGAGCCTTGGCCTCCTCGGGAACCTCCACCCAAAACACCGCGCCGAGCGTTGAGATCAGAATGCGGCTGTTTTCGACGTCCACGTTGATGATGGGGCTGTAGTAGCTCTTTTCGGCGGCGGAGGTGTGTCCAGGGTTCGTCACTCCGGTCAGGCACAGAATGAGTCCGAGAATGAGCAGGCCAGAACGCATCGAATGCTCCCTTCCGCGACAAGGTCAAAACGTAATTATGGCATCGTTGCCGGTCGATTGGTAGAGGGAGCCGGGTGGTTTTGTCGCAGCGGCGCGATGTCTACAGGATATGCACGTCGGCAGGGCGAACCTTGCCGTCGGTGATCCAGTAGGTGCGAATGTCCGCTGCGGGGGAGTGCATGAGCGACACGAGCAAGTAGGCTGGGACAGGAAGATTGATACGTTCCCAGATTTCTTCGTAGTCGGTGGCAATCTTGATGTCGGTGTGGGAGGGGCGCGCCGGGTCTTTCGGATGGGAATGGTAGACCACCTGGAGGTCCAAGCCGTTTTTGCGAATGTCTTTTTTGGCGGCCGAAAAATCCGCCATGTCCATCACGAAGGCGATCTCAGCTCGTTCTTCCGGGGACAGCCGTTCAAGATGGGCGACCTTGTCGTCATCGAAGGTGGAGAGTTTTTCCGCGCCTTCGACGGCCACGATATTGGTGATGCGGTAGAGGTGCGTGACAGTCTTATTCGTGCCGGCAAGCAGACCGCAGCACTCGAACGGCGCTAACTCGCGGGCATGCGCGACAATCTGATCCAGGATATGCTGCGGAATCGATAGATCGGGCATATCAGATGGTGCAGGCGACGCTGTAATCTCCGCCCAAATCCTTGATCGTCGGCGTGGCGCTGCAGAGGGGGCAACGCGGATCTTTCGGGCGCGACACTTTCCGGAACTTCATTTCCAGCGCATCGTAGATCACGAGTTTGTCTGCGATCGTTTCGCCGATCCCCAGGACTTCCTTGATCGCTTCAGAAGCCTGCAGGATGCCCATGGTTCCGGCCAGCACACCCAACACCCCGGCTTCTTGGCAGTTCGGGACCAATCCGGCCGGCGGAGGTTCCGGGTAGAGACACCGGTAGCAGGGGTATCCGGCATGCGGCTTGATGGTCGTGAGCTGTCCCTCGAAGCGGAACATACTCGCTGAGATGAGCGTTTTCTTGGCGAAGAAACAGGCATCGTTGACCAGGAATCGCGTGGTGAAATTGTCGGAGCCGTCCAGCACGATGTCATAGTCGGATACGAGCCCCAGAATGTTCTCGGTATCGACGTTCAGTTGATAGGTTTTGATCGTGATGTCGGGGTTGATGGCCGACAGCATCCTCTTCCCGGATTCCACCTTGGGCACGCCGATGGTGGCCGTCGTATGGAGAATCTGCCGCTGGAGATTCGAGAGATCCACCACGTCGCCGTCCACCAGACCGATGGTGCCGATGCCGGCTGCCGCCAGATACAGGGCGGCGGGCGAACCGAGTCCGCCGGCGCCGATCAAGAGGATCTTGGCCTTGGACAGCTTGACCTGTCCCTTGCCACCGACCTCGTTGAGGATGATGTGCCGGCTATAGCGCTGTATTTGTTGTTCGGTAAATTCCATTCGATTCGTCTCTCGTCGTTCGTGAAACGTGAAGCGGTTAAGATCTAATACGAGACACGCTTCATGAAGTGCACTTCTCTTATTGTTATTCCACCACGTTGAGTTCGATGGGATCGACGACGCAGCCCTTGGTCCGGATGCCGTCGATGGCACGTTCGATTTCTTCGGTCTCGCCGGTCAATTCGAGATCCATCCAGCCGGTTGTCTCGCGCACGTCGGCCCGGCGCACGTTGGTCACCACCTTGAACTCATGCCCGATCTGATAAATGATCGGCTCCTTGATCTTGTTCTCGGGAAAACGAATATGAAATCGTAGGCTGATCATGGTTATCCTCCGGCAATCGCGGGAACGATCGACACTTCGTCGCCGTCTTTTAACGAGGTTTCTTTCCCGTCCAGAAAACGGATGTCTTCCTCGTTGACGTAAATATTGACGAACCGGCGCAAATCGCCCTTTTCATCGCAGAGCCGGCTCTTCAATCCCGGGTAGGTCGCGTCGAGCGATCCGATCATGTCCACAATGTTGGCTGCCGCAGATTCAACCTCACCTTGACCCTTCGTCAGGGGACGCAGGGGTGTTGGAATACGAACCTTAATCATGAGTCACCACCACTGTTCTTTCCCATTTTGAATGTTTTTTGGAAGTTCACCAGGCTGGGCTGGATGCGGAACGGACGTCCGACGGCGTCCACGACCGCTTCCTGGGTTTTGAGCCCGTTGCCGGTGATATAGGCGACCGTGACATCGTTCTTCTTGATCAGCCCCTGCTTCACGAGCTTGCACAGCACCCCGATGGTCACGCCGCCGGCTGTCTCGGCAAAAATGCCTTCGGTCTGGGCCAGCAGTTTGATCCCTTCGACCACTTCCTCGTCCGTCACCGAGTCCATCGCGCCCTTGCTCTCCGCGGTGGCTTTCAAGGCGTAGTAGCCGTCGGCCGGGTTGCCGATGGCGAGGGATTTGGCGATCGTCTTCGGCTTGACCGGTTTGAAAAAATCCCGGCCTGCTTTGAAGGCGGTGGCGATCGGGGAGCAGCCTTCAGCCTGTGCGCCGTTGATCTTCGTGCGCACGGAATCGACCAGCCCCAGGGCATGCATTTCGTGCAGTCCCTTCCAGATCTTCGTCAGCAGAGACCCGGAAGCCATGGGAATTACGGCCTGATCCGGCGTGCGCCAGCCGAGTTGCTCGACCGTTTCGAATGCGAGGGTTTTGGACCCCTCGGCATAGTAGGGACGAATGTTGATGTTGACGAAGGCCCAGCCATGCTCGCCCGCGATTTCACTGCAGAGTCGGTTCACATCGTCGTAGTGGCCCTCGACCTCGACCACATTCGGCTTGTAGATCAGGTTGCCGAGCACCTTCGCCGCTTCGAGGTCGGCCGGGATGAAGACATAACATTTCATGCCCGCTGCCGCCGCGTGTGCTGCGACGGAGTTGGCCAGGTTGCCGGTTGAAGCGCAGGCGACCGTTTCAAAGCCGAGTTCCCGCGCGCGCGTGAGGGCAACCGAAACGACCCGATCTTTGAACGACAGGGTCGGATGGTTGACCGTATCGTTCTTGATGTAGAGCTCATCGATGCCCAGATAGGCACCGAGATTCTTCGCCCGCACCAACGGCGTCAACCCCGCATGGGGGCCGATAATCGCGGTGCTTTCGACCGGTAACAGGTCGATATAGCGCCACATGCTGTTCGGACCCTGTTCGATCTTTTTCCGGGAGATCGTGCTTTTGATCTCGTCGTAGTTGTATTTCACTTCGAGCGGGCCGAAGCACATCTCACAGACGTGGATGGCTTTGGGTGGATATTCCTTCCCACATTCCCGGCACACGAGCGCTTTCATTTTCGACATGGAGACACCTTCGCTACAAGTTACGTTGACCCGGGAGCGCACACGTCGGCCCGGCGACGTCGCCGTCTTCAATCAGCTTCGTAATCGTGGGCCGTTCACCGCAGAGCGGACAATCAGGATTCCGCTTGATGCGGATCTCTCTAAACTGGGTGCGACGCGCATCGAAGTCCAGGAGGCGATCGGTCAACGGGCGACCGATGCCGAGGATCAGCTTCAGCACTTCGGTGGCCTGAATCGTGCCGATGATGCCGGCCAGCACACCGATGACACCGGCCTCCTGGCAGGAGGCGACGAGTCCCTCGGGTGGCGGCTTCTTAAACACGCAGCGATAGCAGGCCGATTTCTTCGGAATAATGGTGGTGACGCGACCATCGAATCGCAGAATGCCTCCATGCACCAACGGTTTGTCGGCGAAGAAGCAGGCATCGTTGATGAGAAACTTCGTGGGGAAGTTATCGACGCCGTCGATGACCACATCGTAACCGCTCATGATTTTCAGCGCGTTGCCGGCGGTGAGTCGTTCTTCGTACATCACCACGGTGACGTCGGGATTCAGCGCCTGAATCTTTTCTTTGCCGGAGACGACCTTCGGGCGACCCACGTCGGGTGTGTGGTGAATGACTTGCCGTTGCAGGTTGCTCAGATCCACGACATCGCTGTCGATGAGGCCGATGGTGCCGACCCCCGCAGCCGCGAGATAGAGCGCTGCAGGCGAGCCGAGCCCCCCGGCGCCGACGATCAGGACCTTCGCCTGCACGATCTTCTTCTGGCCTTTGCCTCCGACTTCGGGAAGAAGAATATGCCGGCTGTAGCGATTGATCTGTGTTTCTGTAAATTCCATCTTGTATGGGATGCTGAAAATGCCCTTCAGCTTCGTTCTCGGCTCGAGGAAGTCCTCAACGTACCCAGAGGGTACGCCTCCAGGTTCCTCTCACCTGCGGCCTTGCTGAGAGACCATTTTGAGCATCCCCCCCTCAATCATTCATACGAAATGGTCAAATATTGAAATACTTTTCGATGCTGATGTATCGCTCGCCGGTGTCGCAGAGGATCGTGACCACATTTTTCCCCGGTCCCAATTCTTCGGCGATCTTTTGCGCGGCGAAGACGTTGGCGCCGGCAGAGATGCCGACCAGCAGCCCTTCCTTCTTCGCGAGCAGTTTCGCGGTTTGATACGCTTCATCGTCGGTGACGGTTACCACGCGATCGAGTAATGTCCGGTTGAGCACTTTCGGGATGAACCCGGCGCCGATGCCCTGAATCTTGTGAGGCCCCGGGTCTCCGCCCGACAACACGGGCGAACCGGCCGGCTCGACGGCGACGATCTTCGCGGCCGGATTCCGTTGGCGGATCACCTCACCGCAGCCTGTAATGGTGCCGCCGGTGCCGACCGCTGCGACGAAGGCATCCACGCGTCCATCCAGCGCATCTACAATTTCCGGGCCGGTCGTTTTCCGGTGCATCTCCGGATTGGCCGGGTTGGAGAATTGGTCGGGCATATAATACGACGGATTCTGCGCGACGATGCTCTCCGCTTCTTTAATCGAGCCCTTCATCCCTTCCCACGCGGCGGTGAGGACGAGCTGTGCGCCATAGGACGACAGGAGGCTGGCGCGTTCCATGCTCATGCTTTCGGGCATCACCAAAATGAGCTTGTAGCCCCGCACCGCCGCCACCAGCGCCAAGCCGATGCCGGTATTGCCGCTGGTCGGTTCCACGATGGTGCCGCCCGGCTTCAGTTTACCCAGGCGCTCGGCCTCGTTGATCATGTTCAGGCAGATGCGGTCCTTGATGCTGCCGCCTGGATTGAACGATTCGACCTTGGCGTAAATCGTGGCCCCGCCCGGTTTGCTCAGACGGTTGAGTCGAACCAGCGGGGTTCCGCCGATCAGCTCGGTGATATCTGTATGGGCCTTGACGGTCACCGGCCACCGCCCATGTAGAACAGAAACTCCACATGATCGCCGTCTTTTAGCTGTGTGGTCTCGAGATGTGTCCGTTCGAGCATGGTGTCATTTACTTCGACTGCCACCATTTGGGGCTCGATGCTCTTGGCTTTCAAGAGCTCCAGCACGCTGCCCCCTGCGATCTCTTCGGCCTTGCCGTTGATCATGACCTGCATATCCGCTCCTGAAAAGGTGAGAGTCTGACAGGATCCCGAAAACGTCCGCCAGCGGCGTTCTCGCCTCGTGCCAAGTCTGATGTGTCGTAAGCCACGGCCGGCTCACCGTCTTGCCGGGATCCACACACGGAGCGCGCTACGGATACTTCGCGCCGTGGACCTCGCTGTGGCCTTGCTGGACAGCCGTTTTGAGTATCCTGGGAACAGGTATTCTTGTTGCGCCTTACGTGTGGGTGCTGATTATTTGCCTGAGCCCACAGAGGTTTTTTGTAAACTGCTAAATAATTTCAAGAAGTTAGCAAACGCGTTCTTGTTTTGTCAAGGCAACAGACCTCACTGCGTCGATGTTGTGGAGGCTGCTGCGGAGTCGCACGGGGCAGGCCGCCGCTTTCTTGACTTTCACTATGCCTAGCTTACAGTATGCGCCGGTCTGGAGGGTAGGGCATGTGGAAGAAAAATTTCTTATTTCGCGCGCATGAGGCGGCTCCGCTGAAAGAGTCGGAAAACGAGCTGTTTCATGATGCGGAACCGGCCTTGGACAGCGCCGGGTTGCAGATGGAAAAATTCTTGTCGGTGTGGGTGCAGGGGGAAGGCGAGGACGAGCGTCCCTCCATGTATACCAACATCTATGTGCGGACCGCGACGCTCGATTTCCGGACGCGCGCCGGCTTTCTCCAGCCCTTGCAGGGCCGGTCGCATCAGATCAAGCAGATGTTGACGCCGGAGCAGAAGGGCTTTTTACGCGAGTGGTTGTCGACAACGTCGCCGCAAGCCTGGGAAGAATCGGACGACCATTTCCGAACGCTCTTCGACCTAGAGTGATCTGTTCTAGCAGGATGCTGAAAACCTCCGTCAGCGGCGTTCTCGACTCGCGTGCCGATACGTGAAGCGTTCTGTGTTTCATCAGTAGGTCAGCGAAGTTCACTTGCATTCATCGAATCTCTTCTGCCAGCTTGATCACGCATGAGTCGTCCGACCTGTCCTACACCGATTGCTTTGATTGTTATCGGGTTTGTGTTTCTGGTGCAGCTCCCTGTCTGTGCCTCCGCTACGATTGATGTTTATTATGCGCCGGAGGATCGGCCCATTGATCGGGTCGTTGGCCTCTATGCCCATGCGACGCGGTACATCTATGTGTCGGTCTATGCCTTAACGGCGCCCTCGGTGGTGAAGGCGCTGGTGGAGGCGAAACGCCGTGGGGTGGATGTCCGGGTGATTACCGACCGCGAGCGGCTCAACGATCCGAAGCAGCACAGTGCCGTGAATACTTTACGGTTGGCGGGCGTGCCCATCAAGATCAACCGGCATGATGCCTTGATGCACCTGAAACAGGTCGTGATCGACGATGCCATCAATACCTCCGGCTCAGCCAACCATACGACGAGCGGGAACCGGTACAATGACGAACGCCTCGATGTCATCACCGATGCGCGATTGACCGCGAAGGCGCGTGAGAAGTTTCTCACCATGTGGGATGACCACGAACGATTTATGGTCTGGGCGCAGTAGGACGGGGCGCGCATGGGACGTGGAATGATCGAGACCGATGTGGCGATTGTTGGGGCAGGCGGCGGAGGCGCCGTGTTGGCGCTGATGCTTGCGCAGCAGGGGGTGCGGTCGCTGGTGCTGGAGCGGGCTGCCGGGCCGCCGCAGGGATTGCGAGGCGAGATCCTGCAGCCGAATGGGCAGCGGGTGCTTGATCGGTTGGGGTTACTGGACAAGCTGCCTCCCCATGCCGTGCGACCGGTGCGTCGATTCAACTTTTGCCGGGCGGGTGGGGAGCGGCTCTGTACGGTGGACTACGGAGATCTGCCGGCGCCCTACAATCGCGCCCTGGTGACGCTGCCGAATGTGGCACACCATGCCATTCTCGATGCGCTGGAGAAGCAGAATCCTGACGGGCTGTGGTACGACTCTACGTTTACCGGTCTTCGGCTCGACGGCTCGCGGGTGATCGGTTTGCAGGCGACACGTCATGGTGAACCGGTCGATATCTCTGCGCGGTTGGTGGTGGGCGCCGACGGCGCGTTGTCCAAAGTGCGCGAATCCCTCGGTATCACCGCTCAGCTCTACCGGTATCCCGAAAGTTATCTCATTGCGATTCTCAAGGCGCCGCCCGAGTTTAATGAAGCGCGATATCTGGTGGGTAAACGCGAAATTCTGGGCCTCTTCCCCGCCGCCGGGCAACAAGTCTATGCCTTCTCTATGATCAAGGCCGGATCGTACGAGGCGGTCAAAGCCCGTGGGCTTGAAGCGTTGCGACGAGCCTGGGTCAGGATCGATCCAAGTATGGAAGGTGTGGTTGAAGGACTGGTCGATTGGAGCCAGACCGGGTACATGCCGACCGGGCGTGTCAAAACCGATCGATGGGTGGCCGACGGCGCCCTGCTTATCGGGGATGCGGCCCATGCCATGAATCCGCATGCATCTCAGGGGCGCATGCAGGCGATGGTGGATGCGGTAGTGGTGGCGGATCTCATTCCCGGCTGGTTGAAGAAGAATGATTTCTCCGCTGAGTCGTTGCGCGCATTTGAAGTGGCGAGGCGGCCACACGTGATGATGTTGCAGCGGCTGGCCGATGAGCAATGTCGATTCTGGAATACCGGCAATCCGGTGATCGCGTATCTGCGGAATCGGGTGTTCCGGACGCTCGACCGTAATGCCAGACTGCGCTATCGTGTGCTCTCCACTACGGCAGGATTGCGAAGCTGCCCGCCGTTTTCATTGGTGGATCGAGTGATGGCTGCTGGATTGTTGCCCGATCCACGCGCAGATCAGAAATCAGCGACCGAAACATAAGGTGATGACTTTCCTTGTAGGTTACGAGAATTTCTTATCCTGCAACCATCAGGGCGAGAACGAATTTCCCCTGGGGATGCTCAAAAAGCCGTCCAGCAAGGCCGCAGCGAGTGAAGGGCCGAGGCGTACCCTTGCGGTACGTTGAGGGCCTGAACGAGGCGAGAACGCCGCTGGAGGGATTTTTCAGCATCCCACCCCAACCACGACAGAGGTGTTTGTGACACAACCAACCGCACTCGATATTCCCTCCGAGGTTCAGCAACTGCTCAAGCGCTACGTGAAGGAAACCACTGCGCTGCTGGGTTCGCAGTTGGAAGGCATTCTGCTGTACGGCAGCGCCGTGGGTGGAGAATTCCTGCCCGGCCGTTCGAACCTGAATCTCTTGCTCATGTTGTCCGGATACGAACGCGAGGGCCTGAAGCGCTATGCCAAGGCGCATAAACGATGGAGTCGTGAACAATTCGTGGTGCCGCTTCTGGTGACGGAGGCTGAACTCACGCGGCCTGGCACCGTATTCCCGCTTGAATACCTGGAAATTCAGGAACACCATCGCGTGCTCTGGGGCCGGGATCCCTTCATCGGCATGCACATCGACCGGACGCATATCGCCTATCAAGTGCAGCAGGGCATTCAAGGGAACCTGGTGCGTCTGCGGCAACGATATATCGAAGGCGGCGGCACGGAAGAAGCGATGACCATATTGTTGCTGCTCTCATTGACCGCCTTGCTGCCCTGCTTGCGCGGCCTGCAACGGATTGCCGGACAGCCGGCCCTGTTTCAGTCGGATGCGTTGCTCGCAGGGATCCGCACGATGACGGGACTCGATCTCGCCGGGTTCACCGATGTGCTTGAGTTGAAGCGGGGCATTATTTCACCTGGTCCGGTGGAGGTGCCGCGCTTGTTTGAGCGGTATGCGGCGAACCTTGGGGCGTTGATCGCGCTGATCCGCCCGGATGGGACGGTGGCGCCGCGATGAGTCGTCCATCCAGGAGCAACATCGGTTTTATTGTGGGGTTGGGCCTTCTGCTGCTGTTCGTCGCCGTGCCGCTCGGAATCGCTCGTGAGCCGGTGCCTTCCTATGACCCGCAGGGCTATGTGAGCGACCATGCCGGGGTGATCGACGCCGAGTGGCGCGCGCGAATCCGTTCCGTCTGCCAGGATCTTGAACGCAAAACCGGGGTGGAAATGGTGGTCGTCACCGTACCCACCCTGAAACCCTATGGCTCGGCCAACGACTACGCAGTGGGGCTCTATCAGAAATGGGGCATCGGGTCGGCTCAGAACGAGCATGGGGTCTTGGTGTTGTTGGCGGTGCAGGAACGGCAGGCGGCCGTCACCATGGGACGGCGGATGCTGCCGGTGATGGGCGGGAACGTCGTCGGGAAGGTTGGGCACGAATACCTCGACCCGGCCATCAAGAACGGCCATTTCGGCGAAGGACTCTATCGAACCGTCGTGGGGTTGGCATCGGTCTCCCAGGACATTCGTGTGTCGAATGTGCAGAAAGCGCACTTTCGCGGACTCGGATTCTGGATCACCATCACCACGGCCGGCGGCGCGCTCTGGTTTTTCTGGTGGCTCAGCCGCCCGGACCTGCGCCATCCCTACGGGCGTCTGCGGCGTGGTGAATATTGGGGGAGCGGGCAGGGCGGTTTTGGCGGAAACTTCGGCGGCCACGGCGGCGGGATGAGCGGGGAGGGGTGGAAGTAGGGGAGAGGGTGGGCTGATGGGTCCTCTTGGTCGCGCAACGCGCGGCCTAAGAAGGCCCTCGTTGGACGCGCCCAGTCGAGGACCCACCAGCCCACCCTCTTTTGTGAGGCGGAGTGAGCAAGCTTGGAGGGAGCATCAGAGAAACGTGCTTCCGAAACGCGCGGTCGAAGACTCCCCTCGTTGGACGCGCTCAATTGGAACCAGCCCGGCTGCCCCTCTTAGAGGTGAAAAATAAACAAGTTTTGAAGGAGCATTGTAGACAGGTGCTCGTCCGACGCACGCAGTAGGAGACCAAGCGGGCCATTCTATGGATGAGATGCAGCGAAGAGCCTCGATGAAATCATTCGGCTTTACGCTGCAATGCTGACAGGACTCCACAGGGGCTTACCCTGGGTCGCATGGCACTTGCCTCTCATCTTGCATCTTATACGGAACCAGAGAATAAACAATTAGGCTGCACATACATCCCGAGTGATGAACGACGTCTCAATCACGTTTGAAGACCTTTCGCATGCTCTACGGGTTTTGCTCGAAGCGGACCTACGAGCCAATCGATATGGGCTCCTGGTTACAGATCGGGCCGAGGCCGTTGGGAACATCGAGACGGGCCTTGCATCAGTGTTAAACGGATTTCACAGCCTTTATGATGCGATTCAAAAGGAAGTTCAACCTGAGCCCATCGACTGGTACCGTACCCCTCCTCTTGCCACCATTCTCGCGCTAAGAAACGCCCGGCATCACAACCTTGCGCGAAAGGTCAGAACTCTCTATACCTTTCACTATCAAGAAGCCGAGAATCCTGGGCGGATGAAGCAGTACATCCTCGTTGACTTTCCCCCGACCGATGGACCAGATGCAGACACCTTCAACGTGTATATCTCGTGGTCCGATTTTGATCGCCTTCTTGCTTTACCTCGCGCACAAAGCAAATTGCGCGAAGAGACCTGTCAATTGATTCGAGCGTACCTCGGCTCGTCTAGGTTCGGCGAATACGCGATACACTATCATCTCAGAATGGATCAAGTTTTTCTCAACGTAGTCCCTCTCTTGGTGAATGCGGCCGCAAAGATTGTCCCGCTAATCCAGGAGCGGGTAGATCCACAATCTCTCGAGAGTAACCTGTTTCGAAGTTTGTTCTCTAATATGGCACCGGCGGATACACAGAACCACGAGGTGAATTGTGGTCCATTTGCTCTACCATAGATGGAGGCCGAACAGGCAATTCGAGCCAGATCTTCGCAAGCGGGCTTCGCCCGCCAGCTCGGTCTCTCAATTGCGGCGTGTGGCGATAGGGAGGAAGTTCGTTGAAGACCGTCAGGTGGATTGCATTGCTGCCAGGAGCAGTATGCGGCTATTTGGCGTACCTCGTGGGAGGCTTCATCAATAACTTATCGATTACGTTATATCGTGGGGCACCACTGGATGGCTTGATGAAGGTTGCCGCAGACGTCATGACGCATATGTATTTAGGCGGTGCATTCACGTGTTCAGCCGTTCGGGTCGCAGCTTCAACTCTCAAGTACGCTGCACTTGCGGCTTTTGTGCTAATCCTAATCTTTGCCGACCTAGCTTTTTGGTCTTCTTTCGCCATAGGTAAGTGGCATGCGTTACCGACTATTGGTGGAGTTCTGTTTAGTGGGGCTGTCACAATCTTTGTGGCGTTTGCCAGTGAGATTGTGCCGCACGATGCCAACAGATTGAAGTGGCGCAGGTAGGCCTAACCCGCCACCGATGCGGACGCACACACAGCAAGCGAGATGCCGCAATGTTTCCAGAAATTCTTAGAGAAGGTATATGGCACACGACTAGCGTTGAACGCTTTAAAGGCATCTTGGATGCAGGGGGCATTCTTCCAGACCCGCTCATCCCTGATCTGGACAGATGGGGAACTGCAGGCGGTCCTGTCCTTTATCCGTTTGTGCGGAGCATAGGCGCTGTAAGTGTCTTCGATTTCTCAAGCTTTGATGAGTCCATATACAACGAGAAGTATCCGAATTCGATGTGGCAGACGTTTGTCCCATGCTTTCACAAATGGGATGAGTCGATCTGGATCGAACTGGATCGTTCGGCGATCAATAATAGTTTTGTTGGCGGGCCGGCGCTTTTGGAGCGATGGAAACAACAGAATGAACTGGGAAGAAAGATAATGCCGATCATCGAGGCCGCTCACATCGGACGAGTTCCGATTTCTGCGTTTCGGCGTGTTTACAAATACAGCACGCACGACCAAGAATTCAGGCAAATCCAACACCAAGCATCCTAGCTGGCAAAAGATCGGCCGAGCCAGAATGACAACTTCGCTTAACACTCTGACCGTCAGGACACGCGATAAATTGGGCTTGTTGGAAAGAATCGTGTCGGGAATGATTTAGAGTGCCTGCACGTCAGCTAGAGATGGCGGCTATTCACGTTTCCGCACTTACTCGCTTTCTTCGAAATCCGCCAGATCCGTTCAGCTGATGAGTTTGGTTTGCGAGGGATAGACTGTGTCTCAGGCGGTTCACACAGAGGTTTTCTTGCGTAATGCTCGCTTTGGCCGGGTGATGAGGCGTCGGGTTGTTTCCGATATCTCTAGGAGTGAACGGAGGGCTGCGTTGACTGCCGCTGAATCCCGAAACACTTCGGCAATATCCGGCTCTAGGACGGCAATATTGGCTCCTTCTTTCAACAGCCGTGGGTAATACTTTCCCCGGACCGCTGTCGCATAGTCAAAGGTATACTCCGGCCGCACGTCATCCGATGGAGTTTTCCGCTTACGTTTCATGACGCTTCCTTCTCCCGCGGTTGCTAGACGGGCGCTAATGATTCTTACGACCGTCCCTCGATCTGTATGGGAGACTACAAGGAGACGGCTGCGGGCAGAATAGCCAATCGTCAAATATCGTCGTTCGCTGAACGAGTGATCGACATCGTTCACTGTTGCCGAAAGCGGATCGTAGAAGACTGTCACTGCCTCATCGAATGAGATCCGGTGCTTCTGGAGATTTCGCTTGGCTTTGCTCCCGATCCCACTCAAATTCCACGCCGTCATTCTAAAGAAAGTACCAGAAGCTGTCTATGCGGGAGATGGAAATACTGCTTTTCACCACTGCAACTGCGCCATCATTGCGGCTGGGTTCCAGTAGCCCCACTTGATTTGAGTGTTTACGTCCTGGTTCATCTCGAACACATTGATGCCTTCGAAAACGACTTGCTTGTCGTTTTTGCCAGTGCCGCGTCCCCTTAATATGGCTGTCAGTTGGTTGCCGGATGGGAAGACCTGATTTGCCGTCAGGTTGATCTGTTCAAATGCTCCGAGCACCGCGATCAGAATTTGTCGCAGATGAAGGAGCGTGAATCGGTTGAGCAGGCTCCCGATCTCACGATACTACAGGTGCATCGCATGACGGTCGGCGGTCGTGTTGAACAGTAAGAGCCGATAGCGCGTCATGCAGGGCGGGCAATAGGTGTGGGACAGCTTGAGATCCCTCTCCTCAAATTGATATTTGCTGCAATATGTCTGCAGCGGTAACCAATTTCCCTCTTCCTCTCCGTCTGTGGGGAGTCCGTCCCGGACGTGCTTGCACACACAGCAGGCCGCAATGATCGTCACCATGGGAATATCCTTTCCTGAACGAGGTGCGATTCGGAGCATGACCGATAAGCGTGAGGGGCAGCTACCGAGTTCTTCCGTTCGAATGTAGCTGCCGAGGAGGGGGTACGTACACACTCAAACCGAGACGGTTGTCGGGGGATCAGCTGCCTGTTGCGAACCAGCTGGTCGACTGCGGCGAACACTTGGTTCCAGGTAGTAGTTGGGAGCTGTCCCGCAGGCTCTTCCGGCCTGTTTATATCGAGGTGATCCAGGTTCTGCAGAATGGTCGAGCCAGTGTCGCACGCGATCCCCATGGCATCTTTCTGATGCCGTTCAATTGCTGCGTCGCCATTGACGACGGGAAGGGCGACGAGGCGCTTTGCTGTGCCAGTGTCGCTCAACAGAATATGGCCCGTTGATCGGATCCTGTCCTGGTGATAAGACATGATACATGTGTACCTGACTGGACTCTTGTCCGGCATCACCGATTACACATTTATTCTCTCGACGTTTTGTTGATTGGGGGCGTCGACGTCTGTGCTACGAAGCGACTCAAGAGCGGATGGGATTCGAGAGGCAATAAATCCGGGAGTGTCATCTCATCTGTCGAGTCGATTAACCGATCGCTTTCCATGGCGCGGGTGGAGTCCATGAGATGCTGGTATGCCGGTAGGGGTAGGATGGAGTCGATTCTTCACCTTCGATAACGGTGTATGCTTCAATACAGTCACGTTCAGCAGTGAATGGAGATTCACGAGGAGCGCGTCCCATGATCGTGGAAGTTGAGTCGAATGACAATTGCGACAGCAGTCTGTTCGCGCGCTTCAAAGCCGTTGGACCGGCTCGACCGGTCGTTCAGGCGCGGCTCTATGAGCGAAACCCTGCGGGCGAATGGTATTGGGTGACTGGTTGGAGCGACAACGAACAATCACCGGCCTGTCAGGCCTTTGCACAGATGGTCGAAGATTCGGGAGCCGGCTTGGCGCACGTGGTGTATGGTGGAATCTACGGCCTGCGTTTCAGGCCGATCAATCTTGATGAGCCGTGGGGGCTCGGTAATCCGCACCAGTGGGGGGAGGCGTATCTGTTGCTTGCCGATGCTCGTGATTTGCGTGACGCGGACTAACGTCCCTCGACATTCTTGATGCCTATCCGAGTACCCAGACTGCGACGCCTGGGAGGTCTCGCACCAGCCGGTCGGTGATACTGCTGCCGAAGAGTCGCTTCTTCCCCGTCGTTCTATGTCGTGTGGCTACGACGGTACCATACCCGCCGGCCTTGGCCTCGTCCATGATGCTGTCGGCAATATCGCGCTCATGTCCCACCTTGAGTCTGACACGATCGAGTGGAAACCCGGTCTGCCCGAGTCGTTCCATGGCCGTTATCAGGATGGGATATTCAATGGTACCTTCAGCGCGAAGCCATTCCTCCTGATCCTTCCGCAACTGCTCGCCAAGATGATTTTCCGTCTCGGGATTCTCTGAGCCTCCGTGTTCCATGAGCTCCCTGGGCATGGGGTTTAGCACATGAAACAAGGTCACCTTCACGTCTCGAATGTCCCGGAGAAGCGATCCGACATAGTGGAGGGCGCGAGCGGACTCATCCGAGTCATCGATCGCGATGAGAACGGATTTGGCGGAGATGTGGTGGTCGCCCGCCTGTTCCGGTGTAAAGAGCGGTTGGTTACCCGTTGTCGTGGTACTGGACGTCATAAGATCACCATGCGTGTGCAGGATTATGCTCCCGTATGGACATCTCTAGCCTATGCCTCTGAGTAAAACAAATCAATGCGGAGAACAGGGTGGGGCTTCGTCTCAGCGGAGGTGCAGGAGTGAGGCCGCGTGCGCTCCATGAAGCCGATTCTGTCCGGCTTCATGGAGCTACGGGGTTGGCTGTGGATCAGCCTTTCTTCTTCCCCCTCCGGGCGTTCACTGCCTTGGCGGATTTGCCACGAGAGAGAGCGCCGGCGGGCATGATTCGATCGCGCACCAGATAGGAGGCGATTTCAGGTGTTCGTTTCCCTGCGTTTCCAGCCGGATTGGTATCAGCGTAGGATCCGCCTGGATTGTTCTTAAAGAGCCAGAGCTGTCCGACACTCATGGGCATGATTGGAGTTGGGACCCCCAGGCCTCGAAACTTCATCATGCCTTGCGTCTGGACCAGGACTGAACCACTGGTGGTCGACGGATACAGCGCTGCGCCTCCCATCAATTCGATGAGGGTTTCCATCGCCGCGTAATTGCTTTGAGGAAACGGCACCACCTGGGTGAGGCCGTATTTCGTGATGCCCGCATGTTGCCACAGCAGCCCGATTTCCTGGCCGGTAGCATAACGGAACCCGTAGGTAGTGGTGTACCCGCCGGCGCCGCCCAGCACCTCCAGGTAGGACAGGTTGGCTGTTGCGTCGAGGCTGAGCCATTCGAGGTTGGTTTCGGTGTCGAGCGTAATGAGATGGTCACCGGTCGCGGGAACAAGATTCTGTTGAACAAGCGCCATGTCGGTACCTCCTACAGATGGTGGTGGCGTGGACGACTGTACGACGTCTATGGGGATGGTCTATGCGATTCATGTGCCAGTTCGTCTTTATGCGATCATGTCCTGATTGTGCGACAGTCCTGAGGGAGGCACGTCAATCTGAGCCAAGATCAGGACTGTTCATCAGGAATGTGCGTCATACGTATAGGTGACCGTCAACACAACGTATTCGAAGAGATACAGCGGGAATCTATTTGGATACGGTTCTGCTTGGGGCATCACCAGCCATCAACACCTAGGCTCTGCGTGGGACCGTCCGTCCTTCTTCGAGGTCCTGGAGGTCGGCCCAGCTGGTGAGGTCGGTGCGGGAGGGATCTACTGCGTCGCGGTATTTGTTGAAGGATGCCTGCTTCTCCGGTGTCGTGGGTCCCCTGTTCAACATCATTCGGTTCCAGGCTTCCAACTCGGCCTGGCTGCGAGGCATCGCTGTTTGCCGGAACCATTGCGCGACGCCGGTATCTGTCTGGTGGTGCGTCACCGCCGTAGTGAATTGATCTGCCGTGATACCGGCGAATTCCATGAGCCGGTCATCCATGGGGCAGGGATAGATATACTCGCCTTCGGTTCCCGCGAGCACGGCGCGGCACTTGTCGATCATGCGCGCAAGGTGCACATGTCCTTCCAGAGTAACGCGCATGCTGCGCGGGAACGTCTTGCGTAAATCCATTAGGACAGCAACTTGTGGTTGGTGAACGTCAAGGTTCGAACCAAGACCGCGCCGTTATCGTACGAAATGATGCGGCGTGTGGCCGGTAGGTCGGAGCTCCCGACTCGCACATGGGTGTCGGTAAAACTTTCGACGTTGCGCAGCTTGGCATCCTGCGGCGCAAAATAATAGACCGTGTATTTGGTGGTCAGCTGCTTCTGGTCCTGCGTGGTGCTGCTTTCTTCCACGTTGATCGTGAATGCCACTTGGGGCATCTTCCGGTTGATCTGGGTGATGCGGTTGTCCTTGATGCGATAGAAGGACTGCATGCCGTCGCCGTGGATGTCCAAGCGGCGGCCCAGCGGATGGTCCTCGCCGGCTTCCATGGTGAGACGGTGTTTGCCGTCCGATTCCTCGAATTTACGGGGCGCGCGGTGCACGGCGATCATGCCGATCTGTTCCTGCGCCCACTTCTGAATGGTTTCGTCCGGCAGCTGCACCGTCACCTCACGCGGTCCTTTGACCACGACGGTTCCCCGCACCTGCTGACCGTTGGTATTGACGGTCAGGTCGGCCGAAAATCCTCGAAAATCCGGCTGCCATCGGGCCGTGCTTTCGAAGGCTCGCTGGAGTAGGGCGCGGGCCTGGGGGTCGTCGGCAACAGTGGGTTGTGTATCGCTCGCTGCAACATGTTCCATCGGGTGCTCCTTTGTGTCGTGAGGAAGGCTAAAAAACGATTATAGAGAGCTTGGTCACTCATCTACAACCCGAGGCGCCGTCGGTGAGCCGGGTGAATTCAAGCGGGCCGGCCCGTTAAAATTTCTCCCGGACAGCCGAGGTTTGTGTAGTACTGGCTAGGCCGAATCTGTTACACTGCGAGGCATTTCATCCGGCAATTTGGCGTAGTTGTGCAGTGAGTTTCGGGCATTCGTTGAAAGGAGCGCTATGGAGCGGCGAGCAGCGTCTCATACTGAAGAAGAAGAAATGAACCAACGGCGGCGGCTTTTGGGACTGGCGCGCAAGGGCGACCCCAAGGCCATCAGCAAGCTGTTCGAATTGTATCAGGTGCGTGTGCTGAACGGTGACATGCTCAGTAAGCTCAACAAGTCCTACTATAAGGCGGCGGCTGCGCAAGAACAAAAAGCCAGCCAGGCGAGCAGCAAACCGGCGAAAGTCGTCAAAAGTGCGCATGGTAGCGCCAAGAGCAGTCCGAAACCGTCCACCCCCCAGCCTGCAGCGGCCGGCAAGCCAAAACCTGCCAAGGCCACCGAGGCAAAGAAACGAGCCAAATAAATTCGGTCTGCGTCGAGGCCCTCGGCGCAGACCAGCCCGTGGCCCGGCGTCTTTTCTACTGCACTCCGACCCGCAATCCTCCGGCCGCCAGTTTCTTCCCGATCTCCTCCGCCGCCTTCCGCTCGCCCGAATAGACCGTCGCTTGGCCCTCATGATCGACGCGCCAGGCCAGTTCGAAGGCCCGGGATGAGTTCATTCCGGGAATACATTTGCAGAAGAGCGCGATGACCTGCTGATAGGTGTGGCAATCGCAGTTAAATACGATGACCCGTGCCTCGAGATCGTCGCCGGTGCCCACGTCGGTCGTGTCGAGGGCGTCAGGGGTCATGACAGGGGTGAGGGTGCTCATACGGTCGTCTCGCCAGGTGCAGAGTGTAGCAGGTGAGGTAGGGCGGAGTGCAACCGGAACCTATGACAGTGGTGCTGCGGTGTCACGATCCGTGCGGATGAGGAGGGGTGCTTACTCATGCAGCACGGATGTGACGGGCGACGAGACGGTTCCCACGTGTGTGCCGACATATTCGTGAGGAACGTCGATTCCCTCGCGGACCAGAGTTCGGCTCAGCAGCACATGGTGGGTGTGGGAGTCGGTGACCGGTATCAGGTGGTGTGCACGGGCGAGGCGAAGGGTGTAGACCTGCGCGGCGGTGGTCTTCAACAGGGCCAGACCATATTCAAATTGATAGGCCTCCTCCAGTGTCAGGGTCGGTTTTGCAAGGCGTTGCACGAGGGCACCGTTGTAGAGCGCGGTTGCGCGGTCCGGCTCAAGCAGTCGGAGCAACGCAGCCGGGCCTGGTACCAGCGACGATCCGATCCTCATTGCATGCGTCAGCTCGAACAGCCCGCGTTGAAAACGTCGATCGGTTCTGAGCCCCTCATGGAACAGGCTGCGCCAACGGGAATCGCTCAGGTCGCGATCGATGGCCGCCACGGCGGTGTCGTCTAATGGGCCGCTGACTGGATAGCCTTGCACCAGGCGGCCGCTCGCCACGAGCAAAGGGTGATCGTCACCCATACGATCTTGATAGGCCGTGAGTCCCATCATTGGAGAGAGACGGAGCGCCATGTAGTCGCGGAAATGGACGGTGTCGTACCGCGTGAGCAACAGCTCAAGGGTCTGTGGGGCACAGAGGTGGAACGGATGAAAAAGGGCGTTGCGGGAGGGCGAGGCGTTCATGAATGGTATCACAGTCAGAAAAGGGCGAGATCGGGTCGGTATGTGGTCGAGTGGCGACCGTGAATCGGCCGCATCGGTCGTTGTTCGTTGATGGGTTAGTTCACCAGGTATCCATATCGATGACTTCGGTCGCGTCCCAGAGGTTTTTCAATTCCGCGTCTGCAATGGCTTTTTCCCGATCGGCTTCGGTATCTTCTCCGAACTGCTTGGTCTGACTGCTGTCCTGGTCGGCGGCGGCCGCAGCCTGTTCGACGGACTGACGTCGGCGGCGCTTGCTGGGGTCCATGTTCACTGGCATGACGGAGGCCTCCTTTCAATGTCTCAGTCTCCCCTCTGTCGGGCACTGAAGTCAATGGGAGAAGGGGACAGTACTAGGCCTCCAGGCTTGCCAATAGAGCCACTGCGACAGTATCGGCATAGCGACGGCCTCTGGTGGTGAGTCTCACCCGCTCGCCTTGATATTCAAGTATGTCGTCGCGGATCAATTCGTCGACCTTTTGGGTCAATGCTGAATAGGCCAGCGCGCCCGTTTCTTTGAGCGGGACCCCTTCGGTCAGCCGGAGACCAAAGATCAGTCGTTCGCAGGCGTCGTCGGCTGCCGTGAGTTGTTCAGATTCTGTGACGGGGAAGGTGCCGTTTTGGAGCGAGGCCTTGTAGTCGCTCAGATCGCTCACGTTCCCAAACCGACGGCCCGCGACATAGGATTGCGCACTGGGACCCAGACCGAGGTAGTCTCCGCCGGTCCAGTGCAACTGATTGTGTCGGCTGGCAAATCCGGGACGACAATAGTTGGAAATTTCGTAGCGGGTAAAACCTGCTCGAGCCAGAACGTCCTCCGCCAGATCTTCCATCTCATTTTGTAGGGTCTCGTCAGGAGTAGGGACAGTGCCCCGCCGGATCGCCGTCTGCAAGGCGGTGCCGTCTTCAACCGTCAGGGCATAACAGGAGAGGTGAGTGGGCGCGAGCTCGACTATCTGGCGCAGCGAGGTTTCCCAACTGTCGATGGTTTGTCCGGGGAGGCCATACATGAGGTCGAGGTTCAGGTCGGTGAAGCCGGCCTTACGTGCAGCGGTCACCATCTGTACGGTGCTCATCGGACTGCCGGGGCGTCCGACTCGATCCAATTCGAGCTGACTCATGGATTCGGCGCCGAAACTCACCCGCGTGAATCCGGCTTGGCGGAGGTGCGACAGGCTGTCCTGGGTCACTGATTCCGGGTGGGCTTCGACGGTGACTTCAGCCTCTTCGTGAAGGCCGAACATCTCTCTCGCCGCCGACAGGACGGTGGCAAGTTGCTGGGAGGACAGGGTCGTGGGCGTGCCCCCGCCGAAGTAGACCGATTGCAACGGTTCCGATCCAAAGAGCCGTTGCTCGCTGTAGAGGCGCAGTTCGGTCAGCAGGGAACCTAGAAAGTCTTCTGCGGCGCGTGCGTGATGGATTTCGAGATAGAAGGCGCAGAAGTGGCAGCGCTGGTGGCAGAAGGGCACGTGAATGTAGAGGCCGCGGCCGGTCGCCTGACGCATGGCGTTCGTTCGGTTAGGGGGCGGGTGAAAAATCACGGGTCATCGCGACTTCAATTTCTTCCGTCGGCGATTTTCCGCGATTGCGGACATGCGCCTTCCACGCGGGATATTCTCTCAACGTCTCGAACAGATTCTTGATGAGCATCGGCTTGATCTGCAGCTCCCATTCGCGAAGCCAGGCCTGTTCATCATGCGGGCCTTCATAGTCGTCCGGGAATTGCGCTTCGAGACTGATTCGAAAAACAAACGATTTATCTTCTGACCACATCGGTGGACTCCCATCGGCTGATGATTGCGAACTGGATCCGACCTTACTTATAATATTTTAAATCTCAAGGAGTACAGCACCATGCCCATATTTGAGTACGTCTGTAAGGAATGCAACCATCGGTTCGAACTGTTGGTCCGGGGCGACGTTGTGCCGGCCTGTCCTGCCTGCAAGGGCACGGGGCTGGACAAGCAATTTTCCGCCTTCGGCGTCGGCGCAACCGGCGGATGGCCCGTCACCTCCAGCTCTGGCGGTGGGTGTGGCTCCTGTGGAGATCCTCGCGGCCCCGGTTCTTGTTCGATGAACTAATTAATTCACAGGATCATACTCATCATGGACGAGCAGGAAGCACAGGTGCGTCGTGCGATCGGGACACTGTTACAGTCGGACCCGTTGATCAAGTTGTTGCAGGAAGTCAGGCTGGGAAGAATGAAAGCCACCGACCCCGGTCTGCGGGCGGTGACCGAATCCTGGATCGGTGTCTATGCGCAGGTCTTGAAATCCCAGCCAGTGCCGGCAGCCTCGTTACCCCGCTTGGATCCTTCACCACGGCTGCAAGTCCTGGTTGATATGGGCGTATTGTCGTGGGACCATCCGGCCACAAAAGACCTTCGCGAGTTGTTTCAAAAGGTGGCGGTGTCTGCCGCCTGAGTCCATGAGTGGCTTCGACAGACGGGTTCGCCTCGCGGTTGCCCTCCTGCTGTTGGGGTGCCTGGTTCCCGTCACCACGTGGGCGGAAGAAGCGTCTGGAGTTCGGCCGTTGCGCAAAGAGATGGCGGCTGCTCTGGCGGACTTTCCCGCTCACACGCATCGTCTCCTCGATCCTCAATCGATTGAACAGTTTCTTGTGGAGCTGGATGGCACGCCACCCGATTGGGCCACGGTCTATGGGCAGGGGCACCATGATCCGTGGCACGATGAGCGACTGTTCGCGTTGAACCGCGAACGCGATGCCACGCGTGAAGGGAAAGCACCGCTACAATGGCTGATTGCCTGTGTCTGGCTTGGCGAACTGTCCGGGTTCGATGAGCAGGAGGGCGGATTTCATGTGGTGCTAGGGCCGAAGTTCAACCAGACCGGATGGGGCGAGGTGCGGTTCAAGTATGAGGATCTGCCGTCGCCGCTCATCGCGTTGGCCGGCGAGGATACGGCCGCTCTCAGGGTGCAAGCTCGGCAGGGAAGGCCTGTTCCTGTTTCGGTGCTGATGCTCGGTCGACTGATTCCGGAGGAGTCGTTGATCTACGATTTTTCCCACGAAGTAGAAGGGCGGGGCCTGATCATGCCGGTGGTGCGCGTTGAGGCGGTGGAGTTTGTGTTGGAGGTCGGAGAGGAACGGCGTCCGTGACGGGGACGTCGTTACTTCAGGTGAGGATAGGCCTGATGCAGACAGGTCTCGCAGACGGCCTCGGTGACTCTGGTGCGGGCCTGCCGGCGTAGGTAGTCTTCCACGCGTTGCCAATAGGAACCGTCGCTCTTCACACGTTTGCACTTGGCGCAGATGTGGATCGTACCATGGAGCGTGGTCATCTGCTCGAAGGCATGGTCGAGTTCTTTGGTCCGCTCCAGGAGTTCCTGCTCGCGAAGTTTTCTGGCATCGATTTCCTGTTTCAAGCTGAGCGCATTGGCCACCCGGGCGATCAGCTCAGCCGGGATGACCGGCTTGCGAATATAGTCCGTGGCGCCGGCTGTATAGGCGGCTTGAATATCCTTCGATTCCGTATGCGCCGTAATGACGATGATAGGAAGCCCCTGTAACGACTCCTCCATCCGGATGCGCTGACACGCTTCCAGTCCATCGATCTCCGGCATTTCGAGGTCCATCAACACTAAGTCGATTCCACTGGTCTGCTTTCCACGTTTTCCGACCCCGAGGAGTTGCAGCCCCTCCCGCGCGGTGCCGACCGGGAGGAGCGGGCCGAATCCTGCGCTCTGCAGAATGGTGTGGAGCAGATCCCGCTCTTCCTGGAAGTCGTCGATGATCAGAATGCTCATGTTCCCTCTGTTCCTCCGAAGGGGCTCCTGAAATTGTTTTAGGCGGCTTGATCGACTCCGGCGAGGATGGTCGCCAGTCCGTCGAGTTCCCGCCGAATCGCCTGATGATCCTTGGATCGAGCCGCCTGTTCCAGTCGTTGTCCGAGCGCCCCGATGTCGGCAAACCCGAATGAGCCTGCGAGGCCTCTCATGCGGTGTCCAGTGGTTCGAATCGTCTCATAGTCTTCCTGAATCAGGGCGGTCTGCATCAGGGTGAGATCCTTGCGGCGATTGGCGAGAAAGGCCGGCCGGCGTCGCCGGAGTTCGTCGTCGATGCGCTCTGCCACCTCGGAAGACTTCTGAGTGTGCGCTGCCGTTGTGTCGCACGCCGGAGCAGGCAGGCGGTATTTACGCAAGGTGGTGAACAATTGTGCCTTGGTAATGGGTTTAGTCAGGAATTCCGTGCAGCCAGCCGCCAGGCTCTGTGCCTGCATGTCAGCAGCACTGCTCGCGGTCAGTGCCACGATCGGGGTCGGGGGGCGCTTCTGAGAGGCTTCCCATTCGCGCATCGTGCGGGTGGCGGTGAAGCCGTCCATTCCGGGCAGGTGCAGGTCGATGAGGACGATGTCGAATCGACCTGCCTGGAAACTCTCGACGGCTTGCTCGCCATTCGATGCGAGCTCCAGGTCGTACGGCGTATTCCGGAGATAGAATCCCATCAGTGTGTGCGATTCAATGGAATCGTCGACCAGTAACATGCGGGCGTTCTGTGTTTCCGGCGCAGGCGGCAGGACCGGCTGCGCCGGTTGGGAGGCAGACTCCGGCACCTGGCGAAGTGTCGATCCCGGTACTGTGAAGTGACTCCTCTCGCCCAGGCGACAGCCGGCCGGCTGTCGCTCGAGCTGATAGGTGAGGATCCATAGACCAAGGAGACCGATCGCGCGACCGGCCAGCACGTTCGTCGCTTCGTCGGCTGGGAGTGGTGCGAGGCCTCCGGCCGCAATCAACAGCGACCATACTCCCACGGCATATAGGAACATGTGTCGTGGATAGAGGCGCGAAACCGGAATAGGTAGCAATAAATACGGAAGCCAGGTGGCCAGCCTGAATTCAGATGTCAGTTCGATGAGGAAAATGAGGACTGTCAGCAGGACGAGGATGCCGGTCGTCGTGAAGCTGCGGGTGTGGAGTCTCATGGTACGGTGTTCGAACGATCGGCATTCGGCGAAGCGATGATGCGGCGCGCGTATCTGCAGTATAGCGGCCATTGTGTAGGGTACCTAGGATCTCTTCAAATTTGAGCAGGCAGAACAGGGGAGAAACGGAGCCCTCGGCATGCGACATGACCCGGCGGCGGGAGAGAGCCCGATCAGTAGGCATCTCGGGCACAACGGAACCCGGTTCCCGACGGACGGCTATCCATCGTTCCCCAGTCGCGGTCGGTCGTGCGGAGGCTGATTGCCGGTTTGAGCCAGGAACCTCCGCGCATGGCCTTGATGGCCCCGCGTTCAGGACCCTGTGGATCGGTGAGCGGCGCCGCGCGGTAGTAGTTGGGGTTGTACCAGTCCTGCACCCATTCGGCAGCGTTACCCGCCATATCCAAGGCTCCATAGGGGCTGGCGCCGCCCAGAAAACTGCCCACCGGCAAGGTTAGGATTTCGCCCTTGAGTCCCTTCTCCTTCGAGATCGCTGCGCCGACACCTTTAACCCAGAACGCGTCCCACTCCGTGCTATCGGCGAACTGCACCGTGTGACGGGCCCAGTAGCTCGCACTGTTGCTGTGCTCGAAGGTCCATTCGTTGCCCCAGGGGTAGGTGCGCCCGTCTGTTCCCCGTGCCGCTTTTTCCCATTCCGCTTCAGTCGGCAAACGTTTGTTCGCCCAGCGGCAGAAGGCGACGGCATCCAACCAACTGACATTGACGACGGGATGTGCCTCGATGCCGGGCAGAGGGAC
This sequence comes from Nitrospira sp., assembly GCA_037045225.1. Taxonomy (NCBI): domain Bacteria; kingdom Pseudomonadati; phylum Nitrospirota; class Nitrospiria; order Nitrospirales; family Nitrospiraceae; genus Nitrospira; species Nitrospira sp. The sequence continues at coordinate 3,718,737 of JBAOHZ010000009.1, forward strand.
GTTGCGCTCCCACAACGTCAAGGCCGGGGCGGAGTTGGCAGGTGCCTGATGCCCGGTGGCCTGTACGAATTCTTGATAGGCGGCGTTAGTTACCTCGTAGCGATCGAGCCAGAATGCACTGAGGTAGACGAGTCGTAGCGGGCGCTCATCCGGAAGGCCCCCGCTTTCCTCGCTCGCCCCCATCCGAAACTCACCAGCCGGGACGAGCACCATGTCGTCAACCAGAGGCGCCCCGAGAGCGAATGGCTGATAGCCGATGATCAGAAAGAGGCAGAGTGTCAGAAGCCGCACAGGAGCCAGTCTCATCCAGGTTAGGCCTTCTTCAGCTTGCAGGCTTTGGCAATGCTGTCGCGGTAGGCCATCCACAAGGCGAGGCCTTTGGTCACGCAGGCCAGCACGGCGTTTTGTTGGCTTCGGGTCTCGGCGTAATTGACGACCATGGTATACGCATCCTGTCGATGACCTGCCTCCACCTTCTGGTGGGCGCGAATCAAATCCATATGCTGTCGGCCGATCCCATGGTGACGAATCAGGGGATGGGCGTCGATATAGGCTTCAATCTCGGCCTCGGTTTTCGGCTTGGATGGAGCCTGGATCTCCTGCCGGTCCTTGATACTGCCCTCGACAAACACGGCGAGGGCGGCTGCGCCCACCACCCAGTCGCGACTGGCCGTGACCTTTTCCAGCCACCTCCGATACCGCATACTGGCCGGGAGGAGTTTTGCTTTGCGAAACGTCTCACCGTCGAAGCCCAGACCGCGCATCATCTCGTTGAAGAGTTCCGGATGGGAGCGGCCGAAGGAGAGTCCGCCGGTATCTTCCTCATAAATATTCTCGGCTAACATGCGTCGCACGTCGGGAGGCGGGTTCTGCCCATGTACGCGGGCGAGCAGGACAGGGAAGTCGCGAACGTAGACCAGGAACTCCTGTTGATAATGGAGTTTTAGCTGGGTTTTTGAGATTCCCGGTCCCATGATGATCGGCCAGGCCCAGTGGTGTTTGCGGTCCATAATCGCCAACAGCTGCTCGAGAAATTTCGTACGGGTCAATCTCTTGTGTGTCATGCCTTGCCTTCCTTCTTTCTCACTGGCTACAATCAGCCACCGATCAGATGAAGCCTATCACGATTCAAGACTCCGACCAGATTCTCAACTTCCTTGCCGAAGTGGCCCTGCATGGCAAGGGGTTTACCACCGACTGCCTGCTGGATTATGTCCTGGACGAAGGATTTACCGAGCCGATCTATCTGAATGCCTCAGGCGAGGATCCGGATGCCTTCTATAAGGATCAGCCACAGGCCTGGGCGATCTACCAAGTCCGCGAGTGGAAACGCGTGCTGACCGTATCCGGGGGCGCCGGGAAGGAACGGCGCGTGCAGATCACGGAAACCCCGTAAGTCGTTTCTATTGGGCCGTCGGCTCCTGCCATCCGATGGATGCTTCTCGCCTCACGCGTAGGTGAGAGGGCCGACCTGATGAAAGGCGCAACACTCACTCGTGAGTCAGTGTATTGACCAACCAACAGAATTGCAACGAATCGCGCACTGTCAGCCGCTCGGCCTGCCGCCTCCAGACAAGCCTGATCGGAATGTGGCTTCGAACTGCGAATCGGGAGACCGCCCGTCATGTCAAAACAGCACCCTGAGAGTTCCACGAAGCTGGTGACCCTGTGCGAATCGGGCGACGTCGGTGAGTTGGCGTTGATCAAGAGCCTGCTCGACGGCAATGGAATCACCTACGCCGTGCAGCACGAACATATCGGGGCATTGTACCCAGGGGTGGCGCTGTTGGGGAGCCGGGTGATGGTGGAGGAGCGCGACAAGCAGCGAGCCGAGGTGTTGATCAGCCGCCTTGCCCTACAGATTCGCGATACGACTGAGGAACTAGGCTAACCGCCCACCTCGATCCTGCCGAGCCAGACTCTTTTCCCATGGGGGACGGTTGAGAGGGTGACTGTTCCAAGAACGACGCGGGTGGGTGCCTGTAATGCGTGTCTAGGGGTGCCCCTTCGGTTTGACCGGCTCAGGCGCAGTGGGGAGGGGGAGCCGCACATCCGATCCTGAAAAATGCCCGCCGATCAACGTGCCTTCCTCGAAATATAAGTAGCGGTGTTTCACGACCGCCGGACTTTCCCAATCTTCGAAAATCCATTCTTCACGCCGCAATCCGTCGCTGGTGTGCGTCACATTCATCGTATTCGGGGATCCCCAGGACTCGAGGACCTGTTTACGGTCCATGCCGACCATCACGCGGTGGCTTTCGATGTGTTTCGAGAAGTCCGGATCCAGCCAGCCCGGCACGAAACGAAACGCGATCAGGGCGACCACGAATAATCCAAGGAACGTATAGATAATGATCCGGACCGGCCGCTGGCGGATGAACGGCGTCGGTTCCACCGCCGGGGGGAGGGACGAAACGGGAGCTGCAGAGGTCGTCTGATCGGTCACAATGATCCTTCCGTCATCGAATGGGCAAGACTGGTCGCAGTGCTCCTGCATGCTAAACAATCGTTTTTCGGTCCGTCAAGGGAGGGGGAACCATCTGGCGCAAGAACCACCCTTTCTGGCCCCTTTGGGGAGACCTGCTATGCTTGAAGGAGGTCTGTTGGAGGGCATACGATGAGGATATGGCTCTGCACGAGGGGGCGATGTCGGGATTGGGTGGTGATGATGGGCTTCTGCTTGCTGTGCCAGGGCGGGGGTATGGCACAGGCAGGGCCGCTTTATGTGTACACCGACGGGCAGGGCCAAGCCGTCTTGACGGACAATCTGCAGCAAGTGCCGGCGGAGTTTCGCGGCCGCGTGCGGACAATGGCCAACGGGGAGGTGCCTGGAAGCGGTGCGCAGCCGGCCAGTGATGGGACCACCCTCAGCAGGTCCGCGGCCTCTCAAGGGGTGATCGGCGATATTCTTACCCTCGTGGCGGCGAAGGTTGGATCGCGGCAAATCAAGGGGTTCACAGCCTATCAAACCGCCGTAGTCATGGTCGCCGGCTTCTGCGGATTGACGCTGCTTGTGTTGATCTTTCTCAGTTCGAATCCCGCCGTACGGCTGCTCTGCAAATGTTCTCTGGTGCTGGTCGGTGTCGCGGCGGTCTATCATTTTGCCGTGGTAGGGTCATCCCCGATCGGGATCATCGCCGGCGCCTCTCAGCCGGGTTCGGAGCAGCAGGCCATGGACAATGTGATGGGGAAGATGAAGAGCAAGACCGAGCACAGTTATCGTACACAAGATGCCCGCACGGCCAGCCAGTTAGAGCAGATCGAACCGTCCGCCCCGTAACTCACCGCCGGCAGGGTGACGGTTCATGCGATACCATAAATGTGTCATCCGGTCGATGTTCGCGGTGAGGCGTGAGCGAGCAGAGCTGCTCGGACCGACTCAATCGGCGTATTTCGGCAGCGGAATCTTTTTCACAGTCGGCGGCGGCGGCGGCTGTTGTGCGAAGGCCTTGGAGTAGGGGTTGAGGACCGGTTCGTGGGTATTGCGCTGGCGAAGCTTCACCAGCGGAAGACTCTGAGTACTGATTTCGAGACGGTCGATCGGAGCTTTAACCGTCAAGGGTTCGGGCAGTCCCTGCAGGGCAAACATTTGGAAGGTGAGTGACCAATCCAGTGCTTCCTTCCCCTTTTCCCGCACAAGAAAACGCGCCTCAGGAGAGGGACTCCCAGAAAAAAAGAGCAGCATGATGTTGGATCGGAAGACCGGCGCCGCCGCCTCTTCTGAAGGTTTGAACTCCGGCACAAGTTGGGGAATCTTGCTCAAGGAGACCGGTGGCGTGAATTCGATATCAACGAGACGCACAAACAGCGGCCGTTGGTCGTTGTGGTCGTTCGGGTCGAAGGTATAGCTGAATGAATAGCGCACGTCGATGCCCTCACGCTTGAAGGTGTAGACATCTTCTCCGTTTTCCGGCGAGACGACCTTCTTGAAGTACTGATCCCAATCGTTGATCGGGTAATACGTGAAGACGCGCAGCGCGGACTTGCGGTCACGGACCGCCTGTGGCAAGCCCAGCTTTTCGTGCAGTTCGGTCTGGGTGAGTCCGAGGTAGCCGTCGTCGAAATAGGGGCCTGCCCACAGGGGATCGAGCCCCGACAGGGCGATACTGATGCAGCATACGCAAAGGGCCAACAGGCGGGAGACTGTCTGATGCGCCATAGGATTGTCTCAGGCTCGGGCAGACAATGGTGGGCATCGTATCGGCCAGGGTAGTCAATGTCAAGGCAGAGTCTTTGCAACAGCTTGCTGAAAAAAGTCCGTTCCCGATATGATGGCCGTTCCATTGCCAGCCATTGACGCAGTCGGTACACACCCGACGCCCGATGGCAGAAAGACATAGGTAGTCATGCCGGTACATGAAGTTCGAGACCTCCTGCGAGAACGCATCCTCATCCTGGACGGTGCCATGGGCACCATGATTCAGCGTTATAAGCTGGACGAAGCCGCGTTTCGCGGAGAGCGTTTTCGAAACTGGAACAAAGATCTCAAGGGACACAACGACCTCCTGAATGTGACCCGGCCGGATGTCATTGAAGCCATTCACCGGCAGTACCTTGAAGCCGGGGCGGATATCATCGAGACCAATACGTTTAACTCGCAGTCCGTGTCGTTGGCCGATTACGGCATGGACGACCTGGGATATGAGTTGTCGAAAGCCGGAGCCGAATGCGCCAAGCGAGCCGTGGCACAGGTCGTCGCGGCGCAGCCCGCGCGGCGCTGTTTCGTAGCGGGGGCGATCGGCCCCACCACCAAAACCTCCTCTGTCTCGACCGATTCGAACGATGCGGCGGCACGCGGGACGACGTATCCCGACTTGGTGCGAGCCTATGGCGAGCAGGTGCGCGGGTTGCTGGATGGCGGCGTGGATCTGCTCCTGGTCGAGACGATTTTCGACACGCTCAACGCCAAGGCGGCATTTTTTGCTATTCAACAGCTGTTTGCGGAAGGGGCCAGGCAGGTGCCGATCATGGCCTCGGTTACCTTCATTCAAGCCGGGAGCAATCGCGGGTTTTCAGGGCAGACGGTCGAAGGATTCTGGAATTCCATCTCGCATGTGCCGCTGCTCAGCGTCGGTATGAACTGCGCATTGGGGCCGAAGGAAATGCGTCCCCTGATCGAAGAACTCTCGCAGATCGCGCCGATTTTTGTGAGTAGCCATCCGAATGCCGGATTGCCGAATCCGTTGCTGCCGACAGGGTTTCCCGAAACGCCGGACTCCTTGGCGCCGCAGTTGCGTGAGTGGGCCCAGAACGGTTGGTTGAATATCGTCGGCGGCTGTTGCGGGACGACGCCTGACCATATCCGCTCCATCGCGCTGGCCGTGAACGGCGTGACGCCGCGGCATCCGTCCAAGGTCGAGTCCTATTTGCGCCTGAGCGGCCTGGAAGCCTTGACGGTACGGCCTGAGTCCAACTTCGTCAATGTCGGGGAGCGTACCAATATTACCGGCTCACCGGCCTTTTCGAAGCTCATCCTGGCCGGTGACTATGACAAGGCGCTGACCGTCGCGCGTCAGCAGGTGGAGGGCGGGGCGCAGGTCATCGACATCAATATGGACGAGGGTATGTTGGATTCCAAAGCGGCGATGCAGAAGTTTCTGCGGCTGCTGGCGGCGGAGTCGGACATTGCCCGCGTGCCGATCATGGTGGACAGCTCCAAGTGGGAGGTCATCGAAGAAGGCCTTCGCAACCTGCAGGGGAAGGGCATCGTCAATTCCATCAGCCTGAAGGAAGGCGAGGCGAAGTTTCTCGAGCAGGCGCGGCTCATCCGCCGGTACGGGGCGGCCATCGTGGTCATGGCGTTCGATGAACGGGGCCAGGCCGACTCGGTGGCGCGACGGATCGAGATTTGTGAGCGGTCCTATCGCTTACTGACGGAACAGGTTGGAGTGCCGCCGCAGGATATTATTTTCGATCCCAACATCCTCACGGTTGCGACCGGCCTTGAAGAACACAACAACTACGCGGTCGATTTCATCGAAGCCACCCGTTGGATCAAGCAGCACTTGCCGCTGGCGAAGGTCAGCGGCGGCGTCAGCAATATTTCGTTCTCGTTCCGCGGCAATAACGTTGTGCGCGAGGCGATGCATGCCGCGTTCCTCTACCATGCCATTCAGGCCGGTCTCGATATGGGTATCGTCAATGCGGGACAGCTGGCTGTGTATGAGGAGATTCCCAAAGATCTGCTGACGCTGGTCGAGGACGTGTTGTTGAATCGACGGCCGGACGCCACGGAGCGGCTGGTGACCTTTGCCGATACGGTCAAGCAGAAGGGCAAGACGGCGGTCAAGGACGATGAGTGGCGCACGAGACCGGTCGAGGAGCGCCTGGCTCATGCGCTCGTGAAGGGTCTGACGGATTACATCGATCAGGATGTGGAGGAAGCGCGGCAAAAATCCACCCGGCCGCTCGACGTGATCGAGGGTCCGTTGATGGCCGGGATGAACATCGTGGGCGATCTGTTCGGATCGGGAAAAATGTTTTTGCCCCAAGTCGTGAAGAGTGCTCGAGTCATGAAGAAGGCCGTGGCCTATCTCATGCCGTTTATGGAAGCGGAAAAATTACGCTTGGGCACCTCACGGGCGAACGGCAAGGTGCTGCTCGCGACGGTCAAGGGCGATGTGCACGATATCGGCAAGAACATCGTGGGCGTGGTGTTGGGATGCAACAACTATGAAGTCATCGATCTTGGCGTGATGGTGTCTTGCGAAAAGATTTTGGCGACGGCCCGCGAGCAACAGGTGGATATGGTCGGCCTCAGCGGGTTGATCACCCCCTCGTTGGATGAAATGGTGCATGTGGCCAAGGAGATGACGCGGCAAGGATTCACGATGCCGTTGCTCATCGGCGGGGCCACCACCAGCAAAGCGCACACGGCGGTGAAGATTGCGCCCTCCTACGGTCATGCGACGGTGCATGTGCTCGACGCATCGCGGGCCGTCGGTGTCGTGGGGAGTTTGATCAATGACGAGCAGCGGGGGAGTTTCTCGGCCGGTGTTCGCGCCGACTACGATCGCATCCGTCAGGCGCATCAGGATCGTGGCTCGAAGACCCTGCGCAGCCTGGAAGAAGCTCGGAAGCGCAGGCTGGCGACCGAGTGGGCCACGGTCGATATTCCAACGCCGTCGTTCATCGGCCTGCGTCAGATCGATCGGATGCCCTTGCGGGAGTTGGTGCCGTACATCGATTGGTCGCCGTTTTTTCATACGTGGGAGTTGCGCGGCCGGTATCCGTCGATTCTGGACGATGCAACGGTGGGGCCGAAGGCCAAGGAACTGCTGGCCGATGCGCAGGCCTTATTGGAAGAAATCATCCAGGGTGATCTGCTGACGGCCCGCGGCGTCTACGGATTTTTTCCAGCCAATAGCACGGGTGATGATATTCAGCTGTATCGGGATCAGGATCGGCGTGAGGTGCTCGCCACCTTCCACACGCTCCGGCAACAGATGGAGAAGCCGGCCGATCAGTTCAACCTCGCGCTTGCGGACTATGTTGCGCCCAAGGACTCGGGACGTGCCGACTACGTGGGGGCATTTGTGGTCACGGCCGGCATCGGCGTGCCGGCGCTCTGTGCGAAGTACGAGAATGACCATGACGATTACAATTCCATCATGGTCAAGGCCCTGGCGGATCGGCTGGCGGAGGCCTTTGCTGAATGGCTCCATCAGCAGGCGCGGGTCGAATGGGGATATGGCAAGACCGAAGTGCTGACAACTGAGGACATGATTCGCGAGCGGTACCGCGGGATCCGTCCGGCTCCGGGTTATCCGGCTTGTCCGGATCACACGGAGAAGCGAACGCTCTTTGATCTCCTCAAGGCCGAGGCTCAGTCGGGGGTGACGCTGACCGAATCCTATGCCATGCTGCCTGCCGCTGCGGTCAGCGGCTTGTATTTTGCGCATCCGGAGGCGAAGTATTTCGCCGTGGGCAAGATCAATCGCGATCAGGTGGAGGATTATGCCACGCGCAAGAACCTGCCGGTCGGCGAAGTGGAACGGTGGTTGTCTCCCAATCTGAACTACGATGCGTAATTGCGAAGAACCGAAGGCAGATAGCTTGTGGCGGGCAGAAGGGACGAGGAAGGATCCGGCCTCTAGGCTATCAGCCATCAGCCATACGCTCTTCTGCGTGAATCAGTTTTTGACGGCTTCAAGGGGCGAGGGAAGAGTCGGGGAGACGGGTATGCCTGCGGTCACACTTGTGAGTGCGGTCTTAAGCCAGTGATAGCGTTCCTCCGCCCAGGTATTGAAGTCTTCTGAATTCTCAAACACCAGTTCCCAGGCTTTGGCGGCATCCAACAGTAAGAGCTGGTGCGGCTGATTCTGTCCCGGGAAATACACCACCAGCACCGCCGATTTGCCGGTGAGGCTGATATCCGTAAAGACGTGGATCATGGCGGCGGCGGGGAGCGGGACATCGCGCGTGGCGGCCTCGACCAGCGGTTGATACAGACGATGGAGCAAGTGCGTGGTGTCCTCATAGGGGCAGGCGGTTCGCAGGAGCCGCGGATTGGGTTTGTCACCGAACAGATTATCGGTCAGATAGGTGGCGGCTTCCCACGTCGGCATCATGCCGGACGAGGCGAGGTTCTCGCACAGGTAGGCGATCCAATTACGGGATGTGTGGGTCATAACACCTCCCCCTGGTCCTGGGTGATGATCCGGTGCCGGGAGGTAGAGAGCCAAGTCGGATCGGAAAATTGATTGTAAATGCGTGTAATCTCGTCCATCGAATCGAAGAAGATATCCAGCAGCTCCGGATCGAAGTGGGTACCTCGCTCGTTGAGCATCAGCTCCTTTGCGTGATCGAAATCATACGCCGGCTTGTAGACGCGCTGGGTGGTCAAGGCATCGAAGTTATCGGCGATGGCGGTGATCCGACCCTCGAGCGGAATCGTGTCGCCTTTCAGTCCGCGCGGGTAGCCGGTGCCGTCGAAGCGCTCGTGGTGGGTCCAGGCGATGAGGGCGGCGATCTTCAAGAGCTCCGAATCCGACCCGGCCAGAATTCTATAGCCGATTTCCGTATGTTGAGTGATCACCTTGAATTCTTCGGGTGTGAACTTGCCGGGCTTGAGCAGCACATGGTCGGGGGTGCCGATCTTGCCGATGTCGTGCATGGGGCTGGCGGTCCGGATCAGGTCACAGCGGTCCGGCGAAAGCCCGTAGCGACGCGCCAGCAGTTCGCAGTACTGGCTCATGCGTTGAATATGCTGCGCGGTTGAACTATCGCGGTATTCGGCGGCGATGGCGAGCCGTTGAATGGTTTCTTCACGGGAAAGGCGTAATTCCTTCTCGCTCCGTTCCAGCCACTCCAGTGCCTGCTGAAGCGCAATCGTCCTGGTCCGGACGACTTCCTCCAGATTCTCCCGATGCATGGCGTTTTCGATCTCCAGCCTGCGCCGTCGCAAGGCGTTTGCCACGTTAATCAGGACTTCGTTCGCCTCGAAGGGTTTGATGACGTAGCCGAACGCACCCATGTCCAAGGCGGCGTTCGCGAGAACGGGGCTGTCGAGGCCCGTAATCATGATAACGGCGGTCGTGGGATATTGGGTCAGGATGTGGCGAATGAGATCCATGCCGGACTCGCCCGGCATGTTCACATCGCACAGTACCAGAGCGTAGTCGCCGGTCTCCATCCGCTGCCTGGCCTCACGGGCCTCCCCTGCCAGGGCTACTTTGTAGCCATGGGGTTCGAGCAGGTAGCCGAGCAGTCGGCGGATAGGCTCCTCATCATCCACAATCAGGATATTGCGGTTTTCCAGGATGGCTTGTTGGGTGGTGACTTCGGTGACGCTGGAAAGGCTCATAAGACTCGCCGGGTTAAGGTCATTATGGTGGTAGCTCAGGGATAGAGTCAGTATCGGTCGTTGCCTGTAAAGTCTGAAGTGCGTGATTGAATTCAGGAGGTTTGCACCTTTTATGCCATCTACGCTGCTGTGGGACTTGTCCTTCGGTGACGCTCGCCGGTCGCTGTATAGATGCTGAGAACTGTTGTCATCATGGAACGGAATGCGCGGGGAAACCCTGTCAGGCCGTTGGAGCGAGCTGTCAAGTCTGACGCTGATCCGTTGGGTTTCGAGTCTCCGGGGTTTCTTTCGGTCGCTGGAGCCTGTGCTATGAGGCTAAATTATACAGGGGGCTTCGTTGATTACCAGCTGAAACGCCGTTTGAGAAAACGACGATTTGTCGCGCGGTCGGATTTGCTCTTTGAGGTCCTGTTCACTATAATCCGCTCCTTTGGATTGGCTGTGCAGGAAGGAGTGCGACTCAATGGGGAGCGGAGCAGGGCTCGGTCGAATCGATGGCCGTCGGAGGGATCAAATCCGACCGGTCAAGGTCACGCGCGGTTTTACAAAACATGCCGAAGGCTCCGTCCTGATCGAAATGGGGGACACGAAGGTCATCTGCACGGCGTCGATTGAAGAAAAGGTGCCACCGTTTCTGAAGGGAAAAGGCACCGGCTGGGTCACCGCCGAATATGCCATGCTGCCTCGGGCTACGCACGATCGTTCACCCCGGGAATCCGTCAAGGGCAAGCAGGGCGGCCGCACACTGGAGATTCAGCGGTTGGTCGGACGCGCCCTCCGTGCCGTGATTGATACGGGTCGCCTGGGCGAACGCACCATCTGGATCGATTGTGATGTGATTCAGGCCGACGGAGGAACCCGCACCGCATCTATTACCGGCTCATTTATTGCTCTCGCGGATGCCGTCGCAGTGCTCAGAAAGAAGGAGCTGATCAAGGTCAATCCGTTGACCGACTACCTGGCGGCCATCAGCATCGGCAAGGTCGGGGGGCAGGTCATGGTCGATCTGGCCTATGAAGAAGACTCGCATGCCGAGGTGGATTTGAATCTGGTGATGACCGGCGCCGGACAATATGTCGAAGTACAGGGAACGGCTGAAAAAACGCCGTTCAATAAAAAAGACATGGATGAGTTTCTGGATCTCGGGTGGGGAGCGATCCGCGAATTGGTCGAGTTGCAAAAATCGTTGATCGGTTCGCTGAGCTAACCATGCAGATTGTGCTGGCAACCAGGAATCAACATAAGAAGCAGGAGCTGGTTGCCCTGTTAGGCGGCATGGATATTTCCATCCGGACACTCGATGAGTTTCCCGACGCTCCCGATGTGGTTGAAGACGGCGAGACCTGTGAAGCCAACGCGATGAAAAAAGCCGTCGAAATTGCCCGATACACGGGGTTGCCCGCAGTGGCCGATGATACCGGGCTGGAAGTCGATGCCCTTGGCGGTCGCCCGGGTGTTTTTGCGGCACGGTACGCCGGGGAACAGGCCACCTACGAAGACAATTGCCGGAAGTTATTGCACGAGCTGCAGGGCGTGCCTGCCGAACAGCGAGGAGCTCGCTTTGTGACCGTGGCGGCGATTGCGTTTCCTGCCGGCAAGACGCTCTCGACCAAGGGAGTGCTCGAAGGAATGATTGCCGAAGAGGCGGTGGGCTCCCGTGGCTTCGGGTATGACCCGGTCTTCGTCCTGCCGGAGTATCATCAGACGCTGGCTCAGTTGTCGCCGGATGTGAAAAATCGAATCAGCCATCGGGCCCGTGCCTTTACTCAGGCCAAGACTCTGCTCGCGCAGATGATGGCGGAACAGAACTCAGTCGGGGCGTAGCGCAGCTCGGTAGCGCGCCTGGTTTGGGACCAGGATGTCGGAGGTTCAAATCCTCTCGCCCCGACCAAATACACCTGCAGCATCCCGCCCGTAGATCAGTCGTCTCATAGTTCAGGCGGATAGAAGCAGCAGCCTGTTACGCAGACCAACGGGGATTAGCCAAGTCAGTGATGACAGGGTTAATCCCCTTGTCATTTGAGGCGCTGTCCACTTGTAGTGATTCAGTGCGCGTCGTTGCGCGCTGTCGATTCTCCTCTCGATGAGTCTGTCTGTGTAACTCCGTAACAACGCGATGTCAGTACGAGTGCTCGTGCGCTCGTGGCTGCGACGGTTTTACGGAGGATGGGGTTTATGAGACGATCTTTAGAATGTCTTTGAGAAGAATGAACAGATGTAACGGATCGCTGGGTGAAGGGAGGAAATTTGAGCTTCCCCCGATTTCCTCATTCTCCCACTTATGGAAGTGTCTGTGAAATCGAGGGAAGCTCAACCTATGTAGACAATACGCCCACTAATAAGTCCGATCCCATGGGGTTGTACGGTCCTGCGGGAGCAGCTGGCGCAGCTGCATTCAGCTTCGGATTCCAGTTTGTCGGGAATTACTTGCAGGCGGGTGATATCTCGCGAAGTTTCCGCTGCGTCAACTGGGTAGACGTTGGCATATCGGCTGTCTTTTGAGCTATTGGGCCGGGGATATTATGGGCAAATTGTGCGTGGTCAACTGGGGCCCCTATGGCATTAGTTATGGAGGGAACGCGGCCATGTACTTCATGACGTCGTTGCCACTAAGCACTATCACAAAAATAGCTGCACCTGATTATAGGTTGGGTACCAAGTGCGAGTGCCAGGGATTGGGAACCGTTGGGCTGGCGAGTAAGTTCATTCAATTCTGAGAGCAATGATCACGAAGAAACCGGTTTCCAGTGAGTGTTGATGTGATTGGCATACTCGGTATCGTGGGCCTGTTTATTGCCATTGCTGTACCGGTGTACTGGTGGGAACGTCCACTCCTTCGCGTTGTTCCATTCCTATATGCAACAATGTTTTCCGTCCTCTGGTTCGGTGGCACGGCTGAATCCTATGCGAAAATGGCATTGAATGTTCTGGTGATAAACGTTGTAACAGGGGCATTGTTATTCTTTGCATGGCTTGAAGCTCGAAAATAAATCCCACACAGTTTTGATTTTAATCTGCGACGAAATCGCACAGGGCTACGGCTGCGATCCCGCCAGTCAGGTCACGAATATCCTGCATCAACTCACGGCCACCAGCATGCCCATCAACAAAGCCGACTACGTCTATAACCCGGTCGGCAATCGGACGAGTCTCACGGACAGAAGAGGCGCCCAGGCCTTCGGCTACGATCAGCTGGATCGACTGACCAGTGCCAGCCATCCCTTGCTGCTGGATCCACAGGCCTTTGCCTATGATGCGGTGGGGAACAGAACGACAGGCAGGACGGTGGTCAACCAAGGGAATCAACTCACCGCGGATGCGAACTTTGCGTATCAATACGATGACAATGGCAATCTGACGAGGAAGACGCTCCTCGCCACCGGCAACTATACGCACTACACGTATGATGCGGAGAACCGGCTGACGCAGGTGCAGGAGTTCGCCGCTGGCAATCCAACGGCGATTACGACCAGCAGCTATCGCTACGACGGGTTAGGGAGACGGATTGAAAAGGTCGCCAACGGGCAGACCAAGCGCTACATCTACGACGGCGAAGATATTCTGCTGGAGTACGACGGCAGCAATGTCCTGCAAGCGCGCTACACGCATGGGCCGGGGATTGACGAGCCGATTGCGGTGACCAAAGGTGCGACCACCTTTTTCTACCACCAAGATGGATTGGGAAGCGTAACCGATCTCACCGATTCGGCAGGAGCCACAGCCAAGAGTTACAGCTACGACGCGTATGGCAACATTCTGGACTCGCCCGGCACGGTGGACCAGCCGTATACGTATACCGGGCGGGAGTTGGACCAAGAGACGGGGCTCTCTTATTACAGAGCACGCACCTATGACTCTGCAGTCGGGCGCTTCATCCAGAAAGATCCAATCGGTCTAAGGGGAGGGCTCAACGTTTATGAGTATACGCAGAGCAGTCCCACCAATCTCAGCGATCCGTTAGGAAACTGTCCTTGGTGCGTAGCCGGAGCCCTTGCAGGGCTGACGGATCTGTCCACTCAGTTGCTGATGAATGGATTCCGCATCGAATGCGTCAGTTGGACTCAGGTTGGTCTTTCAGCATTGGGTGGTGCTGCGGGAGTGGGAATTGCGCAGAAGTTTGCTCAGGTGAGCACGGTGGTTGGCGGAGCCAGTCGACCAACATATCGCTTCTTTAAAGCAAAGAATGTTGGGCGAATTGAATCGCATCCAATTCGAGCCTCTGCGCCAGATTGGGCGACCTATCCGCATTGGCACCTTGATGGGTTTGACGGAGCCTTCCGGAAATACCATTTGCCCCTCATTGAGCCGCTTGCGGCAGGAGTTTCAGCGGCCATCAATCTCTCAAAAGACGATTGTGGATGTTCTGCCCAATGACCGACCATCTCACAACGATGATCAAGAACGTCGTAGGGCATCACAACGTTCGAGAGACGGATGTGTCAACTGTTGTTAATGTTCATGGCGGATGGTTCTCCTCACTATTTGGCAAACTCGAGAAGGGAAAGGCTGCGCTACTGGCCGCGTTTCGGCAGCGCTACACGTATGCCTATCTCTGGGTTGATGACTGGAATGCCGATCTGGTTAAAGAGATTAAGGGTGAGTGGGAACCAGCAAGAGACAACCTGTTTCGCGTTCCGCAAAACCAAACCATCGGGAGCCTCTACGAGAAATTGTATCAGGGAAAATGGCAAATATTCTTCTCTGATCGGCCGCTTGAACTCAGCTATGATTATGCGTCATTTGCTAAAGATCCTAGCGATGTGGAACTACTGCTTGCGCGAAGCGGAGCGCAAGTTGTAGTTGTGTCTTGGCTCGATGACGCCGAATGGTTTGTCGGGTGGCAGCCTTCTACGCGTACGACTCCATCAGTCTCGTGACGAGTTACAGCTATGATCTCGCCAGTCAGGTGACCAATATCCTCCACCAGCTCACGGCCACCAGCACCCAGATCAACAAAGCCGACTACGTCTACAACCCGGTCGGCAATCGCACGAGTCTGACGGATCGAAGAGGGAATCAGGCGTTCGGGTATGATCAGCTGGATCGACTCACCAGTGCCAGCCATCCCTTACTGCTGGATCCACAGGCCTTTGCCTATGATGCCGTGGGAAATCGGACGACAGGCGCCGCTGGTTTAGCAGGTTCAGCCGGGCCTAACTTGTTTGGCACTGCCATTGGGCTAGCAACAGGATTTTAAATTGAGCACACATAAACTAAGGCGTCAGAAGCAGGAACTTATTATTTGGGCTCTTCTGGTTCTCTCGTATGGCGTGGCGTGTTTAATTCTATTGTTCGGTTTTTTGTACGACGTTTCGCGCACACCGGAGAGGTTGCTAGCTACTTCGGGATTCGTGGTTGGTGGACTACTCGCGTTATATGCGATGTTGTTGTCCGCTCTAAGCAAGGTTCAGGAGGAACCTGAAAAAACGAAAACACGAGCTCGTTTAAAAGTTGCTTTAGGATTGCTCCTGTTCGTTTGCGCGATCCATTTATTGGCGTTGCTCCTGAAATATTCCGAAGTCATTCAGTGATTACAGCTCCGATCTGCCTGCCAGGTGAGCAACATCTTGCACCAGCTCACGGCCACCAGTACGCCCATGAACCAGGCCGACTACGTCTATAACCCGGTCGGCAATCGCACCAGCCTGACGGATCGCAGAGGAAATCAGGCCTTCGGGTATGATCAGATGGATCGACTCACCAGCGCCAGCCATCCCTTGCTGCTGGACCCCCAGGCCTTTGCCTATGCTCCGGTGGGGAACCGGACGACAGGCGGGACGGTGGGCAACACCGGCAATCAACTCACGGCGGACGCGAACTTTGCGCATCAATATGATGATAATGGCAATTTGACCAGAAGGAAGAAGCGGCCACGCTTGTTTGGAGCGCATGTCTCCGTTCTTCAGTGGCGCCTCGCGGGTTCTGTCTGTGCGGCGGTACGCCGTCCAGGCCGATTGTCGCAGTACACCTGGTCTGGCGTCTGACCGTCACGCGCCCGGTGCGATCTCGCCTAGTTGTAGAACAGCCGGCGAACGGGGTGGGATGGACGCGGAACGGCTCAGCTAATACCGTCAGCGGCGTGTCACCTTTGAGTGCCCAGAGCCACTTGCCCTTACACGTCACCCCGTGATTCCGTCTCGTTCCTCTGGTCCCGTGATTCCGTCTCGTTCCTCTGGTTCGGCCGCCACCTGGTGGCTTCGGTGAAGTCAGGCTAGTACTTGGCACACTGTCCTAATTTTCGAAGCCCCCTCTAGGATGTGGAAGCAGTACAACTCAATCAAGGAAAGAGACTTGACGGAAGCCGCCCTAAAGGTGCAGAAATACCTCACCGAGAACCGGCCAGGAACAGTACCGGAAGTTATCTGGGAGGGCCATCCTTCCAAGTAGGCAAAATGTTTGGACGCGCCCGTAGCTCAGTCGGATAGAGCATCAGCCTTCTAAGCCTTTCCAGTACTTCCACGAAAATCCTTGTTGGCACTGCTGAACATGGCTCCCAGAGCAGCATTGCAGTGTTTTTTTGTTTCGTTTTGTTCAGGTGAAATGAGGTGAATTTATGCAAGTTTTGCTGTGGATTGAACACGCCCGGAACACGTAGGGTTTATATCTAGCCATTCATTGGCTGACGCTATAGGGAGACAAAGCCTAGAGTCCGAACACCAGCCTTTTCAGGGGAGCCTAAATCGCTTGAACATCAAGATGCTATCGTGAAACGGCGTTGCAAATCGTGACAGTGCGTGCATTCAAATTACATAGAGTTACAGATGCAGGTGCCACTGGTGGCACCTGCCTTTATGAAGTGTGCTAAGGCTTTGACACAGCCTTTATCTTCCGAATGTCTTTGAGAAGAACGAAAAGGTGTAGCGGATCGCTAGGCGAGGGGAGGAAATCGAAGCGCTCATAAAACATCCTCGCGCTCTCATCTTTCGCGTGGACCACCAAGGCACGAATTCCGGCAATATCGGACGCCTGAAGCGTCCGCAGGGTTGCATCTTTCAAGAGCGCGGCGCCAACTCCTTGTTTCTGCCAGCGGAGATCTACAGCCAGCCGTGCAAGCAACATGATAGGAATGGAATGTTTGCCCAGTCCCTTCTTCACTCGCTCTGGAGCATGCTGTTGCTCCACCGACCCTACAGCGAGAGCGTAGTAGCCGATAACGGTGTGATCGGCCAACCCCACATAGGTTTGCGCTCCTCCGCTCTGCTGGTTCTGTAGTGCGTACTTTTGGAGAAAGAGATTGAGCGCTTCCCGTCCACAGTCGAATGCTTCAACTGGGTGATGCTGTTGAAGTTTCTCGATACGCCTATTCAACGTTTTGCTTTAAGGCTTGGTGGTGCGGGCGCTTCGAAGAAGCCAGGCTCCGTCAAGAGATCCTGCATCCGAGTGAGGGGACGAGTGGGGGCATCGAGCGCCGCCAAGAATTCAGTCCATTTCGCTTTACTCAATTGGAACACCCGGCGATCCGCCAATGCTTCATCTGCACGAGCCAATGCACTTTCAAGGACAAACGCGCTCACTGTGCGATTAGAGACGGAGGCGGCAGCTTCCAGCGTGCGCTTGGCTGAGGGGCTTACCCGAAGGTCTAGTTTTTCAGTACGGAGTGTACGGACTGCCATAGGTCACCTCTCGTTACTGTAAAAGATAACTCAATAGTTCTGTAGCGTCAAGACAATGTAATGACACGTATGCTGCGCATACGGGTGCTGACCTCCAGCCAACGGACGGCCGTTCCGAATCTGTCGGCGGGGCAGGGAACGGTCGCCACGCCGGCGCCCCTGAGTACGAGTACGACGAATCAAGCCGCCTTCACCGACGCGAAGAATCAGACCACGCGCTTTGAAACCGATGCCTTGGGGCGGATCCTCAAGCAGACCGACGCCTTGAACCGGGTCACCACGATCACGCGGGATGTGAACGGGAATCCGACCCGGATCACGCGACCCAACGGTGCCGTCACGAGCATGACCTATGATGCCAAGGGCAATCTGCTCACCAGCACCGAACAGGCCATCAGTGCCACCACCACCTTCACCTATGAGCCGACCTTTAACCAGGTGACCAGCATCCGCGATCCGAAGGGGAACCTGACCCAGATCGCCTATGACGCCAAGGGCAATCCGCTCACGATCACCGATGCGCTCAATCAAGTCACGACGTTCACGTACAATCCTCAGGGCCTCTTGCTCACGACGAAGGATGCCCTCAACCAGCTCACCGTCTTTACCTATGACGCCACGGGTCGTTTGCTTACGACGACCGACCCCCTCGCGCGCACCACCACGCTGACTTATGACGCAGTCGGCAATGTGGCGACCTCGAAAGATGCACTCAATCGCATAACGACTTTCCAGTATGACGCGAAGAATCGCCTCACGCAGGTGACCGATCCGAACACAGGCGTCACCCGCTACGCCTATGACGGCAACGGCAATCTGCTCACGGTCACCGATGCCAAGAACCAAGTCACCACCTTCGTTTACGACAGCCGCAACCGGTTGCTGAGCACCACCGATCCCTTGGGCAAGGTAGAGACCTATGCGTACGACGGTAACGACAATCTCACGGCCCGACATACCCCCAAGGGCGACGACATCCTGTTCGCCTACGATGCCGTAAACCAATTGCTCAGCAAAACCTTGCCGGGCAGTCAGGTGACCAGCTACCTCTACGACCAGGTCGGCAACTTGACCCGCGTCACCGATCCGGATAGCGTGCTGGCCATGAGCTACGACCAGGCCAACCGGCTGATGAGCGTCACGACGGAGGGGTCATCGAACCAACCGACCGTGTCCCTGGGCTATGCCTATGACCAGACCGGCAACCGACTGCTCCTCGCCGAGGCGGCCAAGACGATCAGCTATCACTATGACGGGCTGAATCGCCTGACAGGCCTGGGCGACGGCGTGAGCCTGCCGCCGCCGACCACGAATCGGGTGGCGTGGTGGAAGGGCGAAGGCTCAGGGGCGGATGAACAGGGGACCAATCCCGGGATCCTGCGCAACGGGGTGAGCTTCGCGGCGGGCTTCGCCGGCCAGGCCTTTCGGTTCGACGGCGTCGACGACGAGATCGGGTTCACCAGCGCGGTGGGCAGCCTCGGGTACCAAGCGACCGTTGAACTGTGGATCAAGACCACCTCGACGCGCCGCGAGACGATCATGAGCGACCGGCTGACCTGTACCCTCACCACACCGGCCAGCGCCGCCGCGTGGGAACTGCAGCTGAACGCCAACGGCACGGTCGGCTTTTCCGTTGGCGGCCCGGATCCATACAACGGGACCACGATCGTGAGTGCCGGCGTGGCGACGACGCATCCGGTCAATGACGGGCAGTGGCATCGGATCGCCGCGGTACGCGCTGGCTCCGAACAACGGCTCTACCTGGATGGCCAGCTGGAGGGGTATTGGAATTATCTGAATGGCGGGCCGGTGCTCACCGGACTGCCGGCGGGCGGTCTCCGGATCGGCACCGGCGGCTGCGGCACCAGTCTCTTCACCGGCCAATTGGATGAAATCACCATGGCCGATCGAGTCTGGACCCTGGCCGAACTGCAGGCCCCTCGGAGCCAAGAACAGCCGGTCGCCAACTGGACCTACGATGCGCTCTCTCGACGCACCGCCATGACCTTGCCGAACGGGATACGCACGACCTATCAATATGATCCCGCCAGCCAGGTGACGAACATCCTGCATCAACTCACGGCCACCAGCACCCCCATCAACAAAGCCGACTACGTCTATAACCCCGTCGGCAATCGGACGAGTCTGACGGATCGCAGAGGGAATCAGGCCTTCGGGTATGATCAGCTGGATCGACTCACCAGCGCCAGCCATCCCTTACTGCTGGACCCGCAGGCTTTTGCCTATGATGCGGTGGGGAACAGAACGACTGGCGGGACGGTGGTCAACCAAGGGAACCAACTCACGGCGGACGCGAACTTCGCCTATCAATACGATGACAATGGCAATCTGACCAGAAAGACGCTGCTCGCGACGGGCAACTACAGCCAGTACACCTATGATGCCGAGAATCGGCTGACGCAGGTGCAGGAGTTTGCGGCCGGGAATCCCACGGCGATCACCACCTCAAGCTATCGCTATGACGGGTTAGGGCGACGGATTGAAAAAGTCGCCAATGGGCAGACGAAACGCTACATCTACGACGGCGAAGATATTCTGCTCGAATATGACGGCGCGAATGTCTTGCAGGCCCGCTATACGCATGGGCCAGGGATTGACGAGCCGGTTGCGGTGACCAAAGGTGCGACCACCTTTTTCTATCACCAAGATGGCTTGGGGTCCGTCACCGATCTGACTGATAGCGCGGGTGGCACAGCCAAGAGTTACAGCTACGATGCGTACGGCACCATCGTGGATCAAACCGGGTCCGTGGAACAGCCGTATACGTATACGGGGCGGGAGTTGGATTCAGAGACGGGGCTCTACTACTACCGGGCCCGATACTACGATGCGGCGACGGGGAGGTTCTTGCAGAAGGATCCGATCGGGCTGGGCGGTGGTGATGTTAACTTCTATAATTATGTTCGAAGCAACCCACCCCGCCTGACAGATCCATTTGGATTGTTCGATTTGGCAACTCCGGGCGAAGTCTTGAATTTCTGGGGCGAGTTCTTTGGCGCCATTGGCGACTTCGGAGCGAACTATGTCGATATGAGGCAAGCTTGGTGGAAAGGTGCGGACAAGTATTTCCATTGCAAAGCCAATTGCCAAGCGGCTCAACGCGGTGTGGAAGGTCAGGCTGTAGCATGTATCATTAGTGATACCCGCGAATGGTGGGATCAGAATGTAAAGTCTTACTGGGAACCACGATCCACACCTCAAGACAGTGCGGCGGACCAGCAAGCAAATCGGTATGGTCGTCAGCAGGGGAGTATGAATCCTGGAACGCCGTGTGAGCAGTCATGCGCTCCATTTAGGCCCGCGGGGTTGCCTCCACAGTATTGATTCGTCGTTGGGAAGGCCTTTACGAATGGTTAGATTGCTGGTTACGTTGATGGCGCTGCTTCCAGTTAGCTGCGACTGGATTGAGTCGAATGAGTCTCACTATCCAGATATGAAAGCGGCTGCCGAAGCAGGTGCGATCTTACGAGGGTGGATACCCGCTTTTGTGCCAGAATCTGCTGTGGATATTCGGCTTAAGTATGACATTGAGAATAATCGCACTTGGCTTTCCTTCCATGGAATTGTTGATCGATCCACGATCTCTCATGCGTGCCAAGGCCTGACAACAATAGATGTCACTTACCCAAGTAGTGGACCGCGCGGTTGGTGGCCGGATGTTTTAACTCTCTCCTCGAAGGAGGGTAAGTCAGAATATGAGTACTACACTTGTAAGGATGGAGAGATATTGGCTATTCATCGGGTAAAAGCACAAGTGTTCTTGTGGAGGTTATCCAAATGATGGGACATACGGTCGGACTTCGCCGCAACTGATGGCGAAATGGCAGAAGGCTTCAGGTATGATGCGCTTTGCAGCCGTCAGCCATCATCTCACGGCCACCAGCACCCAGATCAACAAGGCCGACTACGTCTATAACCCCGTCGGCAATCGCACGAGTCTGACGGATCGCAGAGGGAATCAGGCCTTCGGGTATGATCAGCTGGATCGCCTGACCAGCGCCAGCCATCCCTTGCTGCTGGATCCCCAGGCCTTTGCCTATGATGCGGTGGGGAATCGAACCACAGGCGGGACGGTGGTCAACCAAGGCAATCAACTCACCGCGGATGCGAACTTCGCGTATCAATATGATGACAATGGCAATCTGACGAGAAAGACGCTGCTCGCGACGGGCAATTACAGCCAGTACACCTACGATGCCGAGAACCGGCTGACGCAGGTGCAGGAGTTCGCCGCCGGCAATCCGACGGCGATCACGACCAGCAGCTATCGCTACGACGGGTTAGAGCGACGGATTGAAAAAGTCGCCAACGACCAGACCAAGCGGTATGTCTACGATGGTGAAGATATTCTGCTGGAGTACGACGGCAGCAATGTCCTGCAGTCGAGATACACCCATGGGCCAACCGCCGATGAGCCTATCGCTGTCACAAACGGAGGAAATACATTTTTCTATCATGCAGACGGTGTAGGCACCGTTACAGAATTGACTGACTCAGTAGGGGTAGTGGCAAAAGCTTACGTCTATGACAGCTATGGAACTATTCTTGAGGCAACTGGTAGCCTCGACCAATCTTACGGGTATACCGGCCGAGAGCTCGATCAAGAGAGTGGGCTGTACTACTACCGCGCTCGTTACTACGATCCGAGCAATGGCCGGTTCCTTCAAAAAGATCCGATTGGGCTATACGGAGGAATCAACTTGTACCGATACGTGCGCAATAACCCGCCCAATGGTACAGACTCATCTGGCCTAGCTCCTAACTCACCATCTCACGCCGTGAATCCTTCTAATCGCAAGCCTGAATCGGTGATTGGCGGCCCCGCGGGTACAATAATCTGTCAGGATGGAAACCCGGAGGTCTGGATAAGTGACTACTTCAAAGACGACAATTCTCAAGAATGTGGAATCACGGAATGCCTCTTCGCTCATGAAGGTTTCCATTTGCAGGATGCCCTGAGGCGGAGACCCCTAGTGTGTAGCGGAACAAAGGGGAAGCGAAACGAGAAGAATGGTGGTCAGATCTTATTCGACGAGGACATCAGAAGGCAGTCGGAAATTAGCGCGTACCTGATAGAGCAAGAATGTCTGGAAAAGGAACTTACTGGAAGACGTGGCAATTGTCCGTGTGAGGGACTCTTGAACTTCCGAATCGATACTAACAACAAGGTTTTCAGGAAACTATGAAACTTGTATTGTTAATCCTGTTCAGCATTCTCTATGCGCCAGTCTCGGCGGTGCGCATTTATGCGCAGGATCCTAGTTCCTTGGACCTATCAGTCTCCTTTCCGAAGAGAGGAAGCGGACGGTATGCGATAGGAATGCAATTGAAAAATTCATCTGATCGAACAGTGACGATACAGAACTTGGATCTTCCGTGGATCCCTCCCAACGAAATGATTTTTGTGAGTAAGGTATATCGGTTAGACAAAGCACACACGCCATTGTCAAAGTTTGGACCAATGGCAGACTACATGAATGTTCCGTATACTCTCGCGCCAGGTCAAGTGATCCAGGGTTCAATCGATCTAACCGTAATGTTTCCCACTTTTACCGAAGAGGTAAGAAGGTTTGGAGTTACTGTGGAGTGGGCCTGCAGATCAAAAGCATTGACGTTTCAGTGTCAAGAAGGAAGTGGCGGACAATTTACCATTGCAGCAAAAAGAAAACAGAAATCGACTATCCCTCAGTCCCCGCCCCCTTCATCAATCAAGTGACAGTTCTGCTCCAGGATATCCTCCCAGGCTGGACAAACTGGTTGTCCAGCGATGCGAGAACAAGGCAGGTGACCTGTTTCACCATCCTGCGGTTTATCTACGACGGCGCGAACATCTTACCAGCCCGCTACACGCATTGGCCAGGGATTGACGAGCCGGTTGCGGTGACCAAAGGTGCGACCACCTTTTTCTACCACCAAGACGGCCTGGGAAGCGTGACCGATCTCACCGATTCGGCAGGAGCCACCGCCAAAAGCTACAGCTACGACGCGTATGGCATCATTCTGGACTCGCCGGGTGCGGTCGACCAGCCGTATACGTATACCGGGCGTGAATTCGATCAAGAGACGGGGCTCTATTACTACCGGGCGCGGTACTATGATGCACAGATTGGGAAATTCACTCAACGTGATCCTATTGGTCGTGTCGGAGGTAACAACTACTATGAGTATGCGCTTGGAGATCCAACTTTGCACTTCGATCCCTTTGGGTTAAAGGCGCAGGTTGTGATTTGGGCGCCGGTTGGAATTGGCACCTCATCGTTTGGCCATGTGTCCACCAATATCAATGGCACAACGTATTCATTTGGGCCAAATGGGATGACGAACGAGCCTACGCCGGTGTTTGATCAAAGGAACTCGTTCCGCAGTTCGCTGGGGTTAGATTTGAACCTCACTGTCGAACAAGAGAAGGCACTGGATGAGTGTCTCAAGCGTGACCAACCCGAGTATAACTTTCTGACGAACAACTGTGGTGCGCCAGTTCAGAGATGTCTGAATTGGATGGGATACGACATTGGTCAAGTGTTAACACCAGCGCAGCTCTATGAAAGCATGACGGGGGTTGGCCTCGTAGGCGGCACGATCTTTTACCCCGGAGCGGCCACCAAACCTGTTCAATCAAAATAGGTTCATGACATGGCGATGAGAAAAACGATTGAATGGGGTATCTTTGCTGTTCTCTGGCTGACTACTGTCCATATGCTCATAGGGTGCCAAGGATCGGAGCTAGCCAAAATAGATGGAGATGTGAATGTGCTTGAAAATCCGTTGCCCCTAAATTTGTCTAGCCCCAAAACATATACCAATCCGCCGGCTACACTTCCCGCGAATAAAGTAATTGCTGTGCTCACGAAAGGGCAAATGGTTCCGGTCATGGGGCGTGTCTACGGGAAAGATTTTCTGGCATATGAAATCCAATTACCTGACAGGAGTAAAGGGTATCTATTCCATGGTGATGCCTTCCACCTTGTCAGTTCGAGGGGGGCGCCATAATCGCAATTGTTTGAACCGGCAATGGGCTTCAGTTACGATCCCGCGAGCCAGGTCACGAACATCCTGCATCGGCTCACGGCTACCAGCATGCCCATCAACAAGGCCGACTACGTCTACAACCCGGTCGGCAATCGGACTGTGGGCCACGTCGATCCGTCAGACCAGAGCTTCGCCTACGATCAGCTGGATCGACTCACCAGTGCCAGCCATCCCTTGCTGCTCGATCCCCAGGCCTTCGCCTATGATGCGGTGGGGAACCGGACGACAAATGGCAGCGTGGTGAACACCGGCAATCAACTCGCCTTGGATGCGAACTTCGCCTATCAATATGATGACAATGGCAATTTGACCAGAAGGGAGAAGCGGCCACGCTTGTTTGGACAGCATGTTTCCATTCATTCAGTGGCGCCTCGCAAGTTACTGACTACGTGGCCGTCAGTCGTGTTGTTAGATGGTTAGAGTACACCTGGTCGGGCGTCTGACCGTCAAACGACCAGTGCGGTCTCGCCTACTTGTAGAACAGCCGGTGAACGGGGTGGGATGAAGCAGAACCGCATGGCCAATTCCACCAGCGTCTTGTCGCCTTTGAGTGCCGCCAGGTCCACTGGCGCCGTACACGTCGCGCCGTGATTCCGTTGAGTTCACTTCAGCGCCTCGCTCCTCCGGTTCGCCGCCACTTGGTGGCTTCGGTGAAACCAGGCTAGCACGTACCACAGGGTTCGAATTTTCGGAGCCCCTTCGTTTCTCAGCCGTGCTGATTGGCCCTACACATTGAGTATTACGGATCAGGGCCGAATCTTCCTTCTTGTCCGCTCCTCGCTGGTTCCTCGTCGTTCCGTCCGTCTGCTTCTCGTTCCTCTCCATTTGTGTTCATTCGATTGCATCCATAGCCCAGACCTATCGAATCGATTGGTCTTAGCTATTTCACATTGATCGGCCCCGTCGCGTCCAATGCGGGCTCACGCGTGAGAGCCAGAGCGCGTGAGGGAATATGCGAGGCGGTGACTACGTACGCATCGTAAAGCACGCGTACGCATGCATACGCGTGCATACGCCTAGTTCCCACGGGACACCGTGTCGCGTACTGTCCGTATCACGAGAGGGTCATTGGAAAGGAGCCGAGTCGCACCATGTTACTCACCGGCAAACAACTCGCCATGAAATTGAACGTGCATATCACGACCATTCGACGCGCCTGTCGGAATGACCACATTCCGTATGAGCGGCTGGGAAAATTGTACTTCTTCGATTTCGACCTCGTGCGCCAAGCCATGCAGAGACATGGTGCGGATGTCCTCAGCGCAGGAGACGGCCTGCGGGCGACCGACGGCGACAGCCGACGGCGCGCGCAGCCGACCCGCCCCCGACTTGGTAAGACGGGGGCGTCTATCGCAAACAAGCCAAGGGGGAAGAAATGACAGGCTCCGGAGGATTCACGCAGACGATCGATTGGCTGGCCTTCACGCTGCCGAAAGCTGAAGTAGCAGACGTGACCACGATGATTGGTGGCGACTGGTTCCAGAGTGAGACCGGCTTTCGCGGCTATCCCGTCGCCCAGCTCATGACGCAAGGCAAGACCGGGGTTGGGAAACTGGGGACGGGTGCTCCTCGCAGTCCGAAGGAAGTGCATGTGGATCTGTCCGCCGGAATCGTCTCCCAGTGGGACGAGACCAAGCTCAAATCAGTCTTGCAGTGGATCTTTACCCAAAAAGGCCATGTGACCCGCATTGATGTGGCCCTGGATGACCGGGAGGCCACCGTCGCAGTCGACACCGTCCGGCAAGCCGTGGAAGCGGGACAGCTCGTGAGCCGGTCCAAACAGTTCAAAGTCATCCAAGCCTCCAATCATCGCCAGGGCATCCGAACCGGAGAGACGCTGTATTTCGGGAGTCGAGAAAGCCAAAGCATGTTGCGGGTCTATGACAAGCGGTTGGAACTACAGAGTCGTGGCCGGGAAGATGCGGCCTCCTACGGCGTCCGGTGGGAAATGGAATTTAAACAGGACCGGGCGCAAGCCTGCGCGAAGGCGTTACTCACACTCGATGCTGAAGATTGGCGGGCCTTCTTGGTCGGTGTCCTGCGCTCCTATGTGGATTTTCGCGAGACCACGCGCGAGGCCGAATCCTATGAAAAATATCGGGCGCCCTTGGTGAGCTGGTGGGAAGCGTTGACCGAAGGCTTCAGGCGCTGCCGGCTGGTGGTCGAACGGATGCAGCAGCGGCTGGATGATGTCGTCGCTTGGTTCGCCAACGCGCTCAGTCCCATGCTCGCCGTGATCGTGGCCTGTCGCGGGGATCAGTTTCTGTTGGAAATGATTTATGCAGGCACGAAACGATGGAATCAGAAGCACTATGCCCTGTTGAAGCAACGAAGAAGAGGTACCCCCTATGTCCTTAAGCTTTCATAACGGGGCCTGGCGGCGCGGCTGTCCTGGGTGTGGCGCGCATGGCGCGGCCTGCAAATGGGTGAATGGCGCATTGTTTGTGAGTTGTCAGGAATGTGATTCGGAATTTCAGTTTCTGTCCAAAGCCCGGCCAGGCCGGGGCGTGTGGATCAGGCGCTTGGCTGATCCGATTCAACACTCAGCGGAAGGAGGCGACAACGATGCAAGTCAAAGCGGAGGGTGCAGTCCAGGGGTATGTGGAACGGAGGAGCCGGGAAGGCAAGGTCTACAGATCGGTGGATTTTTATGTGAAGGGCAAAGATCCGGGGATTCTCCGGTTGGGTATTCCGGAGGATCAGATGCCATTGATTGACGCCTGCAAGCAGGCCGAAGGCAAGCAGGCTCGCGCGTCGATCGAAGTGCGGAAGTTCGAGCAGACGGGTCGGGTGTTCTTCGATCTGTCGGCCTTGGAAGTGCTGAAGTAACGGCAGAGGGAGGAAGGCCAGTGGATCTCACCATTCTACTCGTGGCGGTCCTGTTGCTGGCCTTCCTCACCGGTCTCGGAGTCGGACGGTTATGAAATGTTTGTCTCTCATGAGTTATCTCGGGTTGGTCTGGTTCCTGTTCATGTCGTTGTGTCTCGCACCAGCCGAGTCTCTTGCTCTGGAGACCACGCAGTATGCGCGGGTCGTCGCCCAAGCTGAACGCATTGCCTATCTGGCCGCGCAACGCTCAGCGCTGGCCTCCCATGTGGCGACTGCGGCGTTGGCTCCCTCGGCCGCCTCGATGGCGGTGCGTATGGTGGCGGGTCCGATCGGATGGGCGGCGTTGGGTGTCAGTGCCGGTCTGGTGCTGGCTCAAATGTATTATTCACAGAGCGACCTCTCGGCCGTTAAAACCGCTGCGTCCACGCCTGGGGGTTGGCAGGTAGAGAGTACCAATGCCGGCACCCAGACCTTTCCGGAACTGGGCTCCAACACGCCCGCCAATGCCACCTATCCCTCTGCGACCATTCAATTCAGCACGACCGATGTGCCGCTCTGTACTTCGGACTTTGCCTATCTCCATGATTGGGCGGTGGGACCCTTCCAGGGCGTCGCCACCGCCGTCTATTTTCCCGGCAACGTGTTCGTCAATGGTCCGGCAGTGGGCGGTCAGAGTCTCTATGTCTGTCATCGCAAGGACACCCCAGGGTCAACGGCGCCGACTCAGGATGCGGTGGGTGCTCCCACGCAGCAGCAAGTGGCCAACTATCTGACCGGCCTTCCGGCCAGTGATCCGAAATCCGTCGAGGCTCACACCAATCCGGTCGGCACCACTGGCACGACGCAGCCGGCAGACAACACGATCTCACAACCGGTCAGTCCGAGCGAGATGCCAACGACGGTGAAGCCGAAGCCCGTCCCTGCCGGCGATATTGTTGTGGCAGACAATGTGCCGCCACCGGCCAGTACGCCCCAGCAGACCACGCAACAGCAGACGACGACGACCACCACCACCACCACGCAGAACCCAGACGGCTCGACGACGCAACAGGAAGAAACACAAGCCACTACGTCCTGTGCGGTCGGCTCGCATGAGAACAGGACATTCGGCACGGTCCTGCAAGCCCATCAGTCCATCTGGGGCACGAGTGGCCTGCTTGGCACGCTGAATCTCCTCAAGTCTTTGACTTGGCCCTCGACCTTACCAGTGATTGCGCTGCCCTCGGCCTTCTTTGGCAACCAGCAGGTGGACTTCAATCAGTGGGCCTGGTTCTTCACCGTGCTGCGAACGCTGGTCATTGCGACGGCTTCGATTGCCGCCTATCGCATCATCTTTGTGGGTGGAGGCCAGACGACATGACGGCGATTCTGACCCTCATCTATTGCTGGCTGGAGGAGTTCTTCTTCTCGCTCACCGATTGGGGTCTGGGGATCTGGGATTCGTTGCTCTCTGTGGCGGACAGCACGCTCGCCACCATTGGCACCGCAGGCCTCACCCTGCCGGTGATCCCGGATCAATATGCGTGGGTGCTGGGCGCGACGGGCATGAGTCAGGCGCTGGCCATCCTGGCGAGCGCCATGGGCACCCGGTTTATTCTGCAAACGATTCCATTTGTGCGGTGGGGCTCATGAACCAGTTGGTGATGGGATGGGCCTATGCCTGGACGGTGATTTTAGCGCTGTGGATCTGGGTCTATCTCAGGAGTCTCCGATGATCGAACTGTATGAAGGCGTGCCAGGCTCGGGGAAGTCGTATCACGCGATCTGCGAGAAGTTTCTGCCCTGGGTCAAACAAGGCCGACGACTCTACATTGCGGTGGATGGCATTTATTTGGATCGGCTGTCTCTGTTCACCGGTATTGAGCTGTCTGTTCTGGAACAACAAATTACGATTTGGAAAGACTCGGTTGAAGTCCTGCAGGCGTTTCCACATGTCGAGCCCGGTTCAGCCGTCATCATCGACGAAGCGCAGACCGTCTTTCGGTCCATGCAGAAGGTCGAACCAGGACTCCTCCGTTGGCTCGAAACCCATCGCCATTACGGTGTCGATATTCTGCTCATGAGCCAGGATTTCAGACAGATGTCACAAGGCGTGACGCGACTCATCGAAGCGACAGTGAAGTTTCGGAAACTCGCCTTTGTCGGCATGTCGAAAAAATATCAAGGCAAGGTGCGCGGGAATCCGGAAGACCACGACGTGATCCGGGCCTTTGTCGGGACCTACTCACCGGCGATCTACGCCTACTATTCGAGTTATGCGTCGGCAGCCATTCGGGAAGAGAAACGCAGCCATACGGTCTTCAAGTCGGCACGGGTCACCATTGGCATTGCAGCGGGACTCTTTGCCATCGGCCTCATGGTCTGGCGGCCCTGGTCGTCGCTGGGTTCTGCCAACTCAGGATCTGCTGCTGG
Source organism: Nitrospira sp. (assembly GCA_037045225.1). Classification (NCBI taxonomy): domain Bacteria; kingdom Pseudomonadati; phylum Nitrospirota; class Nitrospiria; order Nitrospirales; family Nitrospiraceae; genus Nitrospira; species Nitrospira sp. The sequence goes on from JBAOHZ010000009.1 coordinate 3,748,446, forward strand.
AGTGAATCCTCTCCCGAGCACGGTGGCAGGGCCAGTCCCTTCCAATTCCACGATGTTGGTTAACGCCTTGGGTCTGGCTCCAACACCCCCTTCGACTCCGGCTGTACCGAAGCGACCCGTTCGAATCCTCGGCGGTGCAGGCATGAGCAAGGATCGTCAAGGCTGGCGGTATCTGTTGGATAGCGGCGAGATCCTGACTGCCGCCCAGATTACCGGACGGTATGGGGTCTCTGTCTCGGAAGTCTATGAGGAGGGCTCGATGCGATTGATCGGCGAAGGAGTGTTCTATGGACCTGCCGGCGATTGAGGCGATGACCTATTTCACGGCCATTTTCTGGCTCGGCGGCTTTGCCGTCGGGCTGATTATCAAACTGATTCTGCCTCGGAACTAATGCGGCCTCAGAGTGACTGAGGCGCTCGACCGTCGGCGAGGGTTCCGGCGGCGTGGGTGGACGGAACCACCACAGCACAAGGAGGTGCCGTATGAAGGGATGGGGTTGGGTCAAAGGGCTCGGGGGCTTGCTCATGGCGTTTGTGTTCGCCCTGGGTGTCCCGGACCTGTCGTTTGCACAGTTGTTTCCGGTTTCGGCGGATGTGGCCACGGTGCGGGCCGATCTGCTCTTGTGGGCCACGGCCTTGATCGGCGTGGCGTTGGCGATCTACGCCTTTAAGCGCGTGCGCGCGATTGTGGGCTAGGAAGGCCCATCGAGGCAGGCTGGCAGCAGCCTGCCTCCTTTCCAGCGACAAACCAAGCATGAGAATGATGACTAGGGAGAGGGAGTATGACGGCGCAACAGATTCAAACCATCGGCCAAGCATTGGCGGTCGACCTGGTCGCGTGGGGGACGGCCGCGATCGGGCTCGCCTTAGTGGCGGCGGGGGCTGCCTGGGTGTTGCGGTTGCTCCGCTAAGCACCGGGCCAGCCCTGGTCGGCAAAGCTGTAGTAGCGCTTATCGGCCAGAATCAGATGATCGAGGAGGGTGATGCCGAACAGTTCGCCGGCCTCACGCAGCCGTTTGGTCAAGACGCGATCTTCTGGACTGGGGGTGATATCGCCGGACGGGTGATTATGGGAACAGAGCCAAGCACAGGCATTCATGAGGATGAGCGGCTTGAAGACCTCACGCGGATGGACGATGGTGAGATTCAGCGAACCAGTGGACACGACATTGATGCCGATCAGACCATTCTTCGCATCCAGCCCACAGATCAGAAATTGCTCTCGGTCCAATCCGGCGAACAAGGGCCGGAGAATGGCCGCCGCGCCTTCCGATGTGTGGACCGATTCCGCAGCCGGAATGGCACGGCCCTCGCGCACGAGGGTCACACGGTATCGAGGCACTCCGTAGCGCGATTTCGGGCTCAGTGGCCGTACACCGTTCGAGGAACCGAGAGTACCGTCAACGGACATGTCCGCCTCCTTCTGACATTATGTTCTAGCCCCACCCTTCACAAACCAAGGGTGGGGCGTAACGAAGGAGGCGGCACGGGGCTCTCGCAGCGGGCAGGCCTGGAGGGGCGGAGACCGGGACGGAGGGAACCGGGAAGGCTTGTCCCGCTGCTCCATGGCCACGAGCTGCACCCACTGGGGGCCGGATTATTTGAGCCATTCCTGTGGAGATACGGGACACACAACTTGTTCAAATTTGTTATGAAATTCAGTCGGGGAGAATCATGAGCAAGCTTTTGACAATGGATGAGGCATCGGAGTATCTAGGCATATCCAAGTTGACTCTCTATGGCTGGGTGTCGGCTAGAAAGCTGGGGTTCGTGAAAGTCGGACGGCTGGTTAAGTTCAGGCAGGAACATTTGGATAAATGGATTGAGCAACACACGGTCAAGGCGCGTGTTCAAACGCAGAAGTTTGTAGCAGATGGCTCTAAGCCTAACGGGGAACGATTCGGTTCTGGGCAGCTACTTGTGGAGCAGGAGTAGAGAGCGTGGGACTGACCAAACGACCCGACAGCTACTATGTTGAGTTCCGCGTCATTGACAGTGAGGACGGCAAGTCCTTGGTGTTGGCGAGCGGCGTGCCGGGAGCGAGGAAAAAACGCTGGAAGGTCGGATGTCTTAACAAGACTATCGCCAAGGAAATGGAGGCGGCGATCAAGACCCGTATTCTTCTCGGACAGGAGACGACCGAATGCGCGAAACCGATACTCTTCAAAGAGTGGGCACGGACCTATCTTTCGCTTGAGGAAGTGAAATCTCTTCGTTCTTTTGTCGGTCGTTCCCACAGCGTCGAGATGCACCTGATCCCATTCTTCGGCGGGAAGCTGCTGTCCGAAATTAAGCCACAAGATATCGAGGTCTTCAGGTCTCAACGAAAGAAGTCGAATGGAGCACCCGCTAGTGTTCAAACCATCAATCATGACCACATAGCGCTCAAGCATTGCCTTAACGTCGCGATCCGCCGAGGGCTGCTCCAAAGCAATCCTGCCTCAAAAATTCCTCTGCCTAACCCGCACAATGAACGGGATCGTGTGTTGACCGATGAGGAGTGGGGGAGGTTGTATCGTGCGGCCAAGGGGCATCTGGGGCCGGTTCTGCTGACCGCGTATCAACTTGGGCAACGTTTTAGCGAAATTGTGGGACTTACGTGGGACCGTGTTGATGTGAAGAGGGGATTTATCACTCTCCGCTCCCTGGACACGAAGACCAAGACCGCGCGCCAGGTTCCCATCACTCCTGATGTGAAAATGATTTTACAGCGACTTGCTCGGATACGGAGTCTTGCCACAAGGCACGTCTTCACGTATAAAGGCCGACCGCTTCAGCGGGTTGGCCGATCATTCAAGACCGCTCTCCGGGAGGCAGGTATCACAGACTTCCGGTTCCACGACCTGCGCCACTGTGCCTCGACGAACCTCAGAAGGGCAGGGGTGGACACGGCAACGGCTATGAAAATTGTGGGCCATAAGTCAGAGAAAATGTGGAAACGATACAATGCGATTGAGGAGCGAGACTTGACTCAAGCGGCTCAAAAGGTTCACAGATACCTCCAAGAGAACACGCCGGGAACACTAGGCGAGGGTGCTGTTGAGTACTCGTCTCGTAAGTGATTGAAAAACAACGTGCGCCCGTAGCTCAGTCGGATAGAGCATCAGCCTTCTAAGCTGAGGGTCGTTGGTTCGATTCCAACCGGGCGCACCATAAAATCAACAGGTTGTGAATCCGCCCCTCCAAGGTTACTTAGACCACTCCCGGTTTTACTCCCGGTTCCCATTTCTGCCTGGCTTTCAACGCTCGAAAACAGACTACCCTTACTCGCTGTCTCCTGCATAAACCCTGGCGTCAGATGGCTGTACCTCGCCGTCGTTTTGATATCGCGGTGTCCTAAAAGCTGCTGCACGCCGTAGAGACTCGCGCCGGATAATACCCGCCGGGTGGCTGCCGTATGCCGCAGGGAATGCCAACTTGCGCCAACGATTCCGGCTCGCCGTAGCGCTGGGTCAAAGTGCCATTTGACAAATGAGCGTGCGTCCAGGGGTTTGAGAGGGTCTTTTCCGGGAAATACGAAAGGGGACTTCGTGAATGAATCCCACCCGGAGAGTAGCGCACATACCCCGTCGGTCAATGGCACATAACGGCTTTTCGAACCTTTGGGCATCGGTAAGTTGAGTACCCGATTATCCATGTCGATCTGCGACCATCGTAGCTTAAACTGTTCTGATCGTCGTAACCCCGTTTCAATCGCAAATGCGACTATTTCCCAAACTCGCCGCTCCATCAAGTTGCGGAGGCGAGCAATTTCGTCGTCGGTTAGAAAGCGGGTTTTGATGGCCTCCGGAAAGAATTTCACGCCGCTCATAGGGTTGCGGTCAATCTTGCCGTCATTCACCGCCAGCGTGAGGACATGCCTTAGATAGGAGAAATATCTATTGATAGTCGGCGGAGCCTTGCGCCTGGTTACGTTAGCCTTCTTCAAGTCGTAACGTACCTTCAGTTGTGTCTGAATCCGGCGTAAGTCTTCCGTAGAGATGTCCCGCAAGGTTCGATTCCCCAACAACAGTGACCAAAACCTGCCATACCGTCGTGAATTGGCGACGCTTCGATTCGAACAACCCTCAAGATGGCGAGCAATCCACGCTCGTAACGTGACCTGTTTCGTCTTCTTATACTTCTCTGGGAAGTAGGTTTCTTCACGCGCCTCGGCCTTGAGTCGACCATAAAGCGCTTTCGCTTGGCTCTTATTGGTGGCACGGAACCATTTTTCCCGGCCGTTAATGATTAGCCGTACCCACCACTTCCCGGATCCCGTCGGCTTTTCGACGATGCCTCTATCCTTTCCCGCTTTTCTTGCCACGGTGGCTCTCCTTTCGCTCTCCGGTCTTCTGGGCCTCTCGCCACTTTCTCGCCGCGACTCGGTTCTGGCAGCGCGGCTGGCAGTATAGCTGGTCACGTCTGATCGCCAAATAGATCTTGGCGCATTCCGGGCAGCGCCGAATGTAGTCCCCCGACTGAGCCAAGAGGTGCACAAAGCGGTATTCAAACTCCTTGGCCTTGCGTTTCGCGCTCACGAAGATTGTCCCGGCCTCGTCGGAGAAGCTACCTGGCGAGACGACGACCAGTGTCATCTGGGGAAAGGTGAAGGCGGTGTATCCTTCGTGCCAGTAGAGTTCTAACTGATGCAGGACGGTGGCCTGAATGTCCTGGGCCTCTTTGCGACTAGGAATCGTCTGATAGTTCTTTGCACTCGGTACCCCTTCCACGCTCCAGCCACTTTCCGGTGCCACCATCCCGCCGAATCGGTCCCCCGTCTCATCGACGAACGCCGCGACCTCAAACGCCAAGAGCGTCCATTCCGTGGGCGTCAAGGCTTCTAGGTCCGTTTGCAGGAACTTGAGCACCCACCCGACGGCGCCATCCGGCACCGTGCGGATGCGCTCAGTCGCTTTCTCGTACTCCTGTTGAAATGCCTGCTCGGCCTTTCCCTGTGTGCTCATGCCTTCCGCTCCTTTCTCACGCCGAACCCTCTTCGTATTCCTGATCCCAACACCATCGAAAATAGTCTCGGCCTCGACGGCCATTTAGGGATGAATTTGTTTGGCAAGTGTACCTCTGTCTTGCTAATGGCTGTCAAGAGTCGTCACGTCTAATAATGTTTTAGGCGTGATCTCTTGTCAACCATTCTTCTAAGGAGGTGCCTCATGGTCCCGAGTACAAAATTGATCACCATTCGGGAAGCGGCGAACCGGTTAGGGCTGAAGGAAAGCACGATCAGGAAATACATCCTGAAACGGCAGATTGCCTATGTGAAGCCATCGGTCCGTGCCGTGCGGATTCCCATTGAGGAATTGGAGCGGATTCTCTCTGCCGGTCTCAGGCCTGCGATCCCTCAGGCGGAAGGTGCCCGATGAGCCGCTGGAAGGAGTTCCGGCGGGAGCCCGTCGCCGGCGAATGGACCAGGAAGCAGAAACGGGGCTATCAACGGGTCCGGTCGCTCCTGTGGTTCTGGGAATGTCACCAGTTCCAAGTGCTCTGGGTGACACTCTCGACGGCAGAAGGTGGCGATGCCGAGAAGCTCACCTACCATCATAAGCAACTGCGGCAACGGATCGAACGCCAGCTCGGGTTTCAGGGGTTGGAGTATTACCAAGTCCGGACGGAAGAGGGGCATGGGGTGCTCCATATCTTCTGGGCCTGGCGGGTTCCTGATGGGGAACGTGCCCGGCGGTTCTGGATCTCCCAGGAATGGCTCTCGTCACAATGGCAGGCCCTGCACGGCGCTCCCGTCGTCTGGATCAAGGCCTATCAGTCCAGCCATCGCTCCCGGAATCGTCTCAGTCGCTACGTCATTAGCCAATACGTTCAGGATCAATGCGGCTACGTGAACATGTGTTGGTCCTGGAAACGGTCCCTCGGCTTTCCCATCAGCCGGCTGTGGGAAGAGATGCGGAGCCAATGGTCCAGCAGGAACGCGTATCGCCGGATCAGGGACGAGATTGAAATCCCCAAGATCGTATTTCTCAAGACCTGGGAGGATCTGCTCTCGGGGCATCCCATCTGGTTCAGCGGCACCATTTTGCAACTCGTGCTGGGGAAGGGGCTCGTCTATCAGGAGGTGTGACCATGATTGGGCATCGATGTAGTCTCAAACTGCCAAGCCTGTTTGGTCCAGCCTGTTGCGGACGGGAAGCGACCACCTACGACCGTGCACGAAAGGCCTGGCTCTGTCCTGAACATACGAAGGAACGACTCTGTGAATTCTGTCAGTCAGAACGAGCCTGGGCGAGACTCTGTTATGTCGTGGACGATGTCCTCAGTGAGGTCTGGCTCTGTGCGGATTGTGCGGGGCTCACGCGGCGACGATGAGGATCAGCCAATCTAATCAGTTTGTCCCTGTCACCCGTCCACTATCCCACACGGGTGAGAGGGAACCATGCTCCTTCCTCGTACAAGGCGGCGATGCGTCAGCTTGGCCGCCTCTCTGGTTGATCGACGATTACAAGCACAGAAAGAAGAACAGGGATACTGAAACCATGGGGAGAATTAAACGCACAGATTCCGCCCAACGAGGCCGCCCGGCCGTTCCGGACCACTGGACCGGACGGCCGGGGGGATCGGGGGCGCAGCCCCCGCTTCACTTGATCTATATGGTCAAAGTAGGAAACTGGAACGCATATTTTTGATAAGTTATGGACAATAGGCAAGACTCGATTTCTTAAACTGTTTGAAGTATTCTCTCACCGCGAATGTATTTCAATGCACAGCATCTTCCAAAAACCTATCAACGAGCATGTTGCCTGGGTAGAGGTAATGAGAGCCCAGGTTTCGATGTTGAGGTCCATCCAGTCAACCGCAAACTTTGTGTTTAAGCTCCCCAACGCGCTAGACATGCAGGTTGATTTTTTCTGAATGAGAGGCTACTTTTGCCTCCAGTATTTCCTAATACTTCGCCAGAGGAAGTGCGACCATGCTCTTGAGGATTGCGAACCATTGCCGACGAGACACTTTTTGCGTACTCGCAGGGTTATTGCTTTGGGCTTGCGTCTCTGACGTCGCTGCCCAGGTTACCGACAAGGACGAAGCATCGCTCGTCGGTTTAATTTCCAACTTCTCGAGGCTACGCAGCATTGCGTACAACGAGGTGCGAGATCTGAAGGCCATGCACAAGCAGTCTAAACCCAATCTTGCCGTATCAGAGAAGTTGTATGGTAAGGCAAAGACGGCTGCCGATACTTGGCTCGACACCATCAGGATTTCCCTCACCACGAATGGACGGCTTGATTCGAAAGTCGTAGCGGCGCGTGGCAAGGAACTGCAGGCACAGATCGACGCGCTGGTGGAGTTCGCTCAAGCGAGCCGAGCCGCCAGCAGCCCTCACGAAAAGCGAAAAAACCCGGCACTTATCGCAGCTATCGCCGCGATCGTCGCTCCCGTCACCGATGCAGCGATTAAGGTGTTCAACGTATGGAGTCATGCCGATGACAAGCAGCGTGATGAAATTCGCGAGGAACTAAAGCTGTTGCGCTGGGCTAACTTTCTGGAGATCTGATGAGCATATATCTTCCGTTGTATCGAGTAGTCGCAGTACTTCTACTCAGTGGTGTGATGCCTATCCAGAGTCTTGGAGGTGATCGGCTGCCAGAGGAAATGATCGCGCTGGTCAATGCATATTCTGTAGGGAACCTGAACGTCGAGCATGTCCAAGCCACTTGCGGGTGGGCCTCTTCGACGGAGACTGCAGACCCGATGTTGGCGCAGGTCCGAAAGCAGAACGTCGCCTTTTGCAACAGTTTCCTGGCGGCTACTGCAGAATTCGCGCGTCTCAATATTTCTGCGCTTCAACCTTCGGTGCCCGCTCGCACTGGAACCCTGCTGTCCTGCAGCAGTCTGCCCAACGGAGCCGCGCGTGCGCAGTTGATGGACAGTCCTGACCTGCGCCGGATGCGGAGCACGTCGGCCACCGAGTTTTTGATTACTACTCTTTTCGCCTGCAAGAGATAATGCAATGAAATTATATATCGCACTAGTTTTCTTTGCCGCATTGGCGGTTCAATCGGCCCACGCGCAATCACCCTTGACAGCCGAAGCATTGGGCAACGCCTGCATGGTCGTTTGCGAAATGGTAAGCGAAAACAGCGCACCGATGGGCGACCTAGATAGTGGCGACCAATGCATCGGGTATCTCAAAGGACTTGCGAGTGCCGCACACTGGTTCAACCGTCATGCCAGCGGTGGCATTTCACTAGGCCAGTGTCCGCACAAGCTGCTCGCCAATCGCACCGCCAGAGGCCCAAGCGAAGACGAACTGTTGATCCAGTCATGCAAATTCGGGAAATGGATGGTGAGTAAGCCCAGTCTCTATTCGTCCCCAGCTGCGCTCGCTGGTCTGAACTGGATGCGACAGACGGGTTGCCAATGAAATGGCAGGCCGCATCACGGCTGGTGTGGTCCAGCCTGCTGGGCCTTTGGTGGGTCTCACAGCCAGTTGGTGTTCTCGCATCTACCGTCTTCAATGGAGCCTGCAAGTGCATCTCTCAGGACACATCCGGCGAGAAACTGCTTGCTACAGACGAGACCGGAAAAGTATTTCTGGGAACGTTCAAGGATCCGTTGAAAGACACGCTTGCTACCGCAGGCGACGTCGATCAGGCCCGATACATTCTCGGCGGTAGTCGAATCCTCCTGGTCTACCACTCCGGGGCCGTGGAGCTTTTGGACGCATCGAGTCCTTCCACCGTCCTGGCACGTCTTCCTGCTTCTTCGTATGTCGATGTCAAAGTGTCGGGCAATGGCCACTGGGCCGTGGCAGTACTACCCGGCAGGGCATCCGTTGACGTACTGGATTTCTCATCTAGCAGCATTAAGACGTTGTGGCGCTACGACCATCCATTATTCTCAGAGTTCACTAAAGCCACAATCGCTTCGGAACTGCCCGTGGTCGCATTGTTCGACGAAAAATTGTCCCTTTACCTGGTTAACTGGAAAACGGGACAGCACTTGCCCATACCCAAAGGTTTGGCCGACCGTAACTTGCGCAGGTTGGAGTTCATCTTCGACGATCTTCTTTGGTCAAGTGTGGACGCGGGCTTGATGCCGATTGGCAAGGTCTTTGATATCAACGGCAAGGAGCGTTCGTTCGAGATTGAGGGTGAGAATATGGCTCTTTCCTTCACGGACCAACTGATTGCCTTAGGGCAAGGAAAAACTGTGCTGGCGCTGGACGATCTCGGATTCACTAGTATTCTGCAACGCGTGACCCAAGGCAGCCGGTTAGTTTATACCCGACAGAGGAGCCAAATTCTGGCCCCGGAATTGCGTGAAGCGGTAGCTGATCAGGCAAGCACCCTAGCCGCGCTATGTGGAGCATCGCTGGAAATCATGTCGCTGCCTACAGGTAGCCTCGCCATGCGCGTACCGTCACAACCCAGGTCCACAGTCTTCGTTGACAACGTCACACCTGACGGTGAACTTGCACTGGTGCGTGATCTGGAGGGGCGCGCGGCCATCTGGAGCGTCCCAGAGGCTCGATATCTGAGCATGCTTCCCAGGCTGCGGCTACAGGTTTTTCCTTCGTGGGCCGCGGTGAATGCAGTTACCAAAGCCTATCTTGCTTTCAATCAGACCGATGTTCTTACGGTGTCACGTCCCCTTAAAGGTGACCGTGTCAGTAACGAATCCTACGCTGTAGCAGCGGTCCCCCTCAATTTCCAGGTTCAACAGGGACAGGTCTGGGATAGCATGGCCATATTCGCGCCGGACAACGATTACAAAGCTTATGTCGTTCGGCCCGAGAAGATCGGCACTGTGACATGGTCTAAAAACGCGGTTGATGTCCCGCCCACTCAGGTCGACTTCATCCGTGCCGACGATTCTCCTTCGGGATGCTCGGCGTATTCGAGCCGGATGGCAGTGACAGACAAAGGGAGCCTGCTCGCGGTTGCCTGCACGAATGGTATTGCTGTCTATAACACGAGGACTAAGGGCCGGGTTACATTCATAAAATCACCGCAATGGACGCAGGTAAGCGCACGACTGAAGGTGTGGGTTTCCAGCCTGGCTTTCTCGCCCCGCGGAAACATGCTTGCCTTCTCTGTGCGCGTAGAGCGGATGTATATCGACTCTGCTGCCGATCACGCACTCTCCGCGAATGCGCCGACAGTTTATGTCTATGATTTTAGCACAGCGGCACTCAGGGCCGTCCAGACTTCAGGACAGGTACCGGTCACGGCGGTTGCGTTCAGCCCAGATGGTATTCAGCTGTGGGTTGGAGGCCGATGGGGTGACCTGGCTGTTTATGGCGTCGATCGAGGCGATTTTCTGTGGCGTCAGAGAGGAATCACCGGTTCGGTCTTTGGTATAGCTTTTGACAAGCAAGGCGATGCGGCTGTTTGGACTGACGCTGGACTGCTCTGCCAGGTGCGGCGTTACGACCGAACCGTATCCAATACATGGTTCCTGACCGGAGGTCGCACCAGTGGCGATGTGGTGCGGCAATCTTCACGCACACCTAGTACGCTACAACTTGCCGCCACCCTTCCTTCAGACTTTTTGACCAACCCGAGACAAAAGGCTGTGCTGGAACTCTTGCTCAAAGTGCCGATTGAGTTCCAAGACCCACTACAAAGCCTACTTTATGTGGATGGCGATGCCGTTGCATCAGGAAGGCTTGTTGAACCAGTTAAAAATGGCATGATGCATCTCGCCTTTCCTACGCAGGGTCTGAGGCAGGGCAACCTGAGCGTGGGCTTGTTCTCACAGGAGGGAGGTGCTAGTTCGGCACTTGCACTGGGAGAAATTACAGCTCAAAGCGGCATTGAAGGTACGGGCAGGATGGTCGGCGCCTTTGTTGGAATTGGCAAGTACCAAGACCCCGCACTACATCCCCTGCCTTTCGCCGAAGGCGATGCGCATGCGTTGGCTGCGTCGCTAAAACAGGACGGCGCGCAACTACATGTGTTTCCGCATGACATGCCCACCAAGGATGAGCTGATTAGTTTGCTTGTATCCGCTCGCGACACCGCGCGTCCAGAAGACACGCTGATGCTGTTTATATCAGGCCACGCACTGACCACTCCGAACAACAGGTTTCTGATACCGGCGGCAGATACGCGGCTGTCTGAAACCAGCGGTCCGCATAGTGGAATTTCGCCCGATGAATTACTAAAGCTGATTTCCGAGGGGCGACAGGGCGACACGGTCCTTATCTTGGATACGTGTGAAAGCAGCGCGTTTATAAGCGCCTTGATGCAGCACCCTCTTCTTTCGGACGGACCGTTATCGCTTGGGGGGGGGAAGGGCAGAGGGCTTACAAACAACATCAGCGTGCTTGCAGCCTCTGCAACGCTGCAAGCCGCCAAGGAAGGTTATGCAGGACGAGGGCTCTTGACTGGCGTCGTCATCGATGGGTTGAAGGGGGCAGCGGATGACAACCGGGACGGGAAAATCACCCAACGAGAACTCATGAATTACGTGGATCGGTTGATGGTCACTATTTCTCGCAATGCCTTTCCCACGCAGCCGCAACAGCCGGTACTCCACTACGGGACAGCGGACGTCGATTTGCTTCAGGTGAGGATACACCAACGCTCTCGTCTTCAGCCGGTATCCCGTCTAGAACTAAGCGAAGCAGGGTGACTTCCTTTGACGATTATCATCAATATCCAATCAACCAAAACTCTAGAATAATACGAGAGTCGAGTTTCGATAACCGATTGGATTTTGAAGAGGAAGATAATGAGATCAGAAATTGATCGTACCGTATGGAAGCTACCATTTCGCATCAATTTTCAGAGAGGGTGGCCGTGCCCGACATGTGGGACTGGAACTCTACGGGTCAAGGCAGACACCTTTAAACATGAAGAAGTCCGAAAGTCCAAGATTGCCTTTAACCATGAGTATTGGGACCCAAGTTGGACTACATACACTTTTTCCTGCTTACTTGTTTGCGGAAATAGAGAATGTGACGAAATCGTTGCTTGCACAGGGGATGGTTCAGTTGAAGAGGACAATTTCGTCGACGAGGATGGTGAGTCGCACTTTGATGTTCGAGAGTACTTCCGCCCAAAGTATTTTGAACCTCATCTTCGATTAATTGAAATGCCTGAAAATTGTCCGCCTGCTGTTTCAGCATTGCTTGACGAATCGTTTAAACTATTCTTTTCCTCTCCCAGCGCTGCATCAAACAGTGTTCGTATGGCAGTAGAGGAACTCCTCACTGAGCTGAAGGTGCCCAGATTTATTTCTAAGAAAAAGCGAAGAAGTTTTATTAGCTTGCATCAGCGCATAGGATTGCTTCCCCAGCGATATGATCAAACCAAGGAATTTATCTCAGCAATTAAATGGTTAGGAAATGCTGGAAGCCATGCCACTGGTCAAATCAATATGGATGATGTGATGGATTCATATGACATGTTTGCACTTGTATTGGATGAAATTTATCATCCTAGGAAAAGGAGACTTCAGGCATTAGCCAGAAAGGTCAACAAGAAGAGGGGTCCCCTGAAGAGTAAATCGTAATTATACGTACATGTGGCACTTGTCAGAAATTGGAGAGTGACTTGCCTGCGACGCCGTCTCCGCAAGATTCAGAAATAAAATGCATTTATTGTCCAGGTGGTGGCTTTGTCCCCACGAAAGATCATGTTCCGCCAAAATGTTTATTTCCTAAACCCAGACCGCATCTCATAACAGTTCCAGCTTGTCCTACCTGCAATCAGTCATTCGGACTAGATGACGAATATTTTCGTCTGATGATGATAGGGGAGGCAGCCTATAGAGATCCAGTTGCTACTCGCTTATGGACAGAACGCGTGATGCCCCACACAGGATTGGGATTGCGTAGATTGGTACTTAGTCAAGCTAGACTATGTGATCTTAGGACACCTGGAGGCCTCTATGTGGGAAGGGCGGCACAAATTGGATTCGACTCCCGTAGGATACGGCGCGTTGTCGAACGTATAGCGGTAGGCTTGCTGTGGCATCATTACCGTCAAAGATTGATTCCAGAAGCAATAGTTGAGACGCACTATAGGCCTGATCTTACACCGCTGACTGAAATCCTAACGTTAGCCAGTTTAGCCAATGTAGGCGATAGGGTATTCAGATACCGCTATTGCAGAGCGTGGGACGCCCCAGACTCATCCCTGTGGGGATTTCAGTTTTATGGTCGAGCACACTTTATCGTCACCATACATGGCCCGCGTCCTGTAGGAAGTGGGGATTCGCCTGAAAGTACTTCCGATTCTACTCCCGGTTCGCTCCCGGTTTTGCTCCCGATTGCCAGTCCAACCTAATGCTACTTAGTCCCACCTGCAAGGAAGATTTTCGCTTGGTTTGGCATTGATTTAGGAGCCGGAATCACACCTAATCTTTATTAATATCAATTACTTCTGGTGAGTCTTCTAAGCTGAGGGTCGTTGGTTCGATTCCAACCGGGCGCACCATAAAAATGAATCGATTCCGCAAACTGCTTGCCGCCTCTCGCACCGGCGCTCCCGATTAGGCTCCCGGTTTCTGTCTTTACCTGACTGTCATCGGTTGAGCCATTCTCAGGTTTCCCTGTTTGCCGCATGTCTGAGAAATCTCGGCGTCAGGTGTGTATCCCGCTGAGTTGTCTCCACTGACCTTCCCCCGATTTTGTGGACACCTGGTTCAGCCACTGCCGTGCTCGCTTCCAATTCAGCCGGGGAGTCCTCGCCGAGGGGGGAGTGACGCCGCTGCCGATTGGAGAGCACTCCAATGTCCTCAAAGATTTCCTTGTGACTGTCACCCGAGGACTCTTCGGTCGACCACGCCAGGTGTGATAGCCCGCAGGGGATAGGGCCAACGTCCGGCGCATCAATCACATCAAATCGCGAGGGCCGTACTCTTCAATCGCCCGATAGCTCATGGCGATTCCTTCGCGAAGTACTCCGCCGTACGGGTTAGAAATGCTCGCTCCGGCTGCAGCGTTGCATATTCACGCGTGAGCCGCGCTCGTTCGCTCTGCCCGGCGCGCCTTGGACGTGCAGGCGTTGGGAACCTGACGCCGTGTGGGGCTTGGCGGCAGGATCTCCGATTTTGTCACCTTCCTTCTGCTGGAGGTGTCTGTGCCATCGGGGGAGGGCCTGAAAAGCATATGAAGATGTGGTGAAGGTGAATGAGTTGGTCAAATCTTCATTCGGATCTCATGCGGTCTTAACCTTGGGGGTGATAGAAAGATTCAGATGCCTTGGTCCGATGCTGGCACGCGCCGGTTTGTTACTGTGGTCACCCTTATGCGATTACATCGTCGTGGACTCTCGTTCATCTTAATGCTGGCGCTCTTGCCCTTCCCGGGGTGCGTCAGTAATCCATACAAGAATGCGCGGTTTACTCAGGACGCCGTAAAGAGTCGCTGCGGAATGCCGACAGTCAAACAGCTGACGGCTCTGCCTCCCTTGCCCATACCGCTTCCCTCGAGAGCTGAGCCTGTGGGCGCACTCGCCCTCTCGCCGAGCGCTTCCAGGTTGGCTCAGATCTTAGAGTTAGAGGACGTGCTGCACGAACTCGCCGCACTTGATGCCGTTGGAAATCCCACGCTGCGCGAGCGATGGCTCTTGTTGTGGCGTCATCAACAGATCATGGATCGGATCTCATTGGCCTCGTTTGATGTGATCAGCACCGTGACGGAAATTGACTGTGAAGAGACCCGTGCCGACCATGTCGCTCACGGTCTCACCGAGATACGGCAGGACAAACAAGAACGGGCGCTGTTTTTGGCGCTCATCGGGGATGCGCTGATCGGAGTCGTCGCCGGCTCCTTCTCGTTAGCCGGGAAGGCTACAATCTCCGCCGCGAACGCTATTGCCGGGGGAACCATCGCGGTCGGTCTTGGGGGCGCGGCGACGATTTTTCTCGGTGGCGATCATGAGTTTCTTCATCCCCGTAACCATCTCACCGAATTATGGGACGACAAACAAGCGTCAGCGCTGTTCCCTCATTCCGTGTGGCGCTATTTGAACACGGAAGACGAGTCCGGCCTGACCATTCGCCAAGAGCTGCTCTACCGGTGGGGAGAGGAACAGCGGTTGGGTGCATCGGATTCGAAGCAAGCTCGCGCGCGGGCGACCCTCTTTCTGAGCGAGGGGGGCACGTATGAGATCCAGGATTTGCGTGTCCGCTCTGAAATGCTCAATCATTTGAAATCAGCCGTCCTTCGTATGGGCCAGGATCTCAACGTGTTGATGTATGAGGTGATGGCCATCGCGTCGTATGATGCGCCGCTGGTGGCCAAACCCTAGCCATGATCGAGATGACGTACGAAACCACCCGCGTCTCATTGGTCGTGGTGTTGTTGTTGGCCATGGGTGGATGCCTTCCGTCTCTTGAAGTCGCGCCTCGGGCACAAGCGGATGCCTTGGTGTCTCGATGCCCCCTCCCTCGACCATTGCAAGCCGCTATTCCGCCTGCAAAGGTTCATTCAGAGCTGGTGGCAGCCGCGTCGTCTCCCGAAGTGATGACACTCACGTCAACCGCCGTGCGGTTCTCTCCCGACGCGCAGCGTACGGCGGGTCAAATCGGCATCCTGGAGTTATTGAGTACGCTGCAGTCCTTGGAACCAGATCAGCGCGGGGACGAACTGGTGCTCCCTCTGCTCTCTGCGCGCCAGGAAATCAGCCGACGCATTGCAATCGCCGTCTCCGATGTGAGGCGGCTCATGGCGGCCATCGATTGCGAAGCGTCTCGTAGCGACCATGTGGCGTATGCGATCGGTGAAGCGCACCAAAGCGTATCAGAAAAGGCTCTCTTCGCCGTGTTTGCCTCCGATATTTTTATCGGGATCATCCCAGGCGCGCTCCTACTGGCTGGTCATGATATTGCGGCAGAGGCCAATGAAGTCTTTGGAGGAGTGATCGCGACAGGGTTTGGAAGTGTCGATGCCATCGTCCATATCGATCAAGAATTTCGACATCCGGATAACTTTTTGTGGGAACTCTGGGATGGGCCTTCGGACCCTCAACTCTTCCCTCTCTCGGTGTGGCGCTATCTGAACAGTCCGTCGGAAGAAGATGCGACACGCACGGTACGTGACGCGCTCAAGCAACGATGGGAGACGGAAGGCCGATGGGGTGGAAAAAGTGGAGAAGAGTCTCACCTGCATACCTTGTTGATCGGGGCGGGGGGACCGTACGGGGAGAAAGAGCTACGGCTACGGGCAGAGATGCTCACCCAATTGCGGGCCGAAGTGCTTCAGTTCGGTCAAAACCTTCATCGTTTGAAATATGAGGCCGTGTCGTGGCTCGATCAGCTCACACTGAACTCGGGAACCATCGGCAAGACCTAGCCCGCATTATTCTTGAGCATTTCTGCTGCAATTGCCGATTCACTGCTACGATGGTCCTTCGGCCGTCCGGCTCGCCACGTGACTCGGCGCTTTCGCGACGAACCGTCATGAGTAACGCGGGCTACACCATGTTCGCTCGTGCATCGGAATGGCCCTTAAGGCTTGGCCATGTGGTTGAGAAGCTGGGTGCGAATCACACAGCGTATGCTCGTGGGCCATTCAGACGGACATCTGCCTCAGCGCGCCATTTTAGGGAAAACACATCCCCCTCCTGATTTCACTCCCGGTTGACGCCTCATTCTGGTTTCGATTACCCCTGCGCATTCATCACGCGTAGGAGGAACTCCTGAGACATTTTCCCCTTGTTCTAGGCCAATGTAGTAGCTATCCTGCGCACGTTCGTCCTTAATAACATCGGTGCCCGAAAGGCCTTCTACGCTGAGGGTCGTTGGTTCGATTCCAACCGGGCGCACCATTGTCCATTCTGCTCCTGATATGACGCTGTTACGTCGGTCTCGCATCGCCCTTATCCTGCTCTGTGGCGCCGTTGCCTTTTATGCCATCCTGGGGTTCTTCGTGGCGCCCTATGCCATCAAGACCTACGCGATTCCTGCCTTGTCCGAGCGTCTTCGGCATCCTGTGGTGCTGGATGATATCCAGATCAACCCGTTTACCTTTTCGTTGACGCTCACGGCATTCGAGATTCGGGAACCTGATCAGACGCCGATGCTCGGATTTCAGGAACTCTTCGTCAATTTCGAAGGGACTTCGCTGGTACGTTCCGCGTACATCTTCGATGAAATCCGCCTGACCCTTCCATTTGGCCTTGTGCATATCCAGCCAGACGGGAAATTGAATTTGCTCGAGCTTGTGCCGCCGGCTCACGAGTCGCCGGCAGAGCCTGCCGCGCCACCACCCGACAGTCACACGGAGAAGGCACCGCTCCCGCCGGTAGAGATCCGCACGCTGAGTATCCGGCAGGGAGTGATCGAGTATCGCGACGATTCGACGCGCACACCGGTGACGATCGATGTGGTGCCGATTGAAATCACGCTGCGTAGTTTTGGGACTCGGCGCGGCGGCGAAGACGCCTATGTGTTCTCGGCTGAGTTCGATGAAGGGGAAAGTGTCACCTGGGAAGGAACGGTCCATTTTGATCCCTTGGAATCAGACGGGCGCGTGTCCCTTTCCAACATCAAGTTGAAGACCTTTTGGCCCAGTCTTCGCGATCGGTTTCGATTCGATATTCTGAGCGGGGCCGTGGGTATCGACGCGCGATATCATTTCGATCAGAAAAGTGCGCCGCTGAATCTGCAGGTGACGGACGGCAAATTCGTGTTGTCGGATTTCCGATTGTCGGCAGCAGGCGACCGCGATCCGGTCCTCGTCGTGCCGAGCTTCGTGCTCGACTCGATTCGCATGGATCTGCCGAAACAGGAAGTCGGTATTGGAACGGTCCGTTTGACGGGCGCTGAAATCCGCACCTGGTTGGCTGAGGACGGGGCGGTGAATTTTACGTCGCTGTTCGCCCCCGTTGCCCCCTCCCAGGAGAGGCCGGCAGAGCCTAAACGACCGGCGGCGGAGCCGGAGCATCCCTGGTCTGTGGATGTGCAGGCCATTCAGGTGGAGAAGACGCAGGTGGCCTTTGAGGATCGTCGTCTGAAGACGCCAGTGCAGTTGGCGTTTGACGATCTGCATCTGACCGTGCGCGGGCTTCATGTGCCGCTCAAGGGTTCACTGCCGGTGTCGGCCGGTTTCCGGTTCAATCAGCAGGGGACGTTCGAGAGTCAGGGCACGCTACAGTTGGATCCGCTGT
The DNA here is from genome assembly GCA_037045225.1 of Nitrospira sp. Classification (NCBI taxonomy): domain Bacteria; kingdom Pseudomonadati; phylum Nitrospirota; class Nitrospiria; order Nitrospirales; family Nitrospiraceae; genus Nitrospira; species Nitrospira sp. The sequence continues at coordinate 3,766,514 of JBAOHZ010000009.1, forward strand.
CCACGACGCTGACGATGAAATTAGCGCATATTGGCCTGCGGCCGTTTCAGCCCTATCTTGATCGTACCATGCAGCTTGAGATTCGGGACGGGGAGTTAGAATTGGATGGGGAGCTCGCCTATCGCAGTCAACATGATACGGGCCCGATGCTTCGGTATACAGGTCAGGCCGGGTTGAATCGTCTGCATGTGGCCGACCGGGCGTCGGACAAGGAATTTCTTGGCTGGACCGCGTTGGGATTGAATAAGGTCGCACTCGATGTGTCGCCGACGGCGGTTAAAATCGGCGAGATCGTCTGGAGCGATCCATCGATTCGCCTCGTGACGGCTCACGACGGGACCATGAATCTCTCGCGCGTCCTGCAGGCTCCCAAGGATGCGCAGACGCAGGCATCGCCACCCGCTCCGGCGCCGAAGCCGGCTGAGACGGGCGCTCCCAAGCAGGCTTCGGGGCCTACTCCCATCGAGGTGAATGTCGTCCGACTCTCCAAGTTGTCCGCCACCTTCGTCGATGAATCGATCACCCCGATCGTCACGACCGGGATTCAAGGCCTCAGCGGCACCATCAAGGGATTGTCCTCCAAGCAGGTCGCCAAGGCTGAGGTGGCGTTGACCGGGACCGTGGACGAGGTCGCTCCGCTGAAGATTCAGGGGCACATTAATCCGTTGAGCGGGGATATGTTCACACGCCTGACCTTGCTGTTTCAGGGGGTGGATTTAACGGCGGTGTCGCCCTACGCGGGTAAGTACGTCGGGTATCCGATCACGAAGGGCAAGCTGTCGCTCAATCTGATGTATCAAGTCTCCAAGCAACAATTGATCGGAGAAAACAAGGTGCTGGTCGACCAGCTCACATTCGGCGAGCACACCGACAGTCCGGATGCCACCAGCCTGCCGGTTCGTCTGGCCGTGGGCTTGTTGAAGGACCGACAAGGCCGGATCGATATCGATATGCCGGTGCGCGGGGACTTGAACGAACCGGATTTTCACTACGGACGGGTGGTGCTGAATGCGTTGGGCAATCTGATTACCAAGGCGGCGATCTCTCCGTTCTCGGCGTTGGAGGGACTTGTCGAGGGGAATGGGAAGGATTTGCAGTTCGTCGAGTTCCAGGCCGGCCGTGAGACCGTGGACAGCGGCGAACAGCGCAAGATTGAATCCGTCGCCAAGGCCTTGCAAGAGCGCCCGGCGCTCCGAATCGACGTGACGGGCATTGCGGATCCTATCAAGGACCGGGAGGCGCTTGCCCTGCAGCATATTGCGGCCGAGGTGCAGCGCCGGTTTACTCAGGGCGGGACTAAGAATATGCAAGCCGTGCCGTCGCCTGCACGTGAGTTTGAACTGTTGAGTGATCTCTATGCGGAAAAGTTGGGAAAACAACCGACGAAACGTGAAGAACTGCCGGGCGGAAAGGTCGTCGAGCTGGTGCTGACGGCCGACGAACTGCGCCAGCAATTGTTTCCGGCCATGACGGTTGAAGACTCGGAGTTACGCCTGTTGGCGCAAGCGCGGGCCAAAGTTGTTCGCGAGCAATTGATCCAACAGGGTGGGCTGTCTGAGGAGCGCGTCTTTCTGGTGGAGGCAGAGTTGGCCCCTTCTGAAGGCACGCAGATTCGAGTGCGGCTGAATTTGACGGGCAGTTGATCGCTTGGAAAGCGGTCAGGGCTTGGGCTGGTACCGCATTCGCGTGCCGTGCAGCAAGGAGAGTTCGATTTCACTTGCGCTGAGTTCGATTGGAAAGTAGACGCCGGAAATCTTGGCCGCATTGATGCTGGCTCCTTCGAGCTTTGCCTTGCGGAAATCGATGCCGCGAAGATCGGCTTGCCGGAAATAACACCCGCTGAGGTCCATCCCATCGGTTTCGAGCCCGCGTAGGTCAAGCCCTCGTAGATCACATCCGGTCAGGTCGACCAGTTCACCCCCAGCCCGCTTGACGTTGAACTCTTTGATGCACCCTTCGCGGAGCAGGCGGTACATGGGATGGTTGGAGGTTTTGAGCCCTGCGGCCGGCGGCGGCATGTGTTCCATGACCTCTCCTCGAGCAACTGTGCTTCTTATCGGATACGTGAGCAAAAACTTGAGCGGGTGGCTGACGTGTTCGCTTGCCGTCGGCGTCGATGGGCACTCGGCAGAAGCTTCCCCTTGCACCGGACTCACAGGAAACGGTACTCTTATCAAGTCTTTCTGCTCTCTTACGCCGTGCCATCATCAGATCTGACCGGACATTGAAGGAGGAAATCATGGGACTACGATTGGGCGACGATGCCCCAAACTTTACAGCTGAAACGACTGAAGGGACGATCAATTTCCACGAGTGGCTTGGCGGTGGGTGGGGGATTCTCTTTTCGCACCCTAAGGATTATACCCCAGTCTGTACGACAGAATTAGGGTACATGGCGAGGATCAAAGGGGAGTTCGATAAGCGTGGGGTGAAGATTCTGGCCATCAGTGTGGATCCCCTGGATTCGCATCGCGGCTGGACCAAGGATATCAACGAAACGCAGAACTGCACGGTCAGTTATCCGATTATCGCCGACTCTGAGAAGAAGGTGGCCGATCTCTATGACATGATCCACCCGAACTCGCTGGATAGTATGACCGTGCGATCCGTGTTCGTAATCGGGCCGGACAAGAAGGTTAAGCTGATGCTCACCTATCCGGCTTCCTGCGGGAGAAATTTTGACGAATTGCTGCGCGTGGTCGATTCTCTGCAGCTGACCGCGAAATATAAAGTGGCGACTCCGGTCAACTGGAAGGACGGGCAGGACTGTATCATCACTCCGGCGGTGAACGATGCCGAAGCGAAGACGCTGTTTCCGAAAGGATTCAAAACGATCAAGCCCTATCTTCGGGTGACTCCGCAGCCGAATAAGTAGCTCGATCCAAGTAGCTCAATCACAGTACTGATATGAAAGGGGGAGGTAGCCGGCAGGCCGCCTCCCCCTTTTTTGCTTTGCCGTCGATCGCGAGGGGGCAGTGTGTCGGTGGAGGTCCGGCCTCACGGGGACAACAAGAACCGGATCAGACCAGGAGGAGGCCCGCCTGACGGATGGTGTGCCAGGCGGCGCTCCTGCTGAAGCGATCGAATCCGCGCGCGCCGGCGGCCGGAAAGCGTCCACGGATGTCGGCGAGGCGGGGATAGTCGTGATTGTTTCGGCGGGGCGAAGGTGTCGATTCGTGCAGTACGTGCAGCAGCCATTCAGCGCGAGAGGATGTCAGGCTGATGGTGAAGTCTTCTGTGCGTGTTGGCAGGATGAGTCTGGTTCTGCTGCGCCCCTTGGCGGCAACCACTGGTTGGCTGCCGATCCAGACGCAGCGTCGTTCGGCCGTGAGTGCCAGAGAGGAAGACGCGGCCAGGGCCTTCGTCAGCCAGGTGCGTGCGACCCGAGGCGGCTTGACGGCATGTGAAAACCAGCGAGGTGCCGGAATGTCGAATCCAGCCTGTTCCATATAGTTGAGTAATGCGGCGCGCAGGCCTTCCCCGAGCCAGGGCGGGCACGTGGCGGCGGGATCGGCATGGCGAAGATCGTTTTCCGCAAACCCTTTGAAGGGCGGGCCGAGAATGGTCAGGCCCTCTGCGGCGGGGTTTAAGCCGATGGGGCTGTGGGCCGTGGCGGTGAATTTATGCCAGAAGGCCGACTGCAGCAGATGGTGCGCAAAGAGTTGTCGGACGCGCTCCAGCGAATCGACCGTATCGGCAATGGTCTCGCCGGGACACCCATACATGAGATAGGCGTGGACCAGAATGCCGGCCTGGCGAAATGCCGCCGCAACCCGCGCCGTCTGATCTACCGTAATCCCTTTTTTCATCCGTTCGAGTAGCCGATCCGACGCCGCCTCAAGGCCGGCGGTGAGCGCGATGCAGCCGGATGCCGCCAATAGCCTCGCTAAGTCGGGTGAGAAGGCTTCTTCAAACCGAATGTTTCCCCACCAGGAGATAGTCGTGTGGGTTTCGAGCAGCCGCAGGGCTAAGGCTTTAAGCGCAGCGGGCGGTGCGGCCTCGTCGACAAAATGAAATCCTCGCTGTCCGGTCTCCTGAATCAACGCCGTAATCTGTCGGAGTAAGACGTCGGTCGGGGTCATCTCATACCGTGCGATATAGTTCAACCCGACATCACAGAACGTGCATTGCTTCCAATAACAGCCATGCGCGACGGTCAGCTTATTCCAATGGCCTTCCGACCAGAGCCGGTGCATCGGGTTCAGACTGTCGAGAATCGAGAGGTAGTTGGTCAGCGGCAGGCCTTCATAGGTCGGTGTGCCGAGCTCGTGCATGGGAATGTCCGGTTCGCTGCTGCCGTCTCGAAACACCACGCGGCCGTCCGTGCGAAGAAACGTCCGCCGAAGCAGCGCCTCGGGGCGCCCGCCGGCCAGGTGTTCCAGGAGGCACAGGAAGGGGCGCTCGCCGTCATCGAGTGTGACGTAGTCCACGTACTGGAAGAGCCGCGGGTCTTGTAGCCGTCGCAGCTCGGTGTTCACATATCCGCCGCCCAGGACAATGGCGATCCTCGGGTGGCGTGATTTGATGGCCTGTGCGATGCGCAGCGCACCGAAGAGATTGCCGGGAAAGGGGACGGTGAGGCCGACGACATCCGGGCTCGTCCGGTGGAGGGAGGGCCAGAGAGTCTCGATCAATAACTCGTCCGTGAGACTGAGTGGTTGCGCGAGGGCCTCCTGGATCCGGTCAAACGAGGACGTCGCGTGCATGATCTGCTCGGCATAACGATTTAAGTAGAAGTGTGGCGCGACGGTGCTGTGGAGGAGGTCGGTCAGATCCTCGATATACAAGGTGGCCCGGTGCCGGGCGGTATCGGACGGCGAGATGGAGCATCGGCCCTGACCGGGCCGACGATCAGCGGCAAAGCGTGGCCCTTCCGGAAGGAACCCCGGACGGGCGAGATGCGCGGCCAGCATCGGGTCCTTTCCCTGGAGGAACGCGATGACCGGCTCAATGGTTTCGAGATAGGCCGGTTCAAGTGCCAGGATCTGTTGGATTTCCCCTCTCCACGGCTGTTCCGTCTGCTTGATTCGGGTGAACGCCTGCGCCAATCCTTCGCGTGAGAAGAGCCGTAGCACCATGGCAAGGCCGAGGTCGGCCTGCGCAGTTTCATAACCACGAGCACGCAGAAATCCCGTGAGATGGGCGGTCGCGGGGTAGGGTGTATTGAGCTGGGTCAGAGGGGGAGTGACGAGCAGGATACGCGGTAACGGCATGCGGGTGACATACCACAATGCACGGCATCGCTGCCACTGGCGTGGGGTCCTGCACGGCCTGTCTGCTTAGGTTGATTGGATGGTTGATTGAATGACGTAGCCGGTCCACCGCTTGATGCGGAAGTATCGAAGTACCGGTTGAGGCAATTGGTCTCGTGGTACGGCCTGAAGAATGCTGAGGTCGGCTTGTTCGCGAAGGTCGACGATATGAGGCTGTTCAGGCGAGGCGTCCCGGTCGTACAGCAGCACGAGGGGCTTGAGCCGGTGTTTGAAGTTGATGTTGAGCACCACGCCGAAGGAGCCGTCGGACAACACCACCACCGTGCCGGGCGGATAGATACCGAGCGTATGAATCATGGCCACCACGACTTCCGAGGAGAAGAGTTGCTTTTGATATCTGTACATCGTCGCGAGGGCTTCGGCGGGCGACAGTGCTTCTTCGGGATGAAGGCTATTGACGAGGGTGTCGTAATGGTCCACGGCGCTGACGATTCTCGTCGGCAGCGAGATTTGATCTCCTTTGAGCTTTTCTGGGTAGCCGGATCCATCCAATCGCTCGTGGTGACTACGAATGACGTCCAGCACTTCTTCGGGAAATCCGGTGAAGTGTCGAAGTAGTTCCACGCTATGGTACGGATGCATCTGGTATTTGACGTTTTCCACCTCGGACCGACGCCCCCGAGCTGCCAAGATGTGGCGTGGGATACGCTGTTCTCCAACGTCGAGCAAGAGTCCTGCCATTCCAATCAGCTGGAGTGCCTCCTGGTCGATATCGAAATGTTGCGCCACCATCATGGACAGTGTCGCGACATTCAGGGCATGGAGGACGTTTGCATCGCCGATATCTTCCGGGTCAAAGGCGCTGGCGATAGTGCCGGCGGCTTCCGTATTGGTGAGCAGGGTACTGAGCCCGCCGATCATGAGCTGTGCCGAGCGTAATCCCTCCTGCGATCCTCCCCCAAGGTCCTTCATCATCTGCGAACTGCGGCTCAGCATCTGCCGATAGGCTTCGGAAGCCAATTCCACTGCCTGGTGGTAGTCTCCGTGGGATGGCGGTTCGCTCTCGGGTAGAGGAGTCTCGTGGTCGGCTGCCTCGTCCGTCGTCGTGACTGAACCTTCCGTCTCGGCCGGAGAAGGCTCCTGGGGACACTCATCGGTGACCGTCTCAGTCTCTGCATCCGAGTCCTGTGGATAGACCAGCACAGTGGCTAAGCCGAGACCTCGGATAGTGGCAATTTGGCTCTGGGAGGTGAGTTTAAAGGAGCGTCGCGGGAAGGGGTGCTTAAACCAGGAACAGTTGAGGTCGACATACATCCCCAGCCGGAGGTGTTCCGGGCGGAGGGTGAGGATGTCGGCCTTGTCGAATTTGGGTGACTCGTCAGTTGGGCGAGGTAAGGCCATGGCTCTGTTAGTGGTGCGCAAACGGCCGGTCTGTGGATAAGGATGTCAGGCTCTGGACTGTATCGGGCGAAGCGCGAGGAAACTTGAAGGTGCCGTGGCAAACGAGGTGCCTCGGGCAGGCTGAACGGCAGTTCAGCTTGAATCCTTCGGCATCTTCCCTTCTTCATAGTTGCACTGTTTGAGGATGAGAGGGTACCGTATTTCCACCCGATTCGAGAGGCTGGGGCCTTCTGACCGGGTTCTCGTATGAGTCGAATTCTTGGAGAAGGGAGCATGGCGCCGAACCAACAAGCTAATCCGCCGGTGATGCGAGTTCTGGTAGCGGGCTGGTGGGTCCTGGTGATGGTGTTGAGCGGTTGGAGTGACGCCCAGGCTGCCCAACGGTTCGTGGATATGACCTACCCCTTCGATGAGACCACTCAGGTCTGGCCTGCCAATCCTCCCTTTCATCGTGAGTCGACAGCACGGGGAGGGACGCCCACCGAAAAATGGTACGCCACAGGGCAGGTGGCGTTGTCCGAACATGCCGGAACACACATGGATGCGCCCGTTCATTTTGCGGAGGGGCAAGCGGGGATCGACGGTATTCCGGTCGACCGATTGGTCGGCCCTGCCGTGGTCATCGACGTACGCGCTGCGGTGAAGGGCGATCGCGACTATCGTGTCTCCCTGTCGGATATTCATCGCTGGGAGTCTGCGCACCAGCCGATTCCAGCGGGGGCAATCGTGATGCTATTGACCGGCTGGGGGGCGTACTGGACGGATCGTGAACGGTATTTCGGTAGCGCGACGCCGGAGCTGCCGACGACGTTGCATTTTCCTGGCTTCTCGCAAGAAGTCGCGGAGTTTCTCGTGTCGGAACGGCACATCTCCGGAATTGGAATCGATACAGCCAGCATCGATTATGGGCCTTCCCAGGATTTTGTCGTGCACCGGATTGTGAACGGAGCCGGTCTCTATGGACTCGAGAATGTGGCGCGGCTGGACGAGGTGCCTGCGTCGGGGGCCACGATCATGGCTCTCCCGATGAAAATTGCGGGTGGGACGGGGGCACCGGTTCGAATCATTGCGATTCTGCCTTAGCCCGGCGAGGCTGTTCTCGTTCGGCTTCCTCGACGGACCGCGAGTACACCTGCGTCGGCCTTACGTGCGAGCAGCCTCGGCGGGCTTCCGCCTCGAACGCCTCGCGACGGCAGTCATGAATAATCCTGACTTCTTTGGTTTTCAATCATCTGGTGGAATTGAAATGAACAAATGCCGGCTCTACAGCGATTTTAACTGCCCCTTTTGTTACGCGATGCACGAGCGTCTCCATGTATTGGGCGTCATGGATCGAATTGCCTGGCAGGGAGTTCAGCATGCGCCGCATCTGCCGATCCCAATGGCTGGTTGGGCAGGGCATCTTGGCGCTGAATTGAACCAGGAGGTGCAGATGGTCCGTCGGCTGGCGCCCGGGTTGCCGATCGTGGTGCCGCTGGGGAAACCCAATACGGGGCGGGCGATTGCTGCGTCCGCGCGTGCGCTTCGTGCCGACCCGCTTCGGGGAGGGGCGTTTGTACGTTCGTTGTATCGCGCGTTCTGGCTGGACGGACAGGATCTCTCCGATGATGCGGTGTTGCAGCGGGAGGCCGAACGTCAGGGATTGGCCTCCTCGCAGATCGTCGGCGCACAGGCCGGCACCGTCGATGCGATCTTGCGGGCCTGGAATACACAGTGGGCTGAAGCGGATCATCAAGGCGTGCCGCTTCTTCAACGCACTGACGTAACCCTGCTCGTCGGACTGATGCCGGTGGACGTTATCGAACGATTTCTCTCCTGAGGGGGAACGCGTCGTTCTGCCTGCCTTCCCCTGATGATCGATGGATTCACCTCGCTGCCCGCCTCGGAGGGGGTTCCTCCCATAATCTTTCGTCTGAATCGTTCGTCTGCCCTTGTGGGAGTCCAGTCAACCTGCGCCTCGCTTGCAGTTCAGTCTGGCTGAGGCATAAGATACCGCATCGCCTCGCTCGTTCACCTGGCAAGCACGGAGGCAAGCGCTGTGTTCTGGGACAAGCGGGATCCTTCCCCCAAACCAGAACGTCTCTGTTCGTTTTGCGGCAAACGTCAAGACGCAGCGCGATCTCTTATTGCCAGTCCTGAGCCGCATCACTGCCACTCGTGCCACATCCCGTCTCCGTTGCTGATCTGTGAGGAATGCATTCAGCGCTGCTCCCTGTCCTTATCCAAGGGCAAGAATGGCGGTGAGCGGAGCTCCTCCTCGTCCCTGCCGCTCGTGATCCCCAAGCCGACCGACATCAAGGCGATACTCGATCACTATGTGATCGGGCAGGATCGCGCCAAGAAAGTGCTCTCCGTCGCGGTCCACAATCACTACAAACGGATTCTGAATCGGGAACGGCTGAAACACGTCGATCTTCAAAAGGGCAACATCCTGATGATTGGATCGACCGGTACCGGGAAAACGCTCCTGTCCCAGACGTTGGCCCGTATTCTTCATGTGCCCTTTACCATTGCGGATGCGACGGCGCTGACCGAAGCTGGTTACGTGGGTGAAGATGTCGAGAACGTCGTGCTCAAGCTGCTTCAGAACTGTGAGTATGATGTTGCGCGCGCCGAGACTGGTATCATCTATATCGATGAAATCGACAAGATCAGCCGCAAGTCTCAGAATCCGTCATTGACGCGGGATGTGTCTGGCGAGGGGGTGCAGCAGGCACTTCTGAAGCTGGTGGAAGGGACGATCTGCAATGTGCCGCCGAAAGGCGGGCGAAAGCATCCCGAGCAAGACTATATTCGCGTGGATACGACAAACATTCTGTTCATTGCCGGTGGAGCGTTCGTTGGGTTGGATCAGATTATCGCCCAACGGACGATCCCAAAGCGGATGGGGTTCGGTGCGACCAATCCCGCAAGCGGGATCGACGGCCACACCGGCCTGTTGCGTGACGTAGAGCCCGAGGATCTGTTCAAATTCGGACTCATTCCAGAGTTTGTGGGCCGATTCCCGGTGCTGACCACCCTGTCGGATTTGGACGTACCTGCGCTCATTCGCATCTTGACCGAGCCGCGCAACGCGCTGGTGAAGCAGTATCAAGCCCTCTTTGAGCTCGACGGGGTTGAGCTTCAGTTTACCGATTCCGCGATCAAGGCCGCGGCCCGCCGCGCGGCTGTGATGAAAATCGGCGCGCGAGCGCTACGTACGATCCTGGAAGAGGTGATGTTAGACCTCATGTACGATGTGCCGGCCTTGAACGGGGTGAAATCCGTGGTGATTACGGAAGAGGCCATCGCCGGCATCGGGCCGCCGCAAATTCTTACCTGACACGCGAGACCACAACACACACCATCCGCCGGCCGCAGGGCGTTTTCTCGTCCTTGAGCGGAACGTGGACAAACCGTACGGCTCCCTCCACGTCTCACGTGCCGAAGCGACGTGAAACGTGTGGGTGCGCATGTGCCAGGAAGCAATCCACAATTAGGCTGCGTGCCTGGTTCGCCTGTCGTGTGCAACGGTGTCGAAGGAACGAGCGCCATCAGGAGACGCGGCATTCCGCCGCTTCTCAGACTCACTCTCCCCCGCCATCGACCAAGCCAGCAGCCATACCAGCGCAATCATTGTTCCGAGACCGATGATCTCGACGACCATACGCCACCTCCGTTGACTGAACCACGAGATTCGTGGGCTCATCAACCGGCACCTATGCGGCTTGACGAGAACCTGTAGGCGCCTGCCTGATGGCCTCGTTCGGCTCTCCGACGCTTCCGTTTGGTGCCTTGTGCGACTTGTTCGAACCGGAGTAGGTGATGTCTATGCAGACGAACAGGGTCGCCACCATTGCCAAGAGACCTATGACGATTCCCCAATATACTTCTGACATAAGCCACGCTCTCGCGCGAACCGCGCGAGTCCTTCTTCCCATGCGCCGTCATACCGCCATGCGATATGCCTCCTCGGCTTTTCCGCACTGCATGTCGATTGGATGATTGCTGGAAATGACATCACGCCCTTCTTTCAACGTAGGGCAACCAGACCGGTGCCGGCCCACGCTCTCGAGGTGTTGCTCACGTCAGCTGGAACGGGTTTCGGCGGTTACAGTCGGCCACATGCCCTACATGTTGGCTGACGGCGATCGGGTGAGGACGGAAGGTGTAGGGAGCCCTCCCTGCGGGCGCAAGCACACCAGAAGAAGGCAACGCCGCTCTATTGCTGGAAAGAATTCGTTTGGGGAGGAGGCCACACCTGCCAGACACGCCCCGTTGGATTTGTGCTCCACGGAAGATCATGGCAACCACCTCCAGAATGAGGCGGGTCGTGAACCAATTTTTATTCTATGCCCCGATGACGCACCGGTCAAGATCGAGCATGACAAGCACTTGTCGAGAAAGAGGGACGAATGATCCGATGGACTTCTTAGATGACGTCGTCAGTCACTGAGGGGAGGGGGCGTGACGGATGCTTGGACGATTTGAATCGGAGGGTGAACTCTTGTTGCTCGGCGTCGGGCGAGAGGCCGAATGATCCTTCGGCACTCAGGTGTTCCTCCGAACGTGATTTGCCTTGGGGAAACAGTTTGAGTCGGAACTGGCCCGCTCGTGCCTGTGTGTCACCGTCCTCAGGTAGACGTCCTTCGAACTCGATGTATTCCTGCAACGCGGCGACGGCGTGGTCGTACAGGCTGCGCAGGAGACGGTCGGGGGCAGTCTGGTCGAATGATTCAACCACGTGTGGGGTGCGTGGTGCGTCGCTGGGCCCTGCATGCCCCTCCGCAGCCGAGAGCAGCGGTGCGGTGCAGAACAGCGCGACAATGAGCCAGTGTGCCATGCCTCAGTCTAGCGGGCTGAAAAAAATGAGTCAAGTTGAACGGGCGCGAGCGGCGTCGCTGGTAAGGTCAATCAAGTACGTTAACAGCGCGACAGCAGTTTCTCATTCCGATTCCACTGCGAAACCGTGCCGCCGTTGTCGGTGAGCTCAAGTTTGTCGTTCGCCAATACTCGTATCGTGAGTGGAGGAGTCTTGCTCTGAGGGATGGTGAGGCGGAGCTGGTTCGGTTCCTTTTCAATCCGACCCGACTGCGATGTGGCTTTGTAGAAGTCCGAGACATTGGCTGCGGTGATCGTCCAGACAAACTCTTCCTGCCGATCGACGAATTTGGCCGACCCTTCCCAGGTCCCGACGAGGGAGGGCTCGACCGGGGGAAGCCGCTTCACGGCGACCTTGTGTGGGGCGGGTGTGAAGGCGCGCCAGAGGAGAGGGTCGAATTTGTTCGGCACCTGATTCTTGGGAAGTTTGTCCCAGGTCACGCTCAGGATTCCGGTCGTTGAGAAGCGCTCATTTCCAGCCAGTCGATAGGTTCCGTGGAGAATCTCTTGATAGGATTCAGCCTGCCAGTGTCCCCGGTCTGCGGTGACGGTGCCCGGCATCAACACGGCCGTCGTCAGAGACCAGGTGCCGCCGTCGCTCAGCGCAAGATGGCCTTTCCCATACATCAATCCGACGGGCGGGCAGCCATACCAGTCACCGGCCCATTGGGACGAAGCGGCAGGGAGGCCCGGTTCTGGTGACGCCGCGGAAGCGGTGTGGAGAGGGCTCCCAAGCCTGGTTGCCGCGACCTTGGCCAGGTTGGTGACGGCTGCCTGCGCCTGTGGTTCCTTCGAGGGCGAGAGCGACAGAGTGACGAGTGCGTCGGCTTTCAGAAACGTCAGCTGAATCCCGCCGATCGGCGAGCGCAGGGTGAAGGCGCCGTCGCCGACTCCGGGGACCGGCTGGTGACCGGCCTTCGAGCGCTGATCGTGGAACAGGCTTTTTTTGTCCCCGTCGGGACCGGGGTTGAGTTCAACGGTCACAGTTTCTTGCGGATTACGTTTGGCCTGATAGAGGCATTGGCGATCATTCTGGCGCAGGCCCGGGGTGACCGGGGTGCCGATGGCCAATTCAACCTCGGCTTCGGTGACGATCAAGCAGGCGTTGAGATTGGATGTGAGGACGTCGGAGGACTGTGAACAACCGAGCATGGCCGTCCAGGCCAGGAACAGACCTAAGTGCGGTCGCATCAACGAAAAGTACGCCATAGCATGGGCAGTCTAGGAGGGTTCAGCGGCAAATTGCAAGGTGCGCCGCCAGTCTCCGGTGATGACGCTGCGGTAGTTGCCGTGGCCGAGTTGCGTCACGCGTCGGGTAGGCGTGATTGCACTCAGGCTGGAATAAACTTCAAGGAGACGCCGTTGATGCAGTAACGGAGGCCGGTGGGTTTAGGCCCGTCATCGAAGACGTGTCCTTGATGGCCGCCGCATCGGGCGCAGTGGACCTCGACCCGGGTCATGAAGAATTTGGTATCGGTTCGCTTCTCCACCACCTTGGCGTCGATCGGTTGCCAGAAGCTGGGCCAGCCGGTTCCGCTGTCGAACTTATGTTCGGAGGAATAGGCGGGTAGGTCACAGCCGGCGCAGTAATAGGTGCCGGCCTGATGATTCTCGTGGAGCGGACTCGTAAACGCCCGCTCGGTATCTTCATGGCGCAGGACCTGATAGGCCGCGGGCGTCAGCAGTTTTTTCCATTCATCGTCGGTCTTGGTCACTTTTATGATGTCTCCGACTTCAATTTTGGGAGGCATAGGGCATCTCCTTGGTTCTCTTGTCTCTGTAGACCCATGTGCGGAAGGGAGTGTTCAGTCAGGTACTCAAGCAATCCTTACATAGGACACGACGGAAGGGCAAGGCTGGTAGATGGGTGTTTGAGGAAGTGAGTGGTGGCGAGGGCCGGGGGATTGAAGAATGGGCCCCGGCTGTTCAGCCGGGGCCCGGGATCTTACGAGGCCGTGGAGGTGGCCAAGGGTTCGCCCCGTTCGGGCGAGGGTGGTGTATCTTGGTTGAAGGCCGCCGGGAGAACCTGCTCGATTCGTTCCACCGGAATGACCGTGAGTTCATCGCGCACTTCCTGCGGGACTTCTTTCAAGTCCTTCTCGTTGGCCTTCGGCAGAATGATTCTCCGGAGGCCGGCGCGATGCGCGGCCAGGACCTTCTCCTTGATTCCGCCGACCGGCAGTACCAACCCGGTCAGGCTGATCTCTCCCGTCATTGCCGTGTCGCTACGCACCGGCTTGCCGACATAGGCCGAAGCCAGCGCGGTCGCCATGGTGATTCCGGCCGAAGGGCCGTCTTTGGGAATGGCGCCCGACGGGACGTGGATATGCACCCCGTTGCGTTTGAAGCGCGAGATGTCCAGCCCCATGCTCTCGGCATGCGACCAGAGGTAGCTGCGCGCCGCGCGTGCCGACTCCTGCATGACATCACCGAGTTGTCCCGTCAGCGTCAGTTCGTGGCTGCCGGGCAGCAGAGTTGTCTCGATATACAACACGTCACCGCCTGTTGGAGTCCACGCGAGACCGGTGGCGACTCCGGCCGGGAGATTCTTTCGCGCCTCTTCCGGCTGGAACCGTTCCTGTCCGAGCCACTCGTCCAAGAGCGATTGTGTGATGTCCACGGGGCTCGTCGGCGCATCAGCCGGCCGATCCGCGAAGGTCACGGCGACCTTTCTCGTAATGCGGCCGAGCATCTGTTCCAGTTGCCGTACTCCCGATTCTCTGGTGTAGCGACCGATGATCTGGTCGAGCACGGCTTCTGGAAGATTCACCTCTTCGGCTCGCAGCCCTGCCTCCTTCAGTCGTCTCGGCCAGAGGTACCGCAGGGCAATTTCCCGTTTCTCCCGCTCGCTATATCCGTTCAGCCGAATGATTTCCATCCGGTCGAGCAGGGGTTGCGACAGCGTCTCCAGCGTATTCGCTGTCGTGATGAAGAATACTTTCGAAAGATCGAACGGCAAATCGAGATAGTGGTCCCGGAACGTGTGGTTCTGCGCAGGATCCAGGATCTCCAGCAAGGCCGATGCAGGATCGCCTCGGAAATCATGTCCGAGTTTATCGACTTCGTCCAGCATGATCACCGGATTGTTCACGCCGGCTCGCCGCACCGCCTGAATGATTCGGCCGGGTAGGGCCCCGACATAGGTGCGGCGGTGGCCGCGCAATTCGCCTTCGTCATGCAACCCGCCGAGGCTGAAGCGTTCGAAGGTCCGTCCCATGGACTTGGCGATGGACTGTCCCAAACTGGTTTTTCCTACCCCGGGAGGGCCGACGAGGCAGAGGATCGGCGCCTTGGCCGACGGATTGAGTTTCAAGACCGCCAGGTGCTCCACGATGCGTTCCTTCACTTCTTTGATGCCGTAGTGGTCCTCGTTCAACACCTTGCGGACGTGCGCGAGATCGAGTCCTTCTTCCGAGGACTTGTTCCACGGCAATTCGAGCACCAGCTCCAGATAACTCCGGATCACTTGATGCTCGGGCGATGCGCTCGGCGTCTTGGCGAGGCGCGCCAATTCACGGTCCGTCTCTTTCCGGACCTGTTCCGGGAGATTGGCTTCTTGAATCTTTGCTCTCAGCGCGCCGACTTCATCTTCTTCCCCGTTTCCTTCGCCCAGCTCCTGCTGAATCGTCTTGAGCTGCTCGCGGAGGAGATATTCCCGCTGGGTCTTGCCGAGTTTCTCCCTGGCTTCGCTGGTGATTTTGTCGCGCAACTGAAGAATCTGGATTTCGCGCGACAGCGCCGCATAAAGCCCGCGGAGCAGATCGGCTCGGGTGGAGGCCGCAAGCAACTGCTGCTCACCGTCCAACGTAAGATTCAACAACGATGCGATGCGATAGGCCAACACCACGGGATCTTCTTCCGTACCCAGGGCTGCCACCGCTTCATGTACGCCGGGAGTCTGGATCAGTTTCGGCAGTTCGGTAATGATGTCCAGAATGGCCCGATGCAGTGCCTCGACTTCTGTGCTCTGCTCGCTTGGCGGAGCCAGCTGTTTTACGCGGGCCTGCAGATACGGATCCATTTGGTCGAGCTTCAGCAGCACGAAGCGCTCCAGCCCTTGAATCAAAATATTGTAGTGCCCCTCAGGCGTGCGGGCGGTCTGTTTGATGACAGCCTTGGTCCCGATGGGATAGAGATCTTCCAGGGTCGGCTGATCGGTTTGCGCATCCCGCTGAGCGACCACGAGGAGCGTTTTATCCTCGGTCTTCAGCGCCGCCTCGACTGCGGCGATCGAGCGGTCCCGGCCGACGGTCAAGGGCATCATGGTACCGGGGAACAACACGGTCCGCTTCAGGGGCAGCACGGGCAAATGCTTGAGTATCGGGATATTCGAATCGTTCATAGTATCCTCCGCTGTGCTCGGATGGTCATCGAGTGAGAGCCGCGTGATGGGTACCGAAGACACGGTCACGCTCGTTCTTACCGGTTAAGATAGCCACAAGACGGAATGAGTCAAGCGCAGGCTTTGAGAGGAGAGCAAATGGCTAATAGCGTATAGCCAAGCGGAGGCGCGGCGACCGGAATGAGAGACTCTCTACGATTTAGTCTCCTAGTTCAGCTATGAGCTATTCGCTATAAGCTCCTGCTCCCCACCATTCTACTACCGGTCGATGAAGAGGCTGCTCTGGTTTTCAATGAACGTTTTCCCATTGAGGCGTTCCGGACGCGCACCGTTGGCGGGTGGAGGAACGGAGGAATAGTCGTCCCTCCCATCCAGATCGAAAAATGCGCCGATGCTGTGCTCCGCCCCATGGCCGAGGCCACGCTTGACGGCATATTGATCCGCGCCGCCTTCTTCGATGAACAGTCCCCATCCACCGAGGTCGCCCATTCCTAAACCCGTCGAAGCCGGCAGATCGTAAAAATCGCTGTCCATGCCGCCGTCAATAGCGAGCGCGACGCTGCCGTCCCAGGCCGCACCGCCGTTATAGAAAGGACCCTTCGAGCCATATCGGTCTTTACCCTCGTAATCGATGGTCAGGCCCACTCCGAAGTGTGCAGCGGTGCCGTGGCCGTAGCGGGCGGCCTGGTGCTCATCGTCACCGGCTAGATCCAGCTTCACCCCGAGGCCGAAAAAGTACCCGTGGCCTTGGGCAAAGTTGGCGCTGCGATACCGGTCTTGACCATCCAGATCGATGAAGAGGCCCCATCCGCCGGCCAGACTATGCGCACGGTGCGACGCCTGTTTACTGAAGACCCGCAGTCCGGATCCGGTTCCAAGTCCGAAACAATCGTATTGAAACGCAGGGTCCTGCGGGGGCGTATTGGGCACGTCGGTTTCATTGTATGCGCTGGGATAACGCCCGCCGCATTCGTAAGAATCATTTCCGGATACGTCGATCAGGGCCCCCACACCCAACGGCGCTCCGAAACCGAGGGCAAACCCGAAACTCGTATATCGATCGTCTCCCGCACGATCGAGCAAGAGACCGAACCCGCCGAACGCCGCACCCTGGGTAAATCGGCTCCCTTCGTAGATGTCCTGTCCTTCTCCATCATACAGGATGCCAAGGCCTGCGAGGCCGACTCCACCGGTGCCGGGAGCCAAATGATAGGTATCGTCGCCACTGTGGTCGATGACGATGCCGATTCCCGTCCGCCCGGTGGCCAAACCAAGAGGCGCAGGGTGATAGGTATCGTTGCCGCTCAGATCAATGACCACACTGTTCCCCAGATCGCTGTTCGAGCTCGCTCCGATGACGCCTCGGTAGGTGTCATTGCCGCCCAAGTCGATGATCAGCGCGGCGCCCTTCTCCAGGTCATAGGTGTTGGGGCCGTGGCCTCCTACGACCAACAGTCCGTAGGACGTCTGCTGTGCCAGGAACAGATCTCCGGTGATGCCGGAAACCGTGTGGGTAATCGGGGGCCGGTTGTGGAAGGCGATCTCCAGTTGTTGGAGAAATTTCCGGTTGCCGATCCGTGACAACCGCTGTGCGGCGCTGATGAGTAGAGCGTAGTCCACCTGTTGAGCGAGCACGGTTGCGTAGCGGGCGGCGGCTTCGGCTTCCGACAGGTGTGCGGGCGGGGTGACTTGTGGACTGAACTGTTCGACAAGGGGGCGGGCCTGAGAGAAGAGGAATTCACGGTCTTGCTGGGATAGGTGGCGGAGCGCTTGTTCGCGGTCTTGATAGGCATGTTCGAGCACATCAATGAGAAAGGCCAGCAGGTCCTCGCTGGCCAGTGTTACGGGAAAAGGGAGTGGCGCAAAGGACGCGCCGGCACGGTCCATCCCACCTTCCAGGATGTCGATCACGGCCGGAAGTCCCTCGACGCCGGATTCCGCCGCGCTGGCCGCCAATAGGGTGGTCTGCTCTGTTGCGGTCAGGCCGTTCCAGGGATCGGTGAGCGTGCGCAGCACCAGGTTCCGTTTGAACTTCGCCGGCTTGTTCGTTTGATCGGCCAGACTCTTGCGCACCCCTGGGAGTGTTGAATTCAGGTTATCGCGGAGGTCTGGTTCGACGATGCCTGCGAGGCGGGAAAGGAGTGCCTGTTGCTGCCGATCCACCGGTCGACCGGAGGGCTGAGTTACGGAAAAGAGCTGCGAGATGTGGGCACAGCCGCCGAAGACAAGGCAGAGGCTCATCGTGAGCAGCAGGCGCAGCAATCGGCTCGGAATGCGGAAGCGGTTTGTGTCTGCCCGGTGCTTCTCCGGAGCGCAGGGGCAAGAAGGCGACGAGGATAGGCCTTGTGGAGAGGAGGCCGTGTCGATCACAGGGCCGTTTCCCAGACGCATGGAGGTCGACACCGGTTATTCATGCGTGGCGCGGTCATCAGGTGAGAGGATGCCTGTGTCCTGCAGGCATTCGTCAGACCAGGCCCGGATGTCATGGGCTTCGAGGTAGGTCCGCATGCGATGCATGCGCTCCCGGCGTTCCTCCAAGGGCATTTCGATAGCCTGGCGGATGGCATCGGCCACCCCCTCAAGGTCGTAGGGATTGATGACCAGGGCACCGGCCATTTCCTCGGCTGCACCAGCCATGTGGCTCACCAGCAGCACCCCCTTCTCATCAACCTGGCTGGCAACATATTCCTTAGCGACCAGGTTCATGCCGTCGTAGACAGAACTCACCAGCGCCAGGTCCGCCATCCGGTAATAGGCTGTCAGGGTGTCCATGCCGATGCGGCCTTCCCGAAATTCAATCGGTCGCCAGCGGGACGCCTGAGGGCTGCCCGCGTTGGAGATACTGCTGTACCGCATGTTGATGTCGTGCACGGTCTCACGGATGACTTCCCGGTAGCGGCGATAGGCTTCCACATCGCCTCTGGTCGGCACGGCGATTTGAATGAAGGTGAATTGGCCGCGATACTGCGGGTACTGCTCGAAGAAGGCGTCGATCGCCCAGAATCGTTTGAGCAGGCCTTTGGTGTAGTCGAGCCGGTCGACGCCGAGACCGATGCGGACATCAGATTGAAAGACGTGCAGATTACGCAACACGTCTATCGCGCGTGTGACTGGCATTGTGTGGGCGCGCTCCGACCAGGCTTGGAAACTGACACTGATCGGCCGCACCACGAGTCGCGTGGTATGGCCTTTATAGTCAATGCGAAGATCGTCGCTCCGGACCTCGGCGCCCAGGAACTCCTTGGCGCATTCGACGAACGCGTGGAGAAAGTGTTGTGTCTGGAACATCACCAGGTCGCTCGCCAGCAGCGACTCCAGCAGTTCACACCGTTCAGGCAGAATGCGAAATGCGTCAGGACCGGGCCAGGGTGTGTGCCAGAAGACGGCAACCGGCTGGGTCGGGAATGAGGCCTTGATGAGCCCGGGTACCAGGGCCAGGTGAAAGTCGTGCACCCAGACAAACCCGGATTTCTTGCGCATCTCGCCAAGGACAGCTGCTGCAAAGCGCGCGTTCATGGCCTGGTAGGCATGCCAAAAGGCTTTGCGATAGACGACGCGGTCAAGGGTGAGATGGCACAGGGGCCAAAGCACTTGGTTGGCATACCCTTGGTACCCGCCCTTGATTTCAGCCGCCTCCAGCCATACGCGCCGCAGGCGGTAGGTGGGGGCGTCGGGAGGCACTTCGACGACCATGTCTTCGTCCACCACGTCGCGATCCGCTTTGCCGCTGCCCCAGGCAATCCAAGTGCCGCCGAGCCGCCGCATGACCGGATCGAGTGCCGAGACAAGACCGCCGGACGTGCGCTCCCAGATCAGACGATTCTTTACTTGCCGGTGTTCGTACGGCTCGCGGTTGGAGACAAGGATGAGGCGTGAGAGTGAGAGATCGTTCGTTGATTGCCACTCTTCAACTGGCGTGTGGGATGCGTTCATACGCCTCCGGCGACCGCCCGATGAGCGGGTAACGGGCGTGTCGTTTCATACCTTGAAAATAGGAGTCTTTTGCCACGCTGTCAAGCATGGAAGCGTGAGGCGCAAGAGCGTATGGCGAGAAGGGAAGAGCGTATGGCTGGGAACAAGAGCCTATAGCTGATGGCGTAGTGCCTATGGCTGGGAGCAGGAATTAGAGATGTGCGGCGGACCAGGGACGCGTCACTACTTGCCCTCTTGGCATACGCTATTAGCCATGAGCAGTCGCTCCTTCTCCCAAGCTATCCGCCATAAGCCATTTGCTCTTAGCGGTTATTCGCCACCAGCTCTCGGCTTTCGGAGACTGCCGGCGACCATGCGGAATTCGAAGAGGCGACATTCGATCGCGCCGTTAAAGAGGGGGACTCGGCGGGAAGGAGCCAGTCGCAGCTGGCCGGGAAGTTTTAAGTCGGCGGTGAAGATCTGTACGGTCCAGCCGCAAAAGTTCTTCTTCAGGTGATCGCCGAATTGAGGATAAAACGTGCGCAAGTTGTCCGTCTCTCCCATGCGATGCCCATAGGGCGGATTCGCCACAAGGAGTCCTGCTTCAGCCGGAGCGGGGAGTTGCAGGACATCGCCTTGCTGAAGGGTCACCGCGTCGGCGCTCCCGGCGATGGTGAGGTTGGCCTTGATCGAGGTAATCGCATGCCCGCTCTGATCGGCTGCGTGGATCAGCCCTGGCTGGACGGGAATTTCAGACGTCTTGAGTTCTGCGCGCAGGTCGTTTAATCGGCGGGCGTCAAATGATAACAGTTTCTCGAAGGCGAACTGCCGGCCGATTCCCGGCGCGATACGACGGGCCATCAAGGCGGCTTCAATGACGAAGGTGCCGCTCCCGCACATGGGATCGTAGAGCACCGTGTCCGCAGTCCACTTCGAGAGCCGCAGGATCCCGGCAGCGAGATTTTCCCTGATCGGCGCTTCGCCGGCGGATTTCCGCCAGCCCCGTTTGAAGAGCGGCTCGCCCGAGGTATCCAGGTAGAAGGTGCAGGTCGACGCATCCAAATACACCGCGATCAAGATGTCCGGCGCATGGGTATCCACCGTCGGGCGCCTGCCTCGTGCAAATTGAAAGCGATCGCAGACGGCATCCTTCACTCGCAGGGTGACAAAATCCAGACTTTTCAGCGGGCAGTGGTGCGCGCTGACCTTCACCTTGATGCGCTGTTGCGGCGTGAACCAATCCTGCCAGCGGATGGCGTTCGCCGAGTCATAGACATCGTGTTCGTCGCGATAGGACCCCTCGGCGATACGCAGGAGAATACGGCTGGCGATACGGCTCTGCAGATTCACGCGATAACAGAGGGCAAGGGTGCCGTGAAAGGCGACTCCACCGGCCGTGGTTTTTACGGCGGCGGCGCCCAGGTCGGTGAGTTCATCCGCGAGGACCGCTTCGAGTCCGCGAGGGCAGGGTGCAAAGAAGGCGTGGTTTGTGCTATCCATTTCTGTCTTTCTGTTGTCGTGATCGGGGGCCGCAATGAAGTTCTGCAGCGAGTGCGGGGCCGGGCTGTCGAAAAAAATTCCTCCCGGCGATAACCTGCCGCGGTTTGTCTGCGAGTCCTGTCAGGTCATCCATTACATCAATCCGAAACTCGTCGCCGGCTGCATTCCCGAGTGGGAGAATAAAATTCTGCTGTGCCGCCGGGCGATCGAACCACGCACCGGTCACTGGACGTTTCCTGCCGGCTTCATGGAGATCGGGGAGAGCACCGAGCAGGCCGCGATCCGTGAAACCTTTGAAGAGGCGCATGCCGACGTCGAGATTACGTCCCTGTATGCCGTCTTGAGCCTGCCCCGAATCAGCCAGGTCCACATGGTCTTTCGCGGCTCCATGCGTACCCCCGAGTTCAAACCCGGCACGGAAAGTCTGGATGTGCAACTGTTCTCGCTGGAGGACATTCCCTGGGACGATCTAGCCTTTCCTGTGATCACCGAAGCCCTCGAACGCTACGTCGCCGATGTGGCCCGCGGCACCTTCTCCATGCATTTCGGCAGCGTCTTTCCCCGGATGAAATCGTAGGCGAAAATATAAGAGCTTATGGCTTGGGAGAAAAGAGCTAATAGCTTATGGCAAGCGGCAAGGAGTCCAGAGGAGTAGAGGTTCGACGAGAGCTACTACGCCTTGTGCTCGTTTGCGATCAGCTATCGGCTCTGTTCCTTCCTGCTATACGCCATACGCTCTTCGCTGTCCGGCCATCAGCCATACGCTATCGGCTCTTGCTCCCTGCCAGCATGGCTAGTTGCTGCTGGGCATGATCAGCCCCAACTCATCCGCCGGCGGATGCACGAACGTGAATCCCCTATCTTTCTGAAAGTCTACCGTCATTCCGTTCGTGCGGTGGACGCTCGCTCGCTCCAGCGCAATCGTCAACCCTTCAATGTGTTGCACCTCATCCTCTTCCTGCGCCACAGATTCCAGGGTGATCGAGAGCGACAGGCGTTGCATATCCACGTCGCGGAGCGTAATCCGCACGACCGGATCTTCCGGATGTTCCTCGATCAGCTTGCGCAACCGTTCGATGGCGGTCCAGGTGAGATTCAACATGGTCAGGCTGGTCTGGCCGATTGCGCCGGCGCGGCGTGATGGATGTGGTGAATGTCCACGAGTTGTTCGGCGCGGTCGATCGAATAAAAAATCCGCCAGTCGCCCACGGCATATTTGTGGATGCCGGGCAGGTCGGCGGCGACCGGCTCATGGCGCAAGTTGTCGACGTTGGAGGCCAGCCACTTCGTTTTGTCGAACAAGCGTTGGGCCATCGCGGGATCCGCCACGCGCAAGTCGGTCACCACATCGGGTCGGAAAGCTAAACGAAACCAGGGCATGTCACCACCGCAGGCCGAGTTTGTCGGCCACTTCGTCGCCCGTGATGCGTTCCGTCGACGTCAGCGATTGCTTGAGGCGATCGCGAACCGATTCACCGAGGGGCGCGCCGAGATCCGGGTCACCCAGCAGCGTACGCAGCCGGTCATCGACAATGCCCTCGACCAGGTTCTTTAATTCAGCCAAGCTGAGGTTGGAGAGGGTCGTTGCGGGCTCAGTCATCGTGTCACCAAAATCATGCCAGGAGCATACGGGGCTGGTCTCGGGAATTGCAAGACAGGGGATGGGTGAAAAGAGTGGATGGCGATAGCGCAAGACAGGTGACGGCATTGGAAGAGGACTTCACACGGTGCTCAGAGTTACTGGGCAAGCTTACCCTTCGCAGTGCCCTCCGACGGCTGTTTCACAGGAACAATCCAGACAGCCATGGACGGAGCAGGTGCCGCAGGCCTGTTCGATTCTTCGACGAAGCGCCGCCCTGGCCCGATGTACGCGGACGGCCGCATTTTCGGCGGTGATGCCAGACTGCTGCGCGAGGTCTTTCAGTTTGCCTTCTTCCAGATCCACGATCCGTAGGGCTTCGCGATATTCCGGCTTGAGTGTTTCCAGCAGGCTCGACACGCATTGGCAGATCTCCTGCCGCAGCTCCGCTTCCGGCTCCTGTACATCAGGAAATTCTCGCCCCCAGGCTTCCATCGCTCGTGCGGCGGTGGAACGCTGCCGGTAGTGATCGATCACGGCGTTGCGGAGCACCCGATAGAACCAGGCGACAACTTTTTCGTCGTCCACGCCCGCTCCGCGTTCCAGTCCACGGGTAAAGGCTGCCTGCAAAATATCTTCGGCTACGGCGCGAGATTCGACACGCCGTTCCAGGAAGGCCAGGAACTCACGGTGTCCCTTCACCAGTTGCGCAATGGCCTGGGGTGAAAGTGATGTGGAGGATTTTTCAAGGTTCATGGGGAAAGCTTACCACGATGTTTTCCCGACTGTAAGGTTTCTCGGGTGCCTCCGTCAGCCTCTGTGACGACGCAATCACGCGTCGACATCTCAAAGGAGACCCATCATGGCCGACGTAAAGAAATCCACCACGCAGAAGATTGCGAAGACAACCTGTTGCGGAACCTGCGACTGTGCATCCTGTTCCTGCGGGTGCCAGGCAAATGCCTGTCGCTGCGAACAAAACAACTGCCAATGTGGTTGCCGCAAGCGAACCGCCGGACGGTAGGCCGGCTCTGTCCCGCCCGCCGGACTGTGGCGGGCGGGGGCACAGATTGCTATGGGCAAGGTCGTGTGCGTCGGCATTGTGAGGATCTCACCACTCGCGTATCATGCGGGGTTGTGCTGCGCTCATCCGGCCCGTCTGGAATTGGTACGGTGTCTGACGTCGCGGTGATCATGAAACCTCGGAATCCAATGCTTCATGCGCTTCATCTACGCCTACGATCTTCACATCGATAGTCCGTTGCGCGGCTTGGACCGGTACGGCGGTGCGCCGGTTGAGCGGGGGCTGTCCTTGACCAATAACATCAATATTGATGTTGCATGAGCATGGAATTCACGGTAGAGTTCTACGAGACTGAGTCCGGTGCTTGCCCGGTTCGGGAGTTTCTGGATGATCTCAAGTCAAACGATCCCGACGACTTCGCCGCGGTGCTGGCCGGATTGGCGAAATTGCGGAACCGGCAGTATCATCGCGAGCCACTGTCGAAAGCACTTGGTGATGGGCTGTTTGAATTGCGGCACGTCGGCAAATTGAATGCCCGGGTACTGTGGTTCTTCATGCGCCGGCACCGGATCATCGCTGTTCATGGCATTCGGAACAAAGGCCGCGCTATTCCATCCCGCGACCTGGCGACAGCGCGGGAGCGGATGCGCGAATGGTGCAAGAGGGCGCAGCTATGAAACAAACGAATTTCGACCGATATTTGAAAACGCAATTGGCCAAGCCGGACTTTGCCCGCCGGTTCAAGCAGGCAGGGCAGGCCTGGGATGTGGCGTTGCAGATCGCGGCGCTCCGTCAGCGAGCAGGGTTGTCGCAGAAGGAGTTGGCGCGACGCGTCAAGACTTCGCAGCAGCAGATTTGCCGCCTGGAGTCTCCCGGTTATGAAGGCCATTCCCTGAGTATGCTGCGCCGCGTGGCGCGAGAGCTGAGCGCCAGGGTTCGCGTCGTGATCGAGCCAGAGGAAGTCGGAGCAGCCATCGGCGTAGCCGAAACACCCGCCCTCTATCGTACCAAGCGGGCTCGGTCCGGCCGATCAGGCCGCGCCAAAACTCCACGGAACTGATCCCTGTTGGCAAGGCTGTGACACGGAGTTGGGAGACGCGATTGCGACAAACCCATTGCATCAAATTCTGGGACCTTCTTCCTCATGCGCTTCATCCACGCGTCTGATCTTCATATCGATAGTCCGTTGCGCGGCTTGGACCGGTACGACGGTGCGCCGGTTGAGCGGTTGCGTAGCGCCACCCGTAGTGCATGTGAGCGGTTGGTAGACCGGGCGCTGGCCGAGCGCGTGGATTTCATTCTGCTCGCGGGCGACATCTACGACCGGGACTGGCAGGATTTTCACACCGGCCTGTTCTTTCGCGAACAGATGGTGCGCTTGGAGCGTGCTGGCATCCGCTGTTTCATCGTGCAGGGAAATCACGATGCGCAGGGGGTGATTTCGCGTCAGTTGACCCTTCCGTCGAACGTGACGGTGTTTTCGAGCCGAGTGGCCCAGACCATCCGATTGGATGACCTGTCCGTGGCGATCCATGGCCGCAGTTTTCCGGAGCGTGAGGTCAATGAAGACCTGGTTCCGTCTTACCCTCCCCCTGTGCCGGGCTGTTTTAATATCGGCCTGCTGCATACGAGCCTGACGGGACGCGCCGGCCACGATACCTATGCGCCGACCGACCTGCCGACGCTGGTCGCCAAGGGGTACGACTATTGGGCGCTGGGTCATGTGCATGCGCGTGAAGTGCTGAACGAGCGGCCGCGCATCGTGTTTTGCGGCAATCTGCAGGGGCGTCATGCCAAGGAAACGGGCGCGAAGGGGTGCGAATTGGTCACGGTGGAAGCAGGGAGAATCGAGGCTGATTTCGTTGCGCTGGATGTCGTCCGTTGGAGTCAGTTGTCGGTGTCGCTCGATGGTGTGGATCGGTTGGAATCGCTCAACGAAACTTTCGCGCGCGCGTTGGCGCCGGTGCTGGCCGGGACGACGGATCGGCTGCATGCGGTGCGCGTGACGCTGACGGGATCGACCGAGTTGCACCGGCTGGAAGCGGCGCAGCCGGGTACCCTGGCGGCGGCGATGTATGCGGCGGCGCAAGACATCGGCACGGCGGAGATCTGGATCGAACAGGTGCGATTGGATCTTTCCACTCCGCTGGATCGTGCCCAGGCGGCGCAGCGCCAGGATGCCGTGGGCGAGTTGGTCCGCTTGGTTGACACGATTGCCGGTGACGACACGGAACTGATGCGCAAGGCACAGGTGGAATTGGGAGATCTCCTTGGGACGATGCCCGCAGAAGTGACGGCCGGTGATGTGCCGCGTCTGGACGATCTTGCGGAACTGCGCAGTCTTTTGATGGATGCGGAAGCCACGGTGCTGGCGCGCCTCTCTGCCTCCGGAGAAGAGGCATGAAACTCGCGCGCTTGCTGCTGCTCGCCTTCGGGCCCTTCACCAACAAGACATTGGATTTCTCCATCGGTTCAAGCAATTTACATGTGATTTACGGACCCAACGAAGCGGGAAAGTCGTCCGCGCTCCGGGCCATGACGGATCTGCGTTTCGGCATTCCGATGCGCAGCCCGGACGACTTCGTTCATCCGGCAGGCGAGCTGCGAATCGGCGGCATCTTCATCGATCAAGCGGGCCGACCGGTCGGACTCATCAGGCGCAAGGGACGAGGGGCGACGCTGGCGGGCCTCGATGTCCGCACGGAACAGACGGACCCTGGCGTCACGGTGGACAGCAGGCTGGAGCGGGAACTGACCGGTGGATTGGATCGTCAGGAATTCGAAGCCCTGTTCGGGTTGAACCATGCGCGGCTTCGCGAGGGCGGCGCAGTGTTGCTGCGCGGCGAAGGCGACCTGGGCTCGGCATTGTTCGAGGCAAGCGCAGGCACCGGCGGCATTGCGGCGTTGCTGGCGGCTCTAGATACCGATGCTAAAAAACTCTATAGCCCGCACGGTCGCGCGCAGAATGCGGTGATCAATGAGGCGCGTCGCCAGTTGGATGAGCAACGGAAGGTCTGGCGCGACGCGCAGACCAAACCGGCTGAATGGCAGGAGTTGAATCGCGCGCATGAAACGGCCAAGGCCGCGCTCGATGAACTGATCAAATCGCTGGAAACGTTGCGGCGACGCGAGAACGAGTTGACAGAATTGCGCACCGTCGAGCCGTTGTTGCGTGAGCACGATCGCCTGGAGGCCGCGCTCCAATCCTATGCATCGGTTCCGGATCTGTCTGAGCAGCACCGTGAGGAACGGCTGGCTGCGGAGCAGGCTTTGCAACGGGCGCAGGGTGATCTTCAGGAAGCCGAGGAGGAGCTCGCGCGCTGCGCCGTCGCGTTGGATGGCCTCGTCATCGAGCCGTTGCTGCTCGATCATGCCGACGCGATCGAGCGCCTGGTGTCCGGCGTGGAAGCCGCGGCTAGAAATCGCCACGAATACCATCAGCAGAATAGCCTCATCGCGAAGATCGAGGGCGAGTTGGTTTTGGCTGTGGCGAGGCTTGCGCCTGGCGTGGATCCTCGGGTCATTCTAGCGGCCGTGCCGTCGTCCGCAGACCGTGTGGCGCTAGAAGGGTATCTGGCCGACGTGAGCCGGTTGAGTGAGCGGCTTGAAGGGTATCGTGAGCGCGCCGATGCGTTGGACGCAGCCTTGCAACCGGATAGCGCCGTGCCCGAGATCGTTCCCGCCCCGTTGCACAGACAAGCGTTGGTGGCCGCCATACGAGCGGCGCAGGCGCAAGGGGATGTGGTCAGGCAGAAGAGCGATCTGGATCGCCGGCTTCGCGAATTGGAGGGCCGGCTCACGCTGGTGCTGTCCGAACTCGGTATGGAGTCGGAGCAGGCTGTGCGTGGAAGCCAGCCGATGCTGGACGCGCAGATAGTGCGGACCAAGCAAGATCTGGCGGATATCGAAACGCACCTCAACAAGTGGCGCGATGAATTTGAATTGGTCGGGCGCGATCTCGACGGACAACGGTTGCGTCAACGGCAGCTCGCCGCCGAAGGCGAAGTGGTGACCGCAGAGACGTTGCGCCAGGCCCGCGTCAGACGGACCGAGGAATGGGGCGCGATTCGTCGTACGTACATCGATCGGACCGGCGGGACGGACCAGTTGGCGCTGGGGTTCGACGCCGCGAAAGCCTTACCGGAGACGTTTGAAGCGACAATGGGCGAAGCCGACCGGCAGGCAGACCTGCTCCGCGCTGATACGAAACGCGCGGCCGGATTGGAAGAGTGTTCGGTGCGTATCGAGCAGATGGAAGGGCGCCGCAAAGAACTGGAAGGCGAGATGGCGGCGTTGCGCGCGCAACGCGACGACTTGCACGCGACGTGGCAGCAGCGGTTAGTGCAGGCCGGGTTGCCGAACCTGGAGCCTGAGACCCTGCGTGAATGGCAGGGGCGCCGGCAGGAGGCGCTGCAGCTGATTGAGCGAGTGACGGCTCTGCGTGCCGACCGTGACCGTGTGCTGGCTGATGCCGCCGGCTCGGTTGGAGCGATGACTGAGGGGTTGCGGGCCGTCGGCTGTTCTGTGGCCGCCACTCAGGCGGGAGAAGCAGAGAGGCTCTCCCTGCTGATCGAACAGGCTGTGCGTTGGGAACAATCGGCGACCGAAGCGGAGGCTGAAGAGCAGGCTCGACGGAAGGCAGCCCATACCCGCCGGATCGAGCGGGAGAAGGTTGCTCGGCAGGTACGCGAGACCGAGGCTGAACGGCGCCGCCATCTGGACGCCTTGCTGGCCTGGCATACGCGGCTATTTCTGGCAGGTGACGCGCCACCGGAAGCCCTGAAGTCTCGCCTCGATGAACTCGATGGACTGGCACGGCAGGCGTCGGCCTTGGCGGACGCGCAACAGCGTAAGGCGCAACTACAGGCCGTGGTCGATGACCTCATGACACAAGCCGCGCAGATAGCTGAGTTCCTCAGTGAAGGGCCCCCCACGGTGCTGGATGATTTTGCGGATCGTCTGCGCAAGCGGTTGGCTGTTTCGCGGCAACATCAGCAAGAGGGGCATGCGCTCATTCGCGACCGTACGAAGGCCCAGGACAAGAAGCGCCGGGCCGCCGCCGCGCAGGTTACGGAGGCCGCCGTTCTGGCCGGACTCTGCACGCGCGCGAGGGGCGCGACGATCGATCAGCTGCCGGAATTGGAAGAGCAGGCGGCGAAAAAACGGGAGATCCGGAAATCGCTCGCCCTCCTGCGCCGGCAACTGGCCGATGCCTCGCCTCATTCAGAAGCTGAGTTGCGGTCCCGCTTGGCGGGGCTGGATGTGCTGGCCCTGGAAAGCGAACGGGAGCGTGGTCGCGGCGAGATTCTACGGCTTGAGCAGGAACAGGAATCGGCGCAGCGGGCTGAGGAGCAGACCCGGCGGGCGTTGGAGGTGATCGACGCGTCAGATCGCGCGGCGCTGGCTCGTGAGGCGATGGAATCCGCAGCGGCCCGATACCGCTCGGCCATCAGACCCTGGGCCAGGCTTAAGCTCGCCCGGTCGTTGTTGCAGGAGGCATTAAACCGGTTTCGTGAGAGGGCGCAAGCCCCCATGGTGTCTGCCGCATCCGCCTACTTTTCACTCATGACGGGAGGCGTCTACGAACGGCTGGTGACGGACGAGCGTGGGGATAGACCGGTACTGTGTGCCCAACGGGCCGGCGGCGTGACGATTGGGATTGAGCAGATGAGCGAAGGCACAGCCGATCAACTGTACCTGGCGTTGCGTCTGGCGGCGTTGGAATTGCGACGCCCCTCACATTCGCCGATGCCGCTGGTGCTCGACGATACGCTCATCACGTCTGACGATGCGCGCGCGGGTCACATCCTGCGTGCCCTGGCGCGTTTTGCCGAGGGCAGTCAGGTCATGCTGTTCACGCATCACAGGCATCTGCTTGACGTGGCCCGCCAGACATTGAGTGAGCAGGCTTTCGTCAGTCACACCTTGTGACGTGTGGTCGCGCTTGGACGCGAGACTTTCGCGCCGGTCTGCATATGCCAGTGCCGTATCCGCACCAAAGAGGAGAAAGAAGATGGAACGTCTGAAAGGCAAGGTCGCGATTGTCACCGGTAGCAGCAGCGGGATTGGCAAAGCCATCGCGCTCCGGTTCGCGCAGGAAGGGGCGACGGTCGTCGTGGCTGCACGGCGTTTCGACAAATGTGAGAACACCGTTGCTCAGATCGAGGCGGCTGGTGGGAGCGCCTGGCCGTTCCAGGCCGACGTATCACACGAGTCGCAGGTGGAGCAATTGATCGGTGAAACAGTGCGGCGTTTCCAGCGTCTGGATATCCTGGTGAACAATGCCGGGATCTTCGGCGGGCGCCGGTTGGCCGAGACCAGCACTGAAGCCTTCGACGAAGTGATGAATACGAATGTGCGGGGGACGTTCTTCTGCTGCCGGGCGGCTTTTGCGCAGATGAAGATGCAGGGCGGCGGGACCATCCTCAACATGTCGAGCGTCGCGGGTGTGCAGGCTTGGACCGGCACGGGGACCTACAGCGCGTCAAAACACGCGATCATGGCTTTGAGCAAGGCTTTGGCGGACGAGGGACGTGCGCACCGTATTAAAGTGAGTGCGATCTGTCCCGGCGGCGTGGCTGATGATTTGGTCGATGCGTCGACGGAGGAGCGGGCCGGCAGTGACAAGATCGATCCCTTCGACATCGCCGAAACTGCGCTCTACCTGGCTTGTCTTGGTCCCCAGGCAGCCGTGCATCAGATCGTGGTGGATCGGATCGGCGCCGACTGGTAGTAGGCAGTCGCAGCGTCATACGTGCCGTGCGGGGTGTTGTTCGGCAGATGGGTGACGAACCACGTTTCACGAACGACGGACGATGAGTCCCGTGCCGCTACACGACCTTGACGATCGAATGCACAGGCTTGTGTGTGTGAAAGAGGAGCGGCGGGCCGAGCGGGAGGATGGATTTGCCCGTGAACGCCAGTGTCAGGCTGCCGACCGCATGATAGAAGGCCATCAGGCCGATGATGAGATGGCCCCATCCCGGCAAGAGTTCGCTGATGAAGTCCAGCTTGGCGAAGGTGGTGGCAAGAAATGTGAGAGTGATCACGACATGGAGGGCGCTGAGCGTCAGGTTGCGGTAGGCCGTGAGAAAGATCATGACGCCGGAAAAGACTGCGTAGACCAGATTGATTGGCGCATACAGCACCGCGTCGAATTGGAACGTGCTGCTCGCGCTGACGAGTTTCACGGTGCAGAGCGTGATCCACAGAAAACCGTACATGGTCAGCGCGGTGCCGCCGAGTTGCTCGTTATAGCGAATATCGGTAATGCCGGCTAAGAGTTGAACAATCCCGCCGAAGATCAGGGCAATCACCAGGGCTCCCACCATGTTTTTCTGCTGAATCCATCCTAGTTGGGCCACGCCCAGGGTGAGCGCACCGACTGCCAAGCCAAACAGGCCGATTGCCAGTACGTCGATTCGTCGGGATTGATTGTCTTCGTTCATCACATCGTTCCTCTTGACTAGTCGATGAGTCTTCGCGTGACCTAGGGTTATCTCTAGGGTACAGCCGCAGGATGCAAGAGCGGCACAAAAAAGGCAAGGGAAAATCCTAGGGGGGATGAGAAGAAGAGCGGTTGCCGGTGTTTTAGCTCTGGTCGGGTGTGCTCGGTTGTTTCTGCGGTGTTGCGGAGGCAAGAAATGTCCGAAGCCGCGCGGTATGCGATGGTTGGAGGGAAAGGAAGTGTATGCCGCAGGCGGTTCCATGAGTCCATCGCACGGCTGCCAGATCCACGAGAATCGGCAGTTCTTTCGGTGAAATGAGTAGTCGGAGTGAGAGATACGTATTGACGGGCAAACGGTGCGCACACTCGATACGGCAGCCTTCTATCGAGAGATCCAGGATCCTTCCTTCTCCGCTTGTGGTCGACTTCGTCGAGAGAGTCTCTCGATAGTGAACTGTCATGGTCATGTGGCGGTCGGTATCCTTATGAAATCGGATCGGGTGGCAAGGCGTGGAGACGCTCCGCCAGCGGTTAAATCCAGCCTCGTGATCTCTGTAATCAACGGCGGGCGACGAGCGCGGGTAACCTAGTCGGCGAGAAGGACATAGCATGCCTCTCATCGCGGGTGCGAACAAGATAATGTCCCTGACCGTTCGGGTTTGGGAAGAGTCCTAGGGTACCCGTGATTTTAGGGCTAATGGGTTTCACCGTGTCGGAGGGTGATTCAGAAGTCGTGAGATAGGCCTTATGCACTATGCATGGCAAGGTTTTCGCGTCGGCGTTCGATGGATCACGCCTGGTTGATCGAGCCGGCAACGACCGGGTGCCGTTCGCTTAGGCGGGCTTGATTGTTGGGCTCATCGAGTGCAAGCTGAACAAATAGTCCGGGAGGTCACCATGAACCCGGGATACCCTCGTTTCCTTCTCCTCGTCGGGCTCTTCGTTCCTTTTCCATCGTTGTATCCGCGCGCCTTCTGATCGTGATGACCGGAGGGCGGCTTATTTCCACCCGCTCAATAGGAGGTTTGGTTATGAAAACCTCATTCCATATAGTTCCATGGTCTTTGGTCGGAGTACTGGTGGCCGGTGTTGCGTTCGGCAACCCGACGATGTTGCCGCAACATCCCGGCTATCCGATGGGTAAGGCGACTGATCCGGTCAATGGGCAGTCACTTGCCAACGATCCGGGCCGCGCGAATGCGGTCGGAGAGAAGGCGCTTCACGGAGCGGCGGCGTTCGACGATCGGCATGTGTCGCAACAACTGCCGATCAGCGATCAGAATCAGCGACTCCTCGAAAAGCCGGGAGCCGGGATCTTGCCGAAAGTGCAAGGCCCTCAGATTGTGATTGATCCGCCGGTGAAGGAAGCGACCAAGGTGCAAGCCTCGCCGCAATAAGGAGCGGTGTCGCCAGCGCTGCCGGGGACCGCAGGGTGGGATGTGTGTGTGTGAATCGTGCCCTGCGGCTCCGCTGGTTGACGTGGTATGGTTTGATTTTCAGCCCGCCCGCCTTTTAGAATGCCGCCACCTATCACGAACGGTTATGTCCACAAAGTCTCGCGTTCAGAAATCCCCGACACGTAAGAAGAAGTCGCCTCAGTCTTCTGTCGCGCTTGCGCGCGGGCAGAAGCAGCGTTTTCAGAACCGGCTCTTGAAGTGGTACAAGGAACACGGGCGCGATCTGCCCTGGCGCAGGACCTCCGATCCCTATCACATTCTGGTGTCGGAGGTGATGCTCCAGCAGACTCAGGTCGATCGGGTGATTCCGAAGTACCATGAGTTTTTAGAACGGTATCCGTCGTTTGAACAGCTGGCCGATGCGCCTGTCGCCGAGGTGAAGCAGACCTGGTATCCCCTGGGGTACAACGTCCGGCCTGAACGGTTGCACAGTATCGCCTGTGAAACCGTCGCCCGTTACGGAGGGCAGTTGCCCAACGATGCGGAGGAGTTGTTATCCTTCAAGGGCATCGGGCGGTACACCGCGGGGGCCATTCGTTCGTTTGCATTTAATGAAGACGCGCCGATCCTGGACACGAACGTGATCCGCGTGCTGCATCGTGTGTTCATTGCTGAGGGTGACGCCAAGGCGCAAAAGGCGATCCTCTGGGAGTTATCAGAGGCCTTGATTCCGCGCGGCAAGGGGTATGACTTTAATCAGGCCCTGATGGATTTCGGTGCCACGGTTTGTACGGCGCGTGACCCCTATTGTCTCCTGTGCCCGATGAAGCCGTTCTGCAAGGCCTATCCGTTCGATGCCGGGAAGTGAAGAGAACTGTTGCAGGCTCAATGTGTAATCTTCACTGGAGGGGACAATGTTCATATCGGCTCTTCTCGTTGAGCGTTTCGTTGACCCGTGAACATCGTTAATTGAATATTATGAGGCAACACGAGGTCGTCGTCACGGTGCTCTATGGAAGTGATCGAGGTCGCGGCAGGAATCATTGTTCACGAGGGACGGTATCTGATTGCGCGCCGGAAAGCCGGGGTGCATCTCGGTGGGTTATGGGAGTTTCCTGGGGGGAAACGAGAATTGGGCGAAACGTTGGAGGAATGTCTGCATCGGGAGTTATGGGAAGAGCTGAATATCCGGATCTCTGGCCCGACTCTCTTTCAGATTGTACGACATGAATATCCCGAGAAGACTGTGGAACTGCACTTCTTTTGCTGCCGGATTGAAACCGGTGTTGCGATCGCACTGGACTGCGCGGAGCTTCGATGGGTCTATCCTCATGAGATGGCCGCGTTCGAGTTTCCTTCGGCCGATCAGCCGGTTATCGCGGCGCTTCAGCAGGGGAAAGTGTAGGGGTATATGAAAGTGGTCCTCGATATCGAAACGGTGCAGGCGCCCAGGGAGGAATGGGCCCGGTTGGCCGGACGTCAACTGGCTTCCGGCGAGGCGGCCTTTTCCGAGACCGGCGGCGACCTGTTCGCGGTCGGGGAGGCGCAGGCGCAACATCAGCTCGATGAAGAACTGTATGAAAAATCCTCCTTCGACGGAACGTTCAGCCGAATCGTCTGCATCGGGTTGCTGGAGTTCTCCGACAACTTCGAACCGCGCGGCGCCACCTCCTGGTACGGGGCGAACGAGCAGGAGCTATTGCGTCGATTCTGGAGTCATCTCGGGCAGCTCAGGCCCTCCTTGTTTATTACGCACAACGGCTTGAATTTTGACCTGCCCTTCATCAAAAAACGGTCGATCATTCAGCAGGTCAAGCCGACCATGGAGATCAACCTGGCCAAGTTCCGGGCGGAGCCGGTGTATGACACCATGGCGATCTGGAGCAATTGGGACAATCGTGGATGGGTCAAACTGGATGTGCTTGCGCGGGCGCTGAACGTGGAAAGCAAGTCGGGCAGCGGGTCTCAGGTGGCGCAGATGTGGGCGGAGAGGCAGGGCAAGGAGATTGCCCTCTATTGCTTGCAGGACACCTATGTCACCTATGGCTGTTATTGCCGCATGAATTTCAGGCAGCCGATCTCACGAGAGATTGTGCTCCTGCGGCCGGAACTCATCGATGTGGGGTGAATGAACGGGCAGGCGGTCAGCGAACGGTGAGTTCGGCTTTGTTCCGGGGTTCGCGTTTGGGGCGCGTCTGTTGGGTGCTCTTCACGGCCCGAAGTTCCTTGTCTTTCGTTTCCAACTGTGTGCGCATTGATTCTAAATCTCTTCGCAGGGCGCTGATCTTGGCGTCTTTTCTGGCCATCGCTTCCCGCGCAGTCTGTAACGCCTGAACGGTTTCGCTCAAACGTTCCTCGTCGGCTGCAGCGTCCGTCGCTGCAGGGGCTTCCATGACCGATGGCTGCGCTGCAGGCGCGCTGTTAACCGGCGGTTCCTCCACCACCGAGGCCACGACCATCCGAGGGGCTGCGGTTTGGACCAGTTGGGGCGCCGTCGCTGCCGGGGCCGGTTCTGGGTGCTTGGCAAATAGCTTGTAATCGATGGAGAGCGACTTGAGTGCTGGTCGTCCCATGGCAACGCCTGGAACGGCTTGCTCAATTTGCCCGGCTGATTCCGGGGCCATGCTGACGATGCGTGCCGGTCGTCCGCTTCCGAACAACGAGGACTCGACCTTCGTCAACGTCCCGTTGTGTTCCGTCACGGTGAGATACAACCGTTCGTTCTGAACGTAAAGGGTGCCCGCGGTGGGTTCAGAGCCTGACCCTGCCGATGAGGAGAGACGAAAATCAACCACATATTCGGGTTGCGCTTGAGACAACGCTTGGGCTAGCAGGGGAGCAAGATAGTGCACGTCCTCATCGCTGAACACATTCATTGGCTTGCTGCCATCCACGGGCAAACTCGAGAGATTGGTGTGTATATCCGAAATCATGACCCCACGCAGCAGGCTGTCGAGGGTGGCGATATCGATGGTGCTGGGGTGTGAGGCCACAAATTCCCAATCGGCGACTTCTTGGAGTCGGACAGTGCCCTGAGGTTGTGCGGCGACAGTCTGTTGAACGGTGGCGGCGGTCGATGAGCAACCGGCGGCCATGGCTCCCAACAGGGCCAACCCGAGGAGTCCGAAGTTCAGGGTAAGAGGGGACGGGGTGCGGGAGCCGTGAATTCGCATGACGGTCATCCTTATCGGCTACTTGATGCGGTGCGAACGGGGCGGCGCGGCTTCAGGGGGAAGGCGCGTCGTAACGAATCGGGATTACCAGATGCCCAACCCCATCATTACCACGCCGAGGGCCATCCACCCGAAGACCCCGACGGCGATAATGGTTTCCAGGCTCATGCCCCGAGGGGCTTCTTCTGCATGACTCTGGGCAATGTCTTTCTTCATGATGCGAAATCCTCTGAGGCCGGGTCGGTGGTTGATGAACCTGGTTACTTGTCGACGCCAGAATGGACCAAGCAAGGGCTATGCCCTCTTTTCATGGACTTCTGGGACCCTAGCGGCAACCCCCTGAGAGTCGATGTCTGCTGTGGATGCGGCTGATGCGGCGTGACGGATCGCGGCGAAAGATGCCGTCTAAGCTATTGATGTTTCAAGGCGGTGAAGGTGCTCCATTGAGAATCGGGTGATGGTGAGCCGGGACGTGGGCCAGAAACGGCACAAGGTGATGGGGCTTGGCGCGCTCCTTTCTCCTGTCAGTTCGACGAGTGCGGGCGTCGAAAAATTGGCAATTGTTGTTCAGGACTGGGCAGAAATGTCGCTGTTCGACGGCAATCGCTGGCTTGCCGGAGACCTGTCGCAGGCGGCCTCTCCAATGTGGCCAATACGGCGGCGAGCCGGGCGACGTGTTGTGCGGAGTGCGGGAAAAAATCACGCGAGTGTCGCAGAGGGCTCGCGCCGTCCCATCAGGACTGCGGCGCTGCCGTCGAGAATAGTGATCGGTTGAATACTGCCGAGGACGGCAGGCGTATCGTTCTTGTTCCAAATGACGAACACCCCGGTATCGGTACGGCCCATCCATTGATCGGAGGATCGTTTGGAGTCGCCTTCGACCATGACCGGGAGAGTTTTTCCAATGAGCTCCCGATTGAGTCGCGCGGTGATGGGACGCTGCAAATCCACCAGACGGCTAACCCGTTCGCCCTTCACGGCCTCCGGTACGTCGTCCGGGAACTTCCGTGCCGCAATGGTATTTTTCCGCTCCGAATACTTGAATACATAGGCCGAGTGATACTGCACCTCCTCGATCACCCGATAGGTATCCAGAAACTCCTCTTCGGTTTCGGAGCAAAAGCCGCAGATGATATCGGTGGTGAGGGCGATCCCGGGGTGGCGGCGGCGAATGTGCGCGGCCAATTCGAGATACTCCTTCCGGCTGTAGGTTCGGTTCATGAGTTCCAGGATGCGGTCGTTACCGGACTGCAGGGGCAGGTGGATGTGTTTACAGATGTTCGGGTGACTCGCGACGGCATCCAGCAGCGCCACGGGAAAGTCTTTCGGATGCGGAGAGGTGAACCGGACACGCTGGACTCCCGGCACCTCGGCAACCGCGAGGATCAGCCGGGCGAAATCCCAATCCTCATACCGGTAGCTGTTCACATTTTGCCCGAGCAAGGTGATCTGCGTATGCCCGGCGGCGACCGACGCCTCGGTCTCGCGGATGATTCCCTGTGGATCGCGTGATCGCTCGCGCCCTCGCGTGTAGGGGACCACGCAGAAGCTGCAAAAATTGTCGCAGCCGCGCATGATGGCGATCCAGGCGTTGCTGCTGTCGTCGCGCTCGGGAAGAATATCGTCGTAGGTTTCATATTCGGACAAATCCACGGCCATGCCCCGTCGCGCGAGGCCCTGTTCCTCCGCGTTCAGCGCATTCGTCAGCAGCCCGGGCAACTGGCGGTATCCGTCCGGGCCGACGAGCACATCCACCAGCGGTTGCTTTTCCCTCAACTCTTCCTTGAGGTTTTGCGCCATGCAGCCGAGCACCCCGACGACCAGGGGGCGCTGCTCCTTTACGGCTTTTAATTCGGCGAGATGGCCGTAGACTTTGTTGTGGGCATTCTCACGAATGGCGCAGGTGTTCATGAGCAGGACATCGGCGCGTTCTCGATCCTCGGTAAACTCGAATCCCGCCTTGCGCAGTAATGAGCGAACAAGTTCCGAGTCGTACTCGTTCATCTGGCAGCCGAAAGTTTCGATATGGACGGTATGGGGTTTATTGGGTTGTGTCATACAAGTGGCCTGTGCGAGGGCGGTAAGACTGTGGCGACCGGGTGGCCATAGGCCAACCCATCCATGACGCCGGTGATGGTGACCTGGTGAATTGAGCTGGCGACGACGGTATCGGCCGCGACCGCCACCCGAGCGAAGTTAGCGGTGGTGCCGGTGCGAAACCCGTCGCGCGTTCCCTGTTCGAAGAGGACGGGGAGGGTACGCCCAATCTGTTGTTGGTAAAAGGCTAATGCCTTGGTCCGGGAGAGTTCCGCCAGGGCCTTGCTGCGCTGCCGGATGACGGCGGGTGGAATCTGATCTTCGAGGCGCGCGGCTGCCGTACCCGGCCGGGATGAATAACTGAACACGTGGAAATAGGAGAAGGGGAGTCGCTCGGCCGTCCGGATCGTATTCGCGAACGCCTGTTCGTTCTCGCCGGGAAAACCCACCATGAGATCGGTTCCCAGCCCGAGATCAGGCATCAGTGTCAGAGCCTGCTTGACCAACTCCTCATATTCGCGGACAGCATAACGCCGGTTCATTGCCTGGAGGATTCCGTCGTCGCCGCTTTGCAGGGGAAGATGTAGGTAATGGCACAGCTTTGTCGAGTCGGCCATGTGGTGGAGCAATGCCGTCGGCACCGTCGTGGGCTCAATCGAGGAAATTCGGATGCGGGTAACCTCATGAATCGCTTCAAGTTCTCGCAGCAGCTCAACCAGACCGAGCCCCTGGTATGCGTACTGGCCGATGTTCACGCCGGTGAGAACCAGTTCCCGATACCCGTGGGCGGCGAGCTCACGGGCTTCCCGCAAGACATCGTCGGCCGTGCGACTCCGTTCACGGCCGCGCGCGAACGGAATCAGGCAAAAGCTGCACATGAAATCGCATCCGTCCTGAATCTTGAGGAGCGCGCGGGTGGAGTCGGAATAGGCGGTCCCGGGCAGGACGAAATCTTCTCGATCGATCGTGCGACTGTGGCGGACCTCAGGCTCCGGCTGTTTCCGGAGTTTGGTCGGGGCCGGGAGATATTCCGGGAGATTCATTTTGAACTGGGTCCCGACGATCAGGTCGATACCGGGTACCTTCTGCAGCTGCGCCGCGCCGGTTTGGGCATAACATCCCGTGACCGCGACGAAGGCATGCGGCGAGTGGCGTAGGGTCTTGCGAACGGCATAGCGGCAATCTTTTTCGGCGTTCTCCGTCACGGAGCAGGTGTTCAAGACGAGCAGGTCCGTCTCCTTGCCGAACTCCACCAGTT
The DNA here is from genome assembly GCA_037045225.1 of Nitrospira sp. Lineage (NCBI taxonomy): Bacteria > Pseudomonadati > Nitrospirota > Nitrospiria > Nitrospirales > Nitrospiraceae > Nitrospira > Nitrospira sp. The sequence continues at coordinate 3,805,657 of JBAOHZ010000009.1, forward strand.
GATACCCCCGGCGTACCAGGGTATCGGCTAACATGGAGGTCTCGGATTGGCTGAGGCGGCACCCCAATGTATGGAGGGAGGCGCGTGGCATGCTGGTCGACATCGTGTGCGATTATAAGAGGGCGCACATTCGATCGGCAAGGTGACGAGGACTCGAAAAAGTCGGTCGAGCGCTTGAACGGGGTATAGCTGGGTGGTAGCATGAATGAAATTGCCTCCATCATGGCGTCGATCTGCTTTCTGAACCATGACGAACCTTCGTGTTGCCGCCAGTCTCTTGCTCGCTGTGCTCCTCTTTCTTCCGGCAACCTCCGCCTGGTCACAGGACCCGCTTCCTATCGAGCCTGATCTGAATAGCCGCCTAGATGAACTCTACGACCATGAGTCGCGAATGTTCATCATGCTCTTTTCGCTGCATGGCGACGGGAAGGTCGACTATATTACGGGGCGTCTCGTGCAGGACTACACGCGGAGTAATTACGGGAATCCCGTTTATTATACCGAACAGTTCCCGTTGTTCTATTGGTGGGACCACACGATGTTCAACGATCCGGATCAGGACGGGGTGAACGGGAACGAGCGGGTCTACCAGGAGAACATCGAGTTCGACATCGCGCGATACAAACCGTGCCTGTTCAACGGGCAGCCTTGCTGAGTTCCGTCGTCGAGAAAGACCGCCAGCTGAAGACGTTCAAGTGACGCGCTAATCGTGCGAAAGTCTCTCTCGTTCCTCCTGACCGGATTCAGCCTTCTTCTGCGCCTGTTCCCCTCCGAGCACTCATTCAAACACCAACACTGGGCAGGGGGCGCGATGTAACACCGCATGGGAGACACTGCCTAAGACGAACCGGGTGATGCCTTGCCTGGCCCGTGAACCCACCATGATCAGGTCCGCGCCCAGTTTTTCCGCTTCGTGGAGAATCATCGTTGCCGGCGTTCCCAGAACACTTGCGCTGCGGGTGGTATACCCGAGCGTCCGAAGCTCGGTGGCCACTCCATCGACGAAATCACGGGCATGTCGGAGGGCTTGCGCCTCCAATTTTTCCGCCGCTGCCTCGTCAATGGGCCAGGGTGGTCGGGTCGGCGGGAGGACAGCCAGCAGATTGATGTTCGTCGGCTCATGGAAGGGCTGCTTCTGGAGAAATGTTAGCGCCGCCTCGGCGTCCGATTGGCCTTCCAGCGGGAGCAGGATCTGTTTTAAGCCGCGGAGGGAACCCTGTAGGATCAGTTTGGCGCAGGGAGCAAGGCTGAGGACACGATGGGAGACGCTTCCCAGCAGTCGTTCTTTCACCGGTCCCAGCCCCCTGGCTCCCATAACAATGAGGTCCACATGACAGGCCTCAGCTGTTGCGACGATCATTTCCGACGGCGACCCTGCGCTCAGTTGCGTAGTGACCGACCCGCTGTGAGGCGGGAGTAGGGAATGGATCCGGGTCAGCAACTGCTCGCCATCCTCTTTCATGCTGCGTTCCAATTGCGCATAGAGTTCGTGGGCTATTTCCGGCACCATCATGGGATAAATTGGTCGGGGCGCATCCACGACATGGAGTAGGATCAGCTCATTCGGGCGGCGCAGATATTTCAACGCCCGCGCGGCTTCATAGGAGTGATCGGAGCTATCGACGGCTAAAAGGACTTTCATGATCGGGGCTCCTTGATCGTGTGCAGTTCCGGTTGGAGAGAACATTGAAACCAGCGAAGCGCTTCTCGGGCGACCTGCTCCAGCGTGCCCGGTTCTTCAAATAAATGACTGGCTCCCGGGACAATCACCAGTTCTTTCCGGCAGGTCAGTCGTGCGAGCGCGTCCTGATTCATGTTGATGACGGGACCATCATGACCTCCAACCAGCAGGAGTGTCGGTGCGGTGACGAGGCTCAGGTAGGGGCCGGCCAGATCGGGCCGGCCGCCGCGCGACACGACGGCGCCCACCGCATGAGGTTTGCGGGCTGCCGCTTGGAGGGCCGCGCCGGCCCCTGTGCTGGCGCCGAAATATCCGATCGGGAGTCCCGCCGTCTGGGGGTGCGTCTGCAGCCAAGTCTCCGCGAGTAACAGCCGGTCGGCGAGGAGGTCGATGTCAAAAATCTTGTGCCGATCATTCGCCTCGTCAGGGGTGAGGAGATCCATGAGCAATGTTGCGAACCCGCCCGATTCCAAGTGTCGGGCCACGAATTGGTTCCGCGGGCTGAATCGCCCGCTGCCGCTGCCGTGAGCAAAGGCAATGACACCCTTCGGGTGAGCGGGCAGACCCAGGAGTCCATCGAGGCCGACGCCATCGCCGTTGATTCGTACCTGCACAATGGTTTCGATTCCCATGATGGACCTGCCGCCTGGGGAGTCTCGTCGCGCGATCGATTCACGGCAGAATGGCACTGGCAATCCCTAAATAGATCCCGACGCTCAAAATGTCTTGCACGACAGTAGCCACCGGCCCGCTGGCCAGCGCCGGATCAGCGCCCAGCCTGGCGAGGGCCATGGGTAGAATGCTCGCCACGAATGTGGCGACCACCGCTGTGACCCCGAGAGTGACGGCTACGACGAGCGCAATCGACGTCCGCCCATCCCACCAGAGAAAGGTCAGGCCGGCCAGCCCTCCCACAACCAGGCCGATGAGAAGGCCGATGATGCCCTCCCGCATCAGCTGCGGTGCCAAGGCGACAGGACCATGCGCCAGGGCCCGCACGAGCACCGTCTCAGTTTGCGTTCCTACTGCGTCTGCCATATACACGACGAGCGGGAGAAAAAATGCTAAAGCGATTTCTTGCCTCAGGGCGGATTCGAATGCCGATGCGACGCCTCCGGCCATCATGCCACCGGCGAGTCCCAGCAGGAGCCAAGGGATTCGGGCTCGAAACGAGGCCGTCGCGTTGGGGGAAGCCGTCGGTTTCGGATGTAGAGCACCGATACCACCCATGCGCAGCAGATCGTCGACGTGCTCCTCATGGAGCTGCGCCAACAGACGTCCGATCGGAATCGCTCCCAGGAGTGAGCCCTCCGCATCTGTCACGGCCACGTCGGCATCATGTCGTTCGACAGCCAGCAGCGCGACGGTTTCGGCGTTTTCCCCCGCCCGTACTTCGATCGGAGGATCGCCGCGTAACGAGGCCAGGGTTTGCTCCGGTGGCGCAGCGAATAGCCGTTCGATCGGCACTTGGCCCACCAGGCGGGTGCGGCGATCAACGAGATACAGGTGGCCGACTTCCGACCAGGGGGCCCCGCGAAGCGACGTCAGTGCGCTTGCGACAGTCTCTTCCGGGCTGGCCCGAGGTACCAAGGCGGTCATAAGATCAGCAGCAGTTGTCATAGAGCACGGAGTATCGGCTGAGGTGAACGATCGTTACCGACAGTCTGCGGGACAGAAGAAGATCAGGTAGAGCGCGACGGCGATTCCTACCAGCACCGCTCCAAAGAACAGCCACTGCGTTCGAGACATGATGGTCTCCATTTAATTGACTGGTCCAGCAAGAGGAATGCCATTTGAGACGGGAGCATCGTCATGGGACCGTAGGGCATGAGGAAGTCTCAGAGCCTGTAGCGTACGTATGGCATGACAGGCGTCCTCTCCGCCGTCGTGCTAATTAACGCATGCCATAGGCGCCTTGCCGCTCTGTGGCGTTCCGCTACAGAACACGGGGATTGGCTGTAGCAGGACACCCCCCGGAGAATTCGGAGTTGATGGCGTAGGGCTGATGGTGTAAGAAAAACTGGCCATCTTGGCTCTTCGCCGTCGGGCATCGGCCTTGCTGATGATGGAAGTAGGAGCGATGGGTGGAAGTTATGGCGGATCGTTTGTTCACCAAGATTCTCGTGCCGGTGGATTTTTCTTCCTGCTCCGAGGAAGCCTTCCGGATTGCACTGTCCTTTGCGAGGTCTTATCAGGCGGAGGTGCTCCTGCTGCACGTCGTCGATACGAAGAGTTTAGACGCGCTGAATCGACTCGGATTGGCATCGGCCTCCGAGGCCGCGAAACAGAAAAAACAGCTGCATCATTTTGCCCGCCTGAATGCCCGACAATTGCTGGCCAGGGACGACGCGAAGGGCGTGACGATTCGCCGGTTGCTTGCGGACGGTTGTCCCTTCGAGGAGATTGCACGCACGGCTCGAGTGGAAGGGGTTGATTTGGTGGTTATGGGAAGTTACGGGGGATCGTTCGGCGGAGTCGAGAAGATCTTCTTCGGCAGCACGGCGGAGAAGGTTGTCCGGACAGCCGGCTGTCCGGTGCTGACGGTGCCGCTTCCCACAAAACGGGCGAAAGTGAAAACGGGCAAGAGTTTATAAAGGAGGTCACTATGGGCGTGAAGCAGGTGTCGGCGATGTTGAGTGTGGGGCGAGTCTTGTTGGCGGCTG